>JAFZRT010000034.1 GCA_017619735.1 Clostridia bacterium
CTCCTTAATTGATCGTATTAAACCATTATCTTTCTTGCGAGCTCGTCGCTCACGGCGATACGGCTCTCCTTGACCTTGACAATGACGTTACCGGCGAGCGTGCTTACGACGCTGACCTCGCCGCCGACGGTAAAGCCGAGGTCCTCAAGATGCTTTTTGATCTCGGGGCTGCCGCCTATCCTTTTAATGATCTGGGGCTGACCCGGTTCTGCGTAGTTAAGAGGCATCATTATCTCCCTCCTTTACGGTAAGCTTACGCTAACCGAATGTCCAAATAATAAGGCCGATGACGCTTTCCGCAGGCCAAAGCCACAGTTAGCATCCTCTAACCGCTCTATATTTTAATTAGCGGCGGCTAACTTGTCAAGCGTTTTTTTGATATATTGTGCGCTGCGGCCGTTTTTTCAATTTTGTATTGTAAAAAAACAGGATCTGCGTTAAAATGGGACCGAAGCAAACAACAGACAGGAGTTATAGTTATGTCCGTTCGCGAATCCGGGGAGATGTACCTCGAAACGATCCTTATACTATCGGAAAAGTCCTCGAACGTCCGCAGCATCGACGTCGGGGAATACATGGGTTATTCCAAGCCCTCCGTCAGCCGCGCCGTAGGCCTTCTCAAAAAGGAGGGCATGATCATTATCGACAGCGCGGGCCATATCACGCTGACGGAGGACGGCGCCCGTAAGGCGAAGAGCATCTACGAAAGGCACACCCTGCTGAGCCGGCTGCTGATGGATCTCGGCGTCGACGAGAAGACCGCCATAGAGGACGCCTGCCGGATCGAGCATTACATCAGCGATACGACTTTCGACGCCATCAAGAGACACGTGCGGGAACACAGTCCCGACGCGGAGGGCGCCGCCGAAACGAAGGATCAGCATACAGCAGCACCTGACTATATGAAATAACAGCGGTTTTCGTCCGACATAATGAAAACAGATCCGAGGATAGTCTCGTCCGCGGATCTGTTTTTGTTTCTGTTGGTTTTACAGGCCGAAAACCTGCATCTCCTTAATTGAATGCACCCTCGGCCTACCGCTTTTCGTCGTGTTTATTCAATGCCGGTGAGGTCGAAATCCCCGAGCCACTTGGTCGCGGCCTCGCAAACGCCCTTCAGGCATTCCTCGTCGAACGGGGTGGTGAGGCCGGCGCTCTTCAGAAGGTCGGTGAATGTGCGGCTGCCGCCCTGCACGGTGTAGGCCATGTAGTGCTTCCACGCGTCCTCGCGGTCCTTCTGGATCATCGCCCAGAACTCCAGCGCGACCGTCTGCGCAAGGCAGTAGTCGATATAGTAGAACGGCGACTGGTAGATATGGCTCTGACGCTGCCAGCCCTCGCCCTCCGAATAGAAGGGAATATCGCCGTCCAGCTTCATCCAGGGCATATAGATCCCGAGCAGGCGCTTCCACTCCGCGTGGCGCTCTGCGGGGGTCATTTCCGGCTTCTCATAGACCGTGTGCTGGAAGTGGTCGACCATCGTGCCGTAGGGAATGAAGGAGAGGGCTCCGGCGAGGTGGCTGTACATGAACTTCCGCGCGTCGCCGCCGAAGAAGCCCTCCGCGTTCATCCATCCGAAGAACTCCATGCTCATGGAGTGCACCTCGCACGCCTCCATGGAGGGCCATGCGTATTCGGTCGGGATGCGCCTGCGGTTCATCCAATAGGAGAACGCGTGTCCGGCCTCGTGCGTGACGACCTCCACGTCGCCCTGCGTGCCGTTGAAGTTGGCGAATATGAACGGCACCTCATACTGCGGTATGCCGGTGCAGTAGCCGCCGCCCGCCTTGCCCTCGGTGGAGAGCACGTCGAGCAGCTCGTCGTTGAGCATTGTGCGGAAGAACTCGCTCGTCTCCGGGGAGAGCATGTCGTAGAACTTCCTTCCCTGCTCGAGGATATCGTCGGCGCTGCCCGCGGGGCGGGGATTGCCGGAGCGGAACTCCAGAGCCGCGTCCGCAAAGGAGAGAGGGTATTCCTTGCCGAGGCGCTTCGCCCTGTCGCGCATGATGGAATCGACGACGGGCACAAGGTATTTGCGCACCGCGGCGCGGAACTTTTCGACGTCGTCCTTCGTGTAGCAGTTGCGGCCCATGCGGTAATAGCCGAGCTTCGTAAAGCCGCCGTAACCGAGCTTTTTGCCCATGGCGTCGCGCAGATGCGTGAGCTCGTCGTAGATGCCGTCGAGGCGTTCCTGATGCTCCTTGTACCATCCGCCCTCCGCCTTCCATGCGGCAAGGCGCTTTTCATCGTCCGCGTCGGTCTTGAACGGCGTGAGCTGCGAAAGCGTATAAACGCCGCCGTCGAACGGTATCTGCGCCGAGGCAATGAGCTTGGAATACTCGGTGGTGAGCTCGTTCTCCTTCTGCATCTCGGGTATTATCTCGGGCGAGAACGCCTTCTGCTCGATCTCGGCGTTGACGAACAGCAGATCGCCGTATTCCTCGGAGAACTCCCCGCGGAAGGGGGACTCCAGCATGGCTTCTATCCACGCGTGCTCGTACTCCGCAAGCTCGGGGCCGATGTTGTCCCAGAACTCGTTTTCGTCATCGTAGAACTTGTCGCGCGTGTCGATCGTATGACGCACCTGCGCAAGCGTGCCGAGGGTGTAGACGACCTTTTCGGCCTCCTCCTTCTCGAGGAACACCGCGCGCGCCTCTTCATAGCTCGCGGCGGCTTTCAGTCTGTCGGTGTAGCCCTTGAGAGCCGCTTTGAGCTCGTCGGGATCCGGCCTTGTGTAGGGCATTTCGGAAAACTTCATGATATCACTCCTTTTTCAATTATGATCCTGTTTAATGAGCCGCGCTTCGCCGCGGCTGAGCTCCTCTGACCGATCTGCCGGCGCGTGCACATGCCGCACACATTACCGGCTGCCTTTTCGTTCAGGCCAGCGGTCATTTCGTTATGTACTCTTCTATCCTCGCCGTCTGCTCTTCGGTGAGACCGCCCCTATCGCGCCGGTGGTCGGCTTTTTTGCGGCATCCCGCAAGGACGCCCGCGCAGAAAACGACCGCCATGATAATACAGCAGATCCTTTTGGCTCTCGTTTTAACGCCTTTCCGTACGCCGGGTGATTTCACATCCCGAATTATACTTTATTTCCGCGGCGATTACAAGCGCGGCGGGCTCGGGTTTTTCTTTTCCCGTTATTGCAAAGCGCCGTTCCGTTTGCTACAATACATATGATAATAATAAGGAGTTTCGATATGGATATCCGCAGCATCACAGACGGCTCCCGTCTCGCCATTGCGCTTGAGGGGAAGCTCGATACCAACACCGCTCCGCAGCTTGAAAAGGCGATATTCCTCTCTCTCGAAGGCGTTGAGGAGCTGACGCTCGACTTTGACAAGCTCGATTACATCTCCTCCGCCGGCCTTCGCGTGCTGATAAAGGCGGAGAAGGAAATGTCGAAGCGCGGGGGCATGAGGATCGTCCGCGCGAACGAGGCGATACGCGGCATTTTCGAGATATCCGGCCTGAACGAAATGCTGACCGTCGAATGATGACCGGAGCCCGGGCGTTATCGCGGCCGCGGGACTTCATACTCGGAGGCTGAAATGAGTTTGATCTATACCAAGTCCGTAATGGATCCATCGGGGTTCGTACTGCTGGCGGATCATATCCCGCACATAGTGCAGGAGATACGTTATTATTCCACCTACAACTTCATCGGAGAACGCATCGACGGCTATGAGGAGCCGTGCGCGCTCCTTACCAAGGAGGCGGCAAGGGCGCTGAAGTCCGTCAGCAACGAGATGATGGTGCGCGGGCTGCGTCTCAAGGTGTTCGACGCATACCGCCCGGTCTGCGCAGTAAAGCATTTCGTGCTGTGGGGGATCGAGGATCAGGATATCCGCATGAAGCCCTATTTCTATCCGGAGCTCGATAAGCAGGATCTCTTTTCCAAGGGCTATATCGCTAAGCTGTCGAGCCATTCCCGAGGCAGCACGGTGGATCTGACGCTCCTCGACATGCAGACCGGCAGGGAGCTCGACATGGGCAGCCCATTCGATTATTTCGGCGAGATCTCGCATCCGGACTGCACCCGCGTCACCGAAGAGCAGTATGAAAACCGCATGATACTGCAGAAGGCCATGGTGCGGAACGGCTTCCGGCCGCTCGACTGCGAGTGGTGGCATTTCACGCTTGAGGACGAGCCCTATCCCAACACGTATTTTGAGTTCCCCGTATCCTCCGAGTACCTGAAAAGGTGAACGGGGACCGATCCGGCAAACAGAAAAGCGGGAGCCCCGTCGGGCTCCCGCTTTTGTTTTATTCGTCAGACGACGGTCGCGAGGTAGGAAGCGACCTCCGCCTCGGTCGAAAGGCTCATGGCCTTTGCCGCCACGCGGTCGGCCTCGGCCTTCGTCCACTTGGAAATGCATTTGCGCACGCGCAGCACGCTCGGCGCGGATACGCTGAACTCCGTAAGGCCAAAGGAAATGAGCAGCGGTATCAGCTTTTCGTTTGCTGCCGCCTCGCCGCACATGCCGACGGGTATGCCCGCCTCCCGGCCGCAGCGTATGGTGCGCTCGATCATGCGGAGCACCGCGGGTTGGAGCGCGGAGTAGAGATACGCGACGTTGCCGTTGCCTCTGTCGCATGCCATGGTGTAGCCCGTGAGGTCGTTGGTGCCGATCGAGAAGAACGCCGCCTCCTTCGCCAGAACGTCGGCGATCGCCGCCGCCGCGGCGGTCTCCACCATTATACCGACGTCGATGTTCCGGTTGAACGGTATGCCGAGGAGCGCGAGCTCGCGCTTGATATCCTCGACCATGGCCTTGCCTTCCCGCAGCTCCTCGACGCAGGTGATGAGCGGGAACATTATCTTGATGTCGCCGAAGGCGCTCGCGCGGAGTATCGCACGCAGCTGGATCCTGAACAGCTCCCTGTTCTTGAGGCAGTAGCGGATCGCGCGGAAGCCCATAAAGGGATTCTCCTCTTTCTCGAGGCCCATGTACGGGATCTCCTTGTCGCCGCCGATGTCGAGCGTGCGGATAATGAGGGGCTTGCCCTTCAGTACGAGGGCGGCCTTCTGATAGGCGGCGAACTGCTCCTCCTCGGTGGGAACGGAGCTCCTGTCCATGAACAGGAACTCGGTGCGGAATAGACCCACGCCCTCGCCGTCGAATTCGACGACCTTGTTCGCGTCGTCGGCCTTGCCTATGTTGCAGACGAGCTCGTACTCGGCTCCGTCGGCGCCCTTCGTCTTCATACCGCGGAACTTTTCGAGCTCCGCCTTTTCGCGCAGGAACTTATCGCGCTTTTCAGCGTATTCGTTGAGCACGTCGAAGGACGGTTCGGGAATGACTATGCCGGCGCTGCCGTCGACAATGACGGGCTGGCCGTTCTTCAAGGTGCCTGTCGCGTTGGCCACGCTCAGCACTGCGGGGATCTCCAGCGCCCTCGCGAGGATCGCGGAGTGGGAGGTCTTGCCGCCGGTCTCGGTGATTATGCCGACTATATTGCCCTTCTTGATGCCGGCGGTGACGGAGGGCGTGAGCTCCTTCGTCAGGAGCACGGTGCCCTTCGGCGCGTCGGAGACCTTGACCTCCTTCACGCCGAGCAGTATCCGCAAAAGCCCCGCCTTTATGTCGCGGACGTCCGCGGCGCGCTGGCGCATCATCTCATCCTCCATTGAGGAGAAAATGCCGATGAACATGTCGCACATGGTCTCGTATGCGGCCTCGGCGCACTGTCCGCCCAATATGAGGTTTTCGGTCTCGCCCTTCAGCGCTGGGTCGTTTATGAGGGAGATATGGCCCTCCATAATAAGGGCCTCCTTCTCCCCCGCCGTTTCGCGCAGGGCGGCGGCGTCGCGCACGGTATCGGCGACGAGCTGATCAATGGCGCGGCGGAACCTTTCCACCTCGGCGTTGGGATCGTCGACCGCGTGCGGGGTGTATTCAAGGGTGGTCTCCTCGAGCAGGAGTATCCTGCCGATGCCGATGCCGTCGGAAGCGGCTGTGCCCTTTAACATATCTTTCACCTCTTCTTTGCAAACTGAATGCGCACGGTCCCCGCGCGGGCGGGAACCGTGCTTTTTCCCGGCTTACTCGCCGAAGCCGCTCTCGATCATGGCTGCCGCGGCCGCCAGGGCTTCGTTCTCGCCTTCACCGTCGCAGACCACGTCGATCTCACTGCCGACCTTGATGCAGGCGGCCATTATCAGCATGGGGCTCTTGGCGTTGACTTCCTTGCCGTTGAACCTGATCGTTACGCTGCAGGGATGGGCCGCCATGGCGGTAGCGAAATTGGTGGCGGGGCGCATATGGAAGCCCTGCGCGTTTTTGACCGTGAAATGTTTCTGGACCATTTTGTGATTCTCCTTTACAAACAGTTTATGCGTTTTCTTCCTTGATGGGACGCTTGAGTATGGCGAGCATCAGCATACCCACGACCGAGCCGATGGCGAGAGCCAGCAGGTACAGGAGGGGCTTGCCGATGGTGGGCACTACGAATATGCCGCCGTGGGGAGCCATCAGCGTGCAGCTGAACAGCCAGGAGAGGCCGCCCGCAACAGCCGCGCCGAGAGCGCAGGAGGGGATGACCTTAAGGGGATACGCCGCCGCGTAGGGGATCGCGCCCTCCGTGATGAAGGAGAGACCCATTACGATATTGACGACGCCGTTCTTGCGCTCGTCCGCAGTCCAGCGGTTCTTGAAGAATATGGTGGAGAGCGCTATCGCGATCGGGGGCACCATACCGCCGATCATGACGGAGGCCATCACCTGATAGCTTTCAGTAGTGGCGGCGGCGAGCATGCCCGTACCGAATACGTACGCGGCCTTGTTGAGGGGACCGCCCATGTCGATCGACATCATCGCGCCGAGTATGCAGCCGAGCACGATGCCGAGGTTATGGTTGTTGAGCCAGAGCAGGCCGTCGGAGAGGCCCTTGTTGATAACGCCCATGATGGGGTTGACCGCGCACATCATCACCGAAACTATGCCGAGACCGGCGAGCGGGTAGATGAGCACGGGCTTTAGGCCCTCGAGCGCCTTGGGGAGCTTGTCGCAGAGCTTTTCGAACAGCTTGAGCAGCCATCCCGCGAGGAAGCCCGCGAGCAGCGCTCCGAGGAAGCCGGAGGGAGTGGCGGATGCCGCGAAGGGATCCGCGAACGTCGCGCCGGTGGAGGCAAGTATACCGCCGACCATACCGACCAGGAGGCCCGGTCTGTCGGCTATCGACATTGCTATAAAGCCCGCGAGTACCGGCAGCATGAAGCCGAACGCCGCTTTGCCCATTGCCATGAACCAGGATGCGGCGGGCATTGTCGTTCCGAAGCCGCTGCCGCCCTTGATGCCGGCTGCCGCGTCGATGAGGAACGCTATCGCGATGAATATGCCGCCCGCAACGACGAAGGGAAGCATATGCGATACGCCGTTCATGAGGTGCTTGTAGAGACGCCTGCCGAAGCTCTCGTTGCCTACGGCCGCCGCTGTGTCGGCCTTCTTATCGGCCTTGAACACGGGCGCTTCGCCGTTCATGATCCTGTTGATCAGCTCCTCGGGCTTATGGATGCCGTCGGCGACCTTGGTGGACCAGACGGGCTTGCCGTCGAATCTCGCCGTGTCGACGCTCTTGTCCGCGGCGATGATTATGCCGTCGCAGTTTTCGATCTCCTCGGCGGTGAGCTGGTTCTTGACGCCGCCGGAGCCGTTGGTCTCGACCTTTATGGGGATGCCCATCTTCTCACCGGCCTTGGCGAGCGCTTCCGCCGCCATGTAGGTATGCGCGATGCCGGTGGGGCAGGCGGTCACGGCGAGCACGCGGTAGCCCTTCTTTTCGGGCGCGGGGGCCGCCTTGACCTCATCGGGGAACTTCTCCGCTTCCTTGGCGTCGATGAGCGCAAGGAACTCCTCGGGAGTTGCGGCGTTCTTCAGCTTCTCGGTGAAGTCCATGTCCATCAGAAGCTGCATCATGCGGGCGAGCACCTCCATATGCACGTCGCCGTCGGGAGTGGCGGCGATCATGAACAGGAGTTTCGCGGGCATGCCGTCGGGGGACTCGTAGTCAACGCCCGCGGGGACCGTCATTGCAGTAAGTGCCGGCGCTTTTACCGCCTCGCTCTTTGCGTGGGGGATGGCTATCTCCATGCCGATCGCGGTGGTGCCCATCGCCTCGCGCTTGAGTATGCCCTCCCTGTAAGCGGCAGTGTCGTAAAGATTGCCGCAGGCTTCATGAAGAGCGACCAGCTGCTCAATGGCTTCCGCCTTGTTTGCGGGAGCGGCGCCGATCCTGATGCCCTCCTTTTTGAGTAGGTCCGTTATTCGCATATTTTCCTCCTTACGGTTTATTCTCGAAATGTGTCATGAGCTCGTCTATCTTCTCCCTCGTGGCGAGACCGGGAAGGAACGCCGTGGCGTTGCCGCAGGCGGAGCCCAGGCGCAGCGCGTAGGCGTAATCGTTCCTGCGTATGCAGCCGGCCACGAAGCCCGCTACCATCGAGTCGCCGGAGCCGACGGTGTTGAGCACCCTGCCCTTTACGATGCCCTCGCGGTGGACGCAGCCGTTCTCGTCGAGGAGCATCGCGCCGTCGCCGCCAAGGGACACGAGCACGTTTCTGGCCCCCATCTCCTGCAGTTTGTGGGCGTAGAAGAGGGTCGTCTCCTCATCCTTTACCTCGGCGCCGAATATCTCGGATATCTCCTGACGGTTGGGCTTTATCAGGAACGGGCGGTACTTCAGGGAATTGACGAGCAGTTTCTTGGTGGCGTCCACGACGATGCGCACGTCCCTGTCCTTCAGCCTTTCGAGTATCCTTTCGTACACGTCGTCGGGCATCGTCTTTGGGATGCTGCCCGAGAGTATCAGCGTGTCGCCGTCCCTGATACCGTCGGTCTTCGCCATGAACGCGGCGAGCGCCTCATCGTCGATATGGGGGCCCTGACCGTTTATCTCGGTCTCCTTGTCGGATTTGATCTTGACGTTGATGCGCGATACGCCCTCCCTGAGATGGATGAAGTCGGTGGTGATGCGGGGATGCTTCGTCCCCTTTTCGATGGCCTCGCCGGTAAAGCCCGCGACGAAGCCCAGCGCGGTGTTGTCGAGATCGAGCTCGGCAAGGACGTGGGAAACGTTGATGCCCTTCCCGCCGAAATAGTATTCCTCGCCCGAGGTGCGGTTGGTTATGCCGCTGACGAGCTTATCGATGTGGACAACGTAGTCGATAGAGGGATTGAGAGTTACCGTGTAGATCATCGATCCACCTCCTTTATGATCGTCCTTTCGCCGAATTTGCCCTTTGGCATGCGATCGGTCAAAATACAGCAGGCGTCCAGCCGTGAGAATGTCACGGGGAACGCCCGGTTGAACTTGGTATGATCGGCGAGCACGAAGGATACGAAGCTCCTTTCTATGGCGCACTGCTTGATGTTCGCCTCCTCCACGTCGGGAGTGGTGAAGCCCTTTTCCTGCGAGATGCCGTTCGTGCCCATGAACGCCTTTGTGAAATTGTATTTGAGCAGGCCGTGCATGGCCTCCGCCCCGACGACCGCTTCGGTCGCGGGCCTCAGCCGGCCGCCGATAATGTACACGTTGAATCCCGCCCGCAGCAGGCGGTACGCATGCGCAACGCCGTTCGTCACGTAGGTCGCCTTCGTGTTCCTGAGATGCGGTATCATGCAGGCGGTCGTGGTGCCCGAATCGATGAATACGAAATCGTCGTCTCGGATCATGGATGCGGCGTAGGCGGCTATCCTGTCCTTCTCGGCGAACATCTGCGTTTCGCGGAGGCTCACATGCTCCTCCACGAGGCCAAGCTGGCGGATCGAGGTCGCCCCGCCGAAGACCTTGTTGAGCTTACCCTCCTTCGCGAGGACGTTCAGATCGCGCCGGACGGTCGCTTCCGAGGCGCCGAGGAGCGCGCTGAGCTGACCGACGGTCGCAGTCCCCTCCGCCCCGAGATACTCGAGTATCAGCTTGAATCTTTCCTGTGCAAGCATGGTATCGCCCTCCCTTAATATAATATATCTATTCGCGCTCAAAGTCAAGCATAATCGATCAGTTTTTATGCGATTTTTGAGCGATTATTTGCGACGCGGCGCTCATTATGCGGCCGCTCCCCGCGTCAACGCAAAAAACGCGCCCGATCTATTGCGATCCACGCCTGCGTTTGATAAAATATAAAGGATAGGACAAATACCTTTTCACGACCGAAAAAAAGGAGATATGCATATGGCAAACGCCGATACAATGCCCGCCGTAACGGTGCCCGTTTCGGGCCGCATCGACTCCACCAATTCGCAGGAGACCGAGGCCTCCATACGCGCCGCGCTCGCGGGGCACGACGGCGAACGGCTCATACTCGACGCAGCGGAGCTCAAATACCTCTCCAGCGCCGGGCTGAGAGTCATACTTCGCTTGTTCAAGGAACGCCCCGACCTCTCGGTGGTCAACGTCTGCCCGGAGGTATACGAGCTTTTCGGCATGACCGGCTTCACCGAGATCATGAATATCGAAAAGGCGTACCGCACGGTCTCCGTCGACGGCTGCGAGCAGATAGGCCGCGGCGCGAACGGCTCCGTTTACCGCATTGGCGATGACAGCGTCGTAAAGGTCTACAACGATCCCGAGGCGCTGGACGAGATAAAATCCGAGCGTGAGAAGGCGAAGCTCGCGCTGGTGCTCGGCCTTCCGACCGCCATCTCCTACGACGTGGTCAAGGTCGGCGGAAGCTACGGCTCCGTGTTCGAGCTTCTGAACGCGCGCTCGTTTTCGAGCATACTGGCCAACGAGCCCGACAGATTCGATTGGTGCGTAAGGGAATACTCCGATCTGCTGAAGAAGATACACTCCGTAGTCGTGCCGGAGGGCAAGCTGCCCGCCATCAAGGACACGGTCATCCTGTGGGCGGAGCAGACCGCGCCGGATCTGCCGGAGGCGGAGGGCGAAAAGCTCCTCTCCCTTATCCGCGCTGTGCCCGACGATCCGCACATGATCCACGGGGATTACCATACCAAGAACATAATGCTCCAGAACGACGAGGTGCTGCTGATAGACATGGACACGCTGTCCGTGGGCGATCCGATATTCGAGCTCGGGCAGATCTTCAATTCCTTCATCGGCTTCCATGAGGTCGATCCCGGCGGGATAGAGGCCTTCCAGGGCTTCGGCGCAGATACCGCGAAGCGCTTTTTCACGGCGTCGCTCGCGGAGTATCTCGGTACGGGCTGCGAGGCGAAGCTCCGCGAGGTCACGGACAAGGCGCGAATAGTCGGCTACACCCGTCTTATAAGCCGTCTGAAGCGGCACGGGCTGCTCGATACCGAGAAGGGCCGCGCAGAGTCGGAGCTTTGGAAGCGCGAGCTGACCGAGCTGCTGCACGGCGCCGACACGCTGACCTTCTCCCGCGATGAGCTGACGATCCCCGCCGAGACAGCCAATCTGCCGGAGGTGCTTCGCTTCATCGAGGACCGCACGGCCGGGCTCAACGGCTCCGGAAGGGCCATGATGCAGCTTGCCGTTGCAGCGGAGGAGATATTCGTCAACATTTGCGAATACGCCTACGTCAACTCGGCCGGCAGCGCGAGGGTGCGCATAAGCACAGACCTCGGCGCGAGGACGGTCACCCTCGTTTTCGAGGACGGAGGCGTGCCGTACGATCCCACCGGGAAGCAGGATCCGGACGTCACCCTGCCCGCCGAGCAAAGAAGCGAAGGGGGCCTCGGCATATTCCTGACGAAGAAGCTGACCGACGACGTCGGCTACGAATACCGCGACGGAAAGAACATACTGACGATACTGAAAAAGATGTGAGACGGACATGATAAGGTTCGATACTCTTGACAAGAAACCCAAGCTGTACAATCTGGCGTTCCTCACCGCGGCTTTTGCCGTGCTGATCGCGGTAATGGCGTTCATAGACGCCGAAGGGCTCTCCGTCCCCATCTGCGCCGCGGTCATCGCGTACCTTGTCCTTGCGGAGGCGGCGCTCATAAACGCCTTCATAGGCCAGCTTCGGTACAATCCGTATTCCTATAACACGATCTACTATATCGGCTTCGCGCTGTTCGTGCTGTCCCTTATCGCGACGCTCGTCGTACTGCTCGTGAGGATGATCCGCGCGCCGGAGCTGTACGCGCTGTCGCAGATACTCCACGTGTTCCTGAACTCGGCGAAATGGTACATGTTCATATCGGCCCCGTTCATACTCGTATTCTCCGCCGCGCTCTTCGTATCGAACATATCCCTGCTGCTTCACGAGCGCAGGCGCTTCGTGAACGTGCTCGGGATACTGCTGGCGCTGCTGCTCGTCGCGGGAGAGACGCTGCTGTTCTTCTATGACCGATATGCCGCGGGAAGCCAGTTCGAAGTAATGATGCACGACCTTGTCGGCAACCTGTTCGCCGCGGTGTATCTGTACTTCGAATGCATGCTCATAGGCGCCATTATCGCGAATATCATAGTCGTCCGTTACGAGCCCGAAAAGGATAAGGATTATCTGATAATACTGGGCTGCGGGCTCCGCAGGGACGGCACTCCGACTCCACTGCTCAGGGGCCGCGTCGAGCGCGCCGTCGCCTTTTACGAAAAGCAGAAGGCGGAAACGGGCAGGGAGCTCATGTTCATCACCTCCGGCGGGCAGGGCCCGGACGAGGCCAATTCCGAGAGTCTTGCGATGAAGCGCTGCCTGATGGAACACGGCATACCCGAGGACCGCATTATCGAGGAGGACGCGTCGCGCGACACCTTTGAAAACATGAAGTTTTCCAAGGAGAAGATATGGGAGCGGGATCCCGATGCGAAGATCGCGTTTTCCACAACGAATTATCACATATTCCGCAGCGGCATTTTCGCGAGGCGCGTAAAGATGCGCGCCGTGGGCATGGGCGCGAAGACCAAATGGTATTTCTGGCCCAACGCCGCAGTGCGCGAGTTCGTGGGGCTGCTGACCGCTCACCGCCTCAAGCAGGCCGTCGTATTGGGGAGCATGGTCGCGGCGTACGTTGTGATGACCATAATAGCGTATCGATGAAAAAGCTCCGTATCGAGTTCAGGGGGGATCGAAATGAAACTGCGTGAAATACCCATTACCGAGATCGGCCCTGTCAGGATCGGACAGACCGAGAACAGGGAAGCCGGAACGGGCTGCACCGTTTTCATCTGCGAAAACGGCATGCGCGCGGGCATAGACGTGCGCGGGGGCGGCCCCGCGTCGAGAGAGACGCAGCTTTTGGATCCGCTGATGGCCGCAAAGGAGATCCACGGCATAGTGCTTGCCGGGGGCAGCGCCTTCGGCCTCGGCGCGGCGGGCGGAGTGATGCGGTATCTGGAGGAACACGGATACGGCTACGACGTCGGCGTTACGAAGGTGCCCCTCGTTGCGCAGTCGGATCTTTTCGACCTTACCGTCGGGGATCCGTTCACGAGGCCGGATGAGGAAATGGGCTATGCCGCTGCGAAGGCCGCCTTCGAGAGCCCCAATTACCGCGACGGCAATCACGGAGCGGGCTGCGGCGCGACAGTCGGGAAGATAGCCGGCATGGCGACCTGCATGAAGACGGGCATAGGCAGCTACGCGGTCGAGCTCGGAGAGCTCCGGATCGGCGCGGCAGTCGCGCTGAACGCCCTCGGGGACGTTTTCGACTGGAAAACGGGAAAGCAGGTAGCCGGCCTCCTCAGCGAGGACGGGCTCTCCTTCCGCAGCTCACCCGAGGTGATAAGCTCCGGAATTAACAGGGTCAAGGACCGCTTCGTCGGGAATACCACTCTGGGCGTGATAATCACCAACGCCTATTTCGAAAAGGCCGCGCTCTGCAAGATCGCGGGCATGGGGCACGACGGCTACGCCCGTTCCATAAGGCCCGTGCACACCTCGCTCGACGGCGACAGCATCTACGCCGTTTCCGTGGGCAGCGTCGTCTGCGATCAGGAGATCGTCGGCACACTTGCCGCCGAGGTCGTGAGCGAGGCGGTGATCCGCGCCGTCACGAGCGCCGAGAGCGCATACGGCTTTATCGCCGCGAGGGATCTTCCGTTTTGACGAACAGCATTAAAGGAGGGCGCCGCCCGGGCGCCCTCCTTTTTTTATTCGACTCAATCCAGCGTTATGTCGTTTACGTCGTCTATGCTGTCGCCGCCGGCGCCGGGGCCGACCCTGCCGGCGATGAGATAGCACTGCTCGATGGGATCGTACACTATCCTGTGCAGCAGGCGGAAGCCCTCCACGCAGCCGGTGCTCGGTACGTGGGTCCGCGGGCCGGTGCAGGGATGGACGATGTCGCCTATCCTGACGTGCTCCTCGTCGACGTAGGATATCGTGAGGTCCTTCTCAATGCACTCCTCGACCTTGAACTCGAGGTCTATGAGGTCGACCTCCGGCGGACGGCCCTCGAAGGCGAGAAGGAAGCCGTGCTTTATGTCGCGGTGCTTGCAGCGGCGGAACTCCTCCTCCGGGAGGAATATCTCGCAGAGGTCCTCCGCGGTGTGGGTCATGCGGCGGTAGACGACCGATTTCGCCACCCTCTCGTGCAGCTCGGCGGGGAGCGGGCCGAATATGGTCGGGCGGGTGATGATTATCTCCTCGCCGACGCCTATCAGCAGATTCGCGTTGACGTTGAGCATGGTGTAGATGAGATCGAAATGCTCGACTATCACGCGCTTGCCGTTCTTGACCGCGCGCAGTATCGCCTCCGCGAGCGTGCCCATCTGGGTAAAGGCAGCTTCGAACCTTATGTCGATATGGTAGGTGTGCGCGGTGAAGAAGCCGTAATCGTCCTGATCGAGTATCGGGAGCGGGCGGACGTTCACTCCGTTGTCGTCGTTGGTGAGCTCGAGGCCGGGGAACATGCCCTTTATCAGCATGCTTTTGCCGGAGCCCGCCTCGCCGATGATGCCTATGAGCTTGTCGAACGGCGACAGGTACATCTGCGCTATCTGCATGCCGAGCTCATACATGCGGTCGCGGCCGCGCGGGGCGAAGAAAACGCTGTAATAGTGGTTCTGCTGCATCCTGCCGGAATATGACATGGTACGTCCCCCGATCTGCATTGGTCTTTGGTCCATCATATCACAGCCCGCGGGATTTCTCAACGGGTTTTTGGCTTTTGCCCCGCCGCTTTTCGGGAAACACGCACTTGAAACGGAAACGCTTCGGGTTTATAATACTTGTATAAGTGGGTGTATGCGCCGAAAACGGCGCGGGAGCGCCCCAAAGGCAATAGCTGTGGAGGTTGAAATGCGCAGAAGCATGCTGTTTTTACCCGGCAATACGCCGAACATGATCATCAACGGCGACGCGCTCGGCGCGGACTGCATCATACTCGATCTCGAGGACGCCGTCTCCCCCGACGAGAAGGACGCCGCGAGGCTCCTCGTCATGAGCGCGATGAGCCGCATGGGCTTTTCCGGCGTTGAGATCACGGTAAGGATCAATTCCATCGACACCGACTACTGGAAGCACGATATCGACGCCATAGTCCCGCTGAAGCCCGATCTAATAATGCCCCCCAAGGCGAGCTCGCGCGAGGATATCCTGACGGTCGACGCCTACATCGCAGAGGTCGAGCGCCGCTGCGGCATGGAGGTCGGCACCGTCCGGCTGATACCGCTCATCGAGACCGCGCTCGGCGTGGAGAACGCATTTGCCATCGCATCCGCCTGCCCGCGCGTGGCGGCGATATTCCTCGGAGGCGAGGATCTGACCGCGGATCTGCGGTGCAGACGCACCAAGCAGGGCAACGAGATCGACTACGCGAGGAAGCGCCTCGTCTGCGCGGCGAGGGCGGCGAACGTCGACGTGTACGACACGCCCTTTACCGACGTCAACGACGACGAGGGCATACGGGTCGACGCGGAGTACGCGAAGAGCCTCGGCTTCACGGGCAAGTCGGCTATCGCGCCCCGTCACGTCAAGGTCATTAACGAGGTGTTCAGCCCCACCGAGAAGGAGATACAATACGCCAGGATGGTTTTCGAGGCGATACGCATAGGCAGGGAGCAGGGCAAGGGCGCCGTATCCCTGCTGGGCAAGATGATAGACAAGCCCATCGTGGAGCGTGCGCGGCAGACGCTCGAAGCCGCGAAGCAGCTCGGGCTCGGAGGTGCAGACGATGAATAAGCTCGTTTCTTCCGTCAAGCAGGCGATAATCGACAGCGGATTAAAGGACGGCATGACCGTCTCGTTCCATCACCATCTGAGGAACGGCGACCACGTTTTGAACATGGTCATGGAGGCCATAGCCGAGCTCGGGATAAAGGACCTCACCGTCAACGCGAGCTCGCTGTTCAACGTGCACCGTCCGCTGATAGACCATATCAGGAACGGCGTCGTGACGACGATACTGACCGACTACATGGCGGCGGAGCTCGGCTCGTTCATCTCCGCCGGAGGCATGAAGAACCCCGTGCAGTTCCGCACGCACGGCGGCCGTCCCCGCGATATCGAGAACGGCTCCACGCCCATCGACGTGGCGTTCATAGCCGCCCCTGCGAGCGACGCCATGGGCAACTGCACCGGCAAGCTCGGCCGCTCCGCATGCGGCTCGCTCGGCTACGCCATACCCGACGCCGCCAACGCGCGCTTTACCGTCGTAATCACCGACGATCTGCGCCCCTACCCCCTCGTCTGCCGCTCCATACCCGAGACGGACGTCGACGAGGTCGTGGTCGTCGATTCGATAGGCGACCCCGCCGGGATAGTCTCCGGCACAACGAAGATAACCCGCGACCCCGTCGGCCTCTCTATGGCCATGACGGCGGTCGACGTGATAAAGGGAAGCGGTCTCCTGAAGGACGGCTTCAGCTTCCAGACCGGCGCGGGCGGCGCCTCGCTCGCCGCGGCCAAGTTCCTGAAGGACGTCATGCTGAAGGACGGCGTGCACGGCAGCTTCGGCCTCGGCGGCATCACGGGCTACATGGTCGACATGCTGCGCGAGGGCTGCTTCGAGTCGCTCATGGACGTGCAGTGCTTCGACCTCAAGGCCGTCGAGTCCATAAGGACCGACCCCCGCCACAGCGAGATATCCGCCACGCACTACGCCTCCCCCGGGGCGAAGAGCGCCGTCGTCGACAGTCTGGACGTCGTCATACTAGGCGCGACGCAGATCGACCTCGATTTCAACATCAACGTACACACCGATTCCGACGGGCGCATAATGGGCGGCTCCGGCGGACACAGCGACACCGCCGCCGGCGCGAAGCTTGCCATGATAATCGCCCCGCTCTCGAGGGCGAGGCTGCCCATCGTGACCGACCGCGTGAACTGCATCTCCACCCCCGGCTCCACCGTCGACGTGCTGGTGACGCAGAAGGGCGTCGCCGTCAACCCGAAGGACGAGGAACTGCGGCTGCGTTTGAAGGACGCGGGCGTAAAGCTCGTCGACATACACGAGCTCAAGGAGATGGCCGAGCGCACGAGCGGCGTGCCCGCGAAGCCCGCTCTGGGCTCCAGGGTCGTCGCGGACGTCATATACCGCGACGGAACGGTCATAGACCATATCATGAACGTATTGGAGCGTTAACAGCATGAGAGAGATCGACGCCAAAGCAATCACCGATACCGTCGCGCGCCTCGCCATAGAGGCGAACTGCCTGCTCCCCACGGACGTGAAGGACCGCATAGAGGCCGCCCGTCTTGAGGAGAACTGGCCCACCGCGCAGGGGATACTCGACAAGATCATCGAGAACTACGGCATTGCCGAAAGGGACTTCGTCCCCATCTGTCAGGATACGGGCATGTGCTGCGTGTTCCTGAAGATAGGTCAGGACGTACACATCTCGGGCGACCTTAAATCCGCCGTCGACGAGGGCGTGCGCCGCGGCTACACGGAGGGCTACCTCCGCAAGTCCGTGGTGGCGGATCCCCTCCGCCGCGTCAACACGGGCGACAACACCCCCGCCGTGCTCTACACCGAGATAGTCCCCGGCGACAAGCTGGAGATCACCGTCGCTCCCAAGGGCTTCGGCAGCGAGAACATGTCCCGCCTTGCGATGCTCAAACCCTCCGACGGAGCGGAGGGCGTGAAGCGCTTCATCATCAACACGGTCGAGGAGGCCGGCCCAAATCCCTGCCCGCCCGTAATCGTGGGCGTAGGCATTGGCGGCACATTCGACAAGGCGGCGCTCCTCGCCAAAAAGGCGCTGATGCGTCCCGTGTCGGAGCGCTCCTCCGACGAATACTACGCCGCGCTCGAGGCGGAGCTGCTGGAGAAGATAAACTCCCTCGGCGTCGGCCCGCAGGGCTTCGGCGGAAGGACGACTGCGCTCGCCGTCAATATCGAGTGGGCGCCGACGCATATCGCCGGTCTGCCCGTCGCGGTCAACATCAACTGCCACGTGACAAGGCACAAGTCCGCGGTGCTGTAAGGAGGCCGGAGCTATGGAAAAACGCATCACTCTCCCCATCACGAGGGAAACTGCCCGCAGCATAAAGGCCGGCGACGCATGCCTGCTCTCCGGCGTCATCTACACCGCGAGGGACGCCGCGCATAAGCGCCTCGTCGAGCTCGTCGAAAAGGGCGAGCCCCTGCCCTTCGACATCAAGGACGCGACCATCTACTACGTCGGGCCGACCCCCGCGAAGCCCGGACGTGTCATTGGCTCCGCAGGCCCCACCACGAGCTACCGCATGGACGCCTACTCCCCCACCCTGATCAGGGAGGGCGAGACGGGCATGATAGGCAAGGGCAAGCGCGGACCGGAGGTCGTCGCCGCCATGAAGGAATACGGCGCGGTCTATTTCGCGGCCATAGGCGGCGCGGGCGCCCTGCTCTCGAGCTGCATCAAGAAGGCGGAGATCGTCTGCTACGAGGATCTCGGCGCGGAGGCGGTGAGGCGTCTGGAGGTCGAGGACCTTCCCGTCGTCGCCGTGATAGACGCCGAGGGGAACAACCTTTACGAGAAGGGTCGAAAGGATTATCTCTCCTCCCTCTGATACAGCCGGCGCAGGCCTCGGCGGAGCATTAAATATATGTTATTTTCCGCCGCATTTCTCTTGACTTTTACGGCCCGTCGGCGTATCATACGCGAATGTGGATACCATGGAGCCATATCGATCCGAATGCGGTCGGCGGGCCCCGTGAGGAAATAGATCAAACCGACTTTACCATCAATTTGCTTCATTAGCGAGGTTCGAAATGGAAAAGAAAACTCTGGTCATCGGCGTTATCGGCGCGGACGTCCACGCTGTGGGCAACCAGATCCTCTATCACGCGTTCACCGACGCGGGCTTCAACGTCATCAACCTCGGCGTTATGGTCTCCCAGGAGGAGTTCATAAACGCCGCCATCGAGACGAACGCCGACGCGATACTCGTTTCCTCCCTCTACGGTCAGGGCGAGCTCGACTGCCGCGGCCTGCGCGAGAAATGCGACGAGGCCGGCCTTGAGGGGATCCTCCTCTACGTCGGCGGCAATATCGTCATCGGCAAGCAGCCCTTTGACGAGGTCGAGAAGCGCTTCAAGGCGATGGGCTTCGACCGCTCCTTCCCTCCGGGAACACCGCCCGAGGTCGATATCGAGGCGCTCAAAGAGGATCTGCATCTGGAGGACTGAGTCTCCCCGGCTGATGATATGAAACCGATACTTCTCATAGATTTCGGAAGTACATATACCAAGGTCACCGCGGTCGACGCCGACGCGCCGCGTCTTTTGGGGACAGCCAATTCCTATACCACCGTGCAGACGGACGTGAACGACGGGCTTGCCGACGCTCTTTCCAAGCTTGAAAAGAGTATCGGCAAGCTTGATTATTTCGCCCGTTATGCCTGTTCCTCCGCCGCGGGCGGCCTGCGCATGCTGGCTTCGGGCCTCGTTCCCGAGCTCACCGCGGAAGCCGCCAAGACCGCAAGTCTCGGCGCCGGAGCGAAGGTGCTGAAGACCTACGCGTTCAAGCTCACCGAGGACGACGCGGAGGAGATAAAGGCGCTGGATCCCGACATATTCCTGCTCGTCGGCGGCACGGACGGCGGCAACACGGAATGCATGATACACAACGCGGGCGTGCTCGCCTCCATCGGCGGGGATTACCCGATAATCCTTGCGGGCAACCGCAACGCCGCGCGCGAGTGTCAGCGCCTGCTCGAAGGGCGCGAGGTCCACGTCTGCGAGAACGTCATGCCGCGATTCGGCACGCTTAACATCGAGCCGACGCAGCGCGAGATCCGCGAGGTGTTCCTCAACAACATCGTGAAGGCGAAGGGCTTGTCCCGCGCCACCGAGCTCATATCGGGTATCATGATGCCGACGCCTTCGGCCGTCATGACCGCGATGAAGCTGCTTGCGGAGGGCACCGCCGGCCAGAAGGGCATAGGCGACCTCGTCGCAGTCGACGTTGGCGGAGCCACGACGGACATCTACTCCGTGGCGGAGGGGCTTCCCGACGATCCGCGCACTGCGCTCCGCGGGCTGCCCGAGCCGTACATCAAGCGCACGGTCGAGGGCGATATCGGCATGCGCTACAGCATTCGCGGCATCGTCGACGCCGCGGGCATCGAAAAGGTCGCCGGGATCGCGGGCCTTACCCCCGAGCGCATGGGCGAGATAGTCGACATGTTCGCCGAACACACCGACATGCTGCCCTATGACGACGAGACGGCGCGCGCAGACGAGGCGCTGGCCTCCATGGCGGTCCGCGTCGCGGTGACGAGGCACGCCGGACGGCTCGAAGAGGTCTTCGGCCTCGGCGGTCTCAAGCTCGTGCAGACGGGCAAGAATCTTGTGAACGTCGATAAGTTCATCGTTACCGGCGGTTCGCTCATCCACACGGAGCACACAGGCCGCATAGCGTCCTACGGCTTCTTCGACGAGGAGGATCCCTCCTCGCTGAAGCCCCGCGCATGCGACGTGCTCGTTGACAGAAGCTACATTATTGCCGCTATGGGCCTGCTCTCCGAGCATTACCCCGACGCGGCGCTCACCATTTTGAAAGAGGAGCTGAAAAAAGATGACAGTGCAAAATAAGCGCATACCCGACGACGAGTTCAACGCCATTCGCGAAGAGGTGCTGAAGCAGTGGCCCACCGGCGCGGACGTCGACCTCAAGGAAGCTATCGAGTTCCACAAGTCCCTTCCCGATCACAAGGTCTTTTCGAAGAAGCTCGTCGACGCGAAGGAGCGCGGGATAACCCTTATACAGCCCCGCGCGGGCGTCGCTCTGATCGACGCGCAGATCGAGCTTTTGACCTATCTGCAGGATAAGGGCGAGGCGGATCTTCTGCCCACCACCATCGACAGCTACACCCGTCAGAACCGCTATCAGGAGGCGGAGAACGGCATCCGCGAGTCCATGAAGGAGCGCCGATCCATGCTGAACGGCTTCCCGGCGGTCAACCACGGAGTCGACGGCTGCCGCAGGCTCATAAAGGCGCTGGACACCCCTATCCAGGTGCGTCACGGCACCCCCGACGCAAGGCTCCTTACCGAGATCACCTATGCCGGCGGCTTCACCAGCTACGAGGGCGGCGGCATATCCTACAATCTCCCGTACGCGAAGAACGTGCCCATGGAGAAGACCATCAGGGACTGGCAATACGTTGACCGCCTGACCGGCATCTATGAGGAGGCGGGCGTCTCCATCAACCGCGAGCCCTACGGCCCGCTGACCGGCACGCTCGTTCCCGCCTGTATCTCCCACGCCGTCGCCATTATCGAGGCGCTCCTTGCCGCCGAGCAGGGCGTCAAAAACATCACCGTCGGCTACGGCCAGTGCGGCAACCTCGTTCAGGACGTCGCGGCCATCCGCGTGCTCGAGGAGCTCACCAACGAGTACCTTGAAAAGAACGGCTACAACGACGTATGCGTCACCACCGTTTTCCATCAGTGGATGGGCGGCTTCCCCGCGGACGAGGCGAAGGCGTTCGGCGTCATAAGCTGGGGCTCCGCGACCGCGGCGCTCTCCAAGGCGACGAAGGTCATCGTCAAGACCCCGCATGAGGCGGCGGGCGTTCCCACCATGGAGGCCAACGCGCAGGGCCTGCGCTGCACGAAGCAGCTTATCACGATGCTTGCCGATCAGGTCTGCACAGCGGACAACCTCGAAGAGGAGAAGGAAATGATCCGCAAGGAGACCCGCTGCATAGTGGACAAGTGCTTTGAGCTGGGCGAGGGCGACATCGCCGACGGCACCGTCAAGGCGGTCATGTGCGGCGTGCTCGACATTCCATTTGCGCCTTCCCGCTTCAACGCCGGCAGGATGCTCCCCGCCCGCGACAACGACGGCGCCATCCGCATACTCGAGATGGGCAATCTGCCCTTCACGGAGGAGATCAAGGCGTTCCACCGCGCCAAGATCGGCGAGAGGGCGAAGGCCGAAAAGCGCAGCGCCTCCTTCCAGATGGTGATCGACGACGTTTACGCGATATCGAAGGGCAGGCTCGTTGGCCGTCCCAGGAACTGAAACACAAATAACATCATATAGAGGTATTTGAAATGAAAATCATCGACGTTATCTGCTCCGCAGGCCGCACAGGCTTCTACTTTGACGACCAGCGCGCCATCAAGGCGGGCGCCCGCAGCGACGGCGCCGCCTACTTCGGCGAGCCCAAGACCCCCGGCTTTACCTCCGTTCGTCAGCCCGGCGAATCCATCTCCGTGATGCTCGTCCTTGAGGACGGTCAGATCGCCACCGGCGACTGCGCCGCCGTTCAGTATTCCGGTTGCGGAGGACGCGATCCCCTCTTCCTTGCCAAGGATTTCATCCCCGTCATCGAGAAGTACATCAAGCCCGAGCTCATCGGCCGTGAGGCGGATAATTTCCGCAGGCTCGCCGCCGACCTCGAGGCGATCACCGTTGAAGGCAAGCGCCTCCACACCGCCATCCGCTACGGCATGACGCAGGCCCTCCTGGACGCCGTCGCGAAGGCCACCCACCGCATGATGTACGAGGTCGTGGCCGAGGAATACGGCCTCACCTTTGAGGCGAAGCCCCTCGACATATTCACCCAGTCGGGCGACGACCGCTACACCAACTCCGACAAGATGATCATCAAGGGCGCGCAGATACTGCCCCACGCCCTCATCAACAACGTTAAGACGAAGCTCGGCGAGCACGGCGAAAAGCTCCTTGAGTACGTCAAGTGGCTGCGCGACCGCGTTATCGCCCTCCGCACGAGCGAGGATTACAACCCGATATTCCACATCGACGTTTATGGCACCATCGGCATCGCCTTTGGCAACGACAACTACAAGGCCATGGCCGACTACCTTGCCACCCTCGAGGAGGCCGCAAAGCCCTTCCATCTCCGCATCGAAGGCCCGATGGACGTCGAGGACCGCGAGAAGCAGATGCTGGCTCTGAAGGCCATCACGAAGGAGCTCGACGACCGCGGTATCAACGTTGAGATCGTCGCCGACGAATGGTGCAACACGCTTGAGGACATCAAGTACTTTGCCGACAACAAGGCGGGCCACATGGTCCAGATCAAGACACCCGACCTCGGCGGCATCAACAACACCATCGAAGCCGTCCTCTACTGCAAGGAGCGCGGCATCGGCGCATACCAGGGCGGCACCTGCAACGAGACCGACCGTTCGGCGCAGGTCTGCGTACAGTGCGCCATGGCCACCCGTCCCGACCAGATACTCGCGAAGCCCGGCATGGGCGTCGACGAGGGCTACATGATCGTCTACAACGAAATGCAGCGCATACTGGCCTACGCGAACGCCAAGGCGAATAAATGATCGATCTGCGAAACGCCAAGTGGGCCGCATGAGCGGCCCCTTTTTCGTGCCCGTTCCGCGCTTTTTTGACAGTGGCGAGACAGTATGCTATAATATGATCGAAAGGATATGCGCATGAGATTTTCGGAACTCAACTTGGGCAGGAAGCTGCTTTACGGCTTCCTGGTACTCCTGATCTCGCCGGTCATTGCGGTCGGCTTGGTCTGCTTCGGCGTATACCTGCTCATAGAAAAGCTGAAGGAGCCGCGTTACCGCCGAGAATACGAGGCGTCCGCCTACGGGCGGGAGCTCGGCATCCCCTTTGAACCGCACATACGGTATTCCGAAGGGTACAAGCTTTACAACTCCGCGAGGGAACGCGGTCTGGAGCTGCGGCTCGAGCGCGGCGCGGACGCGCACGACGCCGTGCTGTACGGCGGCGCGGTGTACCTGCTCCCATGGTTCGAAACGCTCGTGTATGACGAAGCGGCGCAGGTCTGGCATATCGACGACGGCGAGGACGATCCCGAGCTGGGCGCGGGCTTCGGCGAGGAGCTGCGCAGCGTCGGGACGAGGCATCCCGGCATGCCGGTATACCTGTTGGTCTCCGACGATATGCTCTGCACCGCGGACGATCCCGAGAACGAGGAGGGCCGCGGTCCGGAGTATTTCGGCGCTCTTCTCCCCGAATACGTGCTCCGCGGGAGCAGTTGTTTGGCCGCTATGACCCGCGAAGAAGGCCTCTGAACAGGTTTTTCGGATATATTTTAAGGTTTTTTGAAAAAATCGGGAACCCGCCCCCGTTCTCGTGCGTTATATAAGTGAGGTTCGGCAGGGGGCCTTCAGCCGAACGGAGGATCGATCGCGATATGCCGGAAAGAGATTTCGACAGCATATATGAGAATTACTCCAGACTTGTCTACTGGGCGGCATACAGGGTCCTCTCCGACAAGGAGATGACCGAGGACGTCACGCAGAACGTCTTTATGTCCGTGCTTAAAAACATGGACAGCGTTGCCGAGCTTTCCGACGCGCAGCTGAAAGGGTGGCTCTACCGGGTCGCGGTGAACGCCGCGCTTGACGCAAAGCGCCGGGGCGGAAAGGAAGTGCTTTCCGACGAGCCGGTCGGCGCCGAGGTCGCGGACACCGGCGCGACCCCGGAGGACGAGGTAATGAAGAGCGATACGCGCTCGGCGGTAAAGGAGGCGTTGGCCGCGCTGGACGATAAGTATCGCGAACCGATAACGATGTATTACTACAGCGGGATGAGCGTCATTGAAATAGCGGACGCGTTGGGGGTCTCGGAGGGGACCGTAAAATCACGGATGGCCCGCGGAAGGAAAATAATGGCACAGCGCCTGCGCGCAAAGGGTATCGAACATGAGTAAGAAGATCAAAAACCTAAAACCCGATATCGAGCTTTCCCTTGAGGAGGACGCCTATATCGACCGTCTGCTCTCCGAAGCCGCCGAGGCCGACGACAGCGAGGTCGATTACGCCGCCATGCTCGGGCGCATCAAGGCCGCCGCGAAGGAGGAGGGCATAGTCATATTCCCCTCCCGCAAGGCAAAGCGCGCCCGCGTCATGAAGCGCGTGTTCACCGGGATAGCGGCTGTCGCCGCGGTGTTCATACTCGGCTTCACAGTCCTCACCGCGACCAAGATACTCGATCCCTTCGCAGGTCTCTCTCTCGATAAGACCGCAAACCATAAACCGAATGCGGACGAGATCTCCGGCACCATCACCCCCGGCGATTATCACGGCTCCCAGACGGCTTTCGTCAGCGACCATCCCAAGAACACGGGATCCGCGCCCGATTTCACCTACGATCCCGTAATTGTGACGCCCGATCCCGCGAATACCGCCGACTCCACTTTCGAGCCCGTTGAAACGCCCGAGGTCGTTCCCACGCCCGTTCCCGACATGTTCGCCTCGAGAGGCGGCCTCACCGGTTACGTTTGGCTCGGTACGTTCCTCGGCGATCCCGCCGATTCCATGCTCCTCGTTCCGAAGGATCTCCCCGAATACATGGAGGTCGACATCAGCGACGTCGAGCTCTGCGCGAAGGCGGAGGGCATATCCGAGGAGGGCGTGTTCCGCAGCTTCAACTGCCGCGTGCTCCCCGAGCTCGACGATGAGATGATGATCGGCGCCGCGCTCTTCAGGATGAACGATATGGGCCTCCTGCGCTATCTCTGGCGCGTGACGGATTACTCCTTCCTGGAGGTCGTGTTCATCGGCTACACTCCGGAGGATGCCGTGAGCCTGCTCCAGAGCTCCCCGCTCATCGATCCCGCGAGCTTGCATACCGATACGCCCGAGGGCGAGACCCTGTAAGAGCAAATAAGCATATCAAAAAAGCACCGCAAAGCGGTGCTTTTTTTGTGCTTCGTCATCGTATGTCGCTGCCTATCTGCTCCTTGTCGAGGCGGCGCAGCAGCTCATCGAAGGGACAAACGACCCTTTCGATGCTGGGGTGGAAATAGAAGGTGCAGGTGCGCTCGTCGAAATTGAACTCCTCGCCCTCCTCGCTCCAGAGGATGATCCTCTTGTTTCCCCTAGTGGCGATGGCGACTCCGAGCTCCGTATGCGTGCCGCTCCCGCCGGGGAGGAGCACCACCACGAGCTCCGCGTCGCGTACGGCCCTCAGCTCGTTGAAGGCGACCTCGCCCATGCGGAGGTCTCCCTCGCGCCGGATGTCGCCGTGGACCGTCCAGTCGTATGTGTGTTCATGGCCGCGGCCCTTCAGGACCTCCGCGAGAGCGCTCGCGCGCCATGCGTTGTTGATTCCGGTTGCGATGTAAAACCTCATTTGCGGATCTTCCCTTCCTCCCAGTGCTTGCGGCAGAGCCCGATGTATTTATCGTCGGCTCCCAGGACCACCTGCTCGCCGACGCGGGTGATGCCGCCCTTGCCGTCGAGCCTGGCGTTCATGATCGCCTTTTTGCCGCACCAGCATATCGTCTTTATCTCCTCAATGGTATCGGCCATTGCCATCAGCCATTTGCTGCCTTCGAAGAACTCGCCCCTGAAATCCGTACGCAGGCCGTAGCAGATAACGGGAACGTTGTATTTATCGACAAGCTCTATGAGCAGGAAAACATCGTCCTTGGAGAGGAACTGCGCCTCATCGACTATCACGCAGTCGTACACGTGGGCGCGGATATCGTCGAGCGGCATCTCATGAAAGAGCACGCATTCGTCCGTAAGTCCGCAGCGGGACTTGATAGTACGCACTCCGTCGCGGGTGTCGACGGCGGGTTTTACGAGGAGCGCCTTCTGGCCGCGCTCGCCGTAATTGTATTTTACCATGATGGCCTGCGCCGTTTTTGACGAGCTCATCGCGCCGTATCTGAAATACAGTTTTGCCATGGTGACCTCCTTTTTTCAGCATACACGCGGGGAACTGCCCGGAGCACTCCGCCGCGTTTTTTCTCACTTTTGGTCTTACACGTGGGGAATTATACCACACTCCGCCCTAAAATGCAACTATTACGGCCGTTTGGGGTATTCGGGGCCAAAAGAGATCCCCCGGAAGCCCCGGGGGATCTCGAAAAACGTCGTATCAGCGCTGTCCCTTGTCGTAGGGGATACCCTCCGCCTTGGGCGCTCTCGACTTCTTGGAGGTGAAGGCGAGCACCAGCAGCGAGATGAGGTACGGCAGCATGCGGTAGAAGTTCGGGTTGAGGACCTTGCCCCAGGTGGGATGCTTGGAGAGCTCGAACAGGAGCTTTATTCCGTCGCCGTTGATATCGATGGAGCTGTAGCCCGCGGCAAGGCACTTGAACAGGCCGAACAGCAGGGCCGCAAGGGCGATATTCAGGGGCTTCCAGTTACCGAATATCATAACGGCCAGAGCGAGGAAGCCGAAGCCCGCGACGTCGCCGTTGGACATGCAGTTGGAGGTGGTGAGCGCATACACGAAGCCGCCCATTCCCGCGAGGAAGCCGGAGAAGATTATGCCCGAGTAGCGCATCTTGACAACGTTGATGCCCAGCGAGTCGGCCGCCTGCGGATTCTCACCGCAGGAACGGAGCCTCAGGCCGAACCTCGTCTTGTACAGGATTATCGAGCAAACGACGAATATGATTATGCAGAGATAGGTCGCGATGTAGACCTTGTTCAGGAAGGTGTTGACTATGAAGCCGTCCTTCTCGCCGAGGCCGAGCATGCCCTTCTTGATCATGAACCATTCAGCCGCGTCGCCCTTGTAGAGACGGAGCTCCTCCTGATTGGCGATTATGCGGACGAAGAACAGCACGATTGCGGGAGCGAGCATGTTGAGCGCGGTGCCGCTGATGGTCTGGTCGGCCTTGAGGTTGATGGCCGCAAAGCCCAGCAGCAGCGCGAACGCCGAGCCGAGCAGGCCCGCCATGATCATACCGAGTATCTCGAAGAGCTGCATGGAGCCCCAGTTGGCGGCGCCGGGCAGGAGCTCGAACACGCCGTACTTCTGACAGACGTGGACGAAGAGCACGCCGATGAACGCGCCGAATATCATTATGCCCTCAAGGGCGAGGTTGATGATACCGCTTCGCTCCGCGAACACGCCGGCAAGCGCGACTATCATAAGGGGGATCGCGTAAATAAGGGTCTGTTGGATCAGGTAACTCATTTCTCATTGCCCTCCTTTCCCTTATTTTTCGGAACAGGCGGGGCATCGTTCCCCGCATTTTCCGAGGTTATGAGCACGTCGGGGATCTTCTTGATCTCCGCGGCCTTGAACTTTTTGGAGAGCCATGTCTTGATGACGAGGCTGAACGCGGACAGGTAAACGATCGCGGCGATTATGACGTCGGTGATGTATTCGTTATAGCCCGTGTAGAACGAGAGCTTGGAACCGACGACGTCGAGCGTCGACAGGAACATGCCCGTGAAGATATTGGCTATCGGGTTGCACGCGCCGAGCAGCGCTACCGCTATGCCGCGGAAGCCCTCGCCCGGGAGGGAGAGGTAAGTCTGCCAGTGGAACTCGGTCGAGCCGGAGAGCCAGTAGAGCGAGGCGCCGGCGCCGGCCAGAGCGCCCGCGATCGCCATCGAGAGCACTATGCTGCGCTTGTCCTTTATGCCCGCGTACTTCGCGGCGTGGCGGTTGGAGCCGCAGGCCTTGAGCTCGAAGCCGAGGGTGGTCTTTGTCAGCAGTATGTAGATGAGTATCGCGATCAGTATCGCGACGATTATGCCGCCGTCGACCTGCTGTGAATCCGGGAAGAGCTTGTCGAGGCCCATCTTCGCCGTGGCGACTCCGTTGTGCGTCGTCTTCCAGATGACCTGGGTCTTGGTGCCCTCGGTGCACTGGAGGCCGCTGCCCTCGAACATCCATGTCACGATGTTCGCGGCGAGCCAGTTGGTCATGATGCAGGCGAGGACCTCGTTGATATTGAGGAACGCTTTGAGCATGCCGGGGATGGCGCCCCAGAACGCGCCGGCGAGTATGCCGCCGAGGAAGGCGAGTATCCAGACGAT
Organism: Clostridia bacterium; assembly: GCA_017619735.1. GTDB lineage: Bacteria > Bacillota > Clostridia > Christensenellales > CAG-138 > UBA3857. The sequence goes on from JAFZRT010000034.1 coordinate 29,064, forward strand.
CCACGGGGGTATTACCGCGGTGTTCATCTTGAGGGCGATGAACAGCGTAGCGGTGGTGCCGGCCAGATACTGACCGGAGGCGCCGATGTTGAACAGGCCGGTCTTATACGCGAGCGAGACCGAGAGGCCGGTCATGATTATCGGCACCGCGCGGAACAGCATGTCGCCGATGTTGGTGGAGTTGAAGCCGAATATCAGGCTGCCGGCCTGCTGGCCCTTGGAGAAGAGGCCGAGGAACAGGAGCCGTATGCCCTTCCATGCTTCATCCAGCCCGAGCTTCGAATCGGCAAGTCCGACTATGAGGATGATCAACGCGCCGGCGAACAGACCGATAAGAATGGAAATGAGGGTGGCGAGCACGGATCTTGTGCCGTCTTTGTTGAGGAATCTGCGCATCTTCATTCTGCCTTGACCTCCTTATCCTGCCTTTTCGCGCCGGCCATGTAAAGACCGAGCTCCTGGGTGGTGGTGGTTTTGGGATCGAGCTCGCCGACTATCTCTCCCTCGTACATTACGAGTATGCGGTCGGAGAGGTTCATGACCTCTTCGAGCTCAAGGGAGACGAGGAGTACCGCTCTGCCCTCGTCGCGCTGCTTGACGAGCTGCGAATGGATGTACTCTATCGCGCCGACGTCCAAGCCGCGGGTGGGCTGAACGGCGACTATGAGGGGCATGTTGCGGTCGAACTCGCGGGCGACTATCGCCTTCTGCTGATTGCCGCCGGACATCGAGCGTGCTTTCGTCACGGGGCCCTGGCCGCTCCTGACGTCGAACTCGGTTATGAGCTTGTCCGCGTATTCGCGCACGGCGTCGAACTTGATGAAGCCGTGGCTCTGGAACTGCGGCTCGAAATAGCGCTGCAGCACGAGGTTCTGCTCGAGCGTGAAGTCGAGCACCATGCCGTGCTTATGTCTGTCCTCGGGGATATGGCTCATGCCGGTCAGGGAGCGCTTCCTGATGGAGGCCTTGGTGATGTCCTTGCCGCAGAGCGTTATCTTGCCGGCAGAGGGCTTTTCGAGGCCGGTGAGCGCGTGTACGAACTCCGTCTGTCCGTTGCCGTCGATACCCGCGATACAGACTATCTCGCCCGCGCGGACCTCAAGGGAAACGTTCTTTACGGCGTCGTTCTTGTGGAGCTTGGAGGGCACCGAGAGACCCTCGATCTTCAGTATGGTCTCCTTGGGCTTCGCCTCGTCCTTTTCGACGACGAGCTGCACCGGGCGGCCGACCATCATTCGGGAAAGCTCCTCCTTGTTTGTGGAGGCGGTATCCACCGTGCCGACATATTTGCCCTTCCTGAGGACGGTGACGCGGTCGGCGACGGCCATTATCTCGTTGAGCTTATGGGAGATGAAGAGTATGCTCTTGCCCTCGGCCTTGAGGTTGCGCATGATCTGCATGAGCTCCTCGATCTCCTGCGGGGTGAGGACCGCGGTCGGCTCGTCGAATATCAGTATGTCGTTGTCGCGGTAGAGCATCTTCAGTATCTCGACGCGCTGCTGCATGCCGACGGTGATATCCTCGACCTTGGCGTCCATATCGATGGCAAGGCCGTACTTTTCGGAAAGGGCCTTTACCTTTTTGCGCGCTTCCTTTTTCTGGATGAAGCCGAGCTTTGTATCCTCCGCGCCGAGGATGATGTTGTCGAGCACCGTGAACACCTCGACAAGTTTGAAGTGCTGGTGCACCATGCCGATATTGAGCGCGGTCGCGTCGTTGGGATCCTTGATCTCGACGACCTTGCCGTCCTTGCGTATCTCGCCCTTTTCGGGCTGATACAAGCCGAATAGCACGCTCATAAGAGTGGATTTGCCCGCGCCGTTTTCACCCAGGAGCGCGTGTATCTCCCCCCGTTTGAGCTGCAAAGTTATGTCATCGTTTGCCTTTATCCCCGGGAACTCCTTGGTGATATGCAGCATTTCGATAACATAGGGGTATGCTTCCGAAGTAGCCTGCTCCATTTATTGCCCTCCTCGCCTGTCAAGTATGGTTTAACTCCTTAATTATATATGTTTTTATCGTAAATTGCAATATTAATGAGGCATAAACATCAAAAAGAGCGACAAAAAAACGGAGCCCCGAAGGGCTCCGAAGGTTTGTTCCGCAATGATTACTTGACGGTAACGGTAACATGCTCACCGGCGAAGGTGCTCATGTCGGCGGGATAGTTGGCGTCAACGGTAACGGTGCCGTCCTTGACCTGAGCGTAGAGGGCATTGTAATCGTCAACGGACCAGTTCTGGAGGGACCAGGTCTCGGTGGGGAGGCCAACGGCGTTATCGTTTACGCCGAGGCTGGTGGCAACGCCGCCGATCTCATCCCACTTGTTGTCGTAGAACTTGCTGATAGCCCATACGACGGAGGTGGAGAGGCCCTTCATGGCGGAGGTCACAACGGTGTTGGACTCGGGGCTCTGGTCGACGTCAACGCCGACGACCTTCGCATCGTTCGCGGAAGCAGCCGCGGTGATGGAAGCGAACATGGAGCCGCCGCAGGCGAAGATGATCTCGGTGCCTTCGCTGTACCAACCGGCAGCCATGGTCTGGAGCTCGGGGGAAGCGGAGAACGCCTGACCGTACTGCCAGGAGTAGTTGATCTCAACGTTGGCGTTCTTGACAGCAGCAGCCGCCTCGGCGCCCTGAACGAAGCCGTAACCGTAACGGCAGCAGGCGGGGTTGTCGCCGCCGCCACCGCCGCAGAAGCCGAGCTTCGTGTAGCCTTCCATGACTACAGCGTAACCGGCAAAGTAACCGGCCTGCTCCTCTTTGTAAGCGATGGGAGCAACGTTGGTGAGGACGGGGCCATCCTCGCCGTTGGTGAGGGGCCAACCATCGATGAAGACGAACTTGACATCGGGATAGGCGATAGCAGCCTGAGTGAGAGCGGTGGCCTGCATGAAGCCGGCGGCTACGACGATCTTGGCGCCCTTATCAACGGCAGCCTTCATCGCCTCGAAACGGTCGGCGTCGGTGGCGTTCTCACCATTGGCGGGCTGATAGTACGCAACGGTCTTGCCGTTGTCCTTGGCGTACTTCTCGCAGCCTTCCCAGGTGCCCTGGTTGAAGGACTTATCCATCAGCTGACCTACGTCGGTAACGAACGCGATCTCAGCATCGGAGTTCTTCTTCCCGGTGTTGCAGCCGGCGAACATAGCGAGGGCCATGATCGCAACAAGCATGATAGCGAGATACTTTTTCATTTTTTCCTCCTGAAATAATCGTATTGGCATTAAGGCCATACTTTGGTAGTGTACAAATTATATCACGGCCGTCAAAAAAAATAAAGCCCCCGCAGCGTATTTTTTAACGTTTTTTTGCGTTTTCGCCCGCTGACAGGATTTTTTCGCGGCGCGAGGCCTCCCTCCCGCGCCGGTTTTACATTCTTTTTACCTGCGGGCTGTTGAAAAAAGCCCGCGCCGACATTATAATAATGTATGGCTTTTCGGAGCCGCCAAATACCAAACGGAGCATTTTCGCCATGTTCGGATACATCACGCCCTTCACTCCGGAGCTCAAGGTCCGGGATCAGGAGCTTTATCAGGCATATTACTGCGGGCTTTGCAGGGCTTTGGGCAAATACGGCTTGAGTTCCAAGCTGACCCTTACTTACGACGCGACTTTCGCATGCGTGCTGCTTTCCGCGGCCTCCGGCAAAGAGCCGGAGTTCTCGCTCCGCGGCTGTCCAGCTCATCCCGTGCGCGGCAGGATCCCCACCGTCACTCCCGACGAGGTCTCGGATTACTGCGCGGCGGTATGCGTGCTGCTCGCGAAGTACAAGCTCATCGACGATTCGCGCGACGGCAAGCCCATGAGGAAGGCCGCGCTGCCCGTCATCCGCCGCGGCGTTTCCCGCGCGGAAAAGAAATATCCGGAGGCCGCGCGCGTGCTTGACGAGGGACTCAAGAAGCTCGGCGAGATCGAGGCCTCCGAGCCCTGCGATCCCGACGCGGCGCCTCTGCTGTTCGGCGGGCTTCTGGGCTCGCTGCTCTCCGCCTATCCCGGCCTCTCCGACGAGGTCAGGCCCATAATCTGCGAGCTCGGCAAAAAGCTCGGCGGGTTCATCTATACCGCCGACGCATGGGACGACCGCGCCGAGGACGAGAAGCGCGGGAGCTACAACATATTCCTGCGCGGAGGTTTCGACGATCCCAAGGCGGTCTGTACCGCCATGCTCGATATGTACATCAACTCCGCGGTGCTGGCTTACGACCTGCTCGACGTCAGCACGGGCAGGGATCTCCTTGACAACATCATGCACATGGGCCTCTCCTGCCGCGCGGCGGAGGTGCTCGAGGGCAGGGACCGCAGGCCGGAAGGCGAATGCGGCCCTTCCGACGAAGGAAAGGAGGACGCCTGATGGATCCTTACCGCGTATTGGGGGTATCCCCCTCCGCCTCCGATGAGGAGATCCGCGCCGCCTACATGACGCTCGTAAAGAAATATCACCCCGACCGCTATCAGGACTCCGACCTCAAGAAACAGGCGGAGGACAAGATGAAGGAGATCAACGCCGCTTACGACCTGCTGACGAAGAAGCAGGAGGGCGCCTCCTCCTACGGACAGCAGAGCGGCTACGGTCAGGGCTACGGCCAGGGTTACGGTCAGGGCTACGGCCAGAGCTACGGTCAGGGTTACGGTCAGGGCTACGGCACGTACTCCGCCGGGCGCCAGTCATATTACTCCGGTCAGTACGCTGCCGAGTTCAGCAGGGTGCGCAGCTTCATCAACCGCGGCGAGGTCGCAGGAGCCATCACGCTGCTCAACTCCGTGCCCGTGAGGAACGCCGAGTGGTGCTTCCTTTACGGCATGTGCTGTTACCGCAACGGGCAGTACGCCCGCGCCTACGAATACATCTCCCGCGCGTGCGGAATGGATCCCTCGAACACGGAATACGCTTCGGCGCTCGCCTCCATGCGCGGCACCGGCAACCGTACATGGACCTCCTCCGGGAACGATCTGCGCCTCTGCGGGATCTGCTCGTCCATGCTCTGCGCGAACATGCTCTGCAGCTGCTGCTGCAGAAGATAACGAAAGGACGGCCCTGCGCTGCGGGGCCGCGGATAATTGTCCATGAAAAGACTTTCCCCCGGATTGATGCTTGCCGGCCTCGGCATGAGCGCTGCGATATCGCTGCTCATGCTCTTTGCCGCGGGCGTTTCCCGGTCCATACCGGTATCCGCGGCCTGTCTTTTCACCGCGGCGCTGATGACCTGGATCCCCATAAGGGAGGAGCACGGGTATCTTTTCGCCGCGATAGAGTACTTCTTCGTCTGCGGAGTATCCCTTTTAATTTCGAGGAGCAGCGTCTATACTTACCTGTACATACTGCTCTTCGGATATTACGCGATAGCGAGGTACTATCTGCGCACGCGCATGGACGACCGCTTCCTTACGGTGCTGATACGCATGCTGATATTCAACGTAATGACCGCCGCGGGGCTCGCGTTCGTCCGGTTCGTGCTGCACTACGACGTTATGACGCTCGCGCCGGATATTTCGGTATATCTGATGTTCGCGATAGTCGAAGGCGTGTTCATCGTCTTCATGCTGCTGTACAAGTTCTTTTCCTACCTTTTCGACTCCACCCTGCGCAATCGGCTGCTGCCGAGAAGGTGATATAAAAAAACAAAAAGGCCGCGTGGGGAGGCACTTCGTAAGGAAGTTGCCTCCCTTCGGGCTTTTGTAATCAGCCAGAATGATTGAATTGCAGGAATCAATCTTATTTGGAGGATTACATCATGGAAAAGTACATTTACGACGAGAAGAACGGGCTTTGGTACGAGTTGCAAGGCGATTATTACATTCCCTGCTTGAAGCTCCCCGATGAAGAACAACGTCCCATCGGCGTATGGGGCCAGCGGCATCTCCGTTATCTCCAGCAGCACCGCAAGGCGCTGTACACGGAGCTGCAGATCACCGGCAAGCTGAACGGTTATCTGGTCGATCTGAACGATCAGGCGGAGAGAATGTTTCTTGAGCTGGTAAAGCAACTGGCTGCCCGTGAGGGCGTTACCGAACAGCTCAAAGCACAGAATCAAATGCTATGGGTGCAGCGTATGAACAACATCCGGGACAGGGCAATTGAGATCGTAAACGAAGATTTGATTTACGCATAATGTATCGGGCGGCGGGGAGCAATCCTTGCCGCTTTTTTAATTGGACAGAACAGTGTCACCCCAAAAACAACGCAGCGTTGAAAAATTATTTTTATAACCGTGATGGCTGTTAATTGCATTCTTGCGTTTTTTCGCTATAATATTAATAGACTAAACGTGACGGCCATCATCTCTATATTGCAATCATATACTGCTCGACATCGGTGTGCAGTGCAGCGTAGAAGTTCTCGAGTTCGGTAGCTACATTTCCAGAACTACCGCAGGTGAACATGATATGGCATATTTCGGATGGACGACTTCCAGCGGAGACGCAGAC
>JAFZRT010000035.1 GCA_017619735.1 Clostridia bacterium
AGGTTCTCGACGAGCTTATCCTTGCCGAAGCTGGCCTTGCCGATGGGGCAGTGGCAGATGTTGGTCTTATCGACACGATACTCGACCTTACCGGCTTTGATATCGGCGATGGCCTTCGCCACGTCCATGGTAACGGTGCCGCTCTTGGGGTTGGGCATGAGGCCCTTCGGGCCGAGCACGCGGCCGATGCGGCCGACGACGCCCATCATATCGGGAGTGGCTACGCAAACGTCGAATCCAAACCAGTTTTCGGTCTGGATCTTCTTGACCATATCCTCATCGCCTACGAAATCGGCGCCGGCTTCCTGAGCCTCGCGGGCCTTATCGCCCTTGGCGAAAACGAGAACGCGGACAACGCGGCCGGTACCGTGGGGAAGGACTACGGCGCCGCGGACCTGCTGGTCAGCGTGGCGGGAGTCGACGCCCAGACGGATGTGAGCCTCGATGGTCTCATCGAATTTGGCCTTGGCGGTGCCGAGAACGACTTCGATACCCTCAGCGGGATCGTACAGCTTGGACTTCTCGATGGTCTTTACGCTGTCATTGTATTTCTTACCGTGCTTCATAATCTACCTCTCAATCTACGACGACTACGCCCATGCTGCGCGCGGTGCCGGCGACCATGCTCATAGCAGCCTCGACGGAGGCGGCGTTAAGGTCGGGCATCTTCATTTCGGCGATCTCACGGACCTGCGCCTTAGTGATCTTGGCGACCTTGGTCTTGTTGGGGACGCCGGAACCGGACTCGATACCGCAGGCCTTCTTGATGAGGACGGATGCGGGCGGGGTCTTGGTGATGAAGGTGAAGGAACGATCCTGATAAACAGTGATCACGACGGGGATTATGAGGCCCGCCTGCTTGGCGGTGCGCTCGTTGAACTCCTTACAGAAGCCCATGATGTTGAGGCCGTGCTGACCGAGAGCGGGGCCTACGGGCGGTGCAGGCGTAGCTTTGCCTGCGGGGATCTGCAGCTTGACAAAGCCTGTGATTTTCTTTGCCATTTTAATTTCCTCCTAAAATAATGTGGTACTTGCGGAGTATAGAAAGGAAATATTCCTTTCCGTTCCTCCCACTATGAAAACCCCGGACCGGGGAAACCATACAGTGTCTGTTTTTTATAGCTTCTGAATGTCGATAAAGTCGAGCTCCATGGGAGTGTCCTTACCGAAGAGAGATACGGAAAGCTTGACCTTCTGCGTATCTACGTTGATGTCGGTGACAGTGCCGATAAAGTTGGCGAACGGCCCGTTGATTATACGGACGTTCTCGCCCTTTTCGACGTCCAGCTTGAGGCTGATGCGCTCGACGCCCATCGCGGTGACCTCTTCATCGGTCAGGGGTATGGGCTTGTTGCCGGTACCGACGAAACTGGTGACGCCCCTCGTATTCCTGACGATGTACCAGGTGCTGTCAGTCATAATCATCTTTACCATGACGTAGCCGGGGTACACCTTGCGCTGATATACCTTGGGCTTTTTGGAGCCCTCGGGCATTTCGGATACCGTCTCCGTGGGGTATTTCACCTCAAAGATAAGGTTCTGCAGGTTGCGGTTCTCGATGGTTTTTTCGAGATCCTCCTTGACCTTGTTCTCATAACCGGAGTAGGTATGAACGACGTACCAGCGGGGTTCGGTGGGCGTTTCGTCGTCGTAATGAGTCCTGTCCTCGTTAACGCTCGCAGCGTCGAGGTTCTCGCTCAGATCGACGGCCTTTTCTATTTTGTTCTTTACCTCATCTGTCATCTTGATAGATCCTTATTTGCCGAGATTGGCAAGAAACTGGAATGCGGAGCCGAAGGCGAGGTCGAGAAGACCGATGATGATCGCCATCAGCGCACAGAAAGCGATTACTGCAAGGCAGTAATTGATGAGTTCCTTCTTGCTGGGCCAGGTGAGCTTCTTCACTTCGGAGAAGACCTCCTTGAAGTACTTACCGATACCCTTGAAGAAGTTGCCGATCCTCTGGAAAAAGTTCGGCTTTACTGCAGCTTCTTTATTAGCCATAGTCTTATCCTCTTTTACTTGGCTTCCCTGTGCAGGGTGTGCTTACGGCAGAAACGGCAATACTTGTTGAACTCGAGACGATCGGGATCGTTCTTCTTGTTCTTGAAGGTATTGTAGTTCCTCTGCTTGCATTCGGTGCAGGCAAGTGTGATCTTTACGCGCATGGTTTTGTCCTCCTTAAAGATTGCGGTCCAATCGACCGTTTTTGCGGTCTTCCGCTTATTCAGCCGTACTTTTTATACAAGCCAAATAATACCCCTTCACAGGGGCTTTAGTACTTTAGCACAACTTTGTTGTCCTGTCAACGGCAAAAAACGGATATTTTAAAATATATTGCATAAAAATCCGTTGTCATACAAGGGTTTTTACAATACATACCTTATATTGAGTCCGTCGCTTGTTCCTTACTCAATATGTAGAAATAATAAAATGCCCGCGGAAATATCTCCCGCGGGCGTCTATTTCATATTCAGCTCCTCATGAGCCTTACGGGAAGCACCATGTAATAGAATCCGCTGCCCTGAACCGGCTCCGCGACGCAGGGAGTCACGCTCGTATTGAAGCTAAGAGCTATCGCCTCGTCGTCGACGGCCTTGACTATGTCGAGGAGATACCTCGCATTGAAGGCGATCTCGATAGGAGTGCCGGTCAGATTTATCTGCGCGGTCTCGTTGATGCTGCCGGTCTCGCTCCTCGCGGTGATGGTGAGAAGATCGTTCTCGAAATCGAGCTTCAGAAGGTTGTTCTGCGAATCCTTGGAGAACAGCGACGCTATCTCAAGACTTTCAAGAAGCTCGGTCCTGTTGACTATCACTCGGGAGGTGGACTTTTTGGAGAGTATGTTCCTGTAATTGATGTACTCTCCCTTGAGAAGTCTCGCCTTGATCTTCGTTGTGCCCATATTCACTGTGATATGGGTCGTGGAAAGTGTGACGGTGATCTCGTCATCAGTGTCGGAAAGTATGTTGGCGATATCCTGCATCGTCCTTGCGGGGACTACGGCGTTTCGCCTTTCGCCGTTGACGCTGACCTTCTCGGTGCGCTTTGCGAGACGGAAGCCGTCGAGCGCTACGAGATTGAGAAGACCCTCCTCGGTGAACTCCATTAGGACGCCGCGGAGAATGGCTTTTCCCTCGTCGTCGCCGGCGCAGCAGAACACGGTCTGCTTGATCATGGAACGGAACATTCCCTGCTTGATGTTGAAGGATACGTCGCTCCTTACCTCATCCATCTGGGGATATGTATCGGCGGCGAAATACTGGAGCATCGATTTGCTCTTTCCGGCTTCTACCCTCATTGAGGAATTGTCGATGGTCTCGAAATTGACCTTATCGCCGCGGGTCTTTCTCATAAGGTCGGCGGTAAGACGGCCGGGAAGCACCGCGGATCCCTCCTCCTCGACCATGGCGGGGATGATGGTCTCTATCTGTATCGAAGAATCGGAGCATTTGAGGAAAAGCTCATTCTGGAATGTGCTCAGATAAATGCCCTTCAGTATGGGTGTCTCCACGTTGGGAGACAGCGCCTTTGTAACAACGGCAAGAGCCTCGTTCAGCTCGGTCGATTCAACGCAAAACTTCATTGTCTTTCCTCCGTATGTTTGATCGATATTGATTATTTTATTGCAGCAGCAGTATCAGGGGGTGAGGATGTTGAGGAAAACCCTTTTTTGTTCATGTCCAGAATGATTTTATTCATATTGGAACAAGTTTGGAAAATATGTGGAAAAGGTGTTAATTTTCCTCTTTTTCCTTATTTTCGGGCTTTTGCTTTTCCATAATGAACTTATTAATATGGAAAACTTTGAAAACTCAGTATGTATTATCCTCGTCTTCTTCGTATCCGCAGGGGATGAAGGTCTTTATAAGCTGCGCTATGCGCTCTGCCTTTTCCTCGTGCGCAAGATGTCCGGCGTTGCGCACGAGAGTGTATTTGACGTTGGGCATGACGGCCTGGAAGAGGTTCGCCATATCTGTCGGATGCCATTTATCCTCGCTGCCCCAGAGAATCAGGGTCTCCGAATTTATGTCTCGGAGGTTCCTTATTACCTCCTCGTCGTCGTAGAAGGAGACGCAGGTCCTTATTATCCTCTTGCTTTCGGGCGTGGCGATCGGCTTGTAGTATTCGTCCACGAGATCGTCCGTGTGATTTGTGAGATCGAAGAAGCATTCGCCGAGCATCTTCTTCACGGATTTATAGCTCAGCATCCTTGCGGCAATGCCTCCGAATATCCTGTTGTCGATGGACCTTATGGAGGAGGGCATTTCAGCGGTGATTCCGCCCGGGGAGAGCAGGACTATCCTGCCGACCTTTTCGGGATAGCGCTTCGCGAAATTGATGACGTAGCCCGCACCCATGGAGAAGCCGAACATGTGCGCCATGCTGATATCGAGCGCCTCCATGAACCTCTCGATAAAATCGGCCATCTCGTCGGAGGTGTAATTGAAGTAGTAGGGCCTTTCGGAATAGCCGAATCCCACAAGATCGAGAGCCGTCACGCGGAACTTGGAGGAGAGGCGCGATATGAGCTCGCGGAATGTGTAGAGGGACTGACCGACGGAGTGGATGAGTATTATATCCTCGCCCTTGCCCTGCTGTATGTAGTGGATCTTCGCGGTCTCGTACCTCGAATTGATGGTGCGTATGGAAAGGCGCCTGCGCTCGGCCTCGGCCTCGCTGGAGGCGGCTTCCTCGGCGGCGCTGTCGCGCAGGGAGATATCCTCCTCAAGCTGATCGTTCAGCATGCGCAGCTCGGTCTCGAGACGGTCGCAGATGTTCTTCTGCGTCCTGCGGTCGCGTTCCGCCATCTGGTAGGAGCTGTTTATTGTGTCGAAAGCGGTCTTCTTGGTGTTGTAGACCTTTTCGCTCTTCTTCATTATGGCCTGCTTTTCCTCCATAACGGCGCGGGCGCGGTCCATCTCCTCCTTGGCGGCGGCGACGGCTTCATGCCTCCTGGAAACGTCGGTCTCGGCGTTGAGGAGCGCCTTGCGGCTGTCGACAAGGCCGGCTTCCCTCGTGCGGACGTCGCGTACGGAGAACTCCACGTCGTTCTGGGATTTTTCAAAGCTGGTGCTTACGGAGGAGAACTTCGCCTCGGCCTCGGCGGCCTTGGCCTGCGCTTCGGCGGCCTTGGCGCGGAGCTGGTCCAGTTCCGCCTTGCAGGCGGCGGTCATCTCGAATACCTTATTATAGTTGATCTCGGCCTTGCCGTTGGCTTCCTGCGCCTCGAAAAGCGCCTCCTCCGCGTCGGACTTGGCGGCTTCGGCGGCGTCCATGCGGGCAGCCGCTGCGGCAAGTTTCGCGCGCAGAGCGGCGGCCTTTGCCTTCAGGGCGTCCTTGTCGGCCTTCGGGGATTCCTTGACGAGGTTCTCGGCGGCGGTCAGCGCCTCGGCTGCGGAGGAGTGGTCCGCGGCGGCCTTCGTGTATTCCTTGGCTGCGGCGGCGAGGGTCTTCTGCGCGTCGGCAAGACGGCGGCTCTCCTTCTTGACCATGGCAAGGAGCTGCGCGCTCTTCTCGGAAAGCTCGTTGTAACGGTCGGATTTCTCGCTCTCGAGACGGGCTGCCTCGCGCGCGTCGTTCTTCGCGTTCTCGGAGAGCACGCGGGTCTCGGCGACCTCGCTCCTGGAGGAGGAGAGCTCGCCCTCGAAGCGGGCGCCGTCCTCCTTTGCGGCGGCAAGCGCCGATTCCGCGCCGGTGAAGTTGGCGCGGCAGTCGTTCAAAACGAGGGTAGCGGCCTTTTCGGCCTCCACGGCGGCGTTGTACGCGTCCTCCATGGCCTCGAAGGATTCCTTCTTAATAGTATAGATATTGTTCTTCTCGTCAAAATCGGCGCTCGCGTCGTCGTACGCCTCGCGCTTTTCGTCGAGATCGGGAAGCATCGCCTTCTGCTGATCGACTATCTCGCCGAGCACGACCTTCGCCTCCTGAAGCTCCTCCTCCTTGAGGTCGAGCAGCTTCTGGGTGTTGGCGGCCTTGTCCCTCGCCTTTGCGGCGAGGCGCGCCTTGTTCTCCGCGACGCTCTTCGCGGAGTGGGCGGCGGATTTGTCGCGGTTATGTTCGCGCACTTCGGAACGCTCGACGGGGAGCTCCGAAGGGAGCACGACGGAGACGTAATCGCCGGTGTGCTCGTTATTCATAAACTTTTTTACTTCGAGAGAAAGGTTCATAAAATACCTCTTTATGTAAGCCCGCGCTGCGGTTTTTGTACTGTTCCGGGCGTATTTTTGGGGACGCCGAACAAAAGGGCATACCTCAAGATTCTATCCCATCATTTTATTTTACCCAATTTCATCGGGATATGCAACAGTTTTTTGGATTTTTCCGTTAATTGAGGCCGGAACGGGGGGAAAGCCGCGCGAAAAACGGGCGGGGAGCCTTGCTCTCCGCCCGCGTGAAAGGGATATGCTATGGTCAGCGGTCCTCTCTGAAGTACGACAGACCGAGCGAGGACGGCGGCTGATCCTCCTTCTTGTGGCGGAGAGATACCGTTATCAGCACGATTATCGTGACGACGTAGGGCAGCATCTTGAATATCTGCTGGGAGCTGCGGGTGAGGCCGGGGATGTAGTTGTACAGCCAGTACAGCGCGCCGAACAGGAACGCGCCCCAGATCGCGCGGAGGGGCTTCCACGTCGCGAATATGACAAGCGCGACGGCGAGCCAGCCGAGGGCTTCGATGTTGCCGTCGTTGGCCCAGGTGCCGTTGATGTAATCCATGACGTAGTACAGTCCGCCGAGGCCGGATATCGCGGCGCCGGTGCAGGTGGCAAGGTACTTGTACCGCGTGACGTTAATGCCCGCGGCGTCCGCTGTGGCGGGGTTCTCGCCGACCGCGCGGAGGTTCAGGCCCTTGCTCGTCCTGTTCATGAAGAAGCTCATGAGTACCGCGATCACTATCGCGAGGTAGACCATGAAGCCGTAGTTGAAGAGCAGGCGGTCGACCGCGCCGAGCCCGTCGGTGAGATGCTGCGTCGCGCGGAAGGCCGAGGAGGTCACGGCGACGGAGATCTGACCCACGCCGCCGGCGAGCTTCGAAAGGCTGCCGCCGAAGAAGTTCGCGACGCCGCTGCCCAGTATGGTCAGCGTGAGGCCGGTGACGTTCTGATTCGCGCGGAGGGTGATGGTGAGGAAGCTGTAGATGAGGCCGCCCAGCACGGAGCAGATGATCGCGCTCAGCAGCGCGATAATGAGGCAGACCGCGGGGATGGGGTTCGCGGTGTTCATCTCATAGATGAAGGAGCCGACGAGGCCGCCTATGCCGCCGAGGTACATTATGCCGGGCACGCCGAGGTTCAGATGGCCGGATTTCTCGGTCAGTATCTCGCCGAGACTGCCGTACATTATCACTGTGCCGTAGGAGATGGCGGTGGTGATAAGGGTTATCGCCTGTGTTACGAACTGGTTCACTTATCACGCCCCCTTTCCGCTGCGCTTCGAGAACTTGATCTCGTAGTTGATGAAGAACTCGCTCCCCAATATGAAGAACAGTATTATGCCCGTTATGATATTGGAGACGTCGTTCGAGAGACTGAATTCGGAGGCGATCGCGACGGCGCCCTTTTCGAGGAACACCAGCATCGCGGATATCAGCACCATTACGAAGGTGTTGAACTTCGCGAGCCATGCGACGATTATCGCGACGAATCCGCGGCCGCCGGCGGTGGCGGTCGAAATGGTGTGGTCCGCGCCCGCGACGGCAAGGAATCCGCCGAGGCCGCATATGGCGCCGGAGAGCGTCATGGACCTAATAATGACCTTCTTTACGTTCATCGCGGCGTAGCGGGCGGTGTTCTCGCTCTGGCCGACGACGGCGATCTCATAGCCGTGCTTGGAGCGGCAGAGGTAGAAATACATGCAGACCGTTATCACGAGCACTATGAGCAGGTTTATGAAGTAGGACTGGCCCACGGTGTTCTTGACGAGGGCCGTCGTCCACGCGTTGGGATCCATCTTGGATATGGCGTCCGCGCTGACGATGGGGGTTATCCAGCCCCTGTTCGTGACCGCGTTGATGAGGCCAACGGTGTTGGAGCCCTTCGGATGCTCCCACTTGGGGATGAAGAACAGCGTCAGCTGTATGGCGATGTAGTTCATCATCAGGGTAAAGAGCGTCTCGTTGGTGTTCCACTTCGCCTTGAACACGGCGGGGACCACGCCCCATACCGCGCCGGCGGCCATCGCCGCGCAGGCCATTATGACGAGCAGCAGCACGGAGGGGATGGACGTGCTTCCCAGGAATATCATGCAGGCGGCGGTCGCGATTCCGCCGACGAGCACCTGACCCTCGGCGCCGATGTTCCAGAACCGCATCTTGAACGCCGGGGCGAGGCCCACGGATATGCACAGGAGCAGCGCGAGGTCCCTGAGCCAAGCCCAGGTGCGGCGCGGGGTGCCGAAAACGCCGTTCGCCATCACGCCGTATACCTTGAGCGGGTTGAGCCGCGTTATCGCGTAGATCAGAAGACCGCTCACGACGAGCGAGAGCAGCACCGCTATAAGGCGCACGCCCCATCCGACGAAGCGGTTGAGGCCGGCCGCCCTGCCCTTGAACAGAGTGAAATCGACTCGTTTGGAAATATGTATCATGCCTTGACCTCCTCGGGGAGCCCTAAGTGGGTCATCATAAGACCGACCTGCTCCTTGGTGGTATTGCGTCCGTCGACTATGCCGCTCACCTTGCCCGCGCAGAGCACGAGTATGCGGTCGCAGAGCTCGAGCAGCACGTCCAGATCCTCGCCGACGTAGATGACGGCGGCGCCGCGCTGCTTCTGCTCGTTCATGAGGCGGTAAATGGTGTAGGAGGTGTTGATGTCGAGCCCGCGCACGGCGTAGGCGCTCATGAGGAGCGAGGGCTTGCCGGATATCTCGCGCCCGACCAGCACCTTCTGCACGTTGCCGCCGGAGAGCTTCCTGACCGGGGTGGATATGCCGGGGGTGACGACCTCCAGATCGTGGACTATCTCCTCAGCGAGCTGATGCGGCTTCTTCATGTCGACGAACATGCCGGAGCCCTCCGTATACGTGCGGATCAGCATATTGTCGGCTATGTCGAGGTTCCCGACGAGGCCCATGCCGAGCCTGTCCTCCGGAACGAAGGCGAGGTGCACGCCGAGCTTCTTTATCTCCATGGGCGTTTTGCCGATGAGGGAGGACGTCTTGCCGTCCATATCGGTAAATATCACGGAGCTGCCGGGACGCGCGGGCTGAAGGCCGGCGACGACCTCGAGGAGCTCCTTCTGGCCGCTGCCCGAAACGCCCGCAATGCCCAGTATCTCGCCGCCGTAGGCGGTGAAGGAAACGTCGTCCAGCTTCGTAACGCCCTCTATATCGACTACGGAGAGGTTCTTGACCTCAAGGCATTTCCTGATATTGACGGGCTCGGGACGGTCGATGTTGAGCGATACCGCGCGGCCGACCATCATATCGGTCAGCTGCTGGGGATCGGTGTCCTTCGTCGCCACGGAGCCGACGTATTCGCCCTTCCTCAATACAGCCACGCGGTCGGAGATCGCCATGACCTCGTGCAGCTTGTGGGTGATTATGACTATGGATTTGCCGTCCTGCTTCATGTTCCGCATCACGCCGAACAGCTTCTGCGTTTCCTGCGGGGTGAGGACGGCGGTGGGCTCGTCCAGTATGAGGTAGTCCGCGCCGCGGTAGAGCACCTTGACTATCTCAAGGGTCTGCTTCTCCGAAACGGACATATCGTAGACCTTCTTGTCGGGGTCTATCTCGAACCCGTAGCGGTCGCAGATATCGGATACGGCCTTGCGGACGCTCTTCAGGTCGAGCACGAAGTTCCCTTTCAGGCCGAGGATGATGTTCTCCGCGGCGGTCAGCACGTTCACGAGCTTGAAATGCTGGTGTATCATGCCGATATGCAGATCGATCGCGTCCTTCGGGGACTTGATGGTGACGGGCTTCCCGTCGACGTAAATCGAGCCCGCGTCGGGGAAATAGATGCCCGAAAGCATATTCATAAGAGTGGTCTTGCCGCTCCCGTTCTCGCCCAGCAGAGAGAGTATCTCGCCGCTGTAGATGTCGAGCGAGACGTTGACGTTCGCCTTTATCGAACCGAAGGTCTTGGTGATGCCCTCCATCCGAATAGCGGGGACGCGGGGAGCTTCCTGCGCCGCGGGCGGCTCAACAACGGTCCTTGTTTCCAAACCCATGCCCTCCTTGAAAGCATGCACCGCGGGACGGGGGCCGCCCCTGTGATGCATGAAAATACTCATAAATTATACCGCAGCAGCGCCCGCTTGTCCATATGAAAGCGGGGATATGATGCCGAAATAACAAATAAAAACGAGAGCCGCAGCGGTGAAAAAAGAATCGCTCCGGCCCGAAGGCCGGAGCGAAATACGCACTTTGATCAGTTGGTATCGGTCAGCTCGGTGATGCCGTCGATCCTGAGATCGAAGTAGGGAGCGGAACGATAGACGGACTCGTGGAAGTAACCGTCGGAGATGGTCTCGATCTTCTCGCCCTCGTACTGGATGGCGGTGTAGTCCGCGTTCCAGGTGGAGAAGTCGTAGACGTTGGACTCGACCTTCTTGCCGTCAACGGTGAAGGTGTTGATGTCGAACACGTGGAGGGAACCGTCCTTGATGGCGGCGATGACTTCCTCGACCTTTTCGGCGGTGCCGGGAGCGCAGGAAGCGCCGAGAGCGGAGATCATAACGCCGTTATCGTTGTAGCCGGCGGTATAGTCGTGAGCCATGGTCTTGCCGTCCAGGAAGTCCTTGAGGACCGCGGTGTAGAGGACGGACCAGTTGTTCTGAGCGGAGGTCAGAGCGGCGGTGGGGGCGACCTTCAGCATGTCGATATTGTAACCGACGGAGTAGGCGACCTTACCCTCGGCGAGAGCGGCCTCTACAGCGGAGGGAGCGCCGGTGGAGTCGGCGTGCTGACCGATGATGACGCAGCCGCGGGCCATGAGCGCCTTCGCGGTCTCGTTCTCCTTATTGAGATCGAACCAGGAGGAGGTGTACATGACGTCCATGTGAGCCTCGGGAACGATGGACTTGATGCCGAGGAAGAAGGCGGTGTAGCCGGAAACGACCTCAGCATAGGGGTAAGCGCCGACGTAACCGACATAGGGATCGGTGACGGTGCCGGCGTCCATGAGCTCCTTGAGCTTCATGCCGGCGACGACGCCGGAGACGTAGCGGGACTCATAGGTGAAGGGGAAGAGGTTGACGACGTTGGGAAGACCGCAGACGTTCGCGGTGTCGCCCGTGGCGGGGCAGAACACGACGTCGGGATTCTCCTGAGCGGCCTGCACCATGTAGGACTGATGACCGTAGCTGTTGGAGAAGATGATCTTGCAGCCCTTGTCCACGAGGTCGATCGCGGTGTCGTAGCACTCGGCGTTCTCATGGATGACGTACTTCCAGGTGACCTGATCCTCGGAGAGGCCGAGGTTCTTTATGGCCTCTTTGAAGCCCTCGATATGAGCGGCGGTGTAGCCCTCGTTCTCATCGCCGACGAGGATGACGCCGATCTTGAGGTCGGGGTTGGGGTTGGTGTCGGGCTTGGAAGCCTCTTCGGTGTTCTTGGACTCATCGGGCTTGTCGGGCTTCGACTCCTCGCGGTTGCAGGCGATCAGGGCGAGCACCATCACGAGGCAAAGGATGATTGCCAGAAACTTTTTCATGTTTTCCTCCATATTGAAAAAATGATTTATTTATCGACCGATCTGCGCTCTGCGCAAAAAGGTAATACCTATTATATTTTACCCAATATATAGCGGTTGTCAAGTAGAATAATAATATAAAATGTCGAAGATATGGGATTTTTGCGAGCGACGGCAGCGGAATAATATATTGTGACAGTTTATTCAGCGGGCTTTTCGCGGGGGAGGATTTGTGTTATTATATTATATGTGAGTAAAGGCCCCTGTCCGGGCCTCCTGAAAGGAAAAACCGATATGAAAAAGCTTGCCGCGCTTATACTTGCGCTTCTTATGACGGCGGCAGTTATGCCCGCCGTATCGGCCGTCGGTGCGCAGGACGTCTCCGTCACCTACACCGGCGCCACGGTGAACGCCTCGAACGTCGCCGTCGGAGGCACCTTCTTCTGGACCTTGAGCGTGTCCGAATACTCCCATCTGTGGAGCGGCCACTGGCTCGTCGACTATCCGGAGGAGTACTGGACCCCCACGGCGCAGTCCTCCACCTGGTCGGGCGGCATCGTGTCCATGATCAACGCCACCTGGGACGACGAGGAGGCGTGGTCCGACAAGCCCTCCGTCGTCTGCAACCTCGTCTATGAGGGGCAGACCGGCAACAGCCCCGTCGGCGAGGCAGGCAACATGTACACCGTGGTCGGCATGTACCTCACCACGTTCCAGTACTGGGGCGTTCAGATGGGCGGCCCGTTCATCCGCATCAAGTTCCGCATCGACAGCATGCCCCCCTCCAATCTCGCGGGGCACGATTCGCAGGGCTATTATCTCGAGATCCCCATAACCGTGCTTGAGAGCAAGTACTTCGTCGAGGGCGCGGAGATCGCTCCAGGCGTCGAGTACTGCCGCGACCATGAAAACGTCCAGGTCGTTCCCGGCAAGGTCTACGTCAACACCTCCGCTCCCGTAAGCGTCCATACCGTCAGGTTCTTCGACATCAACGGCGCCGTGATCTCCACGCAGCAGGTATCCCATGGCTCGGCGGCTACAGCGCCCGATATCGACGCGGTCGTCAACAACGACAACGGCACGTACGTGTTCTGCGCATGGGACGCCGATTTCTCCAACGTCACGACCGATCTCGACGTGCATCCCGACTACGTGCTGCTGGGCGACACCGACCTCAACGGCACAGTCACGACGGCTGACGCGCTCCTCGTGCTGAGGGGAGTCATGAGCCTCGAAACGCTCAGCGAAAAGCAGATACTCGCCGGCAACGTCATTACGAGCGACGCCCTCACCACGTCCGACGCGCTGCGGATACTCCGCTACGTGATGCACCTCGAGCCGACCCTCGCGTAAACGAACAAAGGCAGGGCGCGGATAACATCCGCGCCTTTTTTTACGCCAATTTATTTCTTGAAATCGCGTGCATATCATGTTACCATATAAAAAGAGAAATATGCAGCATTTGGGAGGAAACGGATGACCGCTGTCATTGAGATCTTGAAATGTATCGTGCTCGGGCTCGTGCAGGGCCTGGGCGAGTTTTTGCCCATATCCTCGTCGGGGCATCTGCTGCTTACGCAGAGGATATTCGGCGTCGACGAGGGCGGGATGCTCTTCACGGTGCTGCTCCACGTGGCAACTCTCGCCGCCGTGTGCATCGTCTACCGCCGTGAGCTGTGGGAGCTCATAAAGCACCCCATCCAGTGGAAGACGCTTTGGCTCATCGTCGCCACGATAATGACGGTCGCCGTGATGCTCGTGTTCAAAAAGGTCTTTGACGCGGCGGAGGACGGCAGGTTCCTCGGATACTGCTTCCTGTTCACCGCGCTGCTGCTCACGATAGCGGAGGCCGCAAAGCGCCGCCTTGCCCGGGGCGTCACGTGCGACAGCATGAAATGGCATCACGCCGTGCTCATCGGCGCCATGCAGGGCATAGCCGTGCTCCCCGGCGTATCGAGGTCCGGCGCGACCATCACCGGCGCGCTCCTCTGCGGCGTCAAAAAGAAGGACGCGGCGGAGTTCTCCTTCCTGCTCTCGATCCCCGCGATACTGGGCGGCGCCGTGCTGGAGGTCCCCGACCTCATCAAGAACGGCACGGGCGATTTCACCTGGTACGGGATCGTCGTCGGCATGCTCGTCGCGGGCGTGTCGGGCTATTTCGCCGTGCGCTTCATGCTGAAGCTCATAACCAAAAAGAGCTTCCTCGGCTTCATCATCTACACGGCCGCGCTCGGAGCGTTCCTCCTGCTCAATCAGTTCGTACTGCACCTCTTCTGATGTGAACCATGGAAAACACCAAAGAAAAAAAGCCGTTCAATCCTTATGAAAAGCGCTTCGTCCCGAAGCACGATCTGGTGACCCTGCTCATAATCGCGGTGGTTTGCTTCCTGCACTGCTGCGTCATATCGTATTTTTACGAGCCGTTCCACTTCCTGTCCGGCGGCGTGACGGGCATCTCCCTGCTGCTCAACTACCTGTGGAAGGTCCCCAAATGGATCGTGCTCATCGGCCTCAATATCCCTATCGCGATATACGGCATAAAGCAGCAGAGCTGGAAGTTCAGCCTGTTCAGCCTCTTCGCGACGCTTTGCTACGCGGTGATGTTCGAGCTCCCGTTCATGAACAGGATAGCCGCCTCCTCCGGACTGGGGGAGAACAACGCGCTGCTCTCCGCCATCGTCGGCCCCGCGATAGTCGGCATCACCTGCGCGCTCGTGGTAAAGCGCGGCGCGTCGCTCGGCGGTATCGACGTCATCACCGTCGTTCTGAGCCACAGGACGTCCATCCCCGCGGGCTCCTTCAACATCGTTTTCAACCTTATTATAATGAGCTGCCTCATCCCCTCCTACGGCATCGAGACGGCGCTGCTCTCCATGGTCGCCATGTTCGTCACGAACACCGCGTACAATTTCGCGATGCGCGGAGTCAACCACAATATGACGGTGTTCATAATCAGCGAGGAATGGGACGAGATCGCCCCGAAGGTCATGCAGGAGATGCGCCGCGGTGTGACCTATATCCACGCGGAGGGCGCCTACACCGGCCAGCCCCGCAAGCTCGTCTACTGCATAGTCAAGACGACGGAGCTAGCCAAGCTCAAAAAGATAGTCAAGGACAACGACCCGAAGGCCCTGTTCTCCATAATCGAGACGCAGGAGGTCGTCGGCCGCGGCTTCGGCGCCATCAACTGACGCCGTTCCTCTCAAGAAATACTATTGTTTAGGATAAGGAGCTGAAAACATGAACAAAACTGTCGAAACCATCATCGAAAACAACCGTGAAAAGCTCGTCGCCTCCCTTCGGGAGAGCATCATGATCCCCAGCGTAGAGGGCGCCGCCGAGGAGGGCGCGCCTTTCGGCAGGGCGGTCGCAGAGGCGCTCGACCACGCGCTCAAGACCGCGGAGGGCCTCGGCCTCAGCGCCGAAAACCACGAGGGCTACGTCGGCTGCATAGAGCACGGCGAGGGCGAGGAGATGCTCGGCGTCATCTGCCATATGGACGTAGTGCCCGAGGGCACCGGCTGGAAGCATCCGCCCTACGGCGCGGAGATAGAGGACGGGATCATCTACGGCCGCGGCACGCTGGACGACAAGGGCCCCGCCATCGCCGCGATATACGCGCTCGCCGCAATTAAGGAGGCGGGTATAAAGCTCCGCAGGCGCGTCCGCATAATCCTCGGCACCAATGAGGAGACCGGCTGGGGCTGCATGGATTATTACCGCGCTCATTGCGAGGCGCCCACCCTCGCTTTCACGCCCGACGGCGAATATCCCGTAGTCAATTCCGAAAAGGGCATACTGCACACCACCTTCGCAAAGAAGTTCCCGAGCCGCGTCCGCGTGACCGCCGGCACCCGCCCCAACGTCGTTCCCGGAAGGACGGAGGCGTTCCTCCCCGTCTGCGAATGCAGGGTCAGGGCCGCTGTCGAAAAGGCCGCGCTCGACGGATTCACTTTTGAGATACTGCCCGAGGAGGGCGGAACCCACCTCAACGTCATCGGCCTCGACGCGCACGCCTCCATGCCGGAGCACGGCCGCAACTCCCTGCAGGCCGCGTTCACGGTGATGGACCTCGTCGGCCTCGAGGGCGAGGACGGCGAAATGGCCGCGACGCTGCACGAGGCGTTCGGCATGGGCCTCCACGGCGAGTCCATGGGCCTTGACGTGACCGACGCATCCGGCAGGCTGACGCTCAACCCCGGCGTGCTCGACTGGAACGAGGAGGGCGTCGCCGCGCTGAAGATCGACGTACGCCACCCGATCTCCCTCTCCAAGGAGGACGTGAAGGCCGCCCAGCAGAAGGCGCTCGGCATGGAGCTCGTCCATGAGCACGCGCAGCACGGCCTCTACGTGCCCGCCGACAGCGAGCTCGTTTCCAAGCTGCTCTCCGTCTACGCGGAGCGCACGGGCAAGTATCTGCCCCCGCTCGCCATAGGCGGCGGCACCTACGCGAGGGCGTTCGACAATGCGGTCGCCTTCGGCTGCGAGATCCCCGGAGTCCCCGCGCCCGTCCACATGCCCAACGAGTTCATCTCGATCGACGACCTCATGTTCAACGCGCACATGATCGCCGACGCGATACTGGCGCTGGCGGAGTAATAATACTGCAAAAAAGAGCCGGAGCATCCTCCGGCTCTTTTATTGTCTTTTTTCAGACTATCCGCTCCGCGGCGAGCGCAGCGAGCAGTGCGGGCAGCACGTTTTCATCGGAATACACCGCGACCGAAAGCTTGCGGCGGGAGAGGCCGATATCGCGCCTGATATCGGCTATCCTTTCGCCGTCAGGGCCGGTGATGAACGTGAGCCCGTAAACGTCCGCTCCGGCGGTCCAGCCGCAAAGATCGAGCTTGATCGTGGGATATGGCGGCAGGGGAGAGCGCTTCACCGCGCCGACCATCCGCCCGCCGGCGAAAAGCCCGCATTCGCGGCGGAAGGGGAACCCGCGCCAGACGACGCAGCCCGCGTCGTTCCCGTCGGGGTCTTTGAGCACGAGCCGTGTAAGGCCGCCCTTTGCCGTGAAGCGCAGGGCGCCTGTCTCGTCTATGACCGCAAACCCCCTGTGCCAGGGGAAGCGGCCGTAAGTCAAACTGAGTATCATCCTTTTCACCTAAAAGCGGGGGAGCCGGCCGGCTCTCCCGCGATCATACTTATACGGCCTCCGATTTCGGCTTGCCGAGTATCTCGGAATAGACCATACCCTGCGCAAGAGGCGGGAGCTTGGCGATCTTCGCCATCACGCGCCTTGCGTTTTCGACGGCCGCGGCCTCCTTATCGATGCGCTCGTCCTCGTCGGCGAGGCGGCGTCCGAGGTTGCCCGCGACGGCTATCGGCCTCGGGGTGTCCTTCTTGTTGAAGACGGATACGCCCTCATGGTAGCCGTCGTGTATGCTGCCGCCGCCGCAGTCGGCGTCCTCGTGGACGACGACGGGCTTATCGCTCCTCGACATATCGCGGCGGAGCTCCTGCTTTTCAAGCGGCCTGCGCTCGTTCGACGCGCCGGAAGCCGCAAAGGTGCGGGCCCTTTCGGCCGCGCGCCTGTCGGCGTTCTCCTGCAGGCGGCGCTTCAGCTCCTCCTGCTGGCGTCTGCGCGCATCCGGATCGTTTGCGGCGGCCGCCGCCTTGGCGTCCTTGACCGTCTGGTTCGCCAGCTCGGTCAGCTTGCGGGCGTTCTCCTGCAGACGGCGCTTCAGCTCCTCCTGTGCGGAGGGGGCCGCCTTTTCCCAGGGACTTGACGGTTCGTCGATACGCTTCGTGGACGCACGGCGCTTTGCCTCGGCCTGCTTTTTCGCGGAGTTGGTCATGCCGATGATGAGGCTCATCATCACCAAGAACAGTATTATGAATGGCATAAGTACCTCCGTTTCCGTCCCGGTCCGCCGCCCTCAGCGGGCGGCGGGACCGATGGATCCGTTACTGAGCGTCGGTGGTCGTGGTCTTGCCGATGGCTTCGCGCATGTCGGTATCGGCCATCATGTTCTTCATGCGATAGTAGTCCATGATACCGAGATTGCCGTTGCGGAACGCCTCCGCCATGGCCTTGGGTACCTCGGCCTCGGCCTCGACGACGCGGGCACGCATGCCCTGCACTTCGGCCTTGTTCTCCTGCTCCTGGGCGATAGCCATCGCACGGCGCTCCTCGGCCTTCGCCTGAGCGACGCGCTTGTCGGCCTCGGCCTGGTCGGCCTGCAGCTTTGCGCCTACGTTCACGCCGACGTCGACGTCCGCGATATCGATGGAGAGTATCTCGAAAGCGGTGCCCGCGTCAAGACCCTTGCCCAATACGGTCTGGGAGATGAGGTCGGGGTTCTCGAGAACGTCCTTATGGGAGAGGGAGGAACCGATGGTGGTGACGATGCCCTCGCCTACACGGGCGATGATGGTCTCCTCGCCCGCGCCGCCGACCAGTCGGTCGATGTTGGCGCGCACGGTGACCTTCGCCTTAGCGCGGAGCTCGATACCGTCCTTCGCGATAGCCGCGATGACGGGGGTCTCGATAACGCGGGGATTGACGCTCATCTGCACGGCGGTCAATACGTCACGGCCGGCAAGGTCGATCGCGCAGGCCTTTTCGAAATCGAGGGGGATGCCGGCGCGCTGAGCGGCGATAAGAGCATTGGCTACGCGGTCCACGTTACCGCCGGCGAGGTAGTGAGCTTCCATCTTGTTTATGGAGAGCGAGAGGCCGGCTTTGGTGGCCTTGATCAGGGGATTGATAATCCTTGCGGGACGGACCTTCCTGATCTTCATACCGACGAGGGTGAAGAGACCGACCCTTACGCCCGACGCGGCTGCGGAGATCCACAGACCGAGAGGTATGAACGAGAAGAATATGATGATGAAGCAGATGACGGCGATGATTATCGCGGCCAGAAGGCCGGGAGTCAGCGCGAGGAACATGGTGGGTAGCATGGGTTTTCTCCTTTCTGAATGTCAACCTATGGTTTTAATTAGATACACGATGAGATAACTGAAGGCGATGAAAAGCGGTATGCCTATCACAAGATACAGCCAGTCGCGGCGCACCGAGCCGGGATCGGGCTGCGCCTCGGGCTCGGGAGCCGCCTCCTTTTCGGGAGCGGCCACCCCGCAACGGGGACACGCGGCCGCCTCGTCCGAATAGAGGATGTGGCAGTTTCTGCAGTACTTCATGCCCGCTTTACCAGAACCTTCATACCGTCGACGCTGACGACCTCGACGGTAACGTCCTTGTCGATGAACTCCGCCTCGGAGGATACGTCGACACGCTTTCCGTCGATCAGCGCGATACCGCTCGGACGAAGGGGGGTCACGGTGGTGCCCTTAAGGCCGATGAGGTGACGCATCTCGGCGTCGTCCCTGTCGGTGGAGCCCGCTTCGATGGCGGTGTTGAGCACCACGGGCGAGCGGCTCAGCTTGCCCTTCAAAGCGGATTTGAATATCAGCGTTGCCATTATCGCAAGCAGCACGACGACTATGAGGAGCGAGAACATCGCCTCGGTAAGGTTGCCGGAGCCGATAATGAGACCTGCGATAAGCGCAATGCCGCCCGAAACGCCCGCCGCGCCGAAGCCGGGGATCAGCATTTCGACCACAATGAGTATCATGCCGATCACGACGAGAACTATTCCGCCGATGTTGCTTGCCCAGGAGGAAGCCCACTGGGAGAAGAACCCGGCTGCAAGGATCAAGGGATACATGGGAATTGCTCCTTTCACGGCGGCGTCGCCGCCTGATTACATGTATATTTTATGACAATTCCGCCGGACGTTCAATATAATCGGAGTAATGAGTTTGTAAAGTTTGTGTAAAATCGGCGCTTTTCAGCCGCGAAACAGGACATTTTTCCGTATTATGCGCGCCGTCGGAGCGACCCGCCGCAGGGCCTCCGGCGGCTATACTTTTAAGCAGTGGGGCGGACCCCATGAAGGAGGCGGCGCGGATGTACCTTGAACTCTTCCTGCTCGACAACCTCCTTATGAACCTCCTTATCGTGCGGCTTGCGGCGGCGCTGCTGTCTGCGCGCCCCCCGCTCTTGAGGCAGCTCGGCGCCGCCTTCTTGTCGGCGGCGTCCGCCGCCCTTGCCGCATACCTTTTCCCGTGGCTGAGGCGCGCGGCGTTCCGCCTGCCCATGCTCGCGGTAATGGCGCTCGCGATACCGGTCAGCTCCCCGCGGGGATTCCTGACCGCGGCCGCGGCGACCCTCTTCGCCACATTCGCCGTGGGCGGCTGCGCGCTCGCGCTGGCGTACATGACGGGCGGAGGCGCATCGGACGGCGTGCTTGCGGGAGGGATCGGCATGAGGACGGCGCTCGTTTCCGCGGCTGCCGCGTCCTTCCTGCCGAGGGCTGCGCGGCGTATACTCCGACGCAGGCAGAAAAACCTCGGCTCCGCGCGGCTGGTCGTCGTCCACGGCGGCATAGCCAGACGCTTCAACGCCCTCGTCGATACGGGGAACTCGCTGTGCGAGCCGGTGACGGGACTGCCCGTCGCGGTCGTCCGCTGCCGCGCGCTCGAGCGCTTCGCGGATATCCCGATAAGGGTCTCGACCGCCGCGGGCGGAGCGACGCTCATGGCGTTCCGGCCGGAGAGGATCAGCGTCGACGGGCGGGAGGTCGATTGTATGGTCGCGCTGACGCGGGCGGGGCTTTCGGAGGAGGCGCTCATACCGCCCGACATCACCCACGCGGAGGAGGGAATATGCTCAAAAGGTTTTTGAAGCTCATACTGCGCATCTGCGCCCGGCTCCCGCGGGAGGGCTCCGAGATATGCTACCTCGGCACGGGCGAATCGCTCCCGCCGCCGCTCGAAAGGGAGGAGGAGGCGAGGGCGCTGGAGGCGCTGGCCCGGGGAGACGAGGAAGCGAAAACGCTGCTGATAGAGCACAATCTGCGCCTCGTGGTGTACATCGCCCGCAAGTTCGAGAACACCGGCCTCAATATCGAGGATCTCATTTCGATAGGCGCGATAGGGCTCATCAAGGCCGTCAACACCTACAACGCGGAGCGGAACATAAAGCTCGCCACTTACGCGAGCCGCTGTATCGAGAACGAGATACTGATGTATCTGAGAAAGGCCAACCGCCTGCGGGCGGAGGTCTCACTCGACGAGCCGCTGAACGTCGACTGGGACGGCAACGAGCTGCTGCTTTCCGACATACTCGGAACGGACGACGATCTCGTCTCGCGCAATATCGAAGAGGAGATCGACCGCGAACTGCTGCGGGAAGCGATGGCGAAGCTCGGCGAGCGCGAGCGGCGCATAGTCGAGCTGCGGTTCGGCCTCGGCGGGGGCCGGGAGTACACCCAGAAGCAGGTGGCGGATATGCTCGGCATTTCCCAAAGCTACATATCACGCCTCGAAAAAAGGATCATGAAACAGCTGTATAAGGAGATGCTCTCCATGCAGTGACGATGGATGCGCAAAAAAAGAAGCCCGGCGATCGCCGGGCTTCTTCTGTACTGAACGGTCAGTTGGCATTGTTCAGCAGCATGTTGTAGAGGTACGAGATATCGAGCGAGTTGACCGCGCCGTCCTGATTCACGTCGGCGTTGATCATGGACTGCTCCGGAAGCTCGGACACCGCATGGACAACGTACGACGCGAGCATCGTTACGTCGGAGAAGTCGACTGTGCCGTCGCCGTTGACGTCGCCGAGGAGATTGACGGTATCCTGCACGTACTGCGCCGTTACGGTAAGGTTCGAGGTGACGTTGGAGAAGTCGACGTCCCAGCCGGTGAAGGTGTAGCCGACGCGGGCGGGATCCGCGGGAGCGGTGGCAGCCGCGCCGTAGTCGACGGTCTGGGTCTTCAGCACCGTGCCGTCCCAATCGACGAAGGTGACGGTGTAGGTGTTGATCAGGTACTGCGCCGTTACGGTGAGGTTCGA
>JAFZRT010000036.1 GCA_017619735.1 Clostridia bacterium
CGGCCGAGGGATCGGCCGTAGGCGTGGGCGTCGGCTCCTCCGAGGGATCCGCCGTAGGCGTCGGCGTCGGCTCGTCCGAGGGATCCGCCGTAGGCGTCGGCGTCGGCTCGTCCGAGGGATCCGCCGTAGGCGTCGGCGTGGGCTCGTCCGAAGGATCGGCCGTAGGCGTCGGCGTCGGCTCATGCGAGGGATCCGCCGGGGGCGTGGGCGTCGGCTCCTCCGTCGGCTCCGCGGTGGGGGTCGGCGTGGGGTCGGGCGCGGTGTAATCGGGCATCTTGTCCGAAGTGTATGCGGCTGCGCGAAGCTCCGCAAAGGGGTATTGGGTATCGGGATCTATCTTCCAAACGGCGCTCATGTCGAAGCCCGCGTAGGACTCCTCCGATGCGAAGGCCGCCATCTCCATTGCCGTACCGTAGCTGTTCCCGCCTGCGCAGCAGCCGGTGGGACAGTACGTGTTCGAGAGCGAGGCGCTGCCCTGCTTGGAGCCGAGCACGCCGCCCCTCACGCGCCTTGCGGTGATCGTGCCGACGCTGTAGCAGCGGCTTATGACCGTCGTGCCGGAGGCGACCGCGGCAACGCCGCCCGCCTTCTCGACGCAGGTTATATCGCCCGTGCTGAACGCGTCGGAAACGGTCGAGCTGTCGGCCATGCCGACGACGCCGCCCGTGATGAAGCCGGTGGAGATATCGTGTCCGCTGTAGCATTTCTTGAGCGTCGACGCGCTCATGCAGCCGGCGACGCCGCCGATTATCCGCGCGCCGCGCAGTTCGCCGTTGTTGCGGCAGTTCTCTATCACCGTGCCGGCGCAGGCCGTGCCGACGACGCCGCCCGTGCGCTCATAGCTCTTTACGAAGCTCGCCGCGTTGGTGCAGCCGTAGATCTTCGTATTGTCGTGCGCCCAGCCGACTATGCCGCCGACGTCGGACGAGCCGCGCACGGAGGTAAGGTTGGAGCAGTATTTTATCTCGGTCGTGCCGGAGGAGTTCGTGATGTAGCCGACTATGCCGCCCGCCCAAAGCGAGGCGCGCACCTTGCCGCCGTTAACGCAGTTCTGCACTCCGCCGTAGTTTTCGAGGTATCCGACTATGCCGCCGACGTTGTCAACGGCCTCCATGAAGCACTTGGAAACCGTGAGGTCCTTAATAACGCCCGAGGGGTTGTTCCCGACGTAGCCGAAGAGCCCGAAGAAGCTCTTGCGGTTGTGGGAGAAGAACACGCCGTAGACCGTGTGGCTGCGGCCGTCGAAGCTGCCGCTGAAGATATGCTTGTCGCTGTTGGTGGTGTAGCAGCCGATGGGCGTCCACTCGTTGGCGGGCTGGTTGAAATAATCCCAGCTCGTCCATCCGTCGGTGCTGTTGAGCCATATGTCGGCCGTCAGCGCGAAGTATTTGCCGCTGTAGGTCGTGCCGTTCTGCACCTTATAGGAGAGATACGCGAGCTGCGCGGGGGTCGAGATGAGGTACGGATCGTCCTGCGTGCCGCTGCCCCCCGCGTAGGAGGACGCGATGCTGCCGTCCCACACCGCCCTGGGCGCGGGAACTTCGGGATCGAATTCGGCCGGCTCGATATCGGGCTCCGGTATGAACGCCGACCCCGCCTGCTTCATGGACGCGTCGTAATTGAACTGGACCGTCATTAGGCCCCTGTGCGTCCACGCCCTGTCCTTAAGGCGCGTGACGACCACGCCGTAGGAGACGCCCCTCGCCTCGACTATGAGGGGCTCGCCGTCCTCGTCGAAGCCGCATACCCAGCCGATGTGGCCCATCTTGCCGAGGCGCTCCGACCAGACGAACACCGCCTCGCCGACGACCCACGCGCGGTCGATGGCGGAGATCTCGCCCTTGTTCGTGCACCAGTTGGTGTAGTTCATCTGAACGTTGATGTCGGTGGTGACGCCCTCCTCATACGTCATCCACGCGTCGAGCATGCCCTGACAGTCGGTGGCGTATGTGGAACGGCTCCAGTCGGCGGTAATCTCGTCGTACTGGGGGCGCAGCATGTATTTCGTATAGTTGTTGTTGTAGAATGTGTTGAGCGTGGTATTGCTCGTGACCGCCCTGACGCTGCCGTAGAGGTATTCCCAGGGCGAGGTGCCGCAGTTCGCCGCCGCGACGAAGAGGTTTGCGTTGGTGGGGATGGACGCGGGATCGATATGCGACAGCGCGAACCTTATGAACTTGGCGACGCTGTGCTTGGTCGCCCTCTCCCCCGCGGGGGCCTTTTCCGAAACGGTGCCGCCCGCCCAGCAGTCGCGGCAGACGCCGACGCCCGAGACGGAGCCGGCGCGGGTCACGCCCGAGACCGCCGCCGTGCCGCGCGACGAATACGCGTCGCCCGTGCCGATGACGCCGCCGACCTCGAAGCCGCCTTCGACCCTGCCGCTGCTTTCGCAGGAGAACACGGTGCCGCTCCCCGCGACGCCGCCGACGTGCGCCGTGCCGCAGACCTCGGCATGGCTCACGCAGCCCTCCGCCGAGCCGCAGCCGACTATGCCGCCCGTATGGCTGCCGCCGCGGACGTATGCGCCGCTCAGCACTATGCGCTCTATCGCGCCGAAGCTCAGTCCGAAGAGCCCCGCGTAGTCGTGGGAAACGTCCGCCCTGAGGCCCGTCACGCAGCGGCCGCGGCCGTCAAAGCTGCCGAGGAAGGGGCTTTCGGCCGTGCCTATGGGCTTCCAGTCGAGGCCCGAAAGGGAGATATCGCAGTCCAGCGCGAAGAACACTCCCCGTGTATCCGCGCCGGAGTTGACCATGGAGGCGAGCTCGTAAAGCTCCTCCCCGCTCGAAATGAGGTAGGGCGATCCCTCGCTCCCCTCCCCCGCGAACGGGAAAAGCGCTCCCTTCCCCGCCTTTTCCTCCGCCGCTGCGGGCAGAGCGAACAAGGCCGAAACGAGCATCAGCGCGGCAAGTATCAACGCCGTTTTCCTTCTCATGCGTGTTTATCCTTTCGAGTTATTCCCCCACGGTATATGTACCATGTTACCATATTAACACAAGTATCGACCGAAAGCAACGCCGTTTTCCCTTGAAATTGCTTACAAAATATGGCAAAATCGGCCGTTAGGCGCCGTCCGCGCGCCTCATGATCGGCCTTTTTGTGAAAAAACTCTTGATTTTTCGGCCGTTCTGTATTATAATCCCGCAAGCTGAACAAAGCTCCGCGGCCGCAGGCCGCGATAGTGATATGAAGAAAAAGACCAAAAAGAAACAACAAATCGCAGAGGAGACGGATCCTATGAGGAAGATAGGTATTCTGACCGGCGGCGGCGACTGCCCCGGTCTCAACGCCGTTATCAGGGGCGTTGTGGAAAAATGTGCAGAGGCCGGCATGGAGGTCTTCGGCTTCCATAACGGCTGGCGCGGCGCCATGCTCGCGCAGGGCCACTGGCTGACCCTTTCCGAGGTGGAGGGCATCCAGACCCAGGGAGGCACCATCATCGGCAGCTCCCGCACGAACGTAATGAAGGACCCCAAGGGCCCCGAGACCATCATCGAAGTGCTGCGCGCGCTCGACCTTGAGGGCGTGGTAGCCATCGGCGGCGACGATACCCTCGGCGTCGCGAACGAGCTCCGCAAGCGCGGCATCAACGTCATCGGCGTTCCCAAGACCATCGACAACGACCTTTCCTGCACGGACTACACGTTCGGCTTCGAAACGGCTTCGAATATCGCGATGGAGGCCATCGACCGCCTGCAGACCACCGCGAAGGCGCATTCCCGCTGCATAGTCGTCGAGTGCATGGGCCGCCACACCGGCTGGATCGCGCTTCAGGCGGGCCTCGCCGCGAACGCGCATCTCGTGCTCATCCCCGAGTTCCCCAAGACCTTCGACGAGATAGTATCCCTCGTCCGCCGCAGGTATCTGAGAGGCGACCACTACACCATTATCGTTGTGGCGGAGGGCTTTGAATTGAAGGACGGCGAGGAGATCGACGTCGGCACCGACGCCTTCGGCAACAAGCTCCTCATCCAGAAGAACCTGGCGAAGCATCTCTCCGACATGATCGAGAACGCCATGAAGAACGATCCCCTGCTCGGTCAGGACGCGCAGTATTTCGAGTGCCGTCCCGTCGTTCTGGGCCACGTCCAGCGCGGCGGCGCGCCCTGCGCCTTTGACCGCGTGCTCGGTACGCGCCTCGGCATAAAGGCCGGCGAGCTCGTCGTCGAGAGCAACTACGGCAACATGGTCGGCATGGCCGGCAACCAGATCGTCGCCGCGGATCTCGACAAGGCCGTCAACATCCGCAAGGAGGTCGACAAGGAGTTCTACGAGGCGGCAAGTCTGTATTTCAAATAATAACGAAAAGCAAAAAGCCGCAGGCGTTGGCCTGCGGCTTTTTTCGTGCCTTTTATCAGCCCTCGATCATGATCGTCTTCCTCTCGGGCAGCTTCTTCTCCTCCTTCTTGGGGATGGAGAGCTTCAGAACGCCGTCCTCGAAGCGGGCCTTTATCTCGTCCTCGGTCAGGTTCTTGCCTACGTAGAAGCTCCTCTGCATGGTGCCGGAATACCTCTCGCAGCGGATGAGTTTGCCGTTCTTGTCCTCGGTATCCTTGTCTACGCCCTTTGCGGCGGTGACGGTCAGATTGCCGTTCTCCAGCTCAAGGGAGATCTCCTCCTTCTTGAAGCCGGGCAGATCGATATCGACCTCGAAGCGGTCGTCGTGCTCGCGGACGTCCGTCCTCATAACGTGGGCGGCGTGCTTGCCGTAGAGCTTTTTGTCAACTTCGTTCATGCCGCGCACAGCGGGGAGCGCGATATCCATGAGGTCGTCAAAAATGCTGTCGTTGAAGATCGTGGGGTAAAACATAACAATTCCTCCTTTACACGATACCTTTATTATTTGCATCGGGACGGAAGATCATTCGTCGGGCTCGGTCCGCTTGCGGGCCTTGCCTCTCGTCTTGGGTTCCTCTGTTTGACTATATTATAGCACTGTTGTTAGCACTGTCAAGCGTTGAGTGCTAATATATTTATATATTTTGTTATTCCCGCGAGGGGGCATATCCGCCGAAGGCCGAAAAAGCCCCGGCGCGTTTGCGCCGGGGCGGGTCCTGCTGTTATGATGTTCAGCGGCCGATCGCGCCGAGCATGATGCTTTCATCATCCCACTCGGCGGAGAAGAACTCATACTGTACGATCGTGCCGGCGGGTCGGGTTTTCACTTTTTTACTTCACTGCTTTTTGTACCGATCGGCAAGGTTCTCCGTCTTGGCGGGCTGCTCCGCTTTTTTGGCGCGTGCGGACCTGCGGCTGAAGGCGTCGGAGGTCTTGTCGACGACCTTATTGCCAATGAAGCCGGTTATCAGCATGACGGCGACGATTATCGCGGCGAACACCGCGAATATCGCTCCGCTCGACATCTTGAGAAGTATTGGCGGCAGCATGCTTGCACCTCCCTCACAGCAGATGATGCTTGGTCTTGAGCTCCAGGGGCACGGTCGTGACCTGCGTTTCGGGATCGAAGCTCAGGAACATCTTTTCCACGGCGGTCATGAGCTTGTTCATATTGGTATCGTCCTGCGCGATGCCGTCGCTCGACTTCCAGTTGGTGAACTCGAACCTGTATACGGCCTTCTCGCCCTCGCTCTGCCGGAAGAGCTGCGCGCCCCAGCCGTTCCCGGTGAAGACGTACTGCTGCTTTTCGGTGCTGCCCTTCATGCCCGCGCGCATGTCGTTGTAATCGAAGGCCTTCACCGCGGCCGTCACAGCGGCGGGATCGGGCGCCGAGAGGGTGAATATCTCGGCCGAGCGCATGAAGTCGGACTTCCTCAATATGATCTTGCCCTCGTCGATGAGCTTATTGCGGTTCCTGATGCCGAAATAGAACATCGCCCCAAGCACGCCCACGGAGGCGATTATGAGTATCGCGGTGACGGCGGGATTGCCGGCGCGAAGGAGAACTGCTGAAAATAAACTGCTGAACATGGTCGCTCCTTACTGCTTCTCGAACGGGGTGCCGCCGATGAATATCGTCTTGCCGGATCTTGCGAAGGGCTGATCCCATGTGTATTCCTGCCCGAAGAGCGTGTAGGTGATGTAGATCCTGTCGCCCTGTATCCTGTAGGTGCCGCTCGCATTGATGCCGAACGCGGACATGGTGACCTTGTCGCCGCTGAACGTGAAAGTCTGCGGAACGAGGCCGGACGATCTGTACGTGCCGTTCAGCTTACCGGAGCACGCGGCGAGGGAGCACACGATCAGCGCGGCCATTACGAGGCATGCCGCCCCGAGTATGCGTTTTTTCATTTTTCCTCTCCGTTCTTCTTCTGCCTGTGGTTCTCGTACGCCTTGGAGGCGGCGTCGGCGGCGGCGTTAACGCCCTTGCTCAAGGCCTTCTCAAGGAAGCGGATTATTATGAAGCCGACTACGGAGACCGCGATGAACACGATGATGCCGAGAGCGATCTTCTGCGATTTGGCCCAGACCAGAAGGCCCACGAGGAAGCCGATGATGATCGAGTTATAAGCGTATGTTTTTCCCATTTTTTCCTCCCTGATATGGCTTGATGATTTCGCGCGGGGAGGGGCCTCCCCCTCCGCCCGAGAGCCGTTTCACAAATATATTATAACACCGTTAACTCCCGATTTCAAGGCGGAGCGCGGCGTTTTTCCATTTTTTTACGGCACGCGGAAAAAGAAAGGAGCGCCCGCGGTCTTTCCGCGGGCGCCCGGGTTTTATCAGCTCAGCTCGAACGCTCCGGTATAGAGGCGGTAATACTGCCCCTTGAGGGCGAGGAGCTCGCGGTGGTCGCCGCGCTCGATTATCCGGCCGTGCTCCAGCACCATGATCGCGTTGGAGTTGCGTACGGTCGACAGTCTGTGCGCGATGACGAACACCGTCCTGCCCTGCATGAGCTCATCCATGCCCTTCTCGATCAGCGCCTCCGTCCTGGTATCGATGGAGCTCGTCGCCTCGTCGAGTATCAGCACGGGCGGATCGGCGACCGCGGCCCTGGCTATTGCTATCAGCTGCCGCTGGCCCTGGGAAAGGTTCTCGCCGTCGTCGACTATCATGGTGTCGTAGCGCTGCGGCAGATGCATTATGAACGAGTGCGCGTTGGCGAGCTTTGCGGCCCTTACGACCTCCTCGTCCGTCGCGTCCTTCTTGCCGTATCTGATGTTCTCCATTACGGTCCCGGTAAAGAGGTGCGTATCCTGCAGCACCATCGCGAGACTTCGTCTCAGGTCGTCCTTGGCGATGTCCCGTATGTTGAAGCCGTCGTAGGTGATATAGCCCTTCTGCACGTCGTAGAAGCGGTTGATGAGGTTCGTTATCGTCGTCTTGCCCGCGCCGGTCGAGCCGACGAACGCGATCTTCTGACCGGGCTTCGCGTAGAGACTGATATCGTCGAGCACGACCTTTTTGCCGTCGTAGCTGAACGTTACGTCGTGGAACCGGACGTCTCCCCTGACCCGCGTGAGTCTGCCGTCGGGGGTCTTCCAGCCCCATATGTCGGTGCGCTCGCCCGCCTCGATAAGCTCGCCGTTCTCGTCGTACTTCGCGTCGACGAGGCGTATCTCGCCCTCGTCGGTCTCCGGAGCTTCGTCGATGAGGGCGAATATCCTCTCGGCGCCGGCAAGCGCGGAGAGTATGGAGTTGAACTGCTGGCTCATCATGGTTATCGGCCTGGAGAAGTTCCTCGTGTACTGGAGGAACGTCACGAGACTGCCCACGGAGAGCGTGATCACCGCGGGATAATTGCCCGACTGCCACGCGACGACCATGAGCGTGCCCAGCAGCGCGGTTATCGCGTACTGGATGTAGCTCAGGTTGCCCATGATGGGCATGAGAATACTCGCCCAGGTGTTGGCTCCCGCCTCGGCCCGGCGCAGATCGTCGTTGAGCGCGGCGAAATTGCCGTTGATCCTCTCCTCTCGGCAGAAGACCTTCACGACCTTCTGGCCCTCGGCCATCTCCTCGATATAGCCGTTTGCGGCGCCCAGCGCCGCCTGACGCTTTTTGTAGTACGCGCTGCTCTTCTTGGCGAGGCCCTTCACGACAAGTATCATGAGCACGAGCATCACCACGGTCACGACCGTGAGCGCGGGGCTGAGCACGACCATCATGACGAACACGCTGGTCACCCTAAGGAGACTGTCGATGAGGTTCGGT
Source organism: Clostridia bacterium (assembly GCA_017619735.1). Classification (GTDB taxonomy): domain Bacteria; phylum Bacillota; class Clostridia; order Christensenellales; family CAG-138; genus UBA3857. The sequence continues at coordinate 8,113 of JAFZRT010000036.1, forward strand.
ATGCTCTGGCTCAGCATCTCGCGCATGGCGTCGGTGTCGTTGGTATAACGGCTCATTATCTCGCCGTGGGTGCGCGAGTCGAAATAGCTGATGGGCAGCTTCTGCATCCTGCCGAACATCTCCCTGCGGATGTCGAGCAGTATTCCCGTGGATACCCGGAGCATGAGGCGCGCGTTGAGGAACACGCACACCACGCCGATAAGGTACACTATCGCCATGCGGAGTATGTGCCTGCCGAACGCCGCCCAGCGCTCCGGCGTCGCGCCGTTTTCGAGCATGGGCCTTATATGGTCGTCGACGAGGGGCTTCAGCTGCGCCGTGCCGAAAACGTTGGCCTCCGCGGCTATCACTATGCAGACGGTGACGAGCACGAGTATCAGCGCGTACGGCTTGAAGTATTTTATGAGCCGCAGGAACGTGCCCTTCGTGTTCTTGGGCTTGGCGAATTTGTTCCTGTTGTTGGGACCGGGCCCGCGGGTCTCCCTTTCGGATGCTTTGGGTGCGCCGCTCATACCTCGTCACCTCCCTTCATCTGGGAATTGTAGACCTCTCTGTAGATCTCGTTGGTCTCCATGAGGCGCGCGGGCGTGTCGAACGCCGCGAGTTTGCCGTCGTCCATCACCATTACGCGGTCGGCGTCCATTACGGACGCGATGCGCTGCGCGATAATGAATGTGGTCGTGCCCTTCAGCTGGGTGCGGAGCGCCTTCCTTATCGCCGCGTCGGTCGCCGTGTCGCAGGCGGAGGTCGAGTCGTCGAGTATGACGACCTTGGGATCTTTAAGGAGCGCCCTCGCGATGCAGAGGCGCTGCTTCTGCCCGCCCGATACGTTCACGCCGCCCTGGCCCAGGTCGGTCTTGTACCCGTCGGGGAAGCTCATTATGAAGTCGTGCGCGCAGGCCGCGCGGCAGGCGGCGATCATCTCCTCCTCCGTCGCGTCCTCATTGCCCCACCTCAGATTGTCCTCTATCGTGCCGGAGAACAGCAGATTGGTCTGCAGCACCATCGCGACCTTGTCGCGCAGCGAGTGCAGCTTGTATTCCCGCACGTCGTGCCCGCCGACGAGCACCTGCCCGTCGAGCACCTCGTAAAGCCGGGGTATGAGCTGCACGAGCGTGGTCTTCGCCGAGCCCGTGCCGCCGATGACGCCTATCGTCTCCCCCGCCTTCACGGAGAAGCTGACGTTTTCCAGCGTGAGGTTGTCGGGGTTCTTGCTGTAGGAGAAATCCACGTCCCTGAACTCGACGCTGCCGTCCGTGACCTCGAGTCCCTCGTCCGCGCCGTCGTCGCTGATGTCGATCTGCTCGTCGAGTATCTCGACTATGCGCTTCTGCGAGGCGCGGGTGATAATGAAGCTGACGAACACCATCGACAGCATCATGACGCTCGACAGTATCTGGCCGATGTAGGCGAGGAACCCCGTGAGGTCGCCCACGCCCATACCGCCGCCGACTATTAGCCGGCCGCCGAAGAAGCAGACGGCGATTATCGCGCCGTAGAATATGAGCTGCGAGAGCGGGTTGTTCCAGATGACTATCTTTTCCGCCGCCATCTGCGCCTTGCGGAGCGCGACCGCGGAATCATCGAAGGTCACCTTCTCGTCCTCGCCCTTTACGAACGCCTTGACAACGCGTATGGCGATGAGGTTCTCCTGCACCCTCGCGTTCATGAGGTCGAGCTTCGTCAGCATCTTTTCGAAATAGGGATGCGCCTTTATCATTATGAAGAGCATTATCCCCGCGAGCAGCGGTATCGCCACCGCGAACACGATCGAGAGCCGCGCGTTGACAGCTATCGCGAAGCAGAATGCGGTGATCATGATGATAAAGTTCCTGACCGTCATCCTTATCAGTATGGTGAACAGGTTCTGTATGTTGGTGACGTCGGTGGTGAGCCTCGTCACGATGCTCGCGCTCGAGAACTTGTCGACATTCGCGAACGAGAAATCCTGCACCTTGCGGAAGAGCATGTTCCTGAGGTTGGCGGCGAAGCCCGTGCCGGCGACCGCGGCGAGCCTTGCGCACAGCGCGCCCGCGAGCAGAGCGAATATCGCCATGAGTATCATGAGCCCGCCGTAGGTCAGTATCACGCCGAGGCGCGGATCGGCGACCTCGATGCCCTCCCTTATGAGCTTCGTCATGAGGTAGGGTATCAGTATCTCCAGCACGCCCTCTATGATTATCATGAGCGACGCGCCTACCGTCTGCTTTTCGTAGCCGCGGACGGCGGGAAGCAGTTTTTTGAGCATCATCTGCTCCTTTCCGGGCCGCGGCCGCTGAGCAGCTCCGACAGCTCCATATTGTTCATTTCGCCGGTGTCGGCGGATTCGAGATTGGATATCAGCCGGTCGAGGAGGGCGTTGGTCGTCTCCTTCTCCCCGTCGGTGAACCCCGCGAACATGCATTCCTCCAGCCCGTCGAAAACGCGGCGGCAGTTCGCCGCGGCCTCGAGCCCGAGCTTCGTTATGTGAAGGCTGTTCGCCCTCATGTCCCCCTCCCGCGCGGCGCGGTCGATAAAGCCCGCGTTCTCCATGCGCTTCAGGCTCTGCGCGACGGAGGCAGGCGTTACCTGCATGCTCTCTGCAAGCTCCGCCTGCGTGCAGCCGTCGTTGTTCGTCACGTATTCCAGCATCCTCATCTGGGCGGGGGGTATCATGTCCCTGTCCCGCGAGCGCAGATGATACCTCATGAGCAGGTCTATCCTGTGCAGCCGCGCGCCAATGCGGCAGTTCTTTTTCATCCCGCTCCTCCTTCCTTCCGCTTTTCGTTAAGCGGCTGATAATTAAGCGATTAACATTTTATTCCCGCGCCGCGCCGTTGTCAATACCCGCGGACGGCGCAGGGAGAAATATATGTTCCCGCCGCTCGTTTACTCCGCGCGGGATATGTGGTATCATAAAGAAAAAACGGAGGGGCCTGACTCCATGAAACTCATGATAGCGTCGGATATCCACGGCTCGGCGAAGTACTGCGCGGAGCTTATCGAGGCCTTTGTCACGGAGGAGGCGGATCGGCTCCTCCTTCTGGGCGACATACTCTACCACGGCCCGCGCAACGATCTGCCGGAGGGCTACGATCCGAAGGCGGCCGCCCGCATGCTGAACGACATGGCGGGCAGCATATGCGCCGTGCGCGGCAACTGCGACGCGGAGATCGATCAGACCGTGCTCGATTTCCCGATAATGGCGGATTACGCCCTCATCCTCAGCGGCGAGCGCATGATATTCGCGACCCACGGCCATATCCACGGGCCGGAGCTCCCCCCGCCCATGTGCGAGGGCGCGATACTCCTCTGCGGGCATACGCACGTCCCCGCCTGCGAGGAGCGCGAGGGCTTCACCTACTGCAACCCCGGCTCGGTTTCAATACCGAAGGATGGCTCCAAGCGAGGGTACATACTGCTCGACGGCGGCAGCATGATCTGGAAGACCCTCGGCGGCGAGGAGTACATGCGTTACCGCATCAATAAGCCCGCGCAGCCCAAGGTCGTGACCGCCATAAAGGAAGCGATAGGCCGGCTCTCCGGCAAGTGACCTTTTCCATCATATGAAATACAGGCCCGTATCCTCCCCCCGACGGGGACATACGGAGCCCCTGCAGACGTCCCGACGGGCGTCTTTTTTATTGAAAATATATTTTGGCGGATACCTTGACACGCGATATACTTCGCGTTATGATGTATATCAAGAAAGGAGGTATGCTATGGATATTCAGCTTAAACGCGGACTGCTCGACGTGTGCGTGCTGGCGGCCATAAAGAACGAGGACTCATACGGCTACAAGATCATAAAGGACGTTAAGCCCTACATCGTTCTTTCCGAATCGACCCTTTACACCATACTGAAAAGGCTCGAAGCGGCGGATATGCTGACCGTGCGCAGCGCGGAGCACGACGGCAGACTGAGGAAGTATTACCGAATAACCGATTCCGGACGCGAGCGCATAGAGGACTTCAAGCGGGATTGGAAGGAGATAACGGATATCTATAGATTCGTTACCAGGGAGGAGTATCGGAATGAATAAACAGGAGTTTCTTTCGGCTCTCGAAAAGGGCCTTGCAGGGCTGCCGAAGGACGACGTTTCGGAGCGTCTGGGCTTTTACGGCGAGCTTATCGACGACGGCGTCGAGGAGGGGCTGACCGAGGCGGAGGCCGTCGAGGCGCTCGGCCCGATCGGCGAGATCGTGACGCAGACGGTCGCGCAGACCCCCCTGAAGAAGCTCGTCAGGGAAAGGGTGAAGCGCCGCCGCGGCCTGAAGGGCTGGCAGACCGCGCTGATAATACTGGGCTCGCCCGTGTGGCTCCCGCTTGCGGCAGCGGCCTTCGCCGTACTGCTCTCGCTCTACATCGTGCTGTGGGCGCTGCTCATATCGCTCTGGGCGATATTCCTGTCGTTCGCCGTATCGGCGGCTGCGGCCGCCGCGGCGGGCGTCGTGCAGCTCTTCCGCGGTCAAACGCTTCAGGGCCTTGCGCTGATGGGCGCGGGGCTGCTGCTCGCGGGGCTCTCGATATTCCTGTTCTTCGGCTGCGCGGCCGCCTCAAGGGGCGTCGTCCGGCTGACCGGGAAGATCGCGCTTTGGATCAAATCGCTTTTTGTGGGAAAGGAGAACAATTATGAAGAGTAAGGGATGGATCGCCGCTGCGGCAGTTCTGACCGTACTGGGCTTGGCCGTGATAGGCGCGGCGCTCGCATGCGCTCACGGGGATATAAATGCGTTCGGCAGCGCGAAGTTCGTTACCGAAACGGTCGATATCGCGGAGGATTTCTCCGATATCGCCATAACCGCCTCCATCGAAAGGATCTCGTTCGCGCCCTCCGGGGACGGGAAATGCCGGGTGGAGTTTTACAGGGACGAAAGGTCTGCGGTCTCCGCCGCCGTATCGGGGGACGCGCTTGAGATAAAGGCGGTGAAGGAAGGGAAATGGTATGAGAACATATCGTTTTTGTCCTTCGGATCCCCCCGCATCACCGTGTACCTGCCGAAGACGGAATACGGCGCGCTGACCGTCTCCGCCGATACGGGCAGCGTAACCCTGCCGGAGGCCTTCGCCTTCGCGGGAGTCGACGTCCGTACCGATACGGGCGACGTCGATATCGCGTCCCGGGTCTCTGGCGCGCTCCGCGTGAATACCGATACCGGCTGCGTCGCCTGTGAGGGTATCTCCGCCGGCTCGATCGATATCGCGGTCTCCACGGGCAGGGTGCGGCTCGCCTCCGTCGAGTGCGCGGGCAGCCTCGGAGTCGCCGTGACCACGGGCAAAACGACTCTTACGGGCGTGACCTGCGCGAGCTTCTGCTCCGAGGGCAGCACCGGCGACCTTACGCTTGAGAACGTGATCTGCTCGGGAGGCGTCATAATAGAGCGCAGCACCGGCGACGTCAAATTCGTCAACTGCGACGGCGCGGAGCTCGATATCACCACCGACACCGGCGACGTGACCGGCAGCCTGCGCACGGACAAGGTGTTCATCGTAAAGAGCGACACCGGCCGCATAGACGTTCCCGAGACGACCTCGGGCGGCAAATGCAGGATCATCTCCGACACCGGCGATATAAAGATCTCCGTCGGCGCGAACTGACTTCATAAACAAAAAGCATGGCTTCGGGGCGTTTGTCCGAAGCCATGTTTTCTTATTCCCGTTTTGCCGATCGTTCGAAAATGCTATTTGCCGAGGTGGGAGGTGTACTCCAAACGCAGGTTCGGGCGGGTGATGTATACGCCGTCCTGCATCAGGCACATCACGTAGAGCGTGCCGTCGGAGGTGATGAACATCTCCGAGCCGGGCAGGGCGAACACGCTGTCACGGTCGACGACGGTCATACCGATAAGATCTCCGTCGGCGCCGTAAACGCGGTAGCTCGTCTCTGTCTGTATCGCCGTGCTTGCCGGATCGAACTCAAAGACCTTGCAGTACACACGGTCGCCGATGATCCTTCGCACCCCGATCATGGTGTTGCTGCCGCTCTCGATCACGAGCTCCAGATCCCCGTACACGACCGAGTACCGACCTTCTCCCGCGTGGTCGACGTCGATCTCATACGCCCTGACAAACTCGCCGTCCACAAGCTCATAGAATACGAGATCGTTGCTGCTCATAAAGATACGTCCGTCGGCATTGAAGAGCTCATTCAGCCCGCTCTCCGCTGCGTCTTCGGGCATGGGGATATTCCCGAGCTTGTTTCCCGTCATGTCGTAAACGGTGATGATCGATTCCTCTTCCTCCGTATTGCCGATATAGATCTTATCGTCCGCAACGGCCATCTCGGAGCAGTGACCGCAGTCGGGCGCGTCGGAGAACGGGATGTAGCTGAACCCTTCGCCGTCCCAGACGATCACGCGGCATTTGGCGGTATCGAGGATATAGACAGTCCCATCCTCAACGGCGAACGATTCGGGACCGTTGTACCAATCCCTTCCGAACGAGTCCGGGCCTTCCAGGCCCGCGCCTTTTTCGCCGTCGCCATACGGTATGCGAAGTATGATCTCCGCGTCCTTAAAGCAGTCGCCTATCGCGTCGGGATCGTCGGGGAGAGGCGCTTCGGTGGGCTCCGGCGTCGGCGCCTCGGTGGGGGCGGGCGTCGGCTCCTCCGTCGGCTGTGTCACGGTCTCCGTGGGCTTGGGCGCGTCGGTGGGATCGACAGAAGCTTCCTTCGGCTGCCTGCACGCCGCAAGGGACAGCGCCATTATGAAGATCAGCGCGAATGAGATGATGCGTTTCATGAAGTCCTCCTATTTTTGAATTAACACTCAATTGCTTTCATCTATATAACGCATGAGAGAGGGAAAAGGTTCCTTTTTTTTATCGATCCGTGATATTCCCGCCGATATCATTTGCCGATGTGGGAGGTGTACTCCATGCGCATATGCGGCTTCGTGATATAGAGGCCGTCCTGCATCAGGCACATCACGTAGAGCGTGCCGTCGGAGGTGATGAA
>JAFZRT010000037.1 GCA_017619735.1 Clostridia bacterium
GAGCGCCGCGGCGATCGTCAGCAGCCGGGATGCGGCGGAGCGCTTTCTTACGGGCATGGCAGTCACCTCCTTTTTTCCATGATAGCATACCGCAGCGCGGCAGGTCAAGGCGCGCTTGCCACGGGGGCCGCGGTCTGATATAATCGGTACGGAAACACAAGGAGGCGGCATGGGAGCATACAGGGATTACGTATTCGATCTGTACGGCACGCTCGCGGACGTTCTGACGGACGAGAGCGGCGCAAGGCTGTGGCGGCTCGCCGCGGTCTGTTACGGAGCGCACGGCGCGCGCTACACCCCGCGGGAGCTCAACGGGAGCTATCACCGCCTCTGCCGCGCGGCGCAGGAGAAGAGCCCCGATCCGCTATTCGAGATAGAGCTTCGGGACGTGTTCGCTGCGCTCTACCGCGAAAAGGGCGTAGAGCCCGACGCTCGCCTCGTAGGCGAGACCGCGCTGTTCTTCCGCATGACCTCGCTCAAAAAGCTGCGGCTCTACCCGTGGGTGGAGCGGACGTTCCGCCTCATCAGGCAGAACGGCTCGCGGATATTCCTTTTGAGCAACGCGCAGGCCTGCTTCACCGTGCCGGAGCTCAGGTTCCTCGGCATCGACGGCGCTTTCGACGGGATACTGCTCTCCTCAGACGCGGGCGTCAAAAAGCCATCGCCGCTCATGATCGGGCGGGCGATCGAAGAGTACGGCCTCGACCGCGAAAGCTGCGTGATGGTCGGCAACGACAGGCGCGCGGATATCGCTATGGCGAAGGCCGCGGGGCTGAGCACGGTCTATATAAGGACGGAGACCTCCGGCGGGGACGACGGCCCTGCCGCCGACGCGGAGCTCACCGACGGGGATTTCGGCATGATACCGGAGCTTCTGGGGCTCGTATAAAGGCAGATATGGATAAAAAGGGTTACGAATACATACTTTTCGACCTCGACGGGACCATCGTGGATTCCGGCGAGGGCATCACGAACGCCGTCATGTACGCGCTGAAGGCATTCGGTATGAGCGTCGCCGACAGGTCGGAGCTTTACTGCTTCATCGGCCCGCCGCTCATGGACTCGTTCCAAAGGTTCTTCGGCTTTTCAAGGGAGGAGGCGTGGCGCGCGGTCACCGAATACCGCGTCTACTACCGCGAAAAGGGGCTTTACGAGAACACCGTCTACCCCGGCACGGAGGATATGCTCGGGCGCCTCAACGCCGCGGGCAAGCGGGTGATCCTCGCCACCGCCAAGCCGGAGGAGTTCGCGAAGACCGTGATAGAGCACGAGGGGCTCGGCAAGTATTTCGCCTTCATAGGCGGCGCGGAGATGGAGACCGCCTCGGGCCGCGCGCGCCAGAGGAAGGACGAGGTCATAGCGTACGTGATGGAGAGCTGCGGGATTACCGACCCGAAACGCGCGCTCATGGTCGGCGACAGGGCGGGCGACGTCGAGGGAGCCGCCGCAAACGGCATGGACTGCGTCGGCGTGCTCTACGGCTACGGCTCCCGGGAGGAGCTCGAGGGCGCGGGGGCGCACCGCCTCGCCCAAAGCCCGGAGGAAGTCTTCCGCATCGCCTGCGGCTTGGAGCCCGAATAAAAGCAAACGTGCCGCTCCGTGAAAACGGAGCTTTTTTTCATGCCGTGAAACGCGATTTATTGACATCGGGCGGCGGAGGTGATACAATATTTTGTTGGAAACACTTGAAAGGAGCCGGAGCATGCACGGGATGAAAAAGGCATTGAGCGTACTGCTCGTCATTATCTTTACGGCGCTGACGCTCTCGAACGCGGCCTGCTATCTGGGCAGGAGCGCGTATCTCGCCTATACCTCGCCGGAGCCGTTCACCGAGCTGCCCGGGGATGAAACGCCGGATCCCACGCCGGAGACGACGCCCGCCCCCGCGACGGATACTCCCGCCGCTTCCGACCTCGCGGAGGAGACTGCGGAGCCCACGGAGCCCGCCGCGACGGACGACCCGACGGACGAGCCGACCGGCGCTCCTTCGCAGACGGACCCGGGCGGTGCCGCCACTCCGAGGACCACGCAGAGGCCCTCCGCGACGCCGACTCCGCGGCCCACAGCGCCTACGCTCACTCCGCCTCCCGGCGGATACCTCTCCGACTGGCAGAGGACGCGGCTCATCAATTTCCGCCACCGTCTGCCGGACGGGTACGTCCCCGAGGGGCTCGTCAACGCGCATCAGCTGCTCGGCAGCGCCTGCGTATGCAAATCCGACCTGACGAAGATACAGTATGAGGTCGGCGTCCAGCTGAGGCGCATGTTCCTCACCGCCTATGCGGAGGGCGTCACCGGCACATACCGTCTCCACAACGCCTACCGCTCCCAGCAGGTGCAGTGGCAGATGTGGAACAACAAGCTGGCGACCGATCCCTACTACGGGGAGGATCCGTACAACAACCCCGTCGGCGTGATGCCCGGCAACGCGAGCGAGCACGGCGCAAGTCTTGCCGTCGATATCTCCTGCGTCGCCCATCCGTACGTCGATTGGGAGTTCGGCCTCACCGCCGAGGGCCGCTGGCTGCGCGACAACGCGCACCGTTTCGGCTTCATCATGCGCTATCAGGCGAACAAGACGCATATCACCGGCGTCAAGTACGAGCCGTGGCATTTCCGCTACGTCGGGGTGGAGCTTGCGACCTATCTGAAGAACAGCGGTCTCTGCCTTGAGGAATACTACGGCGAGCTGCCCGGCGGCCCGTCCGTGACGCCCACTCCGGGGCCCACGCAGGGACCGACCTCCACGCCGCATCCGATCACGCCCGCGCCCGCGACGCCCACGCCGCATCCGACGACGCCCGCGCCCGCGACGCCCACGCCCACCGCGCCCGCGCCCACCGATACCCCCGCTCCGACCGATACGCCGGAGCCTACCCCCGCGCTGACCCCGACTCCGGAGCCGACGCCCGAGCCCACGCCGGAGCCGACCGATACGCCGGAGCCGACGGACGGGGAATGACGATTCAGCCGGGGAGCGATCCCCGGCTTTTTTCGAGGCAGGCATGCGATACGAACTAATAAGATCCCGCAGGAAGACCGTCGCCGCGCAGGTGAAGGACGGGAAGCTCGTCGTCAGAGCGCCGCTCTTCATGAGCCGGCGCGATATCGACGCGTTCCTCGAAATGAACTCCGCGCGGATAGAGCGGATGATGGAGAAGGCCCGCGCGCGGGAGAGGGAGCTCGCGGAGGCGGAAAAGCTCACGGAAGGGGAGCTCGCCGACCTCGTGAAAAGGGGGAAGGAGGTCTTCCCGGAGAGGGCGGCGCATTACGCGCGGCTGATCGGGGTCGACTTCGGCAGGATCTCCGTGCGGAAGCAGCGCACCCGCTGGGGTAGCTGCTCGCCGAAGGGGGATCTGAGCTTCAACTGCCTGCTGCTGCTCGCCCCGCCGGAGGTGCTGGACAGCGTGGTCGTGCACGAGCTCTGCCACAGGAAGCGCATGGATCACTCGAAGCGCTTCTACGACGAGGTGCTGCGAGTGTTCCCCGATTACCGCGAGTGCCGGAAATGGCTGAACGAGCACGGGCCGAAGCTTCTGGCGAAGCTCGAAAAGTGAATCGAAGCAAAGAAAAAAGCCGTTCGACCAGAACGGCTTTTATCATGCTTCACACGGCTTCCTTCGGCTTGGGCTTCCTGACGAAAACGAGAAGGAACACGGCGTAGAGCGCGGCGGCGCCGACGTCTATCGCGGCGGTGATATAGGGCTTGTCCCGCCAGAAGAGGCCGCCGAGCGCGCCCGCGGAGGCGATCACGACGGAGCAGATCCCGAGCGCCGTGACGTTGCGCTTCGATAGGAGCTTCTTCAAGGGCACGTTCGGGAACAGGAGCTTTTCGGCGCCTATCACGAGGCCGAACACTACGAGCGCGCCAAGAAGTATCTTTATGACCGTGCCTATTATCGGTACGTTGATGAGCCCCGCCAGCGCGGAGACCGCCCAGATGATGCCGAAGCCGACCGCCCAGAAGGGCAGCACGAACAGTATCCTCACCGCGAGGGGCAGGGACTTTATCCACGCGCGCGCCCTGTCGCGGAAGCCGCGCTTCTCGTCGCTCGATCCGAGCGCGGGCACAGCGGGGTCGGGCTGGTCGGGCAGCTGCGCGGATATCACGATCCCCTGCGACGGCACGTCGGAGCCGGGCTTCACGACGTCGGCGGGGGAGGAGAACAGCCCGCCGAAGAACAGCGAAACGGCGAGCGCGGCGCCGGCGGCGGTCTGCTTCGCCTTTTTGCCGAGCTTTCTGAGATCCTTTTTTTCCTTCGTTTTTCCGGTTTTCATATCGCTTGGCCGAATGGGCCGCTCCTTTTTTCGGAATGGGCCGGCCCCGCGCGCGGCGGGGATCGGCTTTACGCGCATATTTTATCAGATACCGTCGGATTTTTCAACAGCGGGGGAGGGGCGGAGAAAAAACCGCGGAAAGATTTTTTCTGTTTCGTTTTTCGGCTTGACACCCGCCGATACATATTATATAATAACAAAGTAGAGGCGCGGGATCTCAGGTAGCGCGCCGCGTAAGGCTGCGGAGCCGTGTGCGGCGTGTGAATGGGGCTCCTGCCGAAGGTGTGCTTTTTCCGCGGGGCGCATCTGGGCGTACGGCCGAGAGCCGTGCGACTGTCATTGCTTGTCAATGGTGCGCTATGTGACGGCCTGCAGGGGCCGTTACAGCAGCGCCTTTTTTTATCAAGAACATCAAATCTCAACGGAGGAAATATCATGGAACAGAAGATCACATCCACAATCCGTCTCCGCATGAGCGCACAGGATGCGCATTACGGCGGGAACCTCGTTGACGGCGCGCATATGCTTGCCCTCTTCGGCGACGTTGCGACCGAGCTGCTCATTAAGCTCGACGGCGACGAAGGCCTCTTCAAGGCCTACGATATGGTCGAGTTCATCGCTCCCGTATTCGCCGGCGACTATATCGAGGCCTACGGCGAGATCACCCATATCGGCAACACCTCCCGCAAGATGGTGTTCGAGGCGCGCAAGGTCATTATGCCCCGCCCGGACATCAATGATTCCGCCTGCGACGTTCTGGCAGAGCCCATCGTCGTCTGCCGCGCCTCCGGCACATGCGTAGTGCCGAAGGACAAGAAGCGCGGCAATTACGATAACCTGTAAAGGAGGCCGCCATGGAAAAGCTTATAATCACCGCCGCCATCTGCGGCGCGGAGGTCACGAAGGCCCATAACCCCGCCGTTCCCTACACTGTGGAGGAGATGGTCAACGAGGCCCGCTCCGCCTACAACGCCGGCGCGGCGATCATCCACGTACACGTCCGCCATGACGACGGCACCCCCACCCAGGACCGCGAGCGCTTCCGCGTCGTAATGGACGCCATCAGGCGCGAGCTGCCGGACGTCATTATGATCCCCTCCACGGGCGGCGCTACCGGCATGAGCCCGGAGGAGAGGCTCCAGCCCACGGAGCTCTTCCCCGAAATGGCGACCCTCGACTGCGGCACCTGCAATTTCGGCGATGAGATATTCGATAACACCATGCCCACCATGCGCGCCTTCGGAAAGCGCATGATCGAGAACGGCATAAAGCCCGAGTACGAATGCTTCGAGATGGGCCATATCGACACCATCCTCGACATGGCCAGAAAGGGCGAGGTCCCCGGCGATCCCATGCAGTTCAACTTCGTTCTGGGAGTCAAGGGCTGCACCCCCGCGACGGTGCAGAACCTCGTCTGGATGGCGAACGCGATCCCCGCGGGCTCCACTTGGACGGCTACGGGCGTAGGCCGCTCTGCGTTCACGCTCGCCGCTCCCGCGATAGTCATGGGCGGCAACGTCCGCGTCGGCTTTGAGGACAACATCTACCTTTCGAGGGGCGTGAAGGCCGCCTCGAACGGCGAACTCGTCGAAAAGGTCGTAAGGCTCTCCCGCGAGCTCGGCCGCGATATCGCCTCTCCCGAAGAGGCGAGGCGCATACTCTCGCTCAAGCCCCGCGCATGAATCACGATCGAAAATCAATAACAAAAACTATTTTCACGGAGGAATAAAACTATGGCACTCAAAGGCAACAAGTACGGCACCCACCGCGTTATCGAGCCCCACGGCGTCCTCACCCAGGCCGCTTGGAAGATCGACAACGACATGACCAAGCACTACTCCAACGAGATAATCTGCGACGTCATCTCTTTGAACATCGACTCCGCTTCCTTCACTCAGATCGAGGAGGCCTGCGGCGGCGACGAGCAGAAGATC
>JAFZRT010000038.1 GCA_017619735.1 Clostridia bacterium
GACCGATGGTGCCGATGTTAACGTGGGGCTTGGTTCTTTCGAATTTCTGCTTAGCCATTTGGGGATTTCCTCCTAAAATATTTTGTGTTTGTTTTTGTTATTGTTAACCCTTTTTACGGGGTGGTCAACGAACGACCCGTTAGTAGATTATCCCGAGGATCTTATCGGCGAGAGCCTTCGAGACTTCCTCATAGTGGTCGAACTGCATGGTGAAGGTGCCCCTTCCCTGCGTCCTTGAACGAAGATCCGTCGCATATCCGAACATTTCCGAGAGGGGACAGAGCGCATCTATACAGCGCAGCCCCGCGCGGGTGTCCATGTTCTCTATGTGACCGCGGCGGGCGTTGATGTTGCCCATCACGTCGCCCATGTATTCCTCGGGCATCAGGATCTCGCACTTCATGAACGGCTCTAAGAGAATGGAGCCGCCTTCCTTTATAGCCTCCCTGAACGCAAGGCTGCCTGCGATCTTGAAGGCCAACTCGCTTGAATCGACCTCATGCGTACTGCCGTCCACGAGAGTCGCCGTGAAATCGACGACCTCATATCCGCCGATCCAGCCGCTCCTCGCGGCCTCCCTTATGCCCTTGTCGACCGCGTCGACGTATTCCTTCGGAATGAGGCCGCCGACGGTCTTGTTGAAGAAATGATATCCTTCGCCGGGCTTTGCGGGAGCGAACTCCACGGTAACGACGCCGTACTGGCCGTGACCGCCGAGCTGGTGGATGTATCTGCCTTCCGTACGGACGGTCTTGGTGATCGTCTCGCGGTAGGCGACCTGCGGCTTACCGACGCGGCATTCGACCTTGAACTCCCGTATGAGGCGGTCGACGATTATCTCAAGATGGAGCTCGCCCATGCCGGAGATTATCATCTGGCCCGTCTCCCCGTCCGTATAGGTGCGGAAGGTCGGGTCCTCCTCGGAGAGTTTCTGCAGCGCCGCAACGAGCTTCTCCTGACCCGCCTTGGTCTTGGGCTCTATCGCGATCCTTATCACGGGCTCGGGGAACTCCATGGACTCAAGATGGACCTGGCGGTTCTCTGCGGCGAGGGTGTCGCCTGTCGCAGTGTCCTTCATGACGAAGGCGGCGATATCGCCCGCGTGCACCTCGTCCACCTCGGTACGGCTGTCGGCGTGCATGAGAAGGAGCTTTGTGACCCTTTCACGCTTGCCCTTGGTACAGTTCATGACCATTGTGCCGCTCTTGAGGGTGCCCGAGTAGACGCGGCAGAACGCCAGCTTGCCTACGAAGGGGTCGGTAACGATCTTGAACGCGAGCGCCGCGAAGGGCGCGGAATCGTCGGCCTTTATCTCCACGGTCTTGGAGCCGTCCTTGTTCGCAGCCTGAATGGGCGGAACGTCCAAAGGAGAGGGCAGATAATCGGTTATCGCGTCAAGCAGAGGCTGTACGCCTTTGTTGCGGTACGAGGTGCCGCAGCAAACGGGAACTACACGGTTTTGCAGGGTGCCCCTGCGGATGGCCTTTTTGAGGAGCTCCTCCGGGATATCGTCGCCGGAGAGATACGCCTCCATGAGGTCATCGTCGAAATCGGCCGCCGCCTCGATGAGCGCGGTGCGGTACTCTTCCGCTTCGTCCGCGAGATCATCGGGGATGGGCTCCTTACGGATGTCGTTGCCGTCCGCGTCATAGTAGACCTCGGCAGTCATGCTGACAAGATCGACTATACCGCGAAAGTCGGCTTCGACTCCGATGGGGAGCTGTATGGGGACGGGGTTGGCATGGAGCCTGTCGCGCATCATTTCGATAACGTGATAGAAGTTGGCTCCGACGATATCCATCTTATTTACATAAGCGATACGGGGAACGCCGTACTTCTCCGCCTGTCTCCAAACGGTCTCCGACTGGGGCTCGACTCCGCCCTTGGCGCAGAATACCGCAACGGCGCCGTCCAGCACCCTGAGGCACCTTTCGACCTCAACGGTGAAGTCGACGTGGCCGGGGGTGTCGATGATGTTGATGCGGTAGCCCTTCCAATAGGCGGTGGTAGCGGCGGAGGTGATGGTTATGCCCCTCTCGCGCTCCTGCTCCATGTAGTCCATGGCGGCAGCGCCTTCGTGTACCTCGCCGACCTTGTGGATCTTGCCCGTGTAGTACAATATCCTTTCGGTGGTCGTGGTCTTGCCTGCGTCGATATGGGCCATGATGCCGATGTTCCTGGTCATATCAAGCGAAGTATCCCTTGGCATAAGTCATCCTCCTTTCCGCAAAGATTGGGTATATACGGCGCCGAAGCGCGGTATATCGTGTTCGCTGCGCCTTCCGGCTTACCAGCGGTAGTGGGCAAACGCCTTGTTGGCCTCTGCCATCTTGTGGGTGTCTTCCTTCTTCTTGAAGGCGCCGCCCTGCTCGGAGGCAGCGTCCATGATCTCGCCGGCGAGGCGTTCCATCATGGTACGCTCGCTCCTCTTGCGGGCGAACATCACGATCCAGCGGAGACCGAGGGTCTGACGGCGCTCGGGGCGGATCTCGATGGGGACCTGATAGTTGGAGCCGCCGACTCGGCGAGCCTTGACTTCGAGAACGGGCATGACGTTGTTCATGGCCTCGGTGAAGACTTCGATGGGCTCGCGGCCGGTCTTCTCACGGATGATCTCGAAGGCGCCGTAGGTCGCCTGCTGGGCAACGCCGCGCTTACCGTCGAGCATGACCTGGTTGATGAGCTTGGTTACGAGCTTGCCGCCGTAGATAGGATCGTCAAGCACTTCCCTCTTGGGGATAAATCCGCGTCTGGGCATTGTGTGACCTCCTTACTTCTTCGGACGCTTGGCGCCGTAACGGGAACGGGCCTGCATACGCTTCGCGACGCCCGCTGTATCGAGCTTGCCGCGAATGATGTGATAACGAACACCGGGCAGATCCTTGACACGGCCGCCCCTGATAAGAACAACGGAGTGCTCCTGCAGGTTATGACCGATGCCGGGGATGTAAGCCGTACCCTCGAGACCGTCGGTAAGACGAATACGGGCGATCTTACGGAGAGCGGAGTTCGGCTTCTTGGGCGTGGTGGTACGGACAGCCGTGCAGACGCCGCGCCTCTGGGGACACTGCTTCAGGAGAGGAGATTTGGACTTGTACTCGACCTTGGTCCTGGACTTCCTGACCAGCTGATTGATGGTTGGCATTAGACTTTCTCCTTGTTTTTATAGTCGTTTTATATCTCAAAATCCCCTCTGAAATAACGATTGCAACCCGGTTTTTGAGGCGATTTTTGTACATAAAAACGCATTTTTGACCATTCTATGGACACTATACGCTATTATAGTTTTGGCATTTCTAAAAGTCAAGTATATTCTTAAAAAATCGATGCCCCGATTTTAATATATTTTCCCATATATTATTTTCGTAAAGCCGGCTCCGCGGGCCGTTCCGGCGCCCCTCCCCCGCCGCGCGCCGGCGGCGGGAGCATACGTCCCGTACTATTATATATTCGCCATAATAATTGAACATTCCGCTCTTTCCTGTTATAATGATATAGGTGGGCATGTGGGCCGCAGGAAGCGTCCCGCGTTCCCGAAATCATTTGACAAGGACGGTTATACTGCAATGACTGACAACGGTAATATCAGGATATTTGCCGGCGAGAGCTCTCGTCCCTTTGCGCAGCGCATGTGCTCCTATCTCGGGCTTACCATGGGCAAGTCCTTCTCCAAGCGCTTCGGCGACGGCAACACCTACGTCCGCTTTGACGAGTCCGCCCGAAACGAGGACGTTTTCATCGTCCAGGCGATCGGCAGGGACCCCAATAACGAGTTCATGGAGCTCCTGTTCTGGGTCGACGCCTTCCGCAGGTCGAGCGCGAACTCCATAACCGCCATAATCCCCTACTACGGCTACGCCAAGGCCGACAAGAAGGACGAGCCGCGCGTCTCCATCAGGGGCCGCGTCTGCGCCGACTGTCTTGAGGTCGAGGGCGTCGACCGCGTGATCTGCATGGATCTGCACGCGCCGCAGGTACAGGGCTTCTTCAAAGTCCCCGTCGATCACCTCTACGCGCGCCCGCTGCTCTGCGCCTACGCGAAGAGGGCCGGCCTCGTTGGCGAGGATTCGATCGTCGTATCCCCCGACGCCGGCTTTGCAAAGAACGCCCGCCTCTTTGCCGACAGTCTCAACCTCGGCCTTGCGATCTGCAACAAGGTCCGCTACGGCCACGACGAGAAGGCGAAGGTCATGGAGATCATCGGCGACGTAAAGGGCAAGACCTGCCTCGTTGTCGACGACTTCACCACGAGCGGCGGCACCATCACCGACGTCGCGCACAACCTCATGGACAAGGGCGCGAACAAGGTCTACGCCTTCCTCTCCCACGCCATAGTCAACGAGTCCGCCGTCCGCAAGATCGAGGACAGCCCGCTTGAGCAGCTGATAGTCACCGACACCGTCGACTGCCCCGACATCGCGAAGTACTCCTCCAAGATTAAGGTCATCTCCGCCGCTCCTCTGTTTGCGGAGGCGGTAAAGACCATCCACGAGCGCAAGCCCATGGCGGACATGTTCGCGAACCTGCCCGATCCGCTCATCTACGCGAGCCTTGCGGATCAGCTGAAGATGTAATGTGATATTCCGGGCGGCTGCGGAGCTTTTCGCAGCCGCCTTATGTTTTACCCGAGGACGAGATGGACGATCTATTTTCCGATAACAGAATTAAGGGCGCGCCCCTTGCCGACCGTATCCGCCCGCGCACTCTGGACGAGTTCGTGGGGCAGGAGCATATCGTGGGCAAGGGCCGGCTGCTGCGCCGCGCGATACTGACGGACACGCTCCAGTCCAGCATATTCTGGGGCCCGCCCGGCTGCGGCAAGACGACGCTCGCGGCGATCATCGCGAACACCACCCACAGCGAGTTCGTGAAGCTCAACGCCGTCACCTCGGGCGTGAAGGAGCTGCGCTCGGTGCTGGACGAGGCGGAGAGGACGCTGAAGCTTTACGGCAGGCCGACGTATCTGCTGCTCGACGAGTGCCACCGCTGGTCGAAAACGCAGTCCGACGCGCTGCTGCCCGCGCTGGAGAACGGCACGGTGCGCTTCATCGGCTCCACTACGGAGAACCCGATGGTCAGCATGACCGGCGCTATCGTCTCCCGCTGCCGCCTTTTCCAGTTCTACCCCCTCTCCCGCGAGGACATAATCAAGCAGGTGCGCTTCGCCCTGACCGACGAGGAACGCGGTCTCGGCGCGTATCACGCGGTCATCGACGACGACGCGCTCTCGCACATCGCTACGGTCGCCAACGGCGACGCGCGCACCGCGCTGAACGCCATAGAGCTTGCCGTCCGCACGACGGAGCCCATTGACGGCGTGATCCGCATCACGAAGGAGATCGCCGCCGAATCCATACAGAAGAAGGTCGCCAAATGCGACGATCAGCAGCTTTACGACATGCTGTCGGCGTTCTGCAAGTCCCTGCGCGGCGGTGACAGCGACGCGGCGCTCGCGTGGTTCTCCCGCCTCGTATACGCGGGGCTGGATCCGCGCATCATCTGCCGCCGCATAATCGCCCATTCGAGCGAGGACGTCGGCCTTGCCAATCCCACCGCGCTGCAGCAGGCGGTCGCGGCGGCGCAGGCGCTGGAGCTTATCGGCATGCCCGAGGCGCGCCTTGCGATAACTCAGGCGATAATATTCGTCTGCGAGAGCCCCAAATCCAATTCGGTCGTTATGGCGGTCGACCGCGCCTTTGCCGACGCGGAGAACACCGTCGACGAGCCGGTGCCGATCTACCTGCGGGACACCTCGTTCCGCGGCGCGGAAAAGCTCGGTCACGGCGTCGGCTACAAGTACCCGCACGATTACCCCGGGCACGAGGTGGAGCAGGAGTACATGCCGCCATCCGTGAAGGGACATGTCTATTACGAGCCGGGCGAGCTCGGCGTGGAGGCGAGCATTAAAAAGAAGCACGACCTCAAAAAGAAGCGCGAATAAAAAACAAAACAATAAAAAAAGATCGGGTCCCCGAGGGGACCCGATCCTTTATTTGTTTCTGTTTATCACTTGTGGTCGCCGACAGCGATACCGTCGATGATGAGGGTATACTCGTCGGAGCAGTTGAAGTGACGGAACGCGATGCGTACGGTCTCGCCCGCGAACTGGGAGAGATCGACGAGATGCTCGGTGAGCATCGCGGTGGTCATGGTGGTCTCCTCGACCACGATACCGTCGGTAACATCCATGCCCTCGGGTATCACGATGACCTGCCAATGCTCATCGATATCGGCGCCCGCGCCCTGGTTGGCGGAAGCCGCGAAGTAGGAGAGCCACTTCTCGCCCTCACCGATGGTGAACTCGGGGCTTACCATCCAGTTGTCGGGATAGAGGACTACATCCAGCCAGGAGTAGCTGACCGCGGCCTTGGAGCCGTCGTAGTAGAGGCCCTCTCCCCAGTAATCGGTGCCCCAGTTGTTGCCGTCGCCGTCCGCGTCTATGGTCTCCCAGACGAAGTCGCCTTCGAAGTTCTCATAGAAGTCGGTGGCCTCAACGGACTGCGGGGGTACCTCATACTTGTAAGCGAACAGGCAGAGGGTGTACAGGCCGCCCCATACAGCGCCGAGATCCATGTAATCGCCGGTGTTGACCTTGATGGCCAGCAGGTGGATCTGCGAATACTGGGTGATGCCGGCGTCGGCGGCTACCCAGAAGAAGTAACCGTCCTGCAGCGTGCCGCACTGGAGGAGGAAGCTGCCGGTGGAGGTGTTGACGGGGTTGACGCCGTAGTAGCCGATCTCAGCGGTCTGAGTACCGGTCGCAATGTCGAAGGTGCAGAGATAACCGAACGCGTCGACGATGTAGCAGGTGCCTTCCCTGTCGAAGTCCATAGCTACGATACCGTAGTTGGTGGAGCAGATCTGGGTCATGGCAGCGGTCTGAACGTTGACCTCGTAGACGTCGGTGACGCCGACGACGACGTAGAGCTTGCCGTTGGCCCTGTTGTAAGCCATCTCATTCACGGTGTAGCTGGCGTTGAGCGTGCCGATCGTGGTCTTGCCGGTCCAGGCGTCAATATCGGAAGCGTCGTACTTGACGAGCTCCTTGCCGTTGGTGACAGCGTAGACGGTGTCGCCGGTGAAGGTGCCGCAGGTGTAGTCGCCCGCGTCGCTCTGGATGCCGCCGCCGTAGGTGGGAGTGGCGTCGAGGTTATCGGAGTTGAACTTGACCCAGGTCTGGCTGGTGAGGTTCTTACCGAAGGCGTAGAAGGTGGTGCCGGGAACGCTGACGCCGCCATGGCTCCAGCTGTCAGAAGCGGGAACGAGGTTGGTGCCGTCGAAGGTGTAAGCAACCTCATTGCCGGCATAGTCGCCGAGGCAGATGAGGGCGCCGGCCACGACGTTC
This sequence comes from Clostridia bacterium, assembly GCA_017619735.1. Classification (GTDB taxonomy): domain Bacteria; phylum Bacillota; class Clostridia; order Christensenellales; family CAG-138; genus UBA3857. The sequence goes on from JAFZRT010000038.1 coordinate 7,346, forward strand.
TCAAGGGCGACCTCGGAGACAGCGCCGCGCTCTTCCTCGAAGAGGCCGGTCTGGTCGTAGTTCGCATTGAGGACTACCTCGCCGTTGACGATGTTGGCGTCCCAAGCGCCGACGTAAGCTACATAGTGCTCGTCGGTGACGTTGAGGGTGAGGACGCCGTTCTCGAAGGAGACGACCTCCGCAGTGGGAGCGGCTACGTCAACGTAGATGGGAATGATCCACTCGTTGAAGAAGTTCTCGGTATCCTCGGTGAAGGGCTCCGTGGTGGTGCTGCCGTCGTTGGACAGGTAAGCATAGGCACGGATGGCGATATCCTGACCGCCATAGGGCTCGGCGTTCCACCTGGGCATGGGCAGATCCGTGCCGAGGTTGGAGTAGGTCTGAGCGCTGGTGGAGTAGTAGCTCTTGCGGACGTCCTCATCGTGAGCGAGGTTGGCAAGAACGTTGCCGTTGGCGTCGATCAGCTGATAGCCGGCTTCTGCGGCGTTCCTCATGAGGCCGAGACGGAAGAGATCCGCGGTGTCGAGGAAGCCGTCGCCGTTGGGCGATACGGCGTTACGATCATCCATATAATAGGAATAATCTTCGGTCTCAACATAGGGGTTGATACCGAGGCCGTAAGCGCTGGAGCCGTAGGCGGAACCCACGAAGTTGATCTGGGGGTTGGAGCCGTAGCTGAAGTCGTCATAGTAGAAGCCGAGGTCGAACATGGGAACATAGTTCCAATCGCCGTAGAAGGCAAGGAACGGGATGTTGAGGTCCTGACCGGCCTCGAAGCCGCCGATCTCGAAATCGGTGGAAACGCCGGTGGCGTAGCGGAGGATGAGCAGCGCGTCGGCCATGGTGACGTCGCCGGAGCCGTTGACGTCGGCAGCAGCCACGTCTTCAAGCTCGCCAACGCCCATGACGTAACGCATGACAGCAAGAGCGTCCGCGGTGTCGATGTCGCCGTCGCCGTCGACGTCGCCCGTCATGCCGCCCTGGCCGTAAAGCTCGATGAAGCCCTCGACATAGCAGCCGAGAGGATAGTAAGCGTCGATGTACTCGAGGATGTCATCCGTGAGGGTGACGACCACGGTAACGTCGGCAGTCTCGCCCGGGCCTACGTTAACGGCGTCGGGCATTTCGAAATCGCAGTAATCAGCGATATCCCAGCTCTTCTGGGTGGTCGCGATGACGTAATTGCCGTCGGGATCGACAGCGACTGCGGTCAGATCGTCGAGGAGCACATGGGGCTCGATGACGTAGCTGAGAGCGGTCTCACCGAAGTTGTGAACGGTGAAGGTCATCTCGTAAACGCCGGTCATTTCGGGATCGTCGCCCAGCTCGAGCTTGGGACGTACGTTGCCCTCAACGGACAGGTAGGAGGTGGTGGTGACAGCCGCGGCGAGGTCCATGAGACCGGCGCCCTGCTTGCGTACGGCAGCGAGATCGCCGCCGCCGTCAACGACGGGGTTCGCGGTGCTCATGAGGATGGTGTCGACCATCTCACGCTTTTCGCCGGTGGAGAGATCCGGGAACATCTCGTCTACGTACTGGGAGACGATAGCCATACCGCCGGAGACATGAGGCGCGGACATCGAGGTACCGCTCCAGGTGTCGTACAGGCCGCCGGAGATGGACGGATCGGTGGAGGAGTAGATGTTGCCGCCGGGAGCGGTGATCTCGGGCTTGATCTTGAGATCGCTGGTGGTGCCCCAGCTGGAGAACTCGGAGGGCTGACCGCCGCCGAGAGCGTCGATGAGCTCGGGCTCGGCGCTGATGAAGATCTGGCCTTCGCCTGCCTCGGCAAGGGTGGAGCCGTAATCAAGCGCGATGGAGACCGCGGGAACGGTGATGTTGCCGTCCTGCAGGTTCATGTTGATGATACCGGAGGTGTTGTTGAAGATGATGACCGCGATGGCGCCCAGGGCCTGCGCGTTCTCGATCTTTACGTAGAAGGAGATGTCGCCGCGCTGGATGAGGGCAACCTTGCCGGCTACGTCGTAGCCTTCGAAGTCTTCGGGATTACCTGCGCCGGGAATGTAGACGTAATCGAGAGTCTGACCGCCGAAGGTCGCAGCGAGCTTGGGCTGGTTGTAGTCGGTCTCGGAGTAGCCGAACTTGCCGGTGGCTTCGTTCTCGATGTAGTTCGCGATGGCCTTGGAGTTGTCAACGGAAGCTACGCCGAGGGAACGGGGCCAGGTGGACGGGGAACCCGTTACGCCGTAATCGGGGTTGAAGACGAGCGGATAACCGAGGTTGGAGCCGCCGCCGCCCCAGGTGTTGCCGAGAGCGGTGGAGTACTCGTTGCCGGCGCTCATGGAGAGGTTGACGCCCGCATTGACGAGGTTCTCAAAGGTCTCCGCATAGGAGGCGCTGTAGTAATGAGTGAAACCGCAGGGAGAACCGAGAGAGAGGTTCGCGGAATCGACGCCGAGAACAACGCAGTCCTCGAGAGCGGCGAGGATAGCGACCCAGCCCGCGCCGCCGCCGTCGTTGAAGACGTTCATGGCGAGGAGCTGAGCATCCTTCGCAACGCCCGTGATCTCACCGCCGTTGCCGGCAGCGATACCGCCGACGTGGGTGCCGTGATCGGAACCGACGGAGGTGTGGTTGACGTTGTAGCTGTTCTTAACGTAGTTCCAGCGGAAGGGGATCTTCGCGCTGTAGTATACGTTGTCGGCGTTCATGTTCGTGCCCTGGAGCTCGCCGGAAGCGATGGCGGCGATGATGTCATCCTTGACGAACTTGGGGTTTTCGGGAGCGTTCGCGAAGGCGGGATGATCGACCTTCATACCGGTATCGACGATCGCGATGGCGCGGCCTTCGCCGGTGTAGTCAAGATCCCACGCGTCGATCGCGCCGACCATATCGCCGCTGTTGAAGAGCTGGGGATCGGGGGATTCCCACTCGGCGGCGACGAAGGCGGTGACGCCTTCCATCCTGTTCAGTTCCTCAACGAGGCGGTACTCGCCCTCGAAGGCGAAACCGTTGAACAGGAGGGTGTAGTTGTAGAGAACTTTGATGTCGACGTTAAGAGCCTTGCCGATGCTCTTTACGGCGGCATCCTGCTTCTCGCGGAGGGATGCGGCATAGTTTCCGGCGGCTTTGTAGCTGCTGTAAACCTTCATTGCGGGAGCATCCTGAAGCTGGACCATTATCGGAACGATCTGATCCGCCGCGATCTCAGCGTCGGCTTTGTTTTCGCTGACGTTGAAGGTGTTGCCGTTCCTTATGCCGGAGAGGTCATAAGTCGCGGTCGTTTTTGCCTCCAGCGCGCCGGTGTTGGCCTGGCCGTTCGATTCCAGAGCGAATACGGATCCGCTGACGGAAAGGACCATTGCAAGGACTACCAGTGCGGCGAGGAGACGCCTGACGGTGTTCTTCATTTTATACCTCCTGAAAAAGTATTGAAGATTTTGGCGCATAGTATCCCCATGCGTCTATTCAATCTATTATAGTATAAAGTCACAGCGCTTGATTGTCAATAACAAAAGCGGCGATGTGTGAAAAAAAGTATACCGTTCCCCTCCCCCGCCCGAAACAAAAACCGCCGGGAAGCGGCTTCCCGGCGGTATGTGTTTTTGTCTGTCATTCGCCGCCCTGCGGATTGTTCAGCAGGTAATTGTACAGATACGATATGTCGAGCGAGCTCACGGCGCCGTTTTGATCCACGTCGGCGTTTATGAGGCCCTGCTCCGAAAGCTCCGCGCTGTGCACTATGTACGCCGCGAGCAGCGTCACGTCGTCGAACCCGACGGCGCCGTCGCAGTTGACGTCGCCGATGAGGGGCGCGGGCACATACACGGCGGTTACGGTCAGATCGGATTGGACATCGGTAAAATCTACGTCCCATCCGGCGAACACATAGCCTTCATGCTCGTCGGGCTCGGGAGCGGAGGCGGATTCGCCCGCGCCGACCATCTGCTGCGAGAGCACGGCGCCTGTCAGCCCGTCTACGAAAGTGACGGTATAGAACTTGGCCACCCTGTAGGGGAGGAAGAGCGCGGTGACCTCCATGCCTTCGGCGGCGTTCGCCGCACCGGCGGTCCCCGTCCTGACCGTTATTCCGGAGGAGATGCTGGTAACCGCCATCGCCATATCGGTCCCGAACACGCCGGCCCAATAGAGCATGGCATCCATCGGGTTATACCAGAGCTTTTGATAGAACGTCGTTATGGGCCCGACCTGCGAGCTGATGTTCGAGCTGACTATCGAAGCGTAGACCTCCTCATCCCTGAAGCGATAGGCGATGAGCGCGTCATGTCTGACGTCCGCGCCGATGAACCTGCCGCCGCCGGCATAGGTCATATGCAGGGGCAGCATGTTCTGCAGTGTGACGGTCTCGCCGTCTGCTCCGGCCGCGGTGCAGACCGCGGCGCAGATATCCGAGATCGTTTCGCCCTTTTCACCTGTCGAGGAGTCAAACAGCGCGAGGTCGAGATGTTCCGTGCCGAGATCGTCCCTGTAGTAATAGCCGGCATACATGATCTCGTGCTCGTAGTCGTATGTCATGAACACGGGTACGTCGGTGAAGCCCTCCTCAACGACGATCATTGCGAAATCGGAATCCAGGTCGAAGCGGACATAATCATACGATGAATACTCCCCGTTCACGGGATCCCTGCCCACAAAGCCGAATACCCTGCCTAAAACCGAGTCATACTCGGAAACCAGCAGATCGTTCACACCGTCGTCCTGAAGCTTGGACGCGGCGCCGAAGCGGTCCATCCTGTACCACGCGTCGGGGGTGTTGGAGCCGTAATCGTAGAGGCCGAACGCCCTGAGGCCGTCGGAATAGCGTTTGGGACCGGTGACGACTGTCACGGTGCAGCTCGCGGTGAGGCCGCCGTGCGTCGTGGCGGTGACCGTGGCGGTGCCGACGCTCATGCCGATCATGCCGCCCGCATTGTTGACCGCGACTACGGACGGGTCGCTTGAGGTCCATGCAACGCCGGTGAAGGTCGCGTTTTCGGGGAGCACCTCGGCCGTGAGGCGGGCGCCCGTGGTGAGGGGCAGCTCGAGCTCGGAGGCGCTCAAAGTGACGGAGGTCTCGGGTACGAGCTCCGAAACGAGGCCTATCTGCACGTCGTCGAGCACCACGGACATCTTGTCGGTATCGACGTGGCGGAAGGCGACGGACACGGTCTTGCCCGCGTAGGCGGAAAGATCGACCATCATCTGCTGATACTCGGCGGGGACCTCGTAGAGGTCGACGAGGGAGGTGAACTGCGTAAGATCGCGGGTCTTCTCGTCATAGGCGACGCCGTATTCGCCGACGAGCACCTGCATATGGTCGAGGTAGCCTTCGCCGCCGGCGGACTTTGCCCAGTAGCAGAGCTTGTAGCCCTCGTCGGGTATGGTGATGCTCGGAGTGCCGAGCCAGTTGTCCTGAACGAAGGTCGCCCCGTCGTACCAGGAGTAGGACACCATTGCGAGCACGCCGCTGTGGGCGTCGTTCCCGCCGAAGTCCTGCGGCTCGGTCCAGAGCCAGTTGGAGAAATCGTAGCCGTTGAGGACGTCGGTATTGCCGTCGGCGTTCTCCATCCACCAGCCGAGGTCGAGATTGCTTTCGAAATCCTCGTCGAGGAGCGAGCCGTCGCAGACGATCTCTTCAACGGAAAGCTTCGCACGGGAGGCGCCCGGGAACGCGGACATCCTGACGGCGTCCCTTGCGACGAAGGGGATGGGATCTGTGAGCCTGATCGTCTGCTGCGCGGCGGGAACGCCCGCGGGGAGGGCGGTGAGCGCCATCATGAGAGCGGCGAGCAGGCAGATGAGCTTCCTTATCATTAATTGTTCCTCCGAAAATGTGATAAGCCGCGGGCCTTCGCCGGCGCGGCGGATATTGCCGAATATCATTATAGCACAAGAGGGCTCCGCATTTCCACAGTTCGAGGGCGGTTTTTTTATTATATTTCGCCGGAAAAGCCTTCCTTTCGCGCGGGCGCGGGTAAAATCCGTGTAAAAAATCGCCCGGGGGTGTTTAATTCGGCGGCGGAAAGTATTATCATAAAAGCATCAAGACATATCGGGAGTACACGATGCTTCGTTTAATAGGTATCAAAAAGGATTACGTATCCAAGGATCAGACCGTGCACGCGCTGAAGGGCGTGGACATGGAGTTCGCCTCGAGCGAGTTCGCCGCCGTGCTCGGCCCGTCCGGCTGCGGCAAGACCACGCTTTTGAACATCATAGGCGGCCTCGACCGCTACACCGAGGGCGACCTCATAATCAACGGGAAATCGACCCGCACATACCGCGACCGCGACTGGGACGCTTACCGCAACCACTCCGTCGGCTTCGTATTCCAGAGCTACAACCTCATACCGCACCAGACGGTGCTGGCGAACGTGGAGCTCGCGCTGACGCTCTCCGGCGTTTCGAAGGCGGAGCGGCGCAGGCGCGCGGAGGAGGTGCTGACGCGGGTGGGCCTCGGCGATCAGCTGAGGAAGAAGCCGAACCAGCTCTCCGGCGGGCAGATGCAGAGGGTCGCGATAGCGAGGGCGCTCGTCAACGATCCCGAGATAATACTCGCCGACGAGCCCACCGGCGCACTCGATTCCGAAACGAGCGTGCAGATAATGGAGCTGCTGCGGGAGGTCTCCCGGGACCGCCTCGTGATAATGGTCACGCACAACGCGGAGCTCGCCGCCAGATACGCGACGCGCACGATACGCCTTTTGGACGGGCTCGTGACGAGCGACGAGCGCACGGGCGCGGAGCCCGCCCCCTCCCCCGCGGGGAGTGCGGACGCGGAGCCGAAAAAGCGCGTGTCGATGAGCTTCCTCACGGCGCTGTCGCTGAGTCTCAACAACCTCCTGACCAAGAAGGCGCGCACGATACTCACGGCCTTCGCGGGGAGCATAGGCATCATCGGCATCGCGCTGATACTCTCCATCTCCGACGGCTTCCAGAACTACATCGACCGCGTGCAGGAGGATACGCTTTCCAACTACCCGCTGAAGATCGAGGAGCGGGTGATGGACATGTCCGCTATGTTCACAGGCGGCAGCCGCGAGGACATGCCGCAGGAGGAGCACGAGGAGGGCAAGGTCTACTCCAACGGGCATATCGCGCAGGGCGCGGAGCTCATGAACGCCAACACGCAGACCAACGACCTCGCCGCGTTCAAGGAATACATAGAGGGCGAGGGCAGTTCACTGCTCGACGGCACCAACGGCGCGCAGTACCTTTACGACGTCGACATATACGTCTATAACCGCGGGGCCGTCGGCGGCACGGTTCAGGCGAACCCCGGCCTCGTCTACGACAGGATGTTCGGCTCCAACTTCTCCGGCATGATGAGCTATTCGCAGGGGGCGGAGACCTTCGGCGAGATGATAGGCGACCGCGAGCTGCTGGATTCGCAGTACGACGTGCTCGCGGGGCGCTGGCCCGAGGCGTACGACGAGGTGGTCATCGCCGTCGACAAGTATTCCCGCATAGGCGATTTCGAGCTGTACACGCTCGGCATACGCGACCAGTCGAAGCTCGACGGGCTCATGGAGCGGGTGATGAGCGGCGATTACGATAAGGATCCGCAGCTCGTGTTCACCTATGAGGAGCTCATGGCTCTCGACCTCGTCATGCTGCTGCCGACGGATCTTTACGAGCCCGCGGGCGGCATATGGCGCGACGCGAGGGAGATAAGGGGCGTCGACGCGCTGCTCGATGAAAAGGGCGTGCCGCTCAGGGTCGTCGGCGTTGTAAGGCCGAAGCAGGACGCCTCCGCGACGGCGCTGACCGGCACGGTGTGCTACACCGGCGCGCTGACTGAATACGTGATAAACGCCGTGAACGGGAGCGATATCGTGAAGGCGCAGGAGGCCGACCCGACCGTCGACGTGTTCACCGGCCACCCCTTCGACATGAGCGGCTACGTGCCCACGATAGACGAGGTCATGGCCTTCATCGGCTCACTTCCCGAGGAGCAGCGGGCGGCGATAATGCCGCAGCTCGAGAACATGAGCGAGGAGGAGATAATAGCCCGCTTCGGCCCGCAGATGAGCTTTGCGGGCGGCGCGACCTGGGAGGGGAACCTCAAGAAGCTCGGAGTGAACGATCTCGCCTCCCCCGCCGCCGTCGTGATATACCCCGTCGACTTCGCTTCGAAGGACGCCGTGAAGAAGGCCATCGACGAATACAACGAGAGCATGCGCGCCTCCGGCGAGGACGGCAAGGTCATCACCTACACCGACTACGTGGGCCTGCTCATGAGCTCCGTCAGCACCATAATCAACGTGATATCCTACGTGCTCATCGCGTTCGTCGCGGTGTCGCTCGTGGTCTCCTCCATAATGATAGGCGTCATCACCAACATATCCGTACTGGAGCGCACGAAGGAGATCGGCGTGCTGCGCTCGATAGGCGCTTCGAAGCGCGACGTATCCCGCGTGTTCAACGCGGAGACGCTGATAATCGGCTTCATCTCCGGCGTGATGGGCCTCGGGCTCACCGAGCTGCTGATAATCCCGATAAACGCGCTGATTTACAAGCTCGGCGGGATAAGGAACGTCGCGGCGCTGCCCTGGCGCGGGGCGCTGATACTGCTTGCGATAAGCATGCTGCTGACGCTCGTCGCGGGCCTCATACCCTCCCGCGCGGCGGCCAAAAAGGATCCCGTAGTCGCGCTGCGCACCGAATGACGGCAAAAGAAAAAGCCCCCTGCGGGGGCTTTTTTTATTATCTCACTGCGTGACGTTGAGCAGGAAGTTGTACAGATACGATATGTCGAGCGAGCTGACCGCGCCGCTGCCGTCGAGATCGGCGTTTATCATGCCCTGCTCCGTGAGCGTGCACGCGTGCACTATGAATCCCGCGAGCGCGGAGACGTCCTCGAAATCGACGGAGCCGTCGCAGTTGACGTCGCCGAGGCGGTTCGTGCCGATATGCACCTGCTCATAGAGGGCGGTGACGGTGATATCCTGCGTGACGCAGGAATAATCGCCGTCCCAGCCGATGAATGTGTAGCCGTCGCGCTCCGGGGGCTCGGGCGCGGTCGCCGCGCCGCCCGCCTCCACGCGCTGTTCGAGTATGAGACTGCCGTCCCAGTCGACGAACCTGACCGTGAAGCCCGGTATCATCGGGATCGCCTCGTCTATGGTCTGCGCGGCGAACGCCTCGTTTTCGAACACGGCCGTCCAGCGGCCGAGGCCCTCCGCGTACAGCGTCGGCGGTATGACGATCTCATAAACTGCCCCGGCTGTCTCGGTCTCGATATGCTCCGCGTCGCGCGCGCAGGTCCTTGCCGCGGTGCAGGAGGCATGATCCTCCGACCAGCTGTATTCGGGCTCGCCCCAGGAGTGTCCGAGCGCGGGGATCGTCACGTTCTTCTGATAATCGTCGTAGAAGTCGGCGTTCGCCTCGCTGCAGAGGCAGTACCGGTAACCGAGGCCGTCCTCTGTGCAGGTCGGCTCGTGCCCCTCATAGGGGACGTATGTGTACGCGTGGGTGTGTACGGGCCGCCCGCCCGCCTCGTTTTCGGCGGTGTAGTACTTCATCGTGGAAAAGCGCGCGCCGGGATCGCCCGCGGCGTTTATCTGCGCCTGTATGACGGAGTAGGTGTCCATGAAATGCGGCTCGGTGAGCTTCGTCGCGTAGGATATGAGGCTCCACTTGTCGAAGTCGAACTTGTCGGCGAGCTTATTGCTCGTGATGAAGGTCGAAGCGCCGCCGAGGGTCTCCCCGTTGGCGACCGCGACCATGAGCTCTACCAGTACCTGCATGCAGTAGGCGGGCGTCTCGCAGATGCCGTCGTGCCAGTAGCTGTACTTTCTGAGGCGCACGGCGTAGCCGTTGTAGCCGCTCTCGGTGGGACCGCCCCAGTTGGTGATGCTCTGCTTTTTGCAGAAGGTGGTGGACTGATGATCCCCGTTCGTCTCGTCCGCGTGATCGTGCCCGCAGTGGTAGACGTAGACCTCGCGCCAGCCGAGTATCTTTCCGGGGTTGGAGCGGTCGGCGTTTTCGCCCGTGATGCAGATGAACTTGCCGAGCAGCGTCGTCATGTCGCTCGCGGAGAGGTAGTTGCCGTCGTACTTCGAGCCGGTGGCGGACTGTATCTGGCTCGACCACTGGGACGCGTCGACCACGGCCGTCTTTCCGAAGCGGGTGAAGCCCCATTCGACCATGGGCAGCATGGGCACGAAGTCGTTGGCGTTGACGAGGTTGAATATGCAGTCGTATCTTTCGGCCGAGGCCTCGGTATTCGCGGTGTTGTTGGGCGCGGCGTAGGTGTAGGCGAAGACCTCGTTCCCCTCGTCAATGAGGTAGGAGGCCATGAGGTTGGCGACCGCGGCGCCCCTCGAATGGCCGGTGAGCCAGTATGCGAGGGCCGCTTCGGGCTCGAGCGCGAGCTCCGGAGCGACGTACTCGTCGAAGTAGTAGGTCTTGAGGTAGTTCAAAAGCCGCGTCGCGCAGACGTCGAAGCCGCGGTGGTTGGTCTTCCTCGTCCAGTCGTCGTTGGACTGGCGGGGGGATTTGCCCTCCGCGGAATCGTACGCGTCGAAGAAGCGGACGAGATCGCCAACGTGGAAGTTGGAGCTCCACTCCTTCTCGGATTTGGGCTCCGTGCCGCGGACCCAGATCGCGATTATCTCCTTCGTCTCGCCGGCGTACTCATACAGGCGGTGGCCTATCACCATCTCGCACACGTCGTCGTCGTCATAGCTGTCGAGCGTGAAGTCCGCGACGTCGGCGAACCCGAACAGCGTCATGAGCTGCATGCCGTCGTACTGCACCGCGGAGCTTTCAACGGTCGGAGCGGACGCGAAGCGCATGTAGGTCGGGTCGGAATCGCCGGGATCGACGTTGTAGTACGCGAGCGCCGAGCCCATCACGGAGAACGAGGCGAGATCCGGCTGATAGACCGTGCTGTCCTCAAAGAAATTGCGGAAATCCGCCGTGAAGCTGACGGAAGTGGTGTCGTCATGGCTGCTCTTCATGGCGCCGGTGAACACGTTGACGGTCGGCTGCGCGTCGTTCGCGTCCGGTATGCCGTCGAAGTCGGAATCGGCCTGGGCGGACGCCGGTAAGAGCGGGCGCCCCGCGGCCAGGCACGGGGAGAGCGCCATAATGAGTATCAGTACGATCGAGATCGCCCTTTTGACGGAAAGCATGCTTTACCTCTTTTCCTCGGGTCGTAAGGGTGTTTGGGGAGCGTCAGATGCCGTCGTTCTTCTGCCTGTCGAGGCGGAACGCGACGGAGCGTTTGAGGTAGGTCAGGTATTCGTCGTCGCGGCACATGGCCTTGCCGGGAGCGTCGGAGAGCTTCGCGACGGGCCTGTCGTTGACGTACTGGAGCTTTATCACGATGTTGAGGGCCTCCTCCTTCGTGTCGTTCGAGCAGAAGGTGCCGATGCCGAAGGAGACCTTCGTCTTGTCCTTGAAGTAGTTGTAGAGCTTTTCCGCCCTGTCGAAATCGAGGCTGTCGCTGAAGAGGAGGAGCTTCGTCTTCGGGTCGACGCCGTATTTCCTGTAGTGCTCGATGATCATCTCGCCCCATTTGTACGGGTCGCCGGAGTCGTGGCGGACGCCGTTGTAGTTGTTCACCATGGAGCGGTTGAAGTCCTTCAGGAAGAGCTCGGTGGTGATGGTGTCGGTGAGCGCCGTTCCGTTATCGCCCTTGTACTCGTCGTACCAGTCCTGCATCGCGTAGTGGTTGGTGTAGGCGAGTGGTATCTCGTCGATGCCCTGGTACATCTGCACGTACTCGTGCGCGTAGGTGCCGATGGGCGTCAGGTGATACTTCATCGCGAGGTAGACGTTCGACGTGCCGACGCAGTTCTTCGTCTCTGTCGCGAAGCGCCTCACGACCTCGTCCTCCCACTCGCGGGAGAGCCTTCTCCTGCAGCCGAACTCTGCGAAGCTGAACGTGTAAGTCCCGTTGTTGAAGGCCTCTATCTTCCGGTCGAGGCGCTCCTTGGCGGAGGCGGCGAGCTCGTCGTAGTCGTACGCCATGCGGAAATAGACCTCGTTGATTATCTCGAGTAGGTATATCTCGAACTGCATTGCCGAGAAGAGCGGGCCGTCCACGACCACGGTGAGGCCGCACTTGTCGCCGCGCCCGACCTTCACGTAGTCGCGGATGGGGTGCCAGAGGCGCAGGAACTCGACGTAGTCGTTCTTGATGAAGCGGATGGAGCGGAGATAATCGAGCTCCTCCTTTTTGAAGCGGAGGCGGCACAGATGGTCTACCTGGGCCTCTATCTCCTCCACCATCTCATCCGTGAAGACCACTCCCTCGTTGCGGCACTTGAAATAGTACTGGCCGCACAGGTCGGTGTGCTTGTGGAATATGACCTGGTCCATGTTGAACTTGTAAAGGTCGGTGTCCAGAAGTGATACGACGATCGGTTCAAGCTTCATTTTCGCAATACTTCGACCCCGCCCGGAGCGGGGTCCTCCTTTCATTTAAGTAGATCGGACATGCTTACGGCGGCCCTTACGAGGGCGTGCCGGGTATTGGGTCTCAGGGGGATCGTCTGCAGCACGCGCGCCGGGAGCGGCCCGCCGCCCCCGAGGGGATGAACGGTCACGCCGGCGCCTATCTCCGGCAGCTCCCCGTCGAAGGGGTATGTCAGCTCGGCGGAGCCGTCCCCCCTGTCCCGCACGAGGCGTATCGCGCTGTCGGGGCAGGCGGCGGCGCAGCCCCCGCAGCCGACGCATTTATCCGGGTCGGAATACGGGGCTCCGTCCGCGGCGGAGACCGCGAGGAACGGGCATACCTCGATGCAGATGCGGCAGTCCGTGCGGGAGCAGCCGATGACGGCGGCCCTTCCGCGCTTCAGTCTTTCGGGAGAGGGCGTTTTCATTTGCGGCTCACCTCCTCGTTTTTCTATATGATACCACGTTTCGCGCCGGAAAGCCATATAAAAAATGCCGCCTCGTTGACTGGAGCGGCGCAAAATGATACAATAATGAAAAATACGTCCCGATGCGGAGGTTGTTTATGGACAAAATGCTCTCTCTCATAGTCCCCGTCTACAACGAGGAGGAGGTGCTGCCCGAATCGTTCCGGCAGATGGACGCCGAGATGAAGAAGATCGGCTACCCCTACGAGATAATCTACGTCAACGACGGCAGCCGCGACGGCTCCATGAGGATACTTCGGAGCATCGCCGCCGAAAACCCGCAGGTCAAGGTGCGCTCCTTCTCGAGGAACTTCGGGCACCAGACCGCCGTCACCTGCGGCATGGACGCGGCGAAGGGCGACGCGCTCATCATAATCGACGTCGACCTGCAGGACCCGCCCGAGGTGATCGCCGACATGGTCAAAGCGTGGGAGAACGGCGCGGACATCGCGTACGGCAAGCGCCTTAAAAGAAAGGGCGAAACGATATTCAAGAAGGTCACGGCCTTCGCCTATTACCGCGTGCTGAAGGCGATGAGCGCCTCCGCGATACCCCTCGACACGGGCGATTTCCGCCTTATCGACAGGAAGGTCGCCGACGTCTTCCTCAAAATGCGCGAGCATAACAGGTTCCTGCGCGGCATGAGCGGCTGGATGGGCTTCGAGGCCGTCCCCGTCGAATACGTCAGGAACGAGCGCTACGCCGGCAAGACCAAGTACACGCTCAAAAAGATGCTCCGCCTCGCGACGGACGGCATAGTCGGCTTCTCCGACAGGCCGCTCACGCTCTGCGGCGAGTTCGGCATAGGCCTGCTCGTGCTGACTTTCCTCGGCCTCGCGGCGCTCATAGTGCTCGCCTGCTGCAGGGTCGCCTTCCCCGCATGGCTCTGGGCGGTATGCGGGCTCGTCGCGCTCAACGCGGTGACGCTGCTCTTCATGAGCCTGCAGGGTATGTACATGAACCGCATGTACGACGAGCTGAAGGACAGGCCGCTGTACATAGTCGCCGAAGAGCTCAACATGTGATCATCCGACAAAAAAGCATCGGGATCCCGCCTCGGGCGGGATCCCTTTTTTTTGCCTATCCCCCGCCTGCCGCGAGCTCGCTTATGGCCCTGGCGAGGTACTTCATGGAGTTCTTCGCCTGCTCGAGGGTGTTGGCGTTGTGGCCGACCTCGACGAGGAGGCATTTGTCCGAGACCTGCTGATTGTACTTGCCGGATTTCACGCGGACGCTGCGCATGAAGCGGTCGTTGTAGGAGAGCAGCGTCTCCGTCAGCCGCAGCGCGAGGGCGTAGTTCGATTCGAAATCGGGCATGTCGTGCTCCGTGTCGCTTTCCTCCGGCGCGAACTGCGAGCTCTTGCCGCTCTTGCCCGTGCCCACTACGAACATCATGCGCGCGCATTCGAGCCCGTCCACCGTGACGAAGTCCTTTTCAAAGCCCGTGTCGTCAACGCCGTCGCGGTGGAGGTCGATGAACATCTCGAGCGAGGGGTACATCCGCTTGTAATACCGCATGGTCTCCAGCGAGCGCGAATAGGCGGAGGTGAGGAGCGGCTTTTCGTGGCGCTCGCACGCGTGTATCGCGTAAATGCCGTACTCCTCCCGCAGTATACGGCAGAGCTCCTCCCCCACGGCGAGCACGTTATGCTCCGCGTCCTCCGTGCGGCAGCTGCCGCTGGCCTCGTAGACGTCGGTCTCCGTCATACGGTAGGCCTCCGTGTCGTGCGTGTGGTAGACGAGTATCTTCGGCCCGCCGCCCGTATTGTCGAGACTGCCCGCGGGCTGAAGGCCCATGAGCTTTATCACGACCTCCGGGCCGACGTCCTTATCGACCTCGGCAAGGCGTATCCAGAGCGAGGGATCGGGCGTCGGCCCGGCCTCCTTCGAACGCGCGGGGCCGTTCGCCTCCGCTATTGCCGTGACGTTCGCGGCGACCTCCCCCGGCAGCGCTCCCCGAAGGAGCAGCGTGAGCATTATGAATACCGCCGCGAGGAGCGCCGAGGCCCTTTCGGCCGCGATCTTTATCTCCCGCGGGGCGATATTTCCCTTGATACGCGGCGTGAACAATCCGCCCGCCTCCCTTCATTTGTGCATATCATTCTATACTGTATGCCCGTCCGTCCCGCCGTATGACTCCCGTTTTCGGAAAAAAAGCTCGAAATACTGCCCGTGCGGCGAAAAAAAGCTCTTGTTTACCGCCTTATGCTTGTGTTATAATATTATTTTGTAAAAGGGCGCTCGCGTCCCGCCGCATATTTACGGCGCGCGGGCGGCGAGCCGCGATCCGTGCCGCCCCGCGGCGGCGGAAAGGAGTTCACTAAATGCTGACAGAAAGATGCGGGAAGCTGATGGACGCGCTCCGCGGGAGCGGCGTCGACGGCGCGATCATCACCTCCGGCACGAACATCCGCTATTTCTCCAATTTCACGAGCGACGAGGCGGTGCTCATAGTCACCGACGCCCGCCGCGTACTGCTCACCGATTTCCGTTACACGATCCAGGCCAAGGAGCAGTGCGGCTCCGAGATCGAGATCAGGGAGACCTCCCGCGCCATCGCCGCCGACGAGATCGCGGCGGTGCTTACCGAGATCGGAGTAAAGAGATGCGCCTTTGAGGACGGGTACCTCACCGTCCGCGCGTTCAACAGCTACAAGGAGCTGCCCGTCGAGCTCGTTCCCATGACGCCGGAGATCGACCGCTGCAGGCTCGTCAAGAACGAGTACGAGATCGAGTGCATGGCCAAGGCCCAGTCCATCGCCGACGAGGCGTTCGCCGAGCTTCTGACCGTCATCCGCGAGGGCATGACCGAAAAGGAGGTCGCGAACGAGCTCGACCATCTGCTCCGCAGGCACGGCGCGGACGAGATCTCCTTCGACACGATCATCGGCTCCGGCCCGAACGGCGCGCTCTGCCACGCTCTCCCCGGTCCGAGAAAGCTCGCGAAGGGCGATCTCGTGGTCATCGACTTCGGCGCGAAGTACCGCGGCTACTGCTCCGACATGACGAGGACCGTCGCGATAGGCGAGCCCTCCGACGAGCTCAAAAAGATCTACTCCATCGTCCGCCGTGCGCAGCAGGCCGCGCTGGACGCGCTCCGTCCCAACATGAGCGCACGGGAGCTCGACGCCATCGCCCGCGACGTTATAACGGCGGAGGGCTACGGCCCCTGCTTCGGGCATTCGCTGGGCCACGGCTTCGGCCTTGACATCCACGAGGCGCCCTACGCTTCGACCCGTTCGGAAGACGTGCTCGTTCCCGGCTGCACGATAACCGTCGAGCCCGGCATTTACGTCGAGGGTCTGGGCGGCGTCCGCATCGAGGACGACTGCGTCCTGACCGAGGACGGGTATCTGGACCTCGCCCATACGGCGAAGGACCTCATAATACTGTAACCTTATGCGGTTTTCGTCCGCTTCGGTATCAAGCAACAAAACGATCAATTATTATTTGGAGGTAACTTATGATTTTAGCAGGCGATTTTCGCAAAGGCGTCACCGTTGAGATAGACGGCCAGGTCTGGTCCATTGCCGATTTCCAGCACGTAAAGCCCGGCAAGGGCGCGGCTTTCGTACGCACCCGTCTCAAGAACGTCATGACCGGCGCCGTTCTCGAAAAGACCTTCTCCCCCACCGACAAGTACCCTCTCGCCCACATCGAGACCCGCGAGATGCAGTACCTGTACAACGACGGCGATCTTTATATCTTCATGGACGTTGAGAACTACGAACAGCTCGAGCTCAACCACGATCAGGTCGAGGACGCCATCAACTTCATCGTCGAGAACATGAACGTCACCATCCGCTTCTACAAGGGCAAGGCGTTCTCCGTCGCGGCTCCCAACTTTGTCGAGCTGACCATCACCGAATGCGAGCCCGGCGTCCGCGGCGACACCGCGACCAACGTCACCAAGCAGGCGACCGTCGAGACCGGCTACACCGTGAACGTTCCCCTCTTCGTCAACGAGGGCGACCGCATCCGCATCGACACCCGCACGGGCGAGTACATGGAGCGCTGCTGATGAAGACAAAGATCGCATATCTGCGCGGGCTCATGGAAGGCATGCAGCTCCCCGAAGACAACAACACCAAGCTCCTGCGCGCCATCGCGGACTGCCTTGACGCCATGGCCGACGAGATAGAGGCCGAAGAGACCCGCGTCGACATGATCGAAGGCGATATCGACGAGATCAACGGCGACATCGACGAGCTGGACGAGATCGTGGGCTTCCTCATCGAGGATGAGGAGGAGGATCCCGACGAGACGGACTGGGAGGACGATTTCGACTTCTACACCTGCCCCAACTGCGGCGAGGTGGTCCCCATCGACGAGGAGTCGCTCAACGACGAGGCGGATCCCATCTGCCCCAAGTGCAACGCCAAGCTCTTCGGCGACTGAAAACGATTCATGCAGGCCGCTCCCCGACGGGAACGGCCTTGATTTTCTTTTGAGAGGCACCCGGATATGAAACGGCTCCTTTTGCTGCTCGCCGCGGCGCTGCTGTTCCTGACCTCCTGCGCCCCGCAGGAGGCGGCGCTCCCCACGCCCGAGCCGACGGCGGAGGCGACTGCGGCTCCCACGGAGGCCCCGGCCGACCGGCCCTACTCCGGAGACGGGAAGGGATACGAAAAGATATGGTACCGCCAGCGCGACGTCGGTTGGGAGGAGGACGTCGTGTTCTTTGCCGACGCCTTTCTCGACCCGTATCACGGGCACCCGCTCCTGACCGACAGGGCGTCGCTCAAAAAGACCTACAACGACCTCGTGCTGCGGTACTCCTCAACGAGCTCGGAGAGCTTCTGCGACCCCGCCCTGCGGGAGGAGTTCATCCGCCGCGTGAACGAGCTGATACTGGATATCCCCTATACCTCCAATTACGACATGCCGATCCGCCTCGCCGAGATAGCGGCGCTGCTGGGCGACGCGCACTCGTACGTGAGCGTGCCCGTGGAGGAGGCCTTCCCCATGTGGCTGAAGGTCTTCTATACGGACGGCGTGCCGGAATGCGCGGTCGATTTCGCGCCTGCGGGCAGCGAGCGGCTTTTGGGCTCGCGCCTCACCGCGATAAACGGCGTGCCCGTATTGGAGATAGCCGGTAAGCTGCGCCCCTTCGTCTCGCTCGAGGCGGAGACGACGTTTTACCGGCGTGCGCTGGATTATTCGATGCTGCTCAACTGCAGCCTGCTGCGCTATATCGGCGTAATGGGGCCGGAGCGCAGCGCGGTTTTCACGCTGATCGATCCCGACGGCAACGAGTTCGAGACCGAGCTTTTGTCCCGCTCGTCCGCCGCCATGTGGCACGACGCGGTCGGCTATCACGCCGAAAACGGCGAGCCGGAGAGCGATCACGGCACTCTGCTAATGGAGCGCTTCCCCTACGAGGAGCTGTGGTCCACCATGCTTTCGGAGGGAAGGACGCTGTATCTGCGCTTCAACACCTGCAAGGTGGACGACACGATAGGAGAGATCGTGAACGAGGCCTTCTCCGAGGCGGCGGCTTCCGGAAAGCTCGAAAAGGTCATCGTCGATTTCCGCTCCAACGGCGGCGGCTACGCCGATCTGAGCGGCAATTTCCTCCCCCTTGCCAACGCCATGCGCGATTCCGGCGCGGAGCTTTACGTGCTTATCGACGGGGGTTCGTTCTCCGCGGCGGTGGGCATCCCGTCCATGCTGAAGCGCCGTCTGGAGAACGTGACGCTCGCGGGGACCCCCGCGGGCCAGCCGACGAGCTTCTTCAGCGGATGGCAGTCCGAGCTGCCCAACTCCGGCGTGTACTTCCAGTACTCCGACCGCTTCAACGAGTTCTGGCCCGGCAACTCCGACGAGGTGCTCACGCCCGATCTCGTGATACCGCAGACCTATTCCGACTTCCTCAACGGCGTCGACAGCGTGCTGTACCGGCTGCTCGAGGGCGGAGAATGACACGAAAAAACGAAAGCCCGGGGAAATAGATCCCCGGGCTTATTGACATACGGCTCTGCCGCATATAGAATTATTACATAAATCATCGGGAAAGCGTACGAGGGATGAAGGTTTTCAAAAGATCCAGAGATATAGACATGCTCAACGGGCCTCTGCTCGGCAAGGTCTTCCTTTTCGCGCTGCCCCTCATGCTGACGAACCTGCTCCAGATGTTCTACAACGCCGCCGATATGATAATCGCGGGCAAGTCGAACGTCGAAGGCGCCATCGGCTCCATCGGCACGACCGCGGCGATGATAAACCTTCTGCTCAATATCTTCATGGGCTTCTCCGTCGGCACGAACATCGTCGTCGCCCGCAACATCGGCAAGAACGATCCCGAAGCCGTGAGCGGCGCGGTGCACTCCTCGCTTATCCTCGGCCTCATTACGGGCGCGGTCTGCTCGGTGATAGGCCTTGCCGTGAGCCGGCCCGTGCTCGCGCTCCTCGGCGACGAGGGCCATATACTCGACCTTGCGGCGCTCTACACCCGCATCTATTTCTCGGGGGCGCCGTTCATCGCGCTCTCCAATTACCTCATCGCGATATTCCGCGCGAAGGGCGACACCTCCACCCCGCTCGCCGTGCTGACCTGCACCGGGCTTTTGAACGTGGGCCTTAACCTGTTCTTCGTGCTGGTCTGCGGCATGAGCGTCGACGGCGTGGCCCTCGCCACGGTGATCGCCAACGCCGCGTCGGCTCTGGCGCTTGGCGCGATACTCATGCGGGACTCCGGCCCCTGCCGGCTGGAGCTTAAAAAGCTCCGCCTCTCCGGCCCCGCCGTGCGCGAGATAATCCGCGACGGTCTGCCCGCGGGCGTGCAGGGCGCGCTGTTCTCCCTCTCCAACATGCTCATCCAGTCGTCGATAATCGGCTTCAACAACCGCCTCTGCCCCGGCGGCTCCGACGTGATAGACGGCAACAGCGCCGCGTCCAATCTGGAGGGCTTCGTCTACGTTTCGACCAACTCCGTCTATCAGGCGTCCGTCACGTTCACGAGCCAGAACTACGGCGCGGCCAAGTACCGCCGCATAGGGCGCGTGATGCGCTGCTGCTATTTCGTCACCGCCTGCATCGCCGTCGTCGGCGCGGGGAGCCTGCTCCTGTTCCACAAGGGACTGCTCTCGCTCTATATCGTGAAGCCCCTCGCCATAGACACCGCCATGACCCGCATGAAGATAATGCTCATCCCGTACGTGCTGCTCGCGTTCATGGAGGTCGGCTCCGGCGTGCTGCGCGGGCTCGGGCGGTCCATGACGTCGACGCTCATCTCCCTCATAGGCACCTGCGTTTTCAGGATAATCTGGATCTACACCGTCTGCCCCGCAGTGAACGAGCTGTGGATAGTGTACCTGTCGTACCCCATCTCCTGGGGATTGACGGGGCTCACGCATTTTATGTTCTCGGAGACTATAAGAAGAAGGAAGCTCCGGGAGCACGAGGCGAGAGCGGCGGCAGGCGCGGCATATTGATAAAAGCGGACGAAAACGGCCCGGGCATACGCCCGGGCCCTTTTCATATAAAAGCGTTTTGGAATTGTCCTTATCAGCGCTGTTTGCCGAGGAAGAACAGCGCGAGAGTGCCGGGGCCGGAGTGGGCGCCGATGACGGGACCGATGTCGGTGATGAGGCGCGCATGATTGCCGAACTCGGCGGCGATCATGTTTTCGAGCTTCTTCGCGTCCTCTATGCAGTCGCCGTGGGAGATGAAGTACACGCCGTTCTCGGGATCGAGGGCGGTCTCCGCGTACTTTTTGGCGATGGCCTTTATCGAATTGACCCTGCCGCGCACCTTCATCACGGGTATCAGATGCCCGTCGTCGTCGACGTGGAGCACGGGCTTTATGTTGAGCACGCCGCCGAAGAACGCGGCCGCTGCGGATACCCTGCCGCCCCTCTTGAGATACACGAGGTCGTCCACGGTGAACCAGTGGCAGAGCTGCATGCGCTTATCCATGACCTCGCGCTCGGCCTCCTCTATGGAGGCGCCGCGGCGCTTCGCCTCGGCTGCGAACCAGAGTATGAGGCCGTGGCCCGCGGAGGCGCAGAGCGTGTCGATGACGGCGATCTTCCTGCCGGGATACTCGTTCTTGAGCTCCTCGGCGGTCAGCTTCGCGGTGCCGACGGTGCCGCTGAGGCCCGAGCCGAAGCAGACGTAGAGTATGTCGAGGCCCTCCTCCAGTTTGGGGACGAACGCCGCGCGGATGGTCTCCGAATTGGCGGCGGAGGTCCTGAACACGGCGCCGCCGCGCATCTCGTCGTAAAAGGCCTTTACGGCCATGTCCGACTGCTTGTATTCCCTGTTCTCGCCCTCGCGGCGGAAGGTCAGGTCGATGAGCTCGATGCCGTTTTCACGGAGGGTCTCGGCGGCAATATCGCAGCCGCTGTCGGTAAATATCACGTATTCGTTCATGCTTTTCGCCTTTCCCGGCAATGCCGATGATCAGTTCTGTCTTACGCCGTCCCTGCCCTCGAAGAACAGGGCGACGGTGCCCGGGCCGACGTAGGAGCCGGTGACCGGCTCGTACCTGACTACCATTATCTCACGCGGGGCCCATATGGCCTCCAGCGTATCGCGAAGCTCGTAAGCGTCCTCCGGGCAGTCAGTGAACGCAATGCCCACGAGCTGATCCTTTTCCCTGTCGGCGAGCTGCGCGTACTTTTCCGCGAGCACCGCGAGGCCGCGCTTACGGCCCCTCGTCTTGCCGCATACGACGAGATGTCCCCCCTCGTCGCCCTTCAGTATCGGACGGATGCCGAGCACCGTGCCGATGAGCGCCTTGGGCGCGGATACCCTGCCGCCCCTGTGCAGATGCATGAGGTCGTCGAGCAGCACCACCTGATAGAGCGACTGGCGCATGGAGAGCAGGCGGTCGGCCGTTTCATCCAGCGAAAGCCCCGCGTCGCGGAACTCGATCGCGTGGACAACGGCTATCCCCTCGCCCAGGGAGGCGGCCAGCGTGTCGACCGTGCGGATGCGGCGCTCCGGATAGAGCGCGCGCAGCTCGTCGGCGGCTACCTCCGAGGAGTTGTAGGAATTGCTGATGCCCGAGCTCATGCCGACGAAGA
The DNA here is from genome assembly GCA_017619735.1 of Clostridia bacterium. Taxonomy (GTDB): domain Bacteria; phylum Bacillota; class Clostridia; order Christensenellales; family CAG-138; genus UBA3857. The sequence continues at coordinate 29,208 of JAFZRT010000038.1, forward strand.
GCAGGTCCTCCCCTTTTTTGAGCAGCGGCTCCAGAAACTCGATATAGCGCTGCGGCGTGACCTGCGTGGTCATGACGCGCGTGCCCTCCTTGATGGAGGCATAGTACGCCTCGCCCTCGCCGTCGTTGAACGCCTCGGTATCGAGACAGCAGAGCTCCTCCCCGTTAACGGTGTACATGAGGGGCAGCACCCGCACCGAATGCTCCTCAAGAAAGGGAGTGGGCAGGTTGGATGAAGTATCGGTTACTATAGTGAAAGCCATAATGACTCCTGCGTATCTAATTTTCGATATTAAGTTACCACGACAAATAAATTATGTCAAGTACTTTCTCAAATTATTCTTGAATATATCGCGATATGAGAGTATAATACAGTAAATCATTATTATACGGAGTCATTTATGGAATACGATAACGATCTTGTGGAAAAGAAGCTGCGCCGCTGGGAAAAGTACATCAACGAGTTCCGCCTGCCCGCGTGGGAGGACATACCCGATCTCGGCCTCTACATGGAGCAGGTGCTCGCGCTGCTGACGGATTACCTCGATTATCTCCCGCCCGAGCTGAAGGACGAGCAGTTCATAACCGCGGCGACCATCAACAACTACGTGCGCAACCGCTATATGCCCAAGCCGCGGAAGAAGAAATACTACCGCATACACATAGCGTACCTCGTAATGATCTGCACCCTGAAGCAGAGTTTGACGATAGCGACCCTCACGAAGATGATCCCCAACGACATCCCGGAGGAAAGTGTCAGGGAGATCTACACCGCCTACCGCGACAGGCACCGCATAACCGCGGAGTATTTCGTGGAGACCGTGCGCGAGATCGCCTCCCCCCTGCTCCATCACGAGGAACGCCGCATGAAGGCCTCCGTCGACGAGACCAGCGGCCTCATATCGACCTACGCGATATTCTCCGGCCTGTCCGGCCTGCTCGCGGAGAAGCTCATACTCCTCGAGGATAAGCCCGCGGAGGAAGCCGATCCCGATCAGTAGAAAACAGTTTGAAAGGACTCTCTCATGAAAAAAACCGTTCTGTTATTATTGGCGGTATGCCTTGTTGTCGTTCTCTTTGCCGGATGCGCGTCCAATGCAAACAAACCTGCCGATGCGTCCAAAAATCAGGCGACGCAGCAAATACCGACCTCGGACAACTCGTTCCAGGCGAAGCTCACGAAGCTCAGGGAGCTCATCGGACAGCTCCGCGACGGTCTGCAGAGATCGGAGGACCTGCTCGTCAGAACAGACGACTACGGCTCGCCCGATTTCCCCGAGAAGGACGCTCTCATCGAAGTCCGGACCGAGGCAATGGCGCTGACCGATCAGTACGCTGATGGGCCCTATTTCTCCCCGGAGCAGGAGCCTGAGCTCGACTCCGAGCTCGCAAGGGCCGAGCAGCTCGTTGACAGACTGAACACCGCCATCGCAGCCGCCGAGGCCGCGTTCTTGACCATCATGTCGTATGAGCCCACGCCGGAGCCCGGGATCCCCGACGACGAGTGGACGGTCATAACGCTCGACTACACCGACGGCAACGGCTATCAAATGACCGTGACGATGAAATACAGCCGCGTCTACCCGTCCTCCATGTACTCCGACGTGGAGGCGCTCTGGTCGGCGATAGGCCGCGGGCACGCGCTGCCCACCGAGGGCTCGTGGGGCTTCACGCACTACGAGGGCGGGGTATGGTCGCTCGACTGCGGCACGCTCTCCATCGAGAGCCCGAGGCACAATATCTACACCGCCGCGAACGACCTTTACTACATGGTCGGCACGGTTCAGTTCGAGAACCACACCCCCGGCTGGTCGTTCTCCGAGAGCAATCCCGGCACGCCCGCGTTTTACATAACGACCGAAAGCACGATGATCACTTCCTACGTCGTCGGCAGGGTCTTTTACAGCAACACGGATCGGACGTTCGACGCATGGATACAGGTGTCCCCGAAGATGCTCAGCGACAAGACGACCGAGATACCCTTCTGTCTGGCGTTCGTGGAACAGTACTCGCCGAATTATCCGGACGGCAGATACCGCTCCTTCTACGAGCAGGAGGGCTTCATGATGATCCGCCCCGCGGGCGGCACGAGAACTCCCGTCGAGCTGACGTTTGCCGAGCCGTGATCGAAAATAGACGGCTTCAGCCCGCCGCTGTGCGGCGGGTTTTTGTATACCTTAAAATATATTTGAAATGCGGCGGAAAACCTTGTAAAATATTCTTGTATAATTATACCCTTTACGGAGGTAACAGATATGCGTTTTTCCGAAAGAATCAAGGGCGTGAAGGGCAGCGCCATACGTGAGCTCTTCAAGGTGCTCGGCAATCCCGCGATCATCAGCTTCGGCGGCGGCAACCCCGCCAAGGAGTGCTTCCCCAAGGAGTGGGCGGCGGATACCGCGCGCGATCTCATCGCCGAAAAGGGCGACGTGCTCCTGCAGTACGGCCCGACGGAGGGCTATATGCCCCTCAGGAAGGCCTACCTTGAAAAGGTGCTCCCGCCCCTCGGCATTACGAACGCGACGATCGACAACGTCATCACGATGACGGGCTCCATGCAGGGTCTCGATCTGCTGGCGAAGGTCATGCTGAACCCCGGCTCCACGGTGCTCGTGGAGGAGCCGACATTCCTCGGCGCCATCCAGATATTCAAGCTCGCGCAGGCGAACATCGTCTCCGTCCCCATGCATGAGGACGGCGTCCACGCCGACGAGCTGGAGGAGATCGTGAAGAGGGAGCGCCCCGTGATGTTCTACACCATTCCGACGTTCCAGAACCCGACCGGCGCGGTCATGAACATCGAAGCCAGGAAGACCACGGCGCGTCTCGCCGCCGAGTACGACATGCTCGTGATCGAGGACGATCCCTATGCCGCGCTCCGCTATTCCGGCGAGGTGATGCCCCTCATCAAGACCTTCGATACCTCCGATAACGTGATACTGCTCACCAGCTATTCGAAGACCGTCTCCCCCGGCCTCAGGGTCGCGTGCTGCTGCGGCAACGAGGAGCTCGTCCGCAAGATGGTCATCGCCAAGCAGGGCTCCGACACCCACTCCCCCAACCTGAACCAGGCCCTCGTCGCCGAGTTCATCAATCAGGGCAGGATGCCGGCCCACCTCGATTTCATCAACTCCGTCTATTCCAAGTCGCTGAACATAATGCTCGACGCCATGGGCAGGTACTTCCCCGAGTGGGCGAAGTATGAAAAGCCCGAAGGCGGCCTCTTCGTGTGGGTCACCCTGCCCGAGGGCATGGACGCGAGCGAGATCTACAATCGCTCCGTCGCCGAAAAGCTCGTCGCCTACGTTCCCGGCGCGCCGTTCTATCCCGTGCCCGGCACCGGCCTCAACACCTTCCGCCTCAACTTCTCGGCCGAGCCCGAGGAGAGGATCATCGAGGGCATACACCGTCTGGGCGACCTTTTGAAGGAGTACGACGCCTGACCGATGCTCAAGCCCTTCAAGACCGTCCTTCATGCTTCGGAGACCGAGTTCACCGAAAAAAAGTCCCGCTTCATCGGCCGCTGCTTCCCCGTCTCTTCGGAGGAGGATGCAGCGGAGATGCTCGGGAAGGTGCGCGCGCTCTGCTCCGACGCGACCCACAACTGCTGGGCGTACAGCCTGTCCTCGGGGGGCATGCGCTTCTCCGACGACGGCGAGCCCGGCGGCACCGCGGGCATGCCGATAATGGACACGCTGATACGGCGTGAGATAAAGGACGCGCTCATTGTCGTCACCCGGTACTTCGGCGGTATACTGCTGGGCTCCGGCGGCCTCGTAAGGGCGTATTCCAAGGCCGCGTCCGACGCTCTGTCGGCGGCCGGCTGCGGGATAATGAGCCCGTGCAGGGTGATCGAGTTCAGCGTCGATTACCCGCGCTACGGCTCGATAGAGGGCTTCGTCAAGGCGAACGCCGTCGTGGACGGCATAGACTTTCTCGAGAACGTCAGGTTCCGCGTGACCGTCGCGGAGGAAAAGGCCGACGGCTTCATTCGGGAAATAATCGAAAGGACGGACGGCAGGGCCGAGCCCCGCGCCTCCGCCGAAAGGTTCATCGCCATTCCCGTCGGGGAATGATAAAATAACAACAATTTATCATGGAGGTACATTATGATCGATATCCCCGTAACTCTCAGCTGCGATCTCAAACCCAAGCCCACTCTCGAAGAGGAGGGAAGCCTCGGCTTCGGCAAGCGCTTCACCGACCACATGTTCATTATGGAGTGGTATGACGGCGAGTGGCACGACCCCCGCATCGAGCCCTACCACAGGCTCAGTCTCGATCCCTCCAGCTCCGTGCTCCATTACGCGCAGGAGATCTTCGAGGGCCTTAAGGCCTACCGCACCGACGACGGCCGGATACTCATGTTCCGTCCGGACGCCAACTCCGAGCGTCTCAACAACTCCGCAAAGCGTATGTGCATGCCCACCATCGACGTCGATTTCAACGTAGAGGCGATGCGCAGGCTCGTCGAGGTCGAGAAGGACTGGGTCCCCCATTCCGCCGGCACGAGCCTTTACCTGAGGCCCACCATGTTCGCCAACGACGAGGCGCTCGGCGTACACGCCGCGAAGCACTACGTCTACTTCATTATCTGCTCCCCCTCCGGCGCATATTACAAGGAGGGCCTCAAGCCCATCCGCATCCGCGTCGAGGATAAGTACGTCCGCGCCGTCCGCGGCGGCACCGGCTTTGCGAAGACCGGCGGCAACTACGCCTGCTCCATTCTGGCCGGCGACGAGGCCGCGAGGGACGGCTTTGCGCAGGTGCTCTGGCTCGACGGCGAGCATCTGAAGTACGTCCAGGAGGTCGGCGCGATGAACATGATGTTCATCGTCAACGGCAAGCTGCTGACCGCGGATCTCAAGGACACCGTACTGCCCGGCGTCACCCGCAGGTCGATACTCGCCCTCGCCCGTGAAAAGGGCATCGAGGTCGAGGAGCGCGATATCTCCATCGACGAGCTCATCGCCTATGCCGAATCCGGCGAGCTTCAGGAGGCCTTCGGCACCGGCACGGCGGCGGTCGTATCCCCCGTCGGCGAGCTCTGCTACCGCGACAAGCACATGGTCATCGGCGGCGGCGAGATCGGCAAGCTCACCATGGACTTCTACAACACCCTGACCGGCATACAGTGGGGCCGCATCCCCGATACCCACGGCTGGGTAAAAGAGGTCTGCAAGTACTGATAACGCGAAAAAGAGCGAAAAAAAGAGCCGGGAATATGCCCGGCTCTTTTGTTATCCTCCTGTCAGGCGGGGTCGTTCAGCCGCCGCATGAAGAGCTCGGCTATCCTTTCCGCGGCGCCGGGCTCGTCGGGATCGAGCGTGACGTCCGCGGCGGCGAGGTATGTTTCCCGCCGTTCGTGATAGAGGCGGTCGATATTGGCGTCGACCTCCTCCTGCGTGGGAGCGGCGATGAGCGGGCGGCCCTTCGTATCCTGCCCGTGAAGCGCGGCGAGCTTCCTGTCGAGGAACACCGTGAAGCCGGAGTTTTTCATGATATCGGCATTTATCCGGCGCATGGGCATACCGCCGCCAGTCGCGACGATGAGGCCTCCGCGCGCGGCGATGAGGCGCAGCAGCTCCGTCTCGGCACAGCGGAAATGCTCCTCTCCGTCCTCGCGGAATATCGCGTCGATCGACTTCTCCTCGCGGTCGGCGATCATCCTGTCGGTGTCCGCAAGGGGCATGCCGAGGAGCGCCTTAAGCTTTCGCCCGGTGCGCGTCTTGCCGCAGTCGGGCATGCCTATAAGGTAGAGGTTCATGTCCCGCCTCTGCGCGAGCTTCGCTTCCTCCATGAGGAAGCGCATGAGCCTTTCGCCGCCGTCCGCGTCGTCCTTCGGGAGCAGGGCCCTGCGCGAGGAGACGACCTCCGCCTCACGCGCGGGGTCGAACGTCGGGAGCCCGCTCCGGCGCTTTATCGCGCCGATCTCCCGCGAGACCTCCATGCGCTCCGCGTAGAGCCGCATGAGCTCCGCGTCGATCGAGTCGAGCTTTTTCCGCGCCCCGGCGAGGCCCTTCGCCCTCTCCCCCTCCTCCAGGAGGTCGAGTACGGCTATGCAGACCGCCGCCTCCGCCGCGGCGAGCCCGCGCGGGAGTATGCATATGTCGTGCCGCCCCTTTATAGTAAGCGGGACGGGCTTTTTTTCGATCAGGTCAAAGCCGGTCTGCTCCGTTCCGATCGACGGCACCGGGCGGAAACGCACCCGGAATATGAGGGGCATGCCGTTGGCCATGCCGCCGTTGACGCCGCCGGAATTGTTCGTGAGCGTCCTTCCGCCCTCGGCGAAGCCGTCGTTCATCGCGCTGCCGCGGGCGAGTATCCTGCCGAACTCCAGGCCCCGCAGGCCGGGTATCATGAAGAGGTATCCGGCGAGCGTCCCCTCCAGTCCGCCGAACAGCGGCTCCCCCAGCCCGACGGGCAGGCCGGTGACGGCGCATTCCGCCTCGCAGGAGAGGGTGTCGCCCTCGGCTCCCGCCTCCGCAAGCGCGCGCTCCATCTCGGCGCGCTTCGACGGGTCGACCAGCGGGAAGAAGGGATCGAGCTCCGGCGCTTTTTCCATGACGGGGTCGAAGTCCGCGTCCCGGACGCCGCCTATCGCGCCGACGTGCGAGAACACCTCGACGCCCCGCTCCTTCAAAAGCCCGCGGCATACCGCCCCCGCGAAAACGAGCGGGAGCGTCATGCGGCCGGAGTATTTCCCGCCGCCGGAGATATCCTCCTCGCCGTTCGATTTGACGAACGCGCAGTAGTCGGCATGCGACGGTCGGGCGACGGGCGCGTATTCGGAGCGGTCGTACGCGCGGTTTTTGAACACCGCGACAATGGGCGATCCGTCCGCCGCTCCGTCGGTAACGCCCGAAACGACGATCGGCTCGTCCGTCTCCCGCCGCGCGGTCGCGAAGGGGCTGTTAGCCGCGCTCCTGCGGGCGAGGTCGAGGCGTATCGCCTCCATGTCGAGCTTCGTCCCCGCGGGTATGCCGCGCAGCTCGCAGCCGATCTCCGGCGCGTGCGAAGCTCCGAATATGCGCAGTATTATGTTCCTGCCGATGGTATCCATGTTCATCTCCGTTCGTCTGCGGTGAGTCTTCCGTAGTCCTCCCAGAACCCCGGCGCGGATTTTTCCGTGCAGCCGGCGTTTTTGACCGTGACGGGCGCGCGGCATATCTGCGCGAGCACCGCCGCGGCGAATGCTATGCGGTGGTCGTTGAGCGAGTCGCAGACGCCTCCCGCGAGCCCGCCCGAGCCGCGCACTGTCACCCGGTCGGAGCCGGCTTCGGCGGCGCCGCCCAGATCCCGTATGAGCTTCACTGTGGCCGCCTCGCGGTCGGACTCCTTCGTCCTCAGCCGCGCGGTGCCGTGTATTACGGTCTCCCCCTCCCTGCCGCAGGCGACGGCGGCGAGCAGGGGCAGAAGGTCGGGGCAGTCGGTGATATCGACGTCCCGCTCCGAGGCGCACCTCAAAAACTCCGCGTCGGGCTGACGCGTGGCAAAGCTCCCGCCGACGGTCTCCACCTCGCCGCCGAGGAGGTCCATCGCCTCGAAAACGGCGGCGTAGGAGGCGTCGCCCGTGACGGGTATCGTCTCCGGCGCGGCATATCGGGACGGGAAAGTCCTGTACCCGGTCTCCGTGCGCTCGACCGCGCCTCCGAAGAGCCGCACGAAGTCGAGCGTCATTTCGGCGTAGGGCTGTGAAACGAGGCGGTTTTCGACGGTGATCGCGCATTCGCGGTCCAGGAGCGGCAGCGCGATGAGCAGCCCCGAGAGGAACTGGCTCGTGCGGGAGCAGTCGATGGTGAAGCGGCGCTTCCTTCTGATATTCACGCGCGTTTCGATGCGGCCGCCGAGCGGCTCGAGCGAAACGCCGAAGCAGCGCTCCAGCTCGCCGAAGCCCCTGTTGAGGAGCGCCCCGTCCGCGCCGACCGATATCCGCCCGAAGAGCGCCGCCTGCACGGGCATCAGCATGCGCATGAGCGCCGCGCTCTCCCCTGCGTGCGCGCTGCGAAGATCGCCCGCCGCCTTGAGAGCGGAGCTCAGATCCCCGCAGTACGGCGCGGGAAAGCCCTCCGCCGCGCGCATGGGGTCGTCCCCCGCGAGGGCGAGCAGCAGCGCCGCGCGTATCGCCTCCGACTTGGAAGGGGGCAGCGTTACCCGCCCGCGGGGCGTTATTCCGTTTTTGAGCGTGATATCCATCGCGGTCTCCCGGGTCTCTTTTTACTCAATAAAGATACCACAAATACCGCCCCGATGCAACAGCGGGCGGCGCCGCGGCGATAAAAGACCCCCGGGCATTTGCGCCGGGGGCCGTGATGTATGCGTCAATGGACCCTGCCGTGGACGTACGCGAAATCGTGGCACTGCGCCGTGATTGCATAGAGCGCCTTGCGGTAGATCTCGTAATATCCGGTGCCCTTGCTCCAGGAATCGCCCCATGCGGGCTCGAAGCCGAACCAGCCCTTCGCCTTGGAGGCCTCCTCCGGGCACTTCATATAGCAGTAGGGCGCCTCGGAGGACCCCTCCTTGAACTTGTTGAACTCCTCAAGAGCGCGGTTCATGAAGAACCAGACCGCGACTATCAGATCGAGCATGCCCTGATACAGCGATCTGCCGGGGCCGGTGCAGACCTTGACCTTGCCCATCATCGAGTTCTTCAGCTCGTCTGCGGCCGACACCAGCGGCGCGAGCCTGCCGCCGAGATCCTTGTGCATGACCAGCTTGCCCATATAGGCGTCCATGACCCTCATGCTGCCGATCCTGTCCGCGAGCACGCCGAACCTGCCGTTCCCGCGGTAGTTCATGCTCTTGCCGATGTAGAGGCCGTCGACGACCTTGGCGTATGCGTCCTGCCTCAGCTTGAAGTACCCCTCCTTCGCCTTGGGGGAGTCCATCCGGGAGATGTTCTGCTGATAGTACCTCTCGGCTTCGGGGGCCTTGCCGTCAAGATCCGCCCAGCTGTAGTTGAGCAGCGTGCAGGTGGTCTCGATGTCCTTGTTGATCTTCTGATACTCCTCGGTGCTCCAGCCCCTCGTCGCCATGTTCTTTATGATCGCGAATACCCTGAAAGTGTTGTCGAGGGGGAGCTTCGTCAGTATCTCGGCAAAGGGCTTGAAGAACGCCGAGAGCTTCACCGCGTCGTCCATGAAATCCAGTATCTCGTCGTATTTTTTCCTCTTATCCGGCAGCAGCGCATGGTACCAGTCGGGCCTTGAGGCCTTCTTCGAGCCGTCGCCGTTGAGGCCGGGGAAAGCGGTGGTGTTCTCGGCTATGAACGAGGATATCCAGCCCGACTGGCTGAAATCCCCGTCGCGGACCGTCGTCAGCGCCGCCTTGGTCTTGTCGTAATTCGTCTTGTCCTGCTCCAGCTTCAGCATTTCCTTGCGGAGCGTATCGAGGTCGTCCCTCATGTCGGAGAACGCCTTTGCGACCGCCCCCGCGTCTATGTCTTCCCACAGTTTGGATTTGTTTTTTTCTTCTGCCGCCTGTATTTCGCCGCTCATGCTTTTATCCTCCTCTTCCGAAATGCCGGTCAAAATCTGATCTCAAAGTCCCGGACGTACCATCTTCCGCCGTTGGTCCTTATAAGGTTCCTTCTGACGGGGCTTCCGAGCTGCTTGCCGTTCTTATCGAAGGATACGGTCTCGACCGAGGCGTATTCGACCTTGTCGCCGTACCTTTCGGCTATCTTCTTCTGATCCTCCGGGGAGAGGAAGTAGGAATCGAGCCCGTTCGAGTCGTCGTAGCCCTTTACGACGGTTATCTTCGTCGCGTCGGGGTTGACCCGAGCGTGCACGTATTCGCCGTGCAGACGCTCCTGATGCAGATCCCAGAAGTAGAGCAGCAGGGATTCCTGCGTGGGATTCTGCCGCCTTTCGGGCTGTATGCAGTCCTCGTAGAGCTCGTAGTTCTTCTCCTTTATGGCCTGAAGGAATATCTCGGTCAGACGCTCCGGGGAGACGTCCTCCGGAACGGACTTGACGGTGTACCAGCTCTCCTTGATGGCGGGGACCTCGTCCTCGTCCACGAAGCAGCCGCTCGTCTCCTTATCCTCGGAATAGAACGCGACCACGTGCCCGGGGACGTAGAGCGCGACCGGCTCGACCACAGCGGCGAAGAGCGGCGCGCCGACGGTCTCCTCGCCCGATTCGGGCACCTCCATCGTCATATCCGCTATCCTGCCGAGCACCGTCCACGCGTCGACCTCCGCCATGGTGGCGTCGACGAGCCGCCTGTAGCGCTTGACCGCCTCGTACGGCCCGACCCATTTCCTCGTGTCGAGCTTGACGAAGTACATGCCCGTGGAGCGCTTGCCGACGTGGACGAACTCGCCGGTGATGCCCATGAACTGATTCATGGGATATCTTACGTCGTCCAGCACGACGTATTTGCCGATGTATTCCTCAAAGCTGACCGCGCTGAAGTCGGGAGCCGGGAACACCCTGTCTATCATCTCGTCCGCGTGCTCCGCCTTCGCCTTTTTCCATGCGGCGGCGCTCTTTTCGGAATAGAGCCTGCGGATGTTCTCCTCGTTGACGAGGTATTGAGTCATTTCGTCGGTGATGGTGGTGAAATTGCCGGTCGAGCCCATGACGCAGGCCTTCGCCCTGTTGAACAGGGCCTGCACGCGCGGATCGTCCGGCGCGAACTCGTTGAGTATCATCACGCGGGAAAGCGCGTCCTCCTTCGAGCGGAACATGCCCGTCGCGCCCTGCGCGCGCCTGACCTCGTCCTCGAACTCCTTGAGATACATCTCCGCCTGCTGTATGCGCATGGTGAGATTGGATCCGTTGACCGAGAAAGTTGTTTTATCTACCATATTCCGTCATCACTCCTTTTCGATGATAAGACATTATATCATCTTTTGCGTGCAAAATCAAACCCCGCACGCCCCCCGCCGGCGCGGCGCGGTATTGCCAAAGCCCGCCCGCCATGGTATACTGTCATCGACAAAAAACAAAGGAGGCACCTATGTACTGCACGAGAAAAGTGACCGACGACCTCGTCTGGGTCGGCGGCAACGACCGCCGTCTCTCCGTATTCGAGGGCGTCTACAAATGCCCGGCGGGCGTTTCCTACAACTCCTACCTGCTGCTCGATGAAAAGACCGTCCTCATGGACACCGTCGACAGCTCCGTTTCGAAGGTCTTCTTCGAGAACCTCGACCACGAGCTCGCGGGGAGGCCCCTCGATTACGCGGTCGTTCAGCACATGGAGCCCGACCATTCCGCGACCCTCGCGGAGCTGCTCATGCGCCATCCGGAGACGACCGTCGTCGCCAATGCGAAGCTTATCACCATGATCAAGCAGTATTTCGATATCGACCCGCGCTGCCTGACCGTCAAGGAGGGCGACGTGCTGGAGACCGGCGCCCACACGCTGACCTTCGTCATGGCGCCCATGGTGCACTGGCCGGAGGTCATGGTGACCTACGACGCGAAGGACGGCATACTCTTCTCCGCCGACGCCTTCGGCACGTTCGGCGCGATAAACGGCGCGATATTCGCCGACGAGGTCGATTTCGCCCGCGACTACATGGACGAGGCGAGGCGCTATTACTGCAACATCGTCGGCAAGTACGGCCCGCAGGTGCAGGCGCTGCTCAAGAAGGCCGCCGGGCTGAAGATCAGCATGATCTGCCCCCTGCACGGCTTCGTCTGGAGGACGGGCATCGGCGACATACTCGACAAGTACGTCAAGTGGTCCACCTACGAGCCGGAGGAGAAGGCCGCCGTCATCGCCTACGCCTCCGTCTACGGCAACACCGCGAACGCCGCCGAGATACTGGCCTGCCGCCTGCGCGAAAAGGGCGTGCCCGTATACATGTACGACGTGTCCATGACCACCGCCGACTACGTGATAGCCGCCGCCTTCCGCGCGAGCCATCTCGTGTTCGTCTCCACCACATACAACGCCGGCATATTCGTAAAGATGGAGGAGCTGCTGCACGACCTCGCCGCGCACAACATCCAGAACCGCCGCGTCGCCTTCATCGAGAACGGCACCTGGGCCGCGACCAGCGGCAAGCTCATGCGCTCCATTATGGAGAACTGCAAAAACATGACCTTCATCGACGAGACGGTGTCGCTCAAGTCCTCCGTCAAGCCCGATAAGCTCGCCGATATCGAGGCGCTCGCCGCGAAGATCGCGGAGGATTTCGCAAAGCCCGCCGCATACTCCCCCGCCGCTGCTGCGGACGCGGAGGCGGCTGTCGACCCCGCGGCGTTCAACAAGCTCTCCTACGGCCTGTTCGTGCTCACCGCGCGCGACGGCGACGACCTGAACGGCTGCATAATCAACACCGCGCAGATGCTGACCGACAAGCCGAAGCGCATCACCATCGCCGTCAACAAGGCGAACCTCACGCACGATATGATAATGAAGACCGGCGTTTTCAACGTGTCCGTGCTGACCGAGAGCGTGCCCATGGCGACCTTCGAGCATTTCGGCTTCCAGACCGGCAGGAACGTGCATAAGTTCCTCAGCTTCGAGGATTTCGACATCTCGAAGAACGGCCTGCCCTACATCACCGCGCACACCAACGCGTTCTTCTCCGCCCGCGTCACCGCCGCCGCCGACAACGGCACGCACACGCTATTCACGGCGGAGGTCACCGAGGCGCAGACCCTCTCCTCCGAGCCGTCCGTCACCTACGCTTACTACTTCGCGCACATCAAGCCCAAAAAGCCCGCGGTGCCCGAAGCGAAGGCCGGCTTCGTCTGCAAGACCTGCGGCTACGTGTACGAGGGCGACTCCCTGCCCGAGGACTTCGTCTGCCCCATCTGCAAGCACGGGCCGGAGGATTTCGAGCGCATAGTCCCCGCCGAGCCGCCCAAGGGCCACAAATGGGTCTGCGAGATCTGCGGCTACGAGTACGAGGGCGAGGAGCTTCCCGCCGACTTCGTCTGCCCGCTGTGCAAGCACGGCGCCGAGGATTTCAAACAGGTATACTGATATCCGGCCGCCGGCCGGAGATACAAAGAAGGGATCCGAAGGATCCCTTCTTTTTTCATACTTATCCGACGTCCGACGGCTCCGCTCCAGAGCTCTTCATGAGGCTCTTCGCCTGCTCCTTGCCCTCGAAGACTATGAGCTCGAGCCCGACCTCGGGGGTTATCATTCCGGTCTCGACGAGGCGGAAAACGGTGTCGTTGTGCGCGATGGCGGAGAAGCCGCTCTCCTTCTGCACCTTGACGGTGACCCTGATGGAGATGGGCATGTCCTCCGAGTTCATTATCTCGCGCGCGGCCCTGTCGGCGTTCGCGGCGCCCTCCGGATCGGCGCGGTCGATGTAGGTCTTTATGCAGCGCAGGCCCAGCGCGAACTCGCGCTCGAGCTCCAGCTCCTGCTCGACTGCCCTGCGGAATGCCGAATGCAGGCTCTTGGCCGCCATTCGCGCCCTCTTGGAGGACTTCTCCTGCAGCGCGGATATCGCGGTGCCGCTCGTCACGCCGTAATTCGTCATACCGCGCGACCATTCGTTGGCGCCGGATTCCTCCTTTATCGACCCGCGCATGTCGGCGATGTACTGGATGAGGTAGGCGGGCAGCGGCGCCGTCTGGAACCAGGTGACGCCCGAAAGGCTGTCGCCCTTGTGCACCTCCTTCGACCAGTCGGCGAGGTCGTCCGCGTCGAAACCGGACGCGCCGGTCAGCAGCAGCTTGTTGTGCGAGGCCAGCAGCGCGTTCTTCATCACCACCTGATCGAGCTTGTCGGAGTAGAGCTGGCTCGTCTCGAACATGTCGACGAGGCCGTAGCCCAGGCACGAGCCCTTCCGCGGGAAGAGCGCCGTCACCACGAAGGGGTACCTGCCGTGGCGGTACACGCCCTCCGGGAACTCCTTCCGGCTGTCCTCCAGCACGACTCCGCCCGCCATGCGTACCATGTGCACGGAGTATTTGTCCCTCTTCGCGTCGTAGGTCCTCTGCCAGCATTCGATGAGCATTATGCTCCTTTCGAAGCGCGGCACGAGCAGGCCGTCGCCGTCGGTGTCGAGGTACAGCCCGTCGTCGGAGAGCTCCTCCGCCTGCTTGGGGTAGTGGTCGCGGAACCAGTCGCGGGTGCGGCGCGTGTACTTGAATACCGCCCTGCCGTCGCCGATGTCGGTGACGAGCGGGTCGAAGAGCACCGAGCCGACGTCCACGTGGCGTATGAAGGCCGAGCCCATCCCGCCCGCGGCGGAGGGGTCGTAGCCGATCTCCTGCACGGCATAGCCGCATACCAGAAGATCGTGCGTGACCTTCCTGTACTCCTCGTCGTAGGAGCAGTTGAGGTGATCCTCGCGGATCACGCGGGTCAGCGTCTCCGCAAGCTCCGCGTATTCCGCCGCGTCGGCGGTGATGACCGCCTCCGGCACGTATTCGTCGAGGTCGGCCCTGACGTTCTCTATCGCGCTGTGTATGACGGGCGTCACGGGCCTCGGCTCCATAGCGTCGGACTTCGGCACGCCGTACCAGTGATCGCCGCGGTAGATCCTTTCGCAGCGGTCAATACGCGCCCTCTCGCCCGCATACGCTTCGTAAAACTCTCGGAACAGCTCGTAAAGGGGAGCCGCCTCCTGGGTGTAAGTGTTGTTCAAATCCTTGTCCTTGCCTTTCTTTATTAGTTCCCGCCCGCTATATGCTCATGTAGCCGTCCCGTCTTTGGGGGCGCATGCCGAGCGGGTCGAACGCGCGCATGGAGCGCTCGTCCTTCGCCTTCGCCGCATGCGGGCGCGACATGAGCCCGTACCGCAGCGCCTCCGGCGCGTGATCCTCCCCGTCGGCGGCGTCCTCGCGGTTCCTCTCGTCGTACTGCAGCGCGGGCAGGGTCCTTATGAGGTTCGCGCAGTCCGAAAAGCATTTCCAGCGCGGCTCGCCGTCCGCCTGAGGCGCGAGGTAGTCCCTCACCCTCTGCCATCCGGCGACGCGGCTGCTGTCCGCGGGGATCATGCCGAGCCCGCTCTTCATGAAAAGCTCCGCCAGCGTCTCCCCCTCGAAGCCGCCCTTCGCGGCGAGCATCGCACCGCGGTTCTGCCACAGATCGGGGGAGGCGACCGTGTAGGCGATCTGCTCGTCCCCCGTCATGTCCTTCACCATGCGGGCGACCTCGTCCGGCCGCGTCTCGCGCACGTAGAGCTCGCGGTAGGTCACGACCCGTCCTTCGGGATCGACCGCGTGCCACAGCACGCAGCACGGGTCGTTGTAGCCCCAGTCCATCGAGCGGAAGCGCCGGTAATAGTCGGGTATCGCATACGGCGCGACTACGTGCCTCTGGCGGGAGAACTCCCGGAAGTACTGCCCCGCGTGCACGTCCCAGTCGCCGTCGAGGTGCGCCCGCCGCAGCTCCTCCGGCAGGGCCATGAGCTGCTTGACGTAGCCCGGATCGGCGGTCAGCAGCACCTTGTTGTCCCACACCCGCGCGGGGATGAAGGCGTAATCGTCGGGATCCTCGTCCTCGCGGAACTGGCGGTCGATGAAGAGGCGCTTCACCCACGCGTGGCCCACATTGCCCGGGTTGCAGGTGTAGTACATGCGCGGGCTGAAGCCGGGCACGGCGGTACGGTTGCAGGTCGCAAGGAACTGCTGCTGCTCTTCCGTGAAATGCGTTGCCTCCTCCATGCCGATCACGGCGTATTCCTGCCCCTGGTACTGATACACGTCCGCCAGGGAATCGCAGTAGCCGAGCTTTATCCTCGACCCGTTGGGAAAATCGAAAACGTGCTCCGTCGCGTTGTAGTCGGCGAAGCCGTACAGCTCCTTAAGAAGCGGCAGTATATGGTTCTCGCGCAGCTCCGGGAGCGTGCGCCTCAAAAGCAGTATGTTGAGGCCGTCGTAATTGGCCGCGAGCAGCACGAGCTTGCGCCGCATGGCCCAGCTCTTGCCGCCGCCCCTCGCCCCGCCGTAGGCCGTGTGCCTCGCCCGCGACAGGAAGAACTCCCTCTGCCGCGGGTTGGGCTCGCCGTTGAGTGTCAGCTGCATAAGTCGTTCAAGTCCTTTCTCGTGTTCCTTCTTGAAATGGGGGCGCTTTTGCTGTATCATAGAGCCGAAGTCCGGGAGGCATTTTCAATGACGTCCGCAAAGAGCAAAAGCATAAAGGGTATAATCTTCGTAGTGCTCGCATCCATGTGCTACGGCATAACCCCCATACTCTCCAACACCGCCCTGAAGGGCGGCCTGCCGGCGGATTTCCTCGCGCGGTTCCCCGGCTTTCCCCGGGTCATGCTGCTGGATCCCGCCAACGCCATGCCCAACGAATCCGTCGTCGGCTTCGGCATGGCCATCGCCTGCGTGCTTTCGCTCCTCGCCTGCCTCGTCCGCGGCGGCAGTCTTAAGGTCAGCGGGCGGCAGGCGCTGGAGCTCTCCCTTTTCGGGGGAGGCGGCTTCACGGCGACCATGCTGCTCATCTCCTACGCGTATCTGTCGATACCCGCGGGCATGACGATAGTGCTCAATTTCACCTACCCCCTGATAGTCGCGGTGATCTCCGCGCTGTTCTTCAAGGATAAGCTCAGGCCCCTCGGCCTGCTGGCGCTCGCATTGGCTATCGCCGGCGTCGCGCTCATATCCGGCGCGGCGGGCTCCGGAGGAGCCGCGCTGGGGACGGATCCCGCGTTGGGCATACCGCTCGCGCTGCTCTCGGGCCTCGCCTACGCCGTGTATTTCCTTGCGGGGAGGCACGCCTCCTACCGCGATCTGGAGACCTCCTGCGCGAACGTCTACATCACCGGCTCCGCCGCGCTGATCTGCTTTGCGGTGGCGATAGCCGCGCGCCGCTTCCGTCTGCCGCCCAACTGGTTCATATGGCTCGTCCTGCTGTCGAGCGGCATACTGGGCTACATGGTCGGCCTGCGCCTGCTCCTTATGGGCATACGCCTGCTCGGCTCCGTTACGGCCTCCGCGCTCAACACGCTCGAGCCGGTTTTCGCCTCGGTAACGAGCATGCTCGTTTTCGGCGAGCTGATGACCCCGGTCAAGGCCGCGGGCGCCGGGCTCGTGCTGATAGGCGCGCTGCTGTCGATACTCGCCATGAAGCGGCGGGAGTGAGCCCCGCATTTTCAAGCCCCGACGGGGCTTTTTTTATTCCCTTATCGCGTCGAACGCTCCGTTGGCCGCAAGCGCCACCGCCGCGGCGTTGATGAACGCCATCACCGCGTCGCGCCAGGTCAGGCCGGTCATCACGAAGGTCGCCGCGAGTATCATCACGAGCGCCGTGAAGTAGCTCAGCACCCTTGCCGGCACGCGGGAGACGAACGGTATCTCCTTCAAAAACTGCGTGACGAGGGTCGTCGCGAGGGTCGCTCCGGAGTAGGTCATGAGCGTCTGCCATGTGAAAAAGCTTTCCATGCCGCGCCCCTCACACCGCCGCGTGGCGGGAGACGAACTCCCTGACGCCGCTCATGGTGATCCTGCCGCAGCGGCCGTCCGGCGCGCCGCAGTAGTAGCCGAGGGCGTTGAGCGCCTTCTGCAGATGCATTATGTGCTCGCCCTGTATCATGGGGGACTTCACCGCGAGCACCACCGGCTCGTCGCGATACTCCCTGTCGTAGGAGAGCTTCTGCGTGACGAGCCCCCTGTGCGTCCACGGGCGCTCGGAAAGGCGGGTCACCACCACGCCGAACCTTATCCCGCGGGCCTCCACTGCGAGGGGCTCCCCGTTCTCGAAGCCGCAGATGAAGCCGACGTGGCTCATGCGGCCATCCGAGTTGCGGAAGAACACCGCCTCGCCTATCTCGAAGGGCCTTTCGATGTCGTCTATCGCGCCCCTTTCCGTGCACCACGCGCTGTAACAGTAGTTCGCGGTGACGTCCGTGCCGAGGAAGCTGTCGAGCAGCCCCTGACAGTCCGCGGCGCGGCGGCGGAGCGCGGCCCAGTTCTCGGTCGCAGTGGCGAACGCCTCCCGCGACCAGCCCTTTTTGCTGTAAAAATGCTCGTATCTCTCATCGAGCAGCGCCTGCGTGACCCTCGCCCCGGTGGTGCCGTAGAGGTATTCCCAGGGGTCGGAGCCGCATTCGTCTATGCCTATGGGGAGCTTGGCTCCCTCGGGTATGCTTTCCCTTTTCGCGTGAGTGAGCGCGAATACAATAAAATCGACTGCGTTCTTCATTTCGTCCTTCTCTTCTCGCTTTTCTTCTCAAATCCCATACAGTCAACACGAAAAAAACGCGTCAATGGATGTTTCGTCCCTCCAGTATCACCTGTGTTCCGGCGATGAACTTGTAGTTGGAGGTGCTGCCCGTGAGCTTTACCGCGGTGTACCCCGTGATGGGGGTCTCGCCCTGACGGATGATGCCCGTCATGGGCGATCTCGACGTGTTGGCGCCGGAGCCGTCCGGGTCGCCGCCCATTATCCTCTCCGCGATCATGAAATTGCGGTACGGCTTCTTTATGTGCAGCAGCGTCATCGCCCTCTCGGGGAATGTGCAGTTCATGGTCATGAACGGCGCGAACGAGGTGTTGTAAGTGCTCTGTCCGTTTACGAAGATCTTTACCGTCGTTCCGCCGGACATGCCGCCCAGAACCGTCACCCGCAGCTCGTCGCAGCAGAACGCCGCGCCGCCGGAGTCCTTGTCGATCTCGATCGACTGCACCGGTTCGGCGACGGTGACGGAGTTCAGCGGCTCCCACTCGCTCTCGTAGGCGAGCATGCGCCACGTGTAGCGCGGGGGATCGGCGACGGTGCCGTCGCCTTCGTGCGCGTCAGCGCAGATGTACGCCTTGCCCGTCGAGGGCGTCAGCGCGAGCCTGCCCGGCTCGCCCTCCGTCGAGGCGGTCGGCGCGGTCTCCAGTATGAGGGCTCCGTCCGGTATGGAGGCGATCAGCTCCGCAAGCGTCGCCTCACGCGCGGCTTCGGCGGCTGCGCGCGCGGTCTCCGCCGTACGCCTTGCCGCCTCGTTCCGCTCCCTCGTCTCCTCGGCGGTCTCCCTCGCCCTTTCGGCGTTGATCCTCGCCGCCTCGAGGGATATCCTCGTCGATTCGTTCGACTGGCGCAGCGCCTCGTTCGACTGGCGCACCGCCTCGTTGGACTGGCGCGCCGCCTCGTTGGCAGCACGGGCGCTTTCCGCGGCGATCCTCGCGGCCTCCGCGGCGGCCCTTTCGGCCTCCGCCGTCTCGACGTCCTGCACGAGCCCCGCCAGCAGCGGGAACATCGGCGCTGCGGGCAGCGTCTCGCCGTTCAGTATCGCCCTGCGGCAGGTGAAGTTGAACTTCGCCGTGGTGACGAGCACGCCGCAGTCAGAGACGTCCTGCGGGTCTTCCTCCTCGGAGGAGTAGAGCTGCAGTTCGCATTCGACCATGCCCGGCGCGAAGGACGCGGGGTTGAGGTCGATCGTCAGCTCGTTCCCGTCGGCGGTCACGGAGCCGTCGTCGGAGGACTGTACGGAAATGCCGTTGGAGTTGGAGAACACCGCCATTATCAGCAGGCCGTCCATATCGACCGCCTCGCCGTCGTCGGTGAGGGTGAGGAGGAGGCGGTTGCCCGTATCCCCCTCCACCACCTCGAAGGGCCTTATCGCGACGGGCCTTTTGAGGTCTATCGCGGCCTCGAATATCTTCAGGAGAGGAGACTCGGCCATGCTGCGCCTCCGTGTATGCCGTGGCTCGCGCCGCCGCCGTGCTGCGAATAGCCGTAGGCGCCGCTCGGCATGAACCTTTCGTAAAGGTCGCGGTAGTCGACCTCCGGCATGTTGTACTGCACCTGCCAGCGGCGGATCCTCCACTCGCGGTCGCCGCTCGTGAAGAAGAGATACCGTTCGGAGGCGGACAGCCCGTTGAGGTACCGCGCGTAGTCGGCGTAGCTGTAATCCTTGTCAAGGTAGGAGAAATCCCCGTCGTACCAGACGCCGTCGAAGTACGCGCCGTTCTTGTTGTGCCCGTAATGCGGGCCCTCGTCCGAAGCGCCGCCGGCGTTTTCGCCGGATCTTCCGGATCTGCCGGAGCCGCCGGACCTGCCCGATCCCGAGCGCGCGCCGTACTGCGCGGCGAGGCGCATCGCGGTCTGCTCCTTCTGCGCCTTCAGCGTCATCGCCGTGCGCCGGAGCTCCGCTTCCATGCTCTGCATGGCGTTGAGCGCCTTGTAGAGGTATTCCGCCATGGAGGCCGTGTACTTGCCCTCCAGCCCCATGACGTCGGAGGCGACGTCGTCCATCTCCCTCGACTTCATCGAGGAGAGATAGCTGGAGCCGCCCATGCCGCGGGCGTAGGCGTCCGCGTCCAGCTCCGCCATGTTCGTCCTGCCGGCGCGCCGCCTTGCGGCGATGGCCGCGTCGATGGCCGGGCGGAGGAAGCTTTCGAACAGCCCGTAAAGCTCCGAATAGCTCGGTATGCTCGTAACCCCGTACCCGCGGAGGCGGTCGTAGAGCTTCGTGTAGAAGCCCGCGAGCTCCTCGTCGAGGTCGGGCGCGGAGGCCTGAGTGCCGCCCTCGTCGTTCGCTTGCGGCTCGCCTCGGCCGGGCAGCCCTCGGGAGGGCGTCCCGCTTTTACCGCTGTCGGCGCTCTCATATCCCTCAAAGAGGCCGTCTTCGCCGCTCCCGCCGTTTTTTGTCGTGAAAAGGGGATCTTCGCCTGTACCCCTTGACAGCTTTCTGTTTAGGCGATCCGCGGGGTCGGCGGTCATTCGCCTCGTGTCGTATTTCGTCGCGGGGCGTCCTTTTTCGCCGGGAGCCCTTGACGGTTTTCGGTTTAGACGTTCCGTGCCGATACGGGATCGCTCCGCCGCGCTCTGCGGCTCCTGCCCCGAGAAGGGGCCCGAGTCCGACTCGCGGCCCGGACGCTCGTTCCCGGGGATGTCGTCATAGCGATCCTTATCCTTGCGGGCGGTCCCGAAGACTGATATCTTCATGCTTCGCCGCCCCCCTCCGTCAGGATACCGTATGCTCGATCTTGACGAGCCAGAGGTCGTTCAGCACGACCGCGGCGTAGGCGGTCACCTTTGCGCCGACCGTCGCGCGCTGATCGAGGGGATCGGAGGAGCCGCCGGAGCCGTGGGGCTTGACGATGAGCTGCACCGCGCCCCTGCCGTCCACGTCGACCACGCCGTAGGCGTCCCTGCCGAACACGAGCGTCGCGTGCACGTCGGGAGCCGCCTTGGTGGAGGCGTCGGCGGCGCCTGCGTCGTTCGACCAGACAATGTCGTTCGCGCTGAGGGTCGCCGCGGCGGAGAGCTTGACCGTGTTGGTCGCCTCCGTAAAGGAGCCGGTCGAGGCGAGAGTGTACTCGGTCGAGCCGATCATGATCTTGTTGCCGCCCTTGGAGAGGTACGCCTTCTCCGCCTCGGTGGGATCGTTCTTGAGCACGAAGGTCGCGGAGGAGCTGGTGTTCGCCTTGACGGCGTTGAGCACGCTCTGCGAATAGACCTTCGCCTCGGTGCTCTCGACGAATACGACGCCGTAGAGACGGCCGATCTCGCCGGAATAGATGGCCTCCGAGTTCTGGTACGTGGAGACGTTCTTCCAGTTCGCGTCGTTCTGCAGGTCGTAGGTCGCGTCAGGGGAGCAGATGCAGACGAAATGCGGCGTGCGGCCGTCGTCCGCGAAGGGGCGCGCCTTGTTCTTCTTGAGCGTGCGCACGGCCTTCCTGATCTCGTCGACGGTGAGCTTCTTGGTCGAGTCGAGAGCGGCTCGGTCGGCCGCGCCGCCCGCGTACTGCACGTTGGTCGTGGAGCACATGACGTCCCTCGTGACCCACTCGACGACGGTGCCGATCTGCTCGCCGAGGAGCTCCGCGGAATCGTTTATCACGCTGTCGTAAGCGGTGAGATCGAGGAGGTCGGATACCTCCACGTAAGCGCCGTACTGCTTTACGGTCGCCTCGACGTCAGTCTGCGAAAGGGACTGACCGGTGGGCGTTTCGCCCTCTGTCAGCCCTTCAAGAGCCAGATTGGGGTCGAATAGGTTCCATCTGCGGAAATTGACCTTCTTGCCGCTGTTGCGGGGGATGGGTCGCTTCTGGCCGAACTCCTGATGCACGAGCTTCGTCTTCGCGCTCTCGAGGAGCTGCCTGTCGTAAAAAGTGAAGGGGTAGTTGGCCCCCATGCTGCCTGTGGTGTTGATGATCGTTGACATTCTTCTTTTGCCCTTTCTTTATTTTGTGGTTCAGCCGAGCCGTATCCTTCTGCCGTCGGAATCGGCCCTCTTCAAAAACTTGCCGAGCTTGCGGAACTGCTCGCGCGACATGCCCGCGTAATCGACGGGCGAGCTTGCGGCGCCGCCCGTCCTCATGGGCACGGGACGGCGGACGGGAGCGAAGATCTCCTCCGCGTCGGCGCGCGGCTCCTCCGGCTCTTCGGGAGCCGCGGGTACGGCCTCCCATTCGCGGACGAGAGCGTCCACGAGCTCGTCCTCATCGACGTCCTCCGCCGCGCCGAGGCGCGCGAGCATTGCGCGTCCCAGTCTCTCCGCGGGACCGACTGCGGGTGCGGCCTCCGCCGCGGGATCGTCCGCGGCGGGATCGTCCGCAGGATCGCCGTG
This sequence comes from Clostridia bacterium, assembly GCA_017619735.1. Lineage (GTDB taxonomy): Bacteria > Bacillota > Clostridia > Christensenellales > CAG-138 > UBA3857. The sequence goes on from JAFZRT010000038.1 coordinate 51,648, forward strand.
CGCAGCATTGCCGTCCGCAGGACTGCCGTGCGCAGTATCGCCGTCCGCAGTATCGCCGTCCGCAGGACCGCCCACCGCTCCGTCGGTCAAACCGGCCAGTATCGCCTCGAGCCCCTTGAGGGCTTGATCGCCGTGCGCAGGACTGCTGTGCGCAGGATCGCCGTCCGCAGGACCGCCGTCCGCAGGACAGCGCTTAATGGTCTTGTGCTTCATTTCTGTCTCCTTTTCTCGAAAAAATGTAAAAAGAAACAAGCGGCTGCCGCACGGGGACCTTCCCCCGCCGCGGCACTCGTCAACGCTTGTCTCTATTACTATTATAGCACATTCGTTCGCATGTGTCAACGGTTCAGAGAATTATTTTGCAATTATTCTCCCGTTGGTGGATTCAGCCGACCGTCCGAGAGCTTCCCCCGCCGACGGATCGGCATAAAACGCCGAGGGGGAGAAGCCGTTTGGATAAGCGCACAGCTTTTCCGCCTTCTCCCTTGGGTGGGTTTTGAGCCGGTCGCGCTCAGCGATGACGAGCATCCGGTGGATGGTCGTCAAGGCGAAAAACGGGCGGCAAGGTCCGCCCCGGGAAAAGAGCCGGTCGCGCTCAGCGATGACGAGCATCCGGTGGATGGTCGGCAAGGCGAAAAACGGGCGGCCGGGTCCGCCCCGGGATCGGCTGCTGTTGCTTGCACCACTTCCCGGCAGCCCCCCTCATCAGTCAGCCTCGCATCAGCTCGGCTGACAGCTTCCCCGCCGAGTGGGAAGCCTTTTGGATGAGCGCACAGCTTTCTGCCTTCTCCCTTGGGTGGAGAAGGTGGCGGCGTAGCCGAC
>JAFZRT010000005.1 GCA_017619735.1 Clostridia bacterium
CCGCGTCCTCGTAGTAGTAACCCTCCCAGGTCATGAAACCGATGAGGATGTTCTTGCCGAGCGCTATCTCGCCGTTTGCGGTGGATACGCCGTCGGCTATCTGGTCGCCCTTCTTCAGGTGGTCGCCGCGGTTGACGACCGGGCGCTGGTTGATGCAGGTGCCCTGGTTGGAGCGCTTGAACTTTATGAGCTTGTAAGTCCTGAGCTCATGGGTGGCGTCGGACTCGGTGACGACCTTGTCCGCGGAAACGGACTTGACCGTGCAGTCCTCCTCCGCGAGCACGAGGACGCCGGAATCGTAGGCGGCCTTGTACTCCATGCCGGTACCGATGACGGGCGCCTCGGTGATGAGGAGGGGCACCGCCTGACGCTGCATGTTGGAGCCCATGAGGGCGCGGTTCGCGTCGTCGTTCTCCAGGAAGGGGATCATGGCCGTCGCGACGGATACGAGCTGCTTGGGCGAAACGTCCATGTAGTCGATCTCGGAGGCCCTGACCTCGATGATCTGATCGAGCTGGCGGGCGACGATCCTCTCCTTGGCGAACCAGACGTTTCCGTTCTCGTCCGTTACGGTGGGCTCGTTGGCCTGCGCGACGATCATGCCGTCCTCCTCATCGGCGGTGAGGTAGACGATATCGTCGAGTATGCGCTTGTTCTCCCTGTCGATCCTGCGGTACGGGGCCTCGATGAAGCCGTACTCGTTGATCCTGGCGTAGGTGGCAAGCGAGTTGATAAGGCCGATGTTCGGACCTTCGGGGGTCTCTATCGGGCACATGCGGCCGTAGTGGGAATAGTGAACGTCTCGGACTTCGAAGGTCGCGCGGTCGCGGTTGAGGCCGCCGGGGCCCAGAGCCGAGAGACGGCGCTTATGGGTGAGCTCCGCGAGGGGGTTGACCTGATCCATGAACTGGGAGAGCTGGGAGGACCCGAAGAACTCCTTTATGGCGGCGATGACCGGCCTCGTGTTGATGAGGTTGGAGGGCATCACGACCTCCATATCCTGCAGGCTCATACGCTCCCTGACGACGCGCTCCAGCCTCGTTAAGCCGACGCGGATCTGATTCTGAAGGAGCTCGCCGACGGACCTTATGCGGCGGTTGCCGAGGTGGTCGATATCGTCGGTCTTGCCGATGCCGTAGGGCAGGCCGATGAGGTAGCTTACGGAAGCTATCATATCGGCGGGCAGTATGTGGCGGGGGGAGAGCTCAAAGGCGTTCTCCTTGACGTAGAGGCGGAAATCCTCGTCGTTTTCGAGGTTCGCGCGCTCCTTGAGGATGCCCATGAGGGTAGGATAGTAGACGTGCTCGTTTACGCCGAGGGAACGGAGGATCTTGTCGTTCTCCTTGTAGTCGTCGGCAAAGCGGAGATAGAGGTTCGGATCGACGAACTGGTTGCCCAGGACCTTTATCTTCTTCTCGAGCTTGTCGTTGGTGTAGATGTAAACGCCGAGCACGCCGGAGTTCTCGATGGCGAGAGCGGTCTCGGGATCGATGAGGGCGCCCTCCTCGACGAGGATCTCGCCGGTGTTGGGATCGACGACGGTCTCCGCCGCGTACTTATCGGCGATACGCGCGGAAAGGGCGAGCTTTTTGTTGTACTTGTACCTGCCGACGCGGGCGAGGTCGTACCTCTTGTCGAAGAAGAGGGAGTTCAGGAGAGTCCTTGCGCTCTCCTCCGTGGGCGGCTCGCCCGGACGGAGACGCTTGTATATCTCGATAAGGCCCTCCGCGGTGTCGTGGGTGCCGGTATCCTTCTTCAGGGTCTCGACGAGGCGCTCCTCCTCACCCATGAGCTCCAGTATGGAAGCGTCGCTTCCATAGCCCAGAGCGCGCAGGAAGGTGGTGATGTAGAGCTTGCGCTGACGGTCGATCTTGACGTAAAGGAGCTCGGAGGAGTCGGTCTCGTACTCCAGCCATGCGCCGCGGTTGGGGATGACCTGGGAGCTGAAGAGATGACGGCCCAGCTTATCGATGGTATCGGTGTAGTACGCGCCCGGGGAACGGACGAGCTGACTGACGATGACGCGCTCCGCGCCGTTGATGATGAAGGTGCCCTGCTCGGTCATGAGCGGGAAATCGCCCATGTACACCTCCTGCTGCTTGACCTCGCCGGTCTCGGTGTTGATAAGGCGTACGCCTACCCTGAGGGGCGCGGAATAGTTGACGTCCCTCTCCTTGCACTCGGCGATGTCGTACTTGGGATGCTCTTTGTCGATCTTGTAATCGGTGAACTCGAGCACCAGCTTCTCGGTAAAGTCCTTAATGGGGGAAATATCTTCGAGAACCTCTCCGAAGCCGTGATCAACGAACTGACGGTATGAATCCTTCTGGACCTCGATGAGGTCGGGCATACTCAAGATCTCGTTGATGCGGGAGAAGCTCATGCGCTTGGTCTTCCCCATCTCCACCTGATGTACCATCTGTTATAACTCCTTCCTTACGGCCGCTCGCGCCGCCGCTTGAACATCGAAAAAATGTATTTGGTCCCCCGGGGGATGCCGTTTGGGATCCCTTGCGATCGCTCGCAAAAAGCCCGTGTTTTCGGCGGTTTTCAAACGCGGCGGGGACAAAAGCCGCATTTTACCCATATTATAACAATTTAGCATTATATGTTCCTCATCCCGATTTGTCAAGAGGGGGTGCGGGACGATTTCAAAATATATTTATAAAACCTTTGCATTATATAAGAAATTTGATATAATATTGCCATCACGGACCGGCTGCTGCGCGGCCGCGGCGGGGCTCCCCCGCCGCTTTTGCCGAAAAAATATTTTTTGCGGCGCGCGCGGATGGCCGGCGGAAAAAACGGAGGTCAGAAATGTCAGAAATCAAAAAGCCCGCTCTCGTCATAATGGCTGCGGGCATGGGTTCCCGTTACGGCGGTTTGAAGCAGCTCGATCCCTTCGACGACTACGGCAATTTCATAATCGATTATTCCTGCTTCGACGCTATCCGCGCGGGCTTCGATCACATCGTTTTCATAATCAAGAGCGCCATTTACGAGGATTTCGTATCCACCATCGGCGCGAGGGTATCCCGCTTCGCGAAGGTCGACTACGTCCTGCAGGAGCTCGACAAGCTGCCCGAGGGCTTTGAGATCCCCGAGGGCCGCGTCAAGCCCTGGGGCACGAGCCACGCGATACTCTGCGCGGCGGAGGTCGTCGACGGTCCCTTCGCCGTTATCGGCGCGGACGACTACTTCGGGCCTTCCGGCTTCAGGATCATCTACGACTTCCTCACGGAGCATCCCGACGAGTCCGAATGGGGCATGATCGGCTACGACGTGATGAACACGCTTCCCCCCGAGGGCTTCGTCGCGAGGGGCGAATGCGCAGTCGACGAGAACGGCTACCTCACCGACATAGTCGAGAGGAAGAAGCTGCGCAGGGCCGGCGACGGCGTCAACGCGGAATACACCCTTGACGAGGGCGAGAGCTTTATCCCCATGAAGGCCGGCACCTGCGTCAGCATGAACTTCTTCGGGTTCAAGCCCGGACTCTTCGACGAGATAAGGGCCTACTTCCCCACCTTCCTCGAGGAGAACCTCCCCGTGAACCCCCTGAAGTGCGAAGACCTGCTGCCCGACGCGGTGCGCCGCTGCCTCGCCTCCGGCAAGTACACGGTCAAGGTGCTCGCCACCCCCGACAAATGGTACGGCGTCACCAACCGCGAGGATAAGCCCGTCGTCGTCGAGGCGCTCCGCCGCTTCACCGAGGAGGGCCTGTACCCCGAGGGCCTTTGGGTGACCGAGGACTGAAACAGGGCATAAAAACAAGCTCCGGAGCTTCACGCTCCGGAGCTTTTGTTTTCGGGATCAGCTCTCCTCCTTTTTCGTGAGGCGGCTGAGCATGTCGATATAGATGCCGTCGGCGTCCGCCGCCCAGACCTGCTGCGCGCGGTAGGTCGAGCCGGAATCGGGCAGGTGCAGAGTGATCTCGAAGAGCACGCTGTCCTTTTCGAGTATGGAAAGGGTGAGCACCCACGAGCCGTCCGGCTGGGGGACGGCGTCGGAGACGACGCAGTTGCTCCTGCGGACGTTCTCGCGCTCGTCGTTGGCGTAGCCGATGACCTCGTCCCGTACGGAGCGGGCGATCTCCCGTTCGAACTCTTCGCACAGGCGGGCGCCCTTTTCGGTGAGGAAGAGCAGCTGGCGCCCCCTCGCGGGGACGGCGAGGGCGTACTGCTCGCCGATGAGCTCCGCCAGAAGCTCGCTCATCTCGAAAAAGCCCGTGTCGTCCACCCGCACCATGGCGGTATAGAGCTGCTCGCGCGTGACGGGCGTGCGGAACGAATGCATTATGTAGAGCATGAGCAGTTTTACCCTGCCCTGCCCCTCGGAGAAAAAGGCCATGCGCTCCTCCTTTCGGGTCGGTTTAGGGTATTATAACACATACCGCGGCGGATTTGAATATCCGCGGAGAATAAGTTTTGCCGCGGCCGCGCGCGGCGCTCAAAAAAATATTTTCAAAAAGGGCTTGCAATTTCATTTTATTTGTGTATAATAATGCTTGCACTTAAAAAAGTGCCGTGGGGTTATAGCTCAGCTGGTTAGAGCGCTACGTTGACATCGTAGAGGTCATTGGTTCGATCCCAACTAACCCCACCATTTTTTTCCTGCGGTGTGCGTCACGTCCCGGGTATAAACCCTCAAATCATCATTTCGGGTCTTGTCGGTCGCAACAATAGCGGGCGATCGCGGGCCCCATACCTGCTTAAACAGCGGGTGTTATACACGGGGCGAACGGCACAATGGGAATATTGCCGAATTGTGTAATGGTAGCACCTACGACTCTGACTCGTATTGTCTAGGTTCAAATCCTAGTTCGGCAGCCATGCAAAAGGCACTTGCAGATGCAAGTGCCTTTTGCAATGATATCCCCTCCGGGGATGAAATACGCCTGCGGCGTATGAAGAAACTCAAATCACGAAAAAAGGGACCGCGGCCATGAACGATACGCCGAATATCAAGCTCGTCGGGATCACCGAGGACAACTATATCGAGGCGGCCTCCCTCCGCGTCCGCGAGGACCAGCGGGGCTTCCTTTCAAGCGCCGTTGGGATAATCGCCAGGGGCTACGTCTACCGCGGCTGCGGCGGCAGGGTGTACGCCTTCAAGCACGAAGGGAAGCTCGTCGGCCTCGCCCTCGTCAGGGAGTTCACCGACGAACCGCTCGGTTACGATCTTCAGCAGTTCATGATCGACGAGCGGTATCAGGGCCGCGGCTTCGGCTCCGCCGCTCTCGCGCTGGTGCTCGCGGAGCTTTCGAAGGAGGGGCGTTACGATCACGCCGAGGTCTGCGTCAAGAAGGCAGACGAGGCGGCGATACGCCTTTACGTGAAGCACGGCTTCACCGACTCCGGCTACGTCGACGAGGACGTCCCCGATTCGATCAACATGATCCGCCGTCTGTGAAGCGTGCGAAAAAACCGGTCCGGCCGCGCCGACCCGGCTTTTTTCTTTTTTGGCGGCCCTATCCGACCCTCTCCCCCGTTTCGTCGCTTATTATCCTCGCTATGCGCTCCTCGCGGCCGGTCGCGGCGTTTACCCAGACGAGGTACTCGCCGCCCATGCACGAGCCGCGGAACTCCCAGCAGAGCGTTTCCGTGAGCGGCGTCAGCGGCGCGAGCACGAGCCGCGCGTCCGTGACGTCGAGCAGTTCCGATACGGCCTCCCTCGCCCGCTCCTCCGTGACCGACGGCTCCTCCCATTCCCTTTCGTGATGGCGCATGAGGTATTCCCGCGCGTCGAGGCCGACGGGCGCGCACGCGCCGCGGTCGATCCACACCTTCACGAGGTCGCCGAGCACGAACACCTCTCCGTGCTTCGCGGCGAAGGATATGAGCGCCGTCCCGCCCTCATACGACGCGAACAGCGGCGCCATGTCCGGGTAGCCGGCGCTTTCGAGGAACGCGAGCGCGCATTCGGTCAGCCGTTCGCGCTCCGCTCCATCGGGCAGGCCCCCTCCGTCGCCCGACGGCGCGCGCATGAACGAGAGCAGGCGCGCCGACCTTACCGTGACGGAGGCGCTTATCTCGCCGTCCTCCGACGCGAAGTCGTAGCAGGGTATCGCGCCGTCCGTCCTGCCCGCGTACCCGAGCTTTTCGCCGAGTATCCGCTCCGCCTCCCGCAGGGCCTCCTCCGGGGACTTCTCCTCCCCGGATACGCCGAGCGGCTGCGCCACGGACGCCGCGGCGGAGTATGCGCCGTCATAGGCGAGCGCGGGATACTCCGGCTCCGGCTCGTCGTCGTCCGATATGTCGTAATAGTCGAAATCCTCCGTGCCGACGGGCATTTCGCCGTTGGCGATCTTCTCGTCGAGCTCCTGCGCGAGGCGCGAGGCCGCGCTAAGCACCGCCTCCAGCTGCTCCACGTCGGTCTCGTCGAGGCGTCCGTCCGCGAGGAGCTTTTTCGACAGCGTCCGCGCGAAATCCCCCGCCCGAGTCAGGAACCCCGCGAGCTCGATATGCGCGGCCTGCGACTGCGGTATGCGGCTCAGCAGGCCCGCCGCCTCTCCGCTCTCGCGGACGATGTCCTCCAGCGCGAGCACGCGGTTGGCGGCGGAAGCGGTCACGCGCAGTTTCATAAGAGAGCTTTCCATCTGCGAGACCGATCCTGCGAGCTCCCTTCCGCAGCGCGTGCAGGCGGCGACGTAATTCGAGGCGTACTCGTCGGCAAGTCTTTCGAAGCGCTCCGCGCGGGCCCGCTGCGAGCGGCCCCATACCGCGGCGACTATCAGCGCGGCGGCGGTCAGCGCGGGTATGGTGAATGTGAATAATCTTCTCGTTTTTTCGTTCATATCTTCAGCAGAACGCGTGGTTCCCTATCCTCAAAAGCACCGGACGCGAGAGCATCCATCGGCTCGTCGCTGTCGCTGGATTGTAGTAGAAAAGGCATCCGTTGGTCGGATCCCAGCCGTTTAGCGCGTCGCGCGCGGCGCGGACGGCGGTCGCGTCGGGCGAGAGGTTGATCTGCCCGTCGGAGACAGCGTCGAACGCCCCGCGCTGATAGATCACGCCCGCTATCGTGTTCGGGAAGGACGCGCTTTTGACGCGGTTCAGCACCACCGCGCCTATCGCGACCTGCCCCTTGTAGGGCTCTCCCCTGCCCTCGCCGTATATGAGCCGCGCGAGCAGGTACACATCGCCCGTTGTTGCGGGAGCGCCCCCGGAGAGCGTTATGCCCATGGCGGCGGCGGTCTTCGGGCCGACAATGCCGTCGGCCGTTAGGCCGTTTTTGCGCTGAAACGATTTCACCGCCGCCAGCGTGCCGCTGCCGAATATCCCGTCGACGGCGCCGTTGTAATAACCCCACGTCTTTAGGCGGGACTGCACCTTTTTGACGTCGTCCCCGCGCGAGCCGTAGCTGAGCGACGCGGCGTCAGCGGCGAACGCAAATATCAGCGCGGCGGCGAGCAGGAGAGCCGTCAACGCGGTCTTTATCCCTTTCATCTCGAGAACAGCTCCCTCCATATTTCGGCGAAAAAGCTCCTGAACGCGAGAGTGCCGTCGCCGTTCACCGCCGTCCCGCCCGGCTCGCTCTCTATTATGCAGAGCGGCGGGAACATGACGCACCACCAGTTATGGCCGGCGCCGTCGCCCAGCACCACGCGCAGCGCGTCGTAGCGCCCCGCGGGGTAGAGTTCGTCGCCGTACATGCGGTCGGGGAAGTCGAATTCGCCCGACACGAGCTGCACGCCGTAGTCCATGCCGCTCTCCGCGAGCGCGTTTTCGGCGGCGCTCTGCAGCTCGTCTCCCATCAAAAGGAGCTTCCGCTTCGCCTCCTGCTCGGAGGAGACCTCGAAGCCCCCGCCGAAGCAGGCGAGTATGGCGTCGCGCACCTTGAGCTTGACCGCCTGATCCTCCGCGCTGTCGGAGTTCGCGAGTATGTGGAGCCGCAGCGCCTCGGAGCGGGGGGCTTTGCCCGCGCACCCCGCGAGAGCCGCAATGAACGCGGCGAGCGCAAGCGCCGTTATCGCGCGCAATATCTTCAAAATAATCACCTCTGATCGTCAGTTGATAAAATAATGATTGACAAAACGCCGTCAAAAAATACATAATAAGGATATGGATACCGTAAAACTCAACGCGTACGCGAAGATAAACCTGCTGCTGGACGTGATAAAAAAGCGCCCGGACGGCTATCATGAGCTCGAGGGGATAATGCAGAGCATATCCCTTTGCGACGAGCTCGTTTTGACGCGCGCAGATGATATTTCGGTCGAATGCGGCGCGCCCCTGCCCCACATGAACACCTGCCGAAAGGCGGCCGAGGCGTTCCTCGCGGGGTCGGGCCGAGGCGTGCATATCGCGGTCAAAAAGCATATCCCGTCCGAAGCGGGGCTCGGCGGCGCTTCCGCCGACGGCGCGGCGGTGCTGCGGGGCCTGAACGAGCTTTACCGCGGCACGGAGCTTTACCGCACGGAGGAGGAGCTGCTGTCCCTCGGCCTCGGCGTAGGCGCGGACGTGCCCTTCTGCATGACGGGCGGCTGTGCGGTCGCCCGCGGCGTGGGCGAGATACTGGATCCCCTGCCCCCGCTCAGGCTCGACCTGCTCATAGTCCGCGGCAGCCGCGGCGTGTCGACGGCTCGGCTTTTCAAGTCGCTGGGCGTCGGCAGCGAGCCCGGGACGCGCATACCGGATGGCTCCCTTGCAAGGGCGATCGAAGCCATAAAGGCGGGCGACGTGCGCGCGCTTTCCGCCTGTTTGGCAAACGCGCTGCGTCCCGAGGCGGAGAATATCGCGCCGGAGATCGCCGGGTATGCCGCGGAGATGCTCCGCGCGGGCGCGCTCGGCGCTTCCATGACCGGCAGCGGCGCGGCGGTGTTCGGCGTGTTCCCCGATCACGACAGCGCGAAAAAAGCCGCGGAGCGCTTCCGCGGCTGCGAATTCGTATGCTGCTGTGAGACGTTGGAAAGGATCTGAGTAATAAAGCAGGCCCGCTTCGGGCCTGTTTTTTTTATTCCTTCAGCGCGCGTTCGGCCGCCGCAGCGGCTTCGGCGAGAGATATCCCGCGTTCCCTTGCGATGCGGGCGATATCGTCGTATTCCGGCTTGGCCTTCTCCGCGCCGTAGCCCGAGGAGAACTTGAACCTCACGGGGCCGTATTCGGTATCGCGCGTTTCGACGCGCCTGTCGAGCACGTAGCGCCGCGTCACGGTCTCCCTGACGCCGATGGTCGTGGTGTTCGCAAAGAACGCCCGCACGACCGCGCCGCGCTCCTCGCCGCGGCAGATGGCGCGTATGAGCGTGCCCGGGCGGCTCTTCTTCATGCCTATCGGTACTGTGTAGACCTCCGCCGCGCCTGCCTCGAAGAGACGTTCCGCGGCAAAGCCGATCTGCTCCGCGGTCATGTCGTCGACGTTGGCGGAGAGCTCGAACCGCGTTTCAACGGCGCCGTCCTCCGTTTCGCCGAGCATTGCGCGCACGCAGTTCGCCGCGGGGAAATCCTTTCTGCCCATGCCGCAGCCGATCTTTTCAACGCGCATCACGGGCATTTCGCCGAACCCTTCCGCGAAATGTTTGAGCAGCGCCGCCCCCGTGGGGGTGCAGAGCTCGCCCCTGATCCCGCCGCCGTAGATGGGCACGCCGGTCAGTATGTGCGCGGTCGCGGGCGCGGGCACGGGCAGTATGCCGTGGGCGCAGCGCACCTGTCCGCAGCCGACGTGCACGGGCGAGGCGATTATCCTTTCGGGCGAGAGACGCTCCATGAGCCAGCTCACCGCGGCGACGTCCGCAACGGCGTCGTACGCGCCGACCTCGTGGAAGTGCACCTCGGAAACGGGCCTGCCGTGGGCATGGCTTTCCGCCTCCGCTATAAGGCGGTACACCGCGACGACGTCCGCCTTCACGCGGTCGGATACCGCGAGCCCCGCGGCTATCGCCTCGATATCCGCCATGGAGCTGTGATGATGCTCATGATGGCCGTGATCGTGGTCGTGATCGTGGTCGTGATCGTGATGGTGATGGTGTTCCTCCGGCTCGTGCTCCTCCTCGCCGTCGACGAGCACTGTCACGTGAGTGCCGGTTATCCCGCACTTGACGGAGGGCTCTGCGCGGAACACGACGTGTGGGACGCCCATTGAGTTGAGCTCCGCGGCGGCCGCGGCGGGGTCGGGCATGAGCTCGAGCAGCGCCGCCGTCAGCATATCGCCCGCGGCGCCCATACCGCAGTCAAAATACAGTGTTTTCATACGCTTCCTCCTATCGGCCGTTCTCGACGAGGCCCGCCTTCTCGAGCGCGAGCACTATAACGGGGACGAGCACGATATGCAGTATTATCCCCGGGATGGCCTTGGTGAAAGCGCCAGCGATGAACATCTCGAGCGTGAACGGTGTACCCGCAAGGCCGAGGAGTATCCACTTCGCCAGGCCCCACACGATGCGCCCCGCGATCATGGCGGCGATGAGCGTGACGTACACGCTCCAGGGCTTCCGCGGGAGCAGTTTGTAGAGCAGACCCGCGACCGCGCCGTAAGCCGCAAGCTCGAACGCCATAACGACGGCGTCGGGATAGAGCGCGGGCATGGAGAAGAGGAACGAGCGCAGTATGGGCGCTATCGCGCCGACTGCGAGCCCCCACGGCCATCCGCAGAGGAAGCCGCAGAGGAATACGGGTATGTGCATGGGGCTCAGGCGTTTGCCTATCTCGGGTATCTGGCCCACGAGGAGCGGCAGCACCATGCACAGGGCAAGGCAGAGCGCCGCATAGACGAGTCGTTTCAGATTCTTGTTCATGGCATTTCCTTTGCTGCGTTTTATTGCTACATCAGTATAACAGAAAAACCCGCACAAAACAACAGCGCGGCCCCCGATATGCGGAGACCGCGCGTTTTTCTTTATGCCTGTCCCTTACTTGATGAGCTGCTGGGGCTCCTCATGGCCGGGCTCCTCCTTCTTGCCGGAGAGCATGAGGTTGGTGATGATGCCGAGTATCAGCGCGCATGCGACGGTGGTGAGCTTGATCGACTGGCCGTTCTTCAGAGCGAAGTTCAGCGCGAGGCCGCCGACGCCCGCGATGAGTATCACGGAGGCGACGAAGAGGTTGCGGTTCTCGTTGAGGTCGACGGGCTGGAGCATCTTAAGACCGGATACCGCGATGAAGCCGTAGAGGGTCATGCAGACGCCTCCCATAACGCAGGCGGGGATGGAATCGAGGAACGCCACGAACGGGGAGATGAACGCGAAGAGTATCGCGAGTATCGCCGCGCCGGTGATGGAGATGACGGAGGCGTTGCCGGTTATCGCCACGCAGCCGATGGACTCGCCGTAGGTGGTGTTGGGGCAGCCGCCGAATATGGCGCCCACGAAGGAGCCGACGCCGTCGCCCAGGAGGGTGTTGGAGAGGCCGGGATCGGTGAGGAGATCCTTGCCGATGATGGTGGAGAGGTTCTTATGGTCGGCGATATGCTCGGCGAAAACGACGAACGCGACGGGGATGTACGCCACGGCGATCGTGCCGACGTAGGCGGCGTTGATCTCCTTAACGCCCTTTATCGCCTCGAGGAAGGTGAACTTGGGGAAATCAATGAAGGTCTTTACCGTCACGCCGTCCTTGATGAGGGCCTTGATCGGGGCGAAGTCGATGATGCGGAGAGCGGCGTTGCCGGTCGCCCTGCCGATCAGCGTGAAGACCAGCGCTACGATATAGCCCGCGATGATACCGATTATGAAGGGGATCAGACGGAGCTGCTTCTTGCCGTAGGTGGAGCAGAGGATGACGGTGAACAGGGTAACTAGCGCGCAGAGGAGCGCGAGATAAGGGGATGCGGTGGGCTGCAGAACGCCGTCGACGATCGGGCCGAAGTCGCCCTTCATCATGTCGCCGACCGCGTTGCCGGCAAGGGAGAGACCGATGATCGCAACGGTCGGGCCGATGACAACGGCGGGCATGAGCTTGGCGATCCACTTGACGCCTGCGAACTTGACGATGATCGCTATCACGACGTAGACGAGACCGGCGAAGCATGCGCCGAGAATGAGGCCGAAGAAGCCGAGGCTCATGGAGACGCCGCCCGCGAAGGCCGCCGCCATTGCTCCGAGGAACGCAAAGGAGGAACCGAGGAACACGGGGCTCCTGAACTTGGTGAAGAGCTGATAGACGAGCGTGCCGATGCCGGCGCCGAAGAGCGCGGCGGAGGCGGTCATGCCGTTGCCTACGATCGCGGGGACCGCGATGGTCGCCGCCATGATCGCAAGGAGCTGCTGGAACGCGAATACGATCAGCTGCCCGAAACGGGGTTTGTCCTTGACGTTGTAGATGAGATTCATTGGTTTTCCTCCTGTTTATTCACGGCAGACGCGGCCTGCCGCATTTATTTTCACCTTTCGTAAAGCTTCACGCCGCAGGGCTCCCCGTCTATTTCGGGGACGGTGACGGCGATGAGCTCGCTCCTGGCCGTGGGGATGTTCTTGCCCACGAAGTCCGGGCGTATGGGCAGCTCCCTGTGCCCGCGGTCTATAAGCACGGCGAGCTGTATCATGGCGGGACGGCCGTATTTGAAAACGGCCTCAATGGCAGCCCTTGCCGTCCTGCCGGTGAATATCACGTCGTCCACCAGTATACAGCATTTGCCGTTGAGGTCGCATGGGATATGGGTCTCCCCCGCGGCGGGGAGGTTGGTTATCTCGGTGAGGTCGTCGCGGTAGAGCGTGACGTCGATAAAGCCCACGGGGACTTCCGCGTCCTCGAAGCGTTTCATGTTCGCGGCGATACGCTCTGCGAGCGGCAGCCCGCGGCGGCGTATGCCCAGCAGCACGATATCCTGCGTGCCGTGATTGCGCTCGATCATTTCGTGCGTTATCCGCGCGAGAGACCTTGCGACTTCGGCTTCCGTCATTATCTCGGATCTGAGTTCCATGCCCGACTCCCCAAAAGAAAGATCCCGCCGTCGCCGGCAGGATCAGCATGCGTCAGGACCGCGGCCGCGCGGCCGCAGAGGCGGTATTACGATCTTGCCGGCATCACTGTGCCGAGTTAAAAATCATTACCGTTATTTTACCACCGGCCGCGAAAATTGTAAATAGCCGGAAAGTATTATTTTACGTTTTTTCGGAAAAACGCGGTTCCCTGTTCACCGCATGAATATTAGCTGACAATCGCTCACCATGGATTCCGTGCCCATTACGACCACGATATCCTTCACGCCGTACAGCGCGGCGAGCTCCGACGGCTTGGGCAGCGACGTATCATAGTAGCGGGTGTCGATCATGATGATCGTGCTGTAGTTCATCGCGAAGAGAGGCGTTATCGAATTGCCGTAGCTGTCCTTGACTATCATGAGCGACTTGCCGTTGCCCGCGGCGTTGTCGATCACGGTCAGGCCGTTGTTCGAATAGAGGTACGCGGCGTATTTGTCGACCTCGTCCTCCTTGAGCTTTTCGGGATCGTAGACCCCGCGATAGACCTTCGCCCTGTCGCCCCAGCCGATGGTGACGAGCGCGCTTTCCAGCACGGGGCTGCGCCATATCTCGAGCGTGTCGGGCTTGGTGAGCCAGAGGCCGGCCTCGCGGTAGAAGCTGCCGAAGAAGTCGTATCCCTCGACGGTGAAATCGCTCATCGGGACGGGGTCGACTCCGAGGCGGCGTGCGACGTCGCAGTAGCAGACGTACGCGCCGTACATGGTCCAGTGATGATCCGTCCTGTAATAGATGCGGTCGCTGTGCTCGTCGGCGATGTATTGTGAGACGAGCGCGGGAACGTAGGCGGAGCAGGACGCGGATATCTCGCCGATGATATCAAGGTCGTGATAATCCTTGCAGAGGGTCGGCAGATCCTCTCGGTCGACCGTCGCGGAGGAGGGCACGTCGATTATTACGGCGGAGAGTCCGTTCGCATCGGCGAAGGACATTATGGCGTCGATATTGCTCCTGAGCTGCTCCGTGTCGTGATCGACGGGCGCGTCGAAGAGGCGGTCGTTCCTGCCCCATATGACGGAGCGGTCGACGTTCCTGCCCGTGAGGCGCGTATAGTACGAATCGAGCGCGATGAAGAAGCTGCGGAACGGATAGTGATCCTCCAGGAACGAGTCGACGTTCGAGGAGAGGCGGCCGTTCGCGAGCTCCTCGGCGAGCTTGGCGGCGTCCTTCCCCTTTATGGGATGATCCGCGAGCACGCGGAACTCAAGGGGGCTGAGCTCCCCCGCCTTTTTGGGCAGCACGATGAGCAGTATCGAGAGCAGCGCCAGCACCGCGACGAATACCGCGACGAGCACCGTGCGGGCGGTATTGAGTTTTCTTTCCGTCTTTTCCAATTATTTGCCGATATAGTCCTTGATGAAGGAGGAGGCGGCGCTGTTGTCGTTGGTGACGGCGACCGTGACGTTCGCGCCGTCCTTGACGACCACGGCGGTCTCGAGCTTGGAGATCTGCTCCGGGCCGTAGTTGGTGTAGTTGTTGATGTAGGTCTCGATGAGCTTCCTGATGGGCTCGAGCACCTTGTCGGCGGAGGCCTCGTCGACGGCCTTGACGCAGACGATCATCTCGGGATAGGAGCCGGAGGTATAGACGGCGATCTGCTTCACGCCGTCCTTCTCCGCGACGAGGGCGGGATCGATGCCGTAGAACTTCATGGCGAACTCCCTGTCCTCGACGGCGGTCAGATACTCGTCCTCAAAGGGGACGTTGTCGAATATGGCCTTGGCAAGCTCGTCAGCGGAGTACTCCTTCGCGGGGGCGGGGGTGTTGGTATCGACGGGCTTGGGATCCTTGGCTTTGCAGGCGGCGAGCGCCGCGAAGGCGATCACGAGCAGCGCGCAGATTAAGATCTTGAAGAACTTTTTCATTTGTAAACTCCTTTTATTTTACTCCCATGGTCCGGAGGCAGATATGAGCCGCCCAGATCCTGTCGTATTTGAGGTTAAGGTGTATGCCGTCGCTCGACGCCTCGGCGGGAAGGTAGCCGCCGCTGGTGTAGAGCTCGTCCGGCGCCTCTATGAAGGTGGCTCCGCGCCTCTGCGCAAGCTCCTCCAGAAGGCCGTTCATGCGGTTGATGTTGGCCATGTTGACGCCGTTTGTGCTGTTGTCGGAGTATTTCTTCGTCACGGGCGGGAGGGCGACTATGAATATCCTCGCGCCGGGGACGCGCTGCCACACCGCGTCGAGCAGATCGGAATACTTCTGGATGAAGGTCGTGTAGCTCGGCCAGCCGAGCTCGTTCGTCCCGAGGAGTATGAACACCTTGCCGTAGTCCTTATTCGTCAGCTCGTCGATGATGGGCACGGTGCCGGTAGCGGTGGTGTCGGTATAGACGGTGTTGACGTTGAGGCCGACCTTGGTGAAGAAATCGCCGTGGGTGATAATGCCGAAGCGGTACAGGCCCTCGAAAATGGAGTTGCCGATAAATGCCGCATCGTCGAACACGCTCTGATCGGGAGCGACCTCCGATGAGGCGGGCGTGGGAGTAGCGGGCGTGGGAGTAGCGGGCGCGGGCGTATCGCTGCTGTCGGGCTCGGGCGTGGGAGCGGCGGTCGGGGTCGCAGTGGGGACCTCGGTCGGCGCCTCCGTCGGCGCGGGCGTGAAATCGGGCACGTCGGTCGGAACGGGGCGCACCACGCTCGTCACCTCCGGCACGGGGGTATAGATGTCGATGGCGCCGTGATGATCTTTCCCGCGGCAGCCGCAGAGCCCGCCCGCGAGCATCAGGGCGGCCATTATGATTACAGTAAGCTTTTTCATAGCTTCGGTTCCTTTGTTGCGATATAGGCGCGCGGCTCAGCCGTGCACAGACATAGTTATTATATCAAAAACTATCCGTGCTTTCAACATAGAAAGTGATAATATTTTATTTTGACGGATAAGGGCGCCTGCTCGCGCATGCCGCAGCGGAAGACGCCGGCGCTGCAGCGCCGGCGTCCCCCTTGGCATTTATCTCCGATATTCAGATCATTTCAACGCTTATCCCGCCGCCTCCGGACTTGGCCTCGACGCGGGTAGAGCCGTCGCCGCGCTTCGCCGAGAGCTTTCGGCTGCTCTCGACCGTCTCGCCAAAGTAGCTGAGCTTCGTCCTGCCGCTGCCGGTCACGAGCTGCGCGTCGACGCCGCTGCAGCCGTTGAGCACGACGTCGATGCCGCCGCCGCCCGTCTTGGCGCTGACGAAGCAGGGCGCGGTGCAGCCGAGCTTTATGCCGCCGCCGCCCGTCTTGGCCTCCACCTCCGGCGCGCTGCAGGAGACGCACACGCTGCCGCCGCCGGTCTTGGCGGTGATCTTCTCCTTTGCGGAGAGGCCGGACGCGGATACCGAGCCGCCGCCCGTCATGAGCACCGCGCTGCCCGCGTTCACGTCGCGCACGGTCACGGAGCCGCCGCCCGTTATGAGTTCAAGGTACCCCGCGGCGCTCTTCTCCGCGGATACCGAGCCGCCGCCCGTTTTGGAGCGGAGGGAGTCCATGTCGAGCCCGTTCACCCTGAGCGAGCCGCCCTTTAGCTGCACGTCGATATTCGCCATCCTCCGCGGGAGTGCGGCGGTTATCCTGAGCGCCCTCTCGATAGTGAAGAACGAGAAGCGCGGGCGGTCCTCATCCGATACTATATAGAGGGTGTCGCCTTCGGTATAGATCTTCAGATCCTCCTTCTGGCGCTCGCCTCCGCTGACGCTGACGCTGTGCGCGTCGCCGTCGGTGCCGACGAGCTCAACGTGGCCCGTCGTCCTGCACACGAGGTTGACTACGCCGGTGAGCTCCCCGCGGCCCGCGGGCTCCTCGTCCGGCTCGGGCTCCGGCTCCGGTATCTCCATGTCCGTCCGAAGCAGCTCGTCGATGCTGACGCCGTAGAGGCGGCTGAGTTCAATTATGTTGTCGAGGTCGGGCGAGGATTCCGCCCTCTCCCACTTGCTGACCGCCTGGCGGGAGATGCCGAGCTTTTCGGCAAGCTCCTCCTGCGAGAGGCCCTTCTGTTTGCGAAGCTCAACGAGCCTGTTTGCCGTTTCGATGTTCATATTGCTTTCGTCCTTTCTTCGATCTCGGCATGATGATACCGTGTCCGCGCGGCGAAAACAAGCAAGTTTGCTTTACATTTCGAAAAAATCTGCGCAACTTGCGGTTGCACGCGCCGTCCCGGCCTCCCGGCGCCCGGTCCGGCTTCGCCGCCGTTGCCGTTTCGATTTTTATCAACAGTTTTCGCAGACGGCAAATGTGGAAAACCGGGCATTTTCCGCGGCGTACAAGCATAATTATTGTGGAAAAGCCTGTGGAAACTGTGGATAAAGAGGCGTTTTCGGTACTTTGCGACAGGCTCCGCGGGCTTTCGCGCGCCTTTTCTTCCCTTGCGCGGGCTGAGTTTTTTCGACATGCGCGCCGCCGAAAACGACGAAAACGCCGTTTGAACGCACGAAAGCCGCCCCTTTTCGGGACGGCTTTTTTCACTGTGCGCCGGCTTCAGTATCCGGGCATTTTTGTCCTGCGCAGCTTGTCGAGCGCGGCACTGAACTCCTCCGGCGGGGGGGCGGTGAAGGTCATCTCCTCCCCCGTTCTCGGGTGGATGAGCCGAAGCTCGCCCGCGTGGAGCGCCTGCCCGACGACGCCGAGCTTGTTCTTCGCATGGCCGTAGACCTCGTCCCCGACTATGGGGTGCTTGATATGGCTCATGTGCACCCTTATCTGGTGCGTGCGCCCTGTCTCGAGCTCGACCCTTAGAAACGTGACGTCGCCGAAGCGCTCCAGCACGCGCCAGTGCGTCACGGCGTTCCTGCCCGAGGGGTCGACCGCCATGCGCTTGCGGTCGGTGCGGTGGCGGGCGATGGGCGCGTCGACGGTGCCGCTGTCCTCGCGGAAGTTCCCCTCGCACAGCGCGTAGTAGACCCTCGAAACGGCGTGGGTCTTGAGCTGATCGGAGAGAAACGCGTGCGCCGCGTCGTTCTTGGCGACGACGAGGAGACCGCTCGTCATGCGGTCTATGCGGTGCACTATGCCGGGCCGCAGCTCCCCGCCGATGCCGGAAAGATCCCTTATGTGATACATTATCGCATTGACGAGGGTTCCGTCGGGATTGCCCGCTGCGGGATGGACCACCATGCCCTTCGGCTTGTTGATGACGGCGATATCCGCGTCCTGATACACTATGTCGAGGGGGATATCCTGCGGGACGATCTCCGTCAAAGCGGGGGGCGGCGGAGCTATGCTCACCGTGTCGCCCGGCCTGATCCTGGCCTTGGCGGCGGCCTCCCGCCCGTTCAGCAGCGCGTCCCCGCTCTCGATCAGTCTCTGCGCGGCGCTGCGCGAAAATGAGGTCCCGCCCGCAATGAAAGCGTCGAGCCTCTTCCCCGCGTCCTCCGCGCCGGCTGTGAGTTCTATCGTGAGTTCGTCTCCGTACAAGTTATTCGGCCTCTTTTTCCTTTTTCTTTTTATCGTCCTCCGGGAAGAGGGAATTGAAGAGCTCGTGCCCCTTTTTAGTGAAGAGGAGCAGCACGCCCAGGAGTATCCCGCCGCAGGTCACGAAGCAGTCCGCCACGTTGAACACGGGAAAATCCATGAACTCCGTGCAGATGAAGTCGCGCACGTAGCCCAGCGCCGCGCGGTCGATGAGGTTGCCTATCGCGCCGCCGATGATGCAGGCAAAGCAGATCATTATGAGCTTCGTCATCTTATCGCGGTGCTTTATCACGAGCCACACGAACACGCCTATCACTATCGCAGTGAAAACGCATATCACCGCCGTAAAGCCCTTTACGCCGTTCATGAAGCCCCAGACCATGCCGCGGTTCTCCACCGAGGCGAAGCGAATGACGCCCTTTATGAAGGGCATGTCGTGACCGAATATGAGTATCTTCGTCAGCTGGTCGGCGCCGACCGCGAAGAGCACGATCGCCAAACATACAAACAGCATTGCCGTTATCCGCCTTTCCGGAATATCAGCAGTATTTTATCACGCCCGGCGTATTGCTTGCAAGCCCCCCGCATGATAAAATAAGGGCGTACAAAAACCGCCCGAAGGGCATGGGAAGCGGGATACCGGAATGGGACGCGAATGGACAGAAAAACAGCTTGACGCCATATATGCAGAGGGGGATCTGCTGGTTTCCGCCGCGGCGGGAGCGGGCAAGACCTCCGTATTGACCGAGCGCATCGCGCGCCTCATCTCCGAGGGCGTGAGCGTGGACGAGCTGCTCGTCGTCACCTTCACCAACGCCGCGGCAGCGGAGATGCGGTCGAGGATCGAGGAGCGCCTGCGCGCTCTGGCGGAGGAGGCCGCGGACGGAGGCGACGAGGAAAGGGCTTCCTCGCTCCGGCATGCAGCCGCCTCGTGCGAGAGGGCGAACATCTCCACGCTGCACAGCTTCTGCCTCAACGTGCTGCGCCGCAACTATCACGAGGCGGGCGTGGATCCCGCTTTCGGCGTGGCCGACAGCATCGACCGCGAGCTGATCGCCGCAAAGGCGCTCTCCGAGGTGCTGGAGGAGCGCTTCGCCGCGGACGAGAAGGAGCCGGATCCCGCGTTCGGTGCTCTGCTCGCCGCGGTCGGGAACGATACGCGGCTCGAAAAGCTGCTCGCGTCGCTCTACGCGTTCGCCATAGCGCGGCCCGATCCCGACGGCTGGCTGGACATGGCGGTCTCCCGCTACACCGACCGCTTCCCCGAAACGGCGAAGGAGATCGCGGAACAGCTGATGAAGGACGCCCGCGCGGAGCTTGAATACTTCTTCGCGGCCGCGGGGGAGCTCCTTGCCTCCACCCCGGACGACGCGCCGGCCGTGCGGCTCGCCCTGAGCGCCGACCGCGATTTCATGATGCAGCTCATACTGCAGGACGATTACGACCGCTGGGTCGAATGGATACCGACGTACAAGCCGCTCACTCTGCGCTGGAAGCGGGACACCGACGAGGCCGAGAAGGCCCCGGTAAAGGCATACCGCGAGGCGTTCAAGGCCTTCGTCGCGAAGCTCGCGCCGCAGTTCGCGCACACGCTTGCGGAGGAGCGGGAGTTCGCAAAGCTGCTCGCGCCGCCCGTACGCGCGCTGAGGGAGCTTTGCGGACGGTTCGCGGAGCGCTTCCGCGAGCTGAAGGAGGAGGCGGGCGTCATCGACTTCTCCGACATGGAGCAGCTCACGCTGAAGGTGCTGAAAAACCCCGGCGTCGCCGCGGAATACCGCGAGCGGTTCCGCTACATATTCGTTGACGAATATCAGGACATCAACCCCGCGCAGGAGGCGATACTCGCCGCCGTCTCGAACGGCAACCGGTTCATGGTCGGCGACGTGAAGCAGAGCATTTACCGCTTCCGTCAGGCCGAGCCCGCGATATTCCTTGAAAAATACCGCAGCTACAAGGGCGAGGGCGGCCGCAGGAGGATAGACCTCAACAGCAATTTCCGCAGCAGGACGGCGATACTCGACGCCGCGAACCTGCTCTTTTCCCGCCTTATGAAGGGCGGCAGCGTGGGCGAGATCGACTACAGCGACAACGCGGCTCTGGTATCCGGAAGGGCCCCCTCCGCAGGGGAGTCCGCGGGCTCCGTCGAGCTGACGCTCATAGATCCCGAGCCGGAGGGCGAGGGCGCGGACGACGCGCTTGAGCCGGAGGCCGAGGAGTCGAACGCCGCGCTCCAGGCGTCCTGCGCCGCGGGCCGCATACTGCACATAATGGAGAACGAGACCCTGACGGAGAACGGCGCGCCGCGCAGATACCGCTGGGGCGATTTCGCGATACTGCTCCGCTCCGCGAGGACGGCCGCCGCCGAATGGCTGGCCGTGTTCTCCGAGGCGGGCATACCCTGCGTATCCGACCGCGGCGACGGCTTTTACGACGCGATCGAGGTGCGCCTGTTCATGGACATACTGCGCGTGATCGACAACCGCAGGCAGGATATCCCCCTGCTCGCGGCGATGCGGTCGCCCGTGTTCGGCTTTACGGAGGAGGAGCTCGTCCACGTTAAGGCCGAGCACCGCGCCGACAGCATGCTCGACAGCGTGGCCGCGGCCGCGGAGGATCCCGCCGCGCCCTCGTGGAGCATCAAATGCCGCGGGCTTCTGGCCCGTATCGACAGATGGCGCGGGATGTGCCGCCTCATGGAGCTGGGCGAATTCGTATCCGCCGTGCTCGATGAGACGCGGCTCGGCGAATACGTCTCCGCACTTGCGGGCGGCGAGGCGCGCCGAGGCAATCTCGAGCTCGTCGCGCAGCTCGCGATAAGGTATGCGGGCGCCGGCGGAGGATTGGGCGGGTTCATACGCTATTTCGACGCCGCAAGGGAGGCGGCCCGAGCCCCCGGCTCAGCCCCCTCCTCCGAGGACGCGGTGAAGCTCATGACCATACATTCGAGCAAGGGCCTCGAGTTCCCCGTCGTCATAATAGGCGACGTCACAAAGAAGTTCAACACCGGCTACAAGAGCGACGTCGGCATATTCGACGCGCGCTTCGGCATAGGCCTCTGCTCCGTTTCCGGCGACAGGACGCAGCGTTCCATACTGCAGCGCGCCGTCTCCGCGCGGGAGGGCCGCCGCCTTGCCGCGGAGGAGATGCGCCTTCTGTACGTCGCCCAGACCCGCGCGAAGGAAAAGCTGATAATGCTCGGCGTGAAGAAAAAAGCCGCGGCTTACGCGGAAAAGCTCGCAAAGACCCTTAACGACGTGCGCATAATGAAGGCGGATACCTACGCCGACTGGATGCTCGGCGCGTATTTCCCCGACGGGACGGACGTACCCGCGGCGTTCCCGCACGGCGGGAGCCTGAAGCTCGGGGTCATAGGCGCATCCGCCGCTGCGGGCAACCGCCGCGGGATGAGCGCGGACGAGCTTTCCGCATGGAGGCAGGAGGCGTCCTTCCTTGACACCGCGGAGCTCAAAAAGCGCTTCGAGACGCGCTACGACGCTTTGGAGGACACCGCGCTGCCCTCCAAGCTCTCCGTCACGGGGCTCACGCTCTCCGCCGCGGAGCTGCGCGAGACGCCACGCTTCATGGAGGGCGAGCGTCCGCTGACCGGCGCGGAAGCCGGCACGCTTACGCACAGGCTGCTGCAGCTCATCTCCCTGCGCCGCCATACGGAGGACAGCGTGCGGGAGGAGCTTTCCCGCATGACCGAGGCGGGGCTTTTCACCGAGCGCGAGGCGGCGGCGATACGCATCCCCGCGATAGTCGGATTCTTCGATTCGGAGCTGGGCAAACGGCTTCTCGCGTCCCCGCGCGTGGAGCGCGAGAGGGAGTTCGGCCTTATGATGGAGGCCTCGGCGCTTACGGATTCCGGGTCGGACGCGCCCATCATGCTGCAGGGCGTTATCGACTGCTGCTTCATGGAGGGCGGCGAATGGGTGCTCGTCGATCACAAGACGACGCACGTCGACTCCAACCACACCCCGCGCACCGTGGCGGAGCGTTACCGCCGCCAGCTTACGCTGTACGCCGCCGCTCTTGAGCGGCTGACGGGAGCGCCCGTTAAGGAAAAATACGTTTATCTGCTCTCCGCGGACGCCGCGGTGAAGCTTTGATAAGGCGAGAGCCGGAAAGGAGCGCCGCGGACCGCGGCGATACCGCTTATGAGATCTTTTGAAAGGGAGCTGCCCGAGGGCTACGGCGAGGTGTACTCGTTCGACGCGGGCGACAAAAAGACGATCAGGAAGATGAACGCGATAGCTCTCGCGGCGTCGCTGGCGCTGCTCACGATACCCATATTGGTAATGCGGATGCCGCCCCTGCCGCCTGTGAAGCTGCTGCTGTTCCTCGTGCTGTTCATCGCGTCGTTGTTCATATACCTCGTCCTGCACGAGCTCGTGCACGGCGCGGCGTACAAGCTGCTGACCGGCGAAAAGCTGAAGTTCGGCCTGACGCCCTCCGTCGCATACTGCGGCGTGCCCGATATTTACGTCTACCGCAGGACGGCGCTCATATCGCTCCTTGCGCCGTTCACGGTGTTCAGCGTGATATTCCTTCTCGGCATGCTGCTCATGTGGGGCAATATCTGGGGCTACGCCTCCGGAGTGCTGTTCGCCTGCCACGCGGGCGGCTGCGCGGGCGATCTTTACGACACTTACCTTTATCTGACGCGCTTCCGCGACCCGAGGACGCTGATGCGCGACACCGGCCCCAAGCAGACATTCTATCTGCCCGTGCCGGAGGACGAATAAGCCGGCGCGCCGGCATACGCAGTAAACAAAAAAGATCCGGGGATAGCCGATATCCCCGGATCGTTATTTTTTCGCCTTGCGGCGGAGCGTTTTTTATTCGGGTTC
>JAFZRT010000039.1 GCA_017619735.1 Clostridia bacterium
CTGCTCTCCAGCTACGATTTCCCCGGAGACGACACCCCCATCATCAAGGGTTCCGCTCTGCAGGCCCTCGAGGCCCTCACGGCCGGCAAGCAGGCGAAGGACTGCCCGGAGTGCCAGTGCATCTTCGAGCTCATGGACGCTGTCGACAGCTACATCCCCACTCCTCAGCGTGCTTCCGACAAGCCCTTCCTCATGCCTGTTGAGGACGTCTTCACCATCACCGGCCGCGGCACCGTTGCCACCGGCCGTGTCGAGCGCGGTATGATCAAGGTCAACGATAAGGTCCAGATCGTCGGTCTCAAGGACGAGCCCAAGGACACCACCGTTACCGGCGTTGAAATGTTCCGCAAGCTCCTCGACTTCGCCGAGGCGGGCGACAACATCGGCTGCCTGCTCCGCGGCATCCAGAGGAACGAGGTCGAGCGCGGCCAGGTCCTGGCTCAGCCCGGCACCATTCATCCCCACACCCACTTCAAGGGTGAGGTCTACGTTCTGACCAAGGAAGAGGGCGGCCGTCATACCCCCTTCTTCAGCGGCTATCGTCCCCAGTTCTACTTCCGTACCACCGACGTTACCGGCACCATCCAGCTCCCCGAGGGCACTGAGATGGTCATGCCCGGCGACAACACCCGCATGGAGATCCAGCTCATCACCCCGATCGCCATGGACGAGGGTCTCCGCTTCGCTATCCGCGAGGGCGGCCGTACGGTTGCTTCCGGCGTTGTTACCGCCATCATCGAGTGATAATCGCCTGACGCAGGGGGCTTAACGTAAGCTCCGGCTTGAAAAAAGCAGCCAGCGGGCCGCGGCGTACGCCGCGGCCCGCTTTCCTTACGCCTCCGCCGGCGCCTGAAGCGGTCGGGTCGGGGGCACGATGCGCCGCAAAGGCGGTTTCGTCAAGAAATATATAAGATAATCTTGAAAAAAAGTCTTGTATTTTCGGATTTTTATGCTACAATACCCATTGTGCCAAGCGATTATTGGCAGAAGTTAAACAATTATTTTTCTCGGAGGAATATAAAATGAACAAGGCTCAGCTTATCAATGCTATCGCTGCAAAGTGCAATCTCCCCAAGAAGGACATCGACGCCGTCGTTAACGCCGCTTTCGATACCATCATCGACACCATGAAGGCCGGTGAGAAGGTCCAGATCGTCGGTTTCGGCCGCTTTGAGGTCCGCGAGCGTCCCGCCAGGACCGGCCGCAACCCCATGACCGGTGAAGCGATCGAGATCGCCGCCAGCCGCAGCGCCGCCTTCAAGGCCGGCAACGCCCTCAAGGAAGCTCTCGAGGAGAAATAAGCTCTCGGGCTGTTCCTGAATATCCGGTTTCCTATAAACGATATCTGCATCATTCAATGATGTTGGAAATAAACCAAACAGGAGGTATTCACAATGGCTTACAAAATCACTGATGCTTGCATTGCATGCGGCGCTTGCGCAGCAGAATGCCCCGTCGGCGCCATCACCGAGGGTGACGGCAAGTATGAGATCAACCCCGAAATGTGTGTAGAGTGCGGCGCTTGTGCCGGCACCTGCCCCGTCGGTGCTCCCGAGCAGGAGTAATCCCTTGACGACAAACGAACAGGACGGCGCCCCAAACGGGGCGCCGTTCTTTGTTCCTTGAATTATCCGGCGCGGGGTGATATACTGACATTGATCCGGGAATGATACCATCATGATCACAGCAGGGATAAAAGAAGAATATCTGCGCGCGGCGAAGCTGGGGCAGAAGGAGAAGAAGGAGCTGGAGGCGGCGGGCCGCGACCCGTACCCGAAGGTGCTCGACGAGCTCCTGCCCGATGCGTCGCGCCTCACGACGACGGAACTCCCCGTCATGGAGATCCCCGCCGACCGCATAGTCGGCACGAGATCCGGCGGACGGGTGAGCGTGTTTTCCGCGTCGTTCCTGCCCCTGCCCGACGTCGCGAGCGAGTTCGCGGCAAAATGGATGAACCTCCTCTCCGAGCAGCTCTCCGAAACGGGCATAAGGGATCCCATCGACTGCTTCGAATACCTCGGCGATTTCTACGTGCAGGAGGGCAACAAGCGCGCGAGCGTTTTGAAATACCTCGGCGCGGTGCGCATACCCGCCCGCGTCCGCCGCATACTTCCCGCGGCCGACGATCCCGCCGCCGCGGTATACGGGGAGTTCCTCGATTTCTTCCGCAGGACGGGCAGCTACGAAATACAGTTCAAAAAGCCCGGCGGATATGCAAAGCTCCTCTCCGCCATGGGCAAAAAGCCCGACGAGGGCCTTTCCGAAACGGAGGTCAAGCGCCTCATCTCCGCCTTCTGCGCGTTCAAAAAGGAGTTCGCGTCGCTCACCGGCGCCCGCAGCGGCCTCATACCGGAGGACGCGCTCCTCGTGTTCCTCAAGGTCCACACCTACGACCGGTTCGTTTCGATGAGCCCGGAGGAGCTCAAAAAGGCGCTCTCGCAGCTCTTCGACGACGTTAAGGCCGCTTCCGAGCCGGAGGCGATCACGCTCAGGACCGCCCCCGCCGAGGAGGAGAGGAAGAGCGTTATTGGCAAGCTCATTTCCGGCGCGCCGAAGCATCTCGAAGCGGTGTTCATCTGCCAGCGAACCCCGGATGAGAGCCCCTGGACGAGGGGGCATGCGGAGGGCGCGGCGTATCTTCAGAAGGCGCTGCCCGACTCCGTAAGCGTGAAATGCCTCTTCGGCGCCGACACGGACGAAAAGGCCGAGGCGCTGATGGACGAGGCCGCGGCCGAAGGCGCGGGACTCATTTTCACCACCACTCCGCCGCTCATCACCGCCACCCTGAAGGCCGCGGTGAGGCATCCCAAGGTTCGCTTCTTCAACTGCTCCGCCTGCCAGCCGCTGTCGAGCGTCAAGAGCTACTACTGCCGCACCTACGAGGGCAAGTTCATAACCGGCATGATCGCCGGCGCCCTCGCGGAAAACGACCTCATCGGCTACGTCGGCTCGTACCCGATACTCGGCGTGCCCGCCGCGATAAACGCATTCGCGATTGGCGCGCGCATGACCAACCCGCGGGCGCGCGTGCTGCTCGAATGGACCTGCACGGAGATCGACTGCATAGGCAAGCTGCGCGGGCAGGGCGTCCGCGTGATATCGAACAGGGACATACCGCTCCCCGACGTCAACCTCATGCGGGAGGGCGCGTACGGCACGTTCATCATCGACGCCTCGGGCGGGCTCGTGCCCATCGCCTCCCCGTGCTGGATGTGGGGCAAACTCTATGAAAACATCGCCCGCACCGTGCTCTCCGGCTCGCTGGAGGGCGGCGGACGCGCGGTCAACTACTGGTGGGGCATGGACTCCGGCGTAATCGACGTCAAGCTCTCCGACCTCGTGCCCGCGGGCGTAAGGACGCTCGCCGAGACCTTCATGGAACGGCTGAGGCAGGGCGGCTTCGACATATTCGGCCGGCGGCTCACGGCAGGCGACGGCGGCCTCATTTCGGACGGAGAGACCCCGCTCTCCTCGATGGAGATACTGAAGATGGACCGCCTGCTGGACTGCGTCGAGGGGCATATCCCCGAATACGGCGAGATAATGCCCATGTCGCGCGGGCTCTACCGCGAGCTGGGCGTCCACCGCGAAAGCGCCCCGGGGGCAGGGGAAGGCGAATAAGCTGTAATAATAAAAGAAGGAAGATGCCCAAGGGTGCATTCACTTAAGGAGATGCAGGTTTTCGGCCTGTAAAGCAAACAGAATCAAAAACAGATCCGCGGACGAGTCGATCCTCGGATCTGTTTTGATCTCTGCGGCCGAAAACCGCGAAGCGTCTCAAAAGAGGAGATTTTTGCGCCCATCGAGGCGAAAAGCGCAGGAATACTCGTCAGCGGTCTTTCGAGCATTTTCAACGAAGAGGGGCGCAAAAAGATACCTTTTGAGGCTGTGTATC
>JAFZRT010000040.1 GCA_017619735.1 Clostridia bacterium
GCTGTGCCTGGGAGAGAGAGGGGGTATTCTGCGAATAGTCCATCGCGTCAAGAAACTGCCTCTGCTCGTCATGGGTGAGATATGACAGCTCCACGGCGGGGCTGAACGCGATCTCCTTGTTTTCCACCTTTTCCTGCACTTCGGGCAAAAGCTCGGTGAGGCGGATATAGCGGCGCACTTGGTCTCTGCTTGTCCCTGCTTCTTCTGCGACTTTTTCGACAGATAACTTCTGTGCAATTCGCGTAGAAGTTGATTTACCCTCTAAATCCACGCGTTTCCCCTGATGTTTCAGCGCTTCCAGCTTCATTTTGTACGCCTGCGCCCGTTCCATGGGGCTGATCGTTTCACGTTGCAGGTTGCTGTCCACCATAAGGATCACCGCCTCGTCGTCGGTAAGATTGCGGACGATTGCCGGGATGGTTTTCAGCCCTGCAAGGTCTGCGGCGTAAAGCCGCCTGTGACCGGCTACCATTTCATATCCGCCCTCCGGGTCGGGACGGATGATGGCGGGGTTGAGAATCCCCACCTGCATGATGCTGTCTATCGTCTGCTGCATCAGCTCATCGTCCAGCACCTTGAATGGGTGGTTTCTGAATGGGTGGATCTCAGACATCGGTATCTGCTGTACCTGTTCCCGGGGTTCCTGTTTTGGCACTGTTATCACCTCCTCGAAATGACAAAAGCCGCAGGCATTGCCTACGGCTTAGATGAATCCCTCCGACATATCGTGACTGACGAGACTTCGGTAGTAGTTCCCGATGGTCAGAGGGGCGTTATACAGGGTGGCTAAGAGATACTGGCGCATATTGCGGATGCGGGTGGTGTTGTCCTTCAGACCGTCCATGACAAAGCGGATATGCTCACTGTCCAGCTTCAGGAACTGGCTCTTTACGACCTCCGCGGGCTTGTCATCTCCGGAGATACGGACGGTGCTTCTGGTTGTACAGACCGTATCGACCATGAGCTCCAGTATTTCCGTGAGAATATCCCGGTCAAGCGGATAGTCCTGCAAGAGAATCCCATACGAGATATTCTCCGAAATGATCTCTCTGTATCGGTCTCTCTGATTCACATCGCTTCTTTTCGATTCCCGTCCGTGATCCTCTCTGAACGAAGTGAAGGGAAAAGAATCAGTATCACTACGTTCAGTATTATTATTCTCAGTATTATTAGATCGTGATTTTAACGGTTCTTGATCCGTGATTTTCACTTCTCCAGAATCGTGATTTTCACGATTCAAGAAACGTGATTCCGATGGGGTAACGAAGTTCTTTACATAGATGAGATTGGGCTTGCCGAGGCCCTGCCGTTTTCGCTCGATAAGACCGCACTTGCTTTCCAGCTCATACAGGAGCTTTCCGGCTTTCTGATCGGCACAGCCCATGGCCTCCATGATGTCCTCAATGGTAAAGATGATATACACCCGGTTTTCTTTATCCTGCCAGCCGTTCTTTGCCGAAAGGCTCATGCGGTCAAGCAGAAGTCCGTAGAGCACTTTGGCTTCTGCGGAGATAGCCTTAAACCGTTCCTCTGTGAACAGCACCTTGGGGATGCGATAGAAAGAGAACTGTTCAGACTCCGCGCCATAGAAGTAATCATACATCGGGACCGTCACGCTCCTTCAGCAATCCCACGGCGCGCATGACCTCCTTGGTACACCACCCGATACAGGGAGAATCGCGTCCGTAGGGACAATTCCTGCACTCCGAAGCAGGTGCGGTATTCTCTTTATCTTCATCGTCGCGGAACTGAAATGCGGCCCTTTGATCTATTGGACAGCAGCAGCCGTCAGGGTAGACGCAGCCTTGTTTCTTTCCTTTCCAGTACAGACAGTACCGGCAGTCATATATGTTGTAGTCCCACGACTTGCCATACGCTCTCACGCTTACACCTCCTTCCGCCCGCGTCGGGGCAAAAAAAAGCGCGCCTGCCAACCCATGCGTCACTTTGGGTAACAGACGCGCTATGTACGATAAACCATATTCGGATGTGCCAGATTAGGACAAATTCAGACATCTCCGTCAAACAATTTCGGGGAAAGAAAACACGGAAAGCGAGCACCAATCACAGCTCCATTTTACATGCTCAAAAGGCCTCAATTTTCCCCCATTTTTTAACTCAAAACCACCTCAAAAATGAGTTTTCCCCCATTTTTAACTCAAAAAAACAGGTTCAAAACCGGATAAATCAGGACAAAAAACGCCAAACCAAAACAAAAGAATTTATATAGCAAAACCCCGGAAAACCTTGATTTTCCGGGGTTTTTGAAGCATTTTGATACGGTTTGTACAGCAATTTATCTCTTGCTGAACTGAGGTGCGCGACGAGCGGCTTTGAGGCCGTACTTCTTGCGCTCCTTCATGCGAGGATCGCGGGTAAGGAAACCGGCCTTCTTAAGCTGACCGCGGAGCTCCGGATCAACGTTCAGGAGCGCGCGGGAGATGCCGTGACGGATAGCACCGGCCTGACCGGTGAAGCCGCCGCCGTATACGTTAACGATAACGTCGTACTTGCCGAGGGTGTCGGTAAGCTTCATGGGATCGCGGACGATCATCTTGAGGGTCTCATAACCGAAATACTCGTCGATGTCCCTCTTGTTGATGGTGATGACGCCGGTGCCGGGAACGAGGCGGACCCTGGCAACGGACTTTTTACGCCTGCCTGTACCGAGATACTGAGTAACGTTTGCCATAATCTAATCCTCCTCCCGATTATTTGAGCACGAGAACCTCGGGCTTCTGGGCGGCCTGCTTATGCTCGGCGCCGCGATAAATGCGGACCTTCGTAAGCATCTGCCTGCCAAGGGGACCCTTGGGCATCATGCAGCGGATTGCTTCGTAAACGGCGAATTCGGGCTTCTTGGCCATGAGATCACGGTACTTGACTTCCTTCAGTCCGCCGGGATAGCTGCTGTGATGACGATAAAGCTTCTCATCAAGCTTCCTGCCGGTCAGAACGACCTTATCGGCGTTGATGATGATAACGTGATCGCCGCAGTCAACGTGCGGGGTATAGATCGGCTTATGCTTGCCGCGGAGAATGGCGGCTACCTGAGACGCGAGACGGCCGAGCACCATGCCCTCCGCATCCACGAGATACCACTTGCGTTCCACGGTCTCTGCCTTTGCCATATAGCTCTTCATGCAATGACCTCCAATAGGTTGTACAAATTGATTCTGCGCTTATAATGGATCACCACGTTCGGGGCTAGTGACCGTGCTACTCCACCATAAACAAAGCACAGCGGCTATTATATCTCCAAATAAAGCCGCTGTCAAGCACTAAATAGCCGAAAAAGCTATATTTTAACTATATATTTTTGATGGAGAACTCGTCGGGACGAAGCAGCGGATCGGGCCTCGGTTCTATCCTCAGGGAGCCGAACCCGGGGGTAAGCGCCTTCTCCTCCGCGATGCAGCGCTCCGCGAGCTTGAGCACCTCCGGATGGGCGGCGACGGAGAACGATGTCTCGCTCCGGTCGTACTCGATGCGGGACATTATCTCGTTTACGAGCTTCATCGCGGCGCTCTTATATGAGAGCACCTTCCCCGTCCCCCCGCAGTACGGGCAATCCTGCTGCAGCGCGGCGGAGATGTTCATGCCGAGCTTCTTGCGGGTGACCTCAACGAGGCCGAGATGCGTCATGCCGAGCACGACGGTCTTCGTGCTGTCGCAGCGCAGCGCGTCGCCGAGTGCGGAAATGACCTCCGCGCGGTCCTGCTCGTCGTTCATGTCGATAAAGTCGATAATGACTATGCCGCCGATATCCCTCAGACGCAGCTGCCTCGCTATTTCGAAAGCCGCTTCCTTGTTGGTCTCCACGATGGTCCTGTCGAGACTGACGCTGCCGACGTATTTGCCCGTATTAACATCAATGCTCGTCAGGGCTTCCGTCTGATCGATGACGATGTATGCGCCGCTCTTCAGCCACACGCGTCTCGAAAGCGCGGCGTCGATAGCCTCCTCCGCTCCGTATTTGTCGAATAGGCCGACGCCGTCATAGTATTCGATCTTTTCCCGATCGTCTGGAGCGACGAGCGAGGATATGAGCTCGAACTGCTTTTTGTCGTTCACGACGAGCTTTTTCACGTTGCCGGTGAAGAGATCGCGCATCGTCCTGAACACGAGGGAATCGTCCCTGTGTATGAGGCAGGGGGCCTTTACCTCGTTATAGCGGCGCTTGATCTGCTCCCAGTCCCTTACGAGGGCGTCGAGATCCTGCTTTATCGTATCCTCGTCGAGGCCTTCGGCGGCGGTCCTGACGATCACGCCGGCGCCGGCGGGGAGCGCCTCGCCCACTATCCTCTTGAGGCGTTTGCGCTCATGCTCGGACAGTATCCTTTTGCTTATGCCGATAAACTCGACCGTGGGCAGGAACACGAGGTTCCTTCCCGGGAGGGAGATATGGGTGCTTGCCCTAGCTCCCTTCGTGCCCATTGGCTCCTTGACGATCTGGATCATTATGTCCTGGCCGTTCCTGATGATGTCGCAGATCATGGACGGAGTGAGTTTTTCCTCGAGCTGATCCTCATCGGCGAATGGCCCCTCCGGCTTAATGTCGCCCGCGTAGAGGAAGGCGTTCTTCTCCTCGTTTATGTTTATGAACGCGGCGAACATGCCGGGAAGCACGTTCTGCACCTTGCCCTTATAGATATTGCCGACCAGTCTTTCCCTGTCGCGGCGTTCGATGTAGAACTCCACGGGAACGCCGTCCTCAAGAAGCATCACCCGCGTGCGGTAGCGGTTGACGTCAACAAGTATCGTCTTTTCGGCGTTGTCGTTGAGGCGGGTCTTCATATCGTTCTCCGAATAGGTTATTTGAGCGCTTCCCTGTCGAGCTCGATCCTTACGCGTTCGATCCGGGCGGCGCCGCTTGTCCCGAGTTTTTCATACAGCTCGCCCAGCAGGGTTTCGGGGTTCAGTCCTCCCTCTGCCGTGAGCTTGCCTGTCATGGAGAAGAACGCCGTGTTCCCCTCCGTTTTCACGAGCTCCATGCTTATCACCATGGGCCTTA
Organism: Clostridia bacterium; assembly: GCA_017619735.1. Classification (GTDB taxonomy): domain Bacteria; phylum Bacillota; class Clostridia; order Christensenellales; family CAG-138; genus UBA3857. The sequence goes on from JAFZRT010000040.1 coordinate 5,015, forward strand.
TGTCGACGGGCTTTATTCCGCCCTTTGTCTTTTTCATCACGACTATTTCGGAGGCGAGCAGATCCGCGATCGCTTGTTTTATGCCGTCCGCGTCCGCCGGGCCCGGGAACGCGACCTCTGCAAAGTAATCGGCAGACCTCATTGCGGAGGTCAGGCTTTTTCTCGATTCGCCGAGGTCGAACACCTCCGCTATGCGCACGCCGTCGGGAAGTACGCTTTCGACCGCGCTCCTGAACGCATCCGTGGTCATCGGCTCGGTCAGCATTACGTCCAGATACTCTCCCCTGCTGGTCATGCCGACGGAGAGCGCAGTGGCGAACGATACGAGCGGATGGGGATTGAAGCCCTGCGAGTACGCAAGGGGCAGCTTCGCCCTGCGGAAAGCGCGCTGGAACAGCCTCTGCACGTCGAGGTGAGAGACGAACCTGACCGGATCTTCCTTTGTGAATACGACCGCAAGTCTCATTCCGATACCTCCGTGCGCCCGCGGCAGATCACAGCGGAGCGTCTGCCGAAACAGCCGTTGCAGCCCTTTCTGCAGTCGCGGGTCGTGACCTCGTCATATGCCTTCTCATGCTCGCGCTTCAGGTAATCCATGCAGACTATCGCGTCCATGTGCTGCCAAGCGAGCGGCTCGTCCGTGCCGATACGGCGATTGGCATACTGCTCCACGGTCAAGCCGTTCTCCGCGAACGCGGCTTCCCATGCGGGCTTGTTGAAATGCTCGTCCCAGGAATCGAGCCGCGCGCCGTGCTCATAAGCGGATATCAGCACCTCCGAAAGCCGTCTGTCGCCGCGTGCGAAGGCGGCTTCGAGGCGGCTCGTCTCGGAGAAGTGGCAGGAGAACTCGACGCCCCTTATGCCCTTCAGCGCCTGTCTTAACAGCGCCTGACGCCTCAGCACCTCGGATACCTCTATCTGCGGCTCCCATTGGAACGGCGTGAAGGGCTTCGGTACGAAAGTGGATGCGGAGACTGTGCAGCGCAGGCCCTTGCCGCGGAGCTCCTTCGGCATGGAATAGAACTCTCGGCTGACCTTTCGCGCGAGCTCCGCTATTCCGAGCACGTCCTCGTCGGTCTCGGTGGGAAGGCCTATCATGAAATAGAGCTTTACCCCGTGCCAGCCCGCGACGAAAGCGTCGTGCACCGACCTCAAAAGATCCTCCTCCGTAACGCCCTTGTTTATGACGTCCCTCAGCCGCTGCGTTCCGGCCTCCGGCGCGAATGTCAAACCGGTCTTGCGGACCTTCTGTATCTTTTCGAGATCGTCCTTCAGGAATGAATCTATGCGCAGAGAGGGCAGCGAGACGCTGACCCTGTCCTTTTCGTAGCGGTCGAGTATAAGGGGAACGAGCTCGTGGATGTGTGAATAGTCGCCGCTCGAAAGCGAGAACAGCGATATCTCGTCATAGCCGGTGCAGTCGAGCGATTCGTCGGTCTGCTTTATCACTGTGGACATCTCGCGCTCGCGGACGGGGCGGTAGATGAATCCCGCCTGGCAGAACCTGCATCCTCTGGTGCATCCGCGGAATATCTCGAGAGCGACGCGGTCGTGGACTATGCTCATGTAGGGCACGACGAGCTTGCCCGTGTACTGTGCGGCGTCGAGGTCTTCGACAATACGGCGCTCGATGCTGTCCGGCGCGTCGGGATCGAGCTTGACCAGGCGGCCGAAATTGCCGTTGTCGTCATACTCGGCGGAGTAATAACCCGGCACGTATACGCCCTTAATGCGGGAAAGTCGCTTCAAAAGCTCCGCCTTTTTGCCGCCCGTGCGCTTCCAGTCCGTATAGACGTCCATGAACTCGTTCATGACCTCTTCGCCGTCGCCGAAAACGAGAGCGTCCATTATGTCGGCGACCGGCTCCGGATTGCAGACGCAGGGACCGCCCGCGATTATGAGGGGGGCCTCCTCCCGCCTGTCGCGGCTCCTGAAGGGGACGCCGGCAAGATCGAGCACGGTGAGGATATTCGTATAGCACATCTCGTACAGGAGCGAAAAGCCGATGACGTCGAATTCGCCGAGAGGGGTGCCCGTCTCGAGAGAATAGATCGGCAGGCCGTTTTTGCGGAGCTCGTCCTCCATGTCGAACCACGGAGCGTACGCGCGTTCGCAGTAGGTGTCGTCCCTCTCGTTGAGGACGTTGTAGATGATTCGGGAGCCCAGATGGCTCATGCCTATCTCGTACACGTCGGGGAAACAGAGGGCAAAACGGCAGAGCTTTCCGCCGTCCGGCGCGGAAAGATCCTTCACGCGCATGTTAAGCTCCCCGCCCGTGTAGCGGGAGGGCTTTTCGACTTTCTTCAATATGCTGTTCAGCAGGGTCCTGTCCAAAGCTTCCTCCGATGTCAGAACATACTTTTCATCATCTCATTATAATACAAAAAGACGTTTGTGGCAACAAAAGAAACCGCCTTGGCGATAATTATTGTCATGCCGTGCGAATAGTAAATAGTAGACTGTATTTCGGAGGAGACCCATGAAAAAAGCTCTGTGCATAATAATATCGCTCTGCGTGATGCTTTGCGCCGCGCCGGCCGTATCCCGCGCGGACGCCGTCGACATGACGAAAGCTTCCGCGGCGCTGCTTATCGACGCGGATTCGGGAAGGATACTGCTTGAGAAGGACGCCGACGCCCCGACGGAAACAGCGGGGCTCGTGCGGCTGCCCGCGCTGCTGACGGTCTGCAAGGCGTTCGACAGGGGCGACATAGACGACGGCACGCCCGTCACGGTATCATCGGCAGCGGCGGCCGAAAAGGGTGTCACCGCATTCCTCGCCCCCAACGAGCGGATCAGCGCAGGAGACCTTCTGAAGGCCGCAGTGATGCTGAACCCCGGCGACGCGATACGCGCGCTGCTGGAGGCGCTGTACGGAAGCGAGAGCTCGGCGTTGGACGCTGTGAACGAAGAGCTTAACAAGCTCGGGGTCGGCTCGATCTCCGAGGGCGCGATGGGCCGCGGTCACCCGTTCACGGCGAAGGAGCTCGCCGCGGTCTGCAGGGAGCTGACAGGATGCGGATCGTTCCTGCGATATTCGTCGGTCTACCTCGACACGCTGTATCACGAAAACGCCTCCCCCACTCAGCTCACGAATCCGAACCGCCTCGTCCGGTTCTATTCGGGCTGCTTCGGACTGGCGACGGGTTCTGTCGGCTCGTCGGAATACGCGGGCGCATTCGCCGCGCGGCGCGGGACGACGACCTTCATTGCGATAGTCGCGGGGATGCCCGATTCGGCTTCACGATTCAAGCTCGCATCGGATATGCTCGACTACGGCTTTGCTTCGTTTCGCTCGGTCTCCTTGGGCGAGGAGGGCGAATCCTTGGGCAGCGTACCGGTAAAGGGCGGGACAGCCGCCCTCGTCGAGGCGGTGACGGGCGGGCGGATGACTGCGCTCGTTCCGGTGAGCTCCGCAAAGCTCACGACGCGCACTCTGCTGCCGGGATCTCTCGATGCGCCTGTTGAAAAGGGAGCCGTGATAGGCACGCTCGAGATACTCGACGCTTCATCGAACGTCATCTGCGAGGTGCCGCTGATCGCCGCCTCGTCCATTGACAGGGCGGCGTTCGCCGACTGCTTCAGGATGCTGCTCCTGTCATGGCTCAGGATAAAATGAAAAAAGCGGCGCCCAAGCCGCAGTTATAATTCGCATCGTCACAGCATGTCGTTGGGATTGATCTCGACCCCGCGGAAGCCGTCCGTATTGCAGTTGTCGGAAAGCGCCCACAGCGCGGAAACCGCGTCGGAGGTGTGCTTTGTCCTCGCAAGCTTCAATATGACCGCGTACCTGAAAAGGTTGTCCCTCTTCCTTATCGGCGCGGCTCCGTATGAGACGAAGAGCAGTTCGTTTTCGGCGCCGTGCTTTTTCAATGCGCCGGCGACGGTCTCCTCCGCCTTGCGCGCGAACTCCTCCGCAAGGGCGGCGGCCCTTTTCTCATCCGCGCATTCGAACAGTGCCCGCGCGAACACGGCGAAGGGCGGGAAAAGCGTCCTGAGTCTGTCGTTTATCTCAAGATCGAAAAATGTCCTGTAATCGTGCTCCGCGGCGAGCCGCACAGCTCTGTGCTCCGGCGCGTTGGTCTGCACGACGACGCGGCCCTTCTTCGGGCCGTCATCCGACACCGCCCTGCCTGCCCTGCCCGCGACCTGGGTCAGGAGTTGGAAAGTCCTTTCGCCGCTGCGGTAATCGGAATGGAAGAGCGACGCGTCCGCGAACACCACTCCGACGAGGGTAACGTCGGGGATATCGAGGCCCTTTGCGACCATCTGCGTACCGATAAGAACGTCGGCCTCGCCCCTTGCGAAGCTGTCGAGTATATCGCGGTGAGAGGTCTTGCCGCCGGTGGTATCGGTGTCCATCCTCAGACATCTGACGCCTGGGATGAGCTTTTTCAGCTGTTCCTCGACCTGCTGCGTGCCAACACCGGAATACTTGATGTACTTCGATCCGCAGGACGGACATACCGCGGGCACCTTTGTAGAATAGCCGCAGTAGTGGCAGCGAAGACTGCCGTCGAACTTGTGATACGTCATGGCGACGTCGCAGTGCGGGCAGGTGAATACGAAGCCGCAGGCGCGGCATTCGCCGTGATAGGAGTAGCCGCGGCGGTTCAGGAAGAGTATCGCCTGTTCTCCCTCCGCGACGCATTTGGTGAGTTTTTTGGCGAGCTCGCGCGAGAAAATGCTCGTATTGCCGGACATGAACTCGCTCCGCATATCGACTATCTCGACCTCCGGCATGGGGATTCCGTTGATCCTTTCGGGCAGGGTCAACAGCTTGTACGCGCCCTGCTTCGCCCGCAGATACGATATGAGCTGAGGCGTCGCGCTGCCAAGCACAAGCTTGGCTCCCGTCAGCCGGACGCGGCGTATCGCGACCTCGTCCGTGGAGTAGGTCGGCACACTCTCCGAGCGGTACGAGGGCTCGTGCTCCTCGTCGATAATTATCAGCTTCAGATCCTCTATCGGCGCGAACACGGCCGATCTCGCGCCGACTACGACGCGCGCCTTGCCCAAACGCAGTCTGCGCCATTCGTCATAACGCTCGCCCACGCTCAAATGGCTGTGCATGACGGCGACAGTATCGCCGAAGCGCCTGCGGAACCTGTCGGTGGTCTGCGGTGTGAGCGATATCTCCGGGACGAGGACTATTGCTCCGCCGCCGGCGTCAAGCGCGCGCTGTATGGCGTTGAGGTAGACCTCCGTCTTGCCGCTCCCGGTAACGCCGTGAAGGAGGAACACTTCCCCCGCCTTCCCCTCGTTGATGCTGTCGACGGCCTTCCGCTGATCGGCAGTGAGCTCCGGGGCCGTGTCCCTTTCGACATTGTTGGTGAAGGGGCTGCGGAAGGTCACGAAGCCCTGCTCAGTGACGCAGCCCTTTTTGATGAGCGCCGCGACCGCGGCGGAGGCCATGGGTATATACGAGTTGAGATCGGAGACGGACATCGGCGTTCCGACCTTGGTCAGCAGATCGAACACCTCGAGCTGCTTGGGCGACCGAGCGGAACCGTCCTTTTTGAGGAGGGAGGCCCTGATCCTTTCGGTATCGGCGCCCTCCGCTATACAGACCGTTCTGACCGTCTTTTCCTTGACCCTCGATCCCCTCAGCTGGGCGGGAAGCATCAGCCGCAGCGCGTCGCAGAGCGTGCAGTGATACGCACGTGCGATCCACTTGGCGAGCTCCACCTGATCGGGGAGCAGCGCGGGATACGGCTCCATGGTGCGAATGACGTCTTTGACCTCGAAGCCGGTATCGTACTCGGCGCAGATCTCGACGACGAAGCCCTCCGTGGGCTTGTTCGACCTTCCAAAAGGCACAAGAACCCGATGCCCTTCACGGACATCGAGTTCCTCGGGTATCGAGTAAGTGAAAAGCCTGTCGACATTCGAATTCGCGATATCAACGATCAGCTTTGCAAACAAGCCTTTCACCTCACAGTTCCGGCAGCGTTCAATACTCGGAAGTCTTCTTGTATTCGTCGGGGTACTGGATCTTCAGCTTGCCCTCGTTCAGCTCCTCAACGGCAAGGGAAACCGGCTTCTCGTTGCCGATGTCCTCGCCCGAGCGCATGATCTGCCTTGCGCGCCTCGCAACGGAGGTCACAAGCATGTAGCGGCATCCGGCCTTTACCTCGATCTCGTTTACCGGCGGTTGATTCATCATAGTGGTATATCCTCCCAAATTGTATTCAGATGTTTAAAAATCTTCGTTGATGAGCTCGTTAACGAACTCGGTGCAGTACTCGGGCGTGTGCTTCGCGCTCTCGATTATCTGGCGGCACTGACAGATGGCGGTGTTGAGATCGTCGTTGACGACGACGTAATCGTATTCCGCCATGCGGGACAGCTCGGACTTGGCCTCGGCGAGACGGCGTTCGATGACCTCCTGTACCTCGGTGCCCCTGGTCTCAAGACGGCGGCGCAGCTCCTTCATGCTGGGCGGCGCGAGCATTATGGCGACCGCCTCGGGGCAGTTCTCCTTGACCTTCATCGCGCCGTTAACGTCGATGTCGAGGAGCACGTCGCGGCCGAGCATGAGCTGTTCCTCGACGTATTTCCTCGGCGTGCCGTAATAATTCCTGCCGAAGACGTTCATGTATTCGAGGAACTCGCCGTCCTCTATCATGCGGTCGAACTCCTCACGGCTGACGAAGAAGTATTCCCTGCCGTTCTCCTCGCCCGGTCTCGGTGCGCGGGTGGTCGCGGAAACGGAGAAGACCATTCCTCCGCTGCTGCCTTCGAGAAGAGCCTTTGCGACGGTCCCCTTGCCGACGCCGGAGGGGCCGGAGATGATAAACAGAATGCCCTTTTGCATGTTTGAGCGCCTTTCTCGGCTCATGCCGGATCGATGGTATTCGTCAAGCCGCGTCTGCGGCATGGATGCTTATTCGAGGTTCTGTACCTGCTCCCTGATCTTTTCGATCTCCGCCTTGCCCTCTATGACGAGCGCGGTGATCTCCTTGTCGTTGGCCTTCGAGCCGATGGTGTTGAACTCCCTGTTCATCTCCTGAACTATGAAGTCCATCTTCCTTCCGACGGCGGAGCCGTTCTCGAGCAGATCGCGCGCGGCGGCGACGTGGCTCTGGAGCCTGACGAGCTCCTCGTCGATATTCGCCTTGTCGGCGAACAGCGCGACCTCGGTCGCAAGGCGTGCGGCGTCGATCTCCGCTCCGGAGAGCACGGACGCTATCCTTTCGTTGAGCTTGTTCCTGTAATCCTCGACAACGAAGGGGGCCCTCTCCGCTATGCGGGCGCGGAGCCCGAGCACGGTGTCGAGTCTTGCGAGCAGGTCGAGGCAGAGGCGTTCGCCCTCTATCCTGCGCATGCCCGTAAGCTCCTCTATCGCCTTTTCAAGCGCCTGCCTCATGAGCTCCAGCACGGCGTCACGGTCCTCCTCCGCCTCACAAACGTCCGCAACGTCGGGAAGACGCAGCGCGCTGACGACGGAAAGATCGTTCCTGAGACCGTATTTTTCGGCGCATTCCTCGGCCGCCTTCAGATACGCGCCCAACAGAGCGGAATCGAGTACGACCGTCCTCGCGTCGTTCCTCGTATTGCGGTACGTCACGAAAACGTCGACATGGCCCCTTGTGAGCTTATCCGTGAGAATGCGGCGCATATCGTCCTCCATAAAGGAGATATGCCGCGGCATCCTGAAGGCAAGATCGAGATATCTGTGGTTTACGCTTTTGAGCTCGACGGTCATTTCCCTGCCGTCGATGAGCAGGTTCGCCCTGCCGAAACCGGTCATGCTGTTTGCCATAAAATACCCCCACTCATTTAACCTTTAGATTATAACACGTTCGCCGCGAAAATGGAAGGGTTTTCGAAAACTCTTTTTGACGCGGGGCATGCGAAAGGAGCGGCGAAAACGCCGCTCCGTATCATCACAGTCTGACTATGTACCTGTTCACCGGGACGACGTCGTTTTTCATGGGGCGCGGATCGGCTTCCGTGCCTATGTATTCGCCTCCGCACTTGAGTATGACCCTGTTGGAGCCGACGTTCTCCGTCATGGCGTCGATCCTGACCTCGGAATATCCCCTCTCGCGCAGCAGCGCCAGCACGCGCATGCACGCCTCCGTCATATAGCCCCTGTTCCAGTGCTTTCTCGACAGGCAGTAGCCGATGACGGGCGTGCCTCCGACGCCGCCGAGATAGCCAACGACGTCGATGCCGCCGATGAGCTCGCCGCTCTCCTTAAGAGTGATCGCGAAGTTGAGCCGTTCCGGCTTCTCGTATTCCGAGATCCAGACACCGATTATATGCCTTGACTGCTCGACGCTCGTGTGCGGGTTCCACGTCAGATATTTCGTGACCTCGGGATCGCTCGCCCACGCGTGAAACATCGTTTCCGCGTCGTCCTCTCTGAAGGGCCTCAATATCAATCTTTCGGTTTCAAGCGTTACCATACCCAGATAATAATATAGAAACGATGAAAAATCAAGCGTCAAAGCGCGCGATCGAACCGGACGCGCTTCATTCGCCGAAGGCGGATATCTTTCATGCCGAAGCTAACCGTATTCAGAACCCCCGCTTCGCAGTTTCTCTGTTTTTTCCCGGCTTGCGTGAGCGAAGCTCTGTGAGAATTTGCCGGGCAAATTCTCGCGGTCCTGAATCTCCTGCTTCTTTACCAAAGAAAAAGCACGCCTTTCGGTGTGCTTTTTCTTTGGTGGAGCTTACCGGATTCGAACCGGTGATCTCTACACTGCCAGTGTAGCGCGATAGCCAACTTCGCTAAAGCCCCAAGCGCTTTATTCAAGCTGCTTTGCTATTATACTTCAGCAAATGCGGTTTGTAAAGCACCAAATCAAAGTATATTATTCTGCGCTGACGACCACGTCGTCGAGTATCACCATTACGAAAAGCTGGCCCTTGCCGTTGCGGGATTCGATCTTGACCTCCTCGGAATTGACGGTCGTCCTTGTCCCGCTCTTCTGGGTCACGACGATGTCGCGCGGCTCCATTACATGTATGGCGGCGACGAGCTCCGTGCCGTTGGATCCGTTCTTCTTGAAGCCGAAGGAGATCGCTCCCCTGCCGTTCCTGCCCTGCAGATCGTGATCGAATACGAAGCTGCGCTTCATGTAGCCCCTGTCGCTGACGGTGAGTATCTCGCCCTCCTCCGTCACGGTATGCGCGTAGACTACGCTGTCGCCCTCGTCGAGCTTCATGCCGTGTACACCGCCGGTCTGCCTGCCCGTAACGGGGACGGCGGAAGCTTCGTACCTTATGCCCATGCCGCGCTTCGTCAGCATCAGTATCGAAAGGTCGGTCTCGTCGAGCACGTATTCGTACCCGATGAGCTTATCGTCCTTCAGATTGATCGCGGCGACGCGCTTCGTCCTCGTGACGTATTCGGACGCGGCGGTGGATTTGACCATGCCCGTTTCCGTGAAGAAGATGTAGCGGCCGTCGTTGTTGTCGCCAATGAAGGAGCCGATGACCTTTTCTCCGTTTTCCACGGGGATCAGCGCGGAGAGGTTGGTCGGCTTCGCGGCGGGCTTGATCTCCGGGATATCCTCTACGTTGAGCGAGAGCATGAATCCGGAATCGGTGAACATCCTGAGCGTCGCGCCGGTCATGGTCTTGTAGACCGCAAGCGCCTTGTCCGACTCTATGAGCTCGTCGTTCAGGAGCTTGAGGGGGATCCTGCGAAGCTTGTTGTCGGGCAGCACCATTACGGCGGCGGGCTCGTCGACCGAGTCGTTCTCCTCCTCTTCCGCCTCCGTCCCGTCGTCGGATATAAGGGTCGTCCTGCGGGGATCGGCATACCTTGCGGAGATCTCCTCAAGCTCGTCTATTATGAGCTTGTCGAGCTTTTTCTTCGAAGCGAGAAGCCCCTTGAGGCGCGCTATCTCCTTTACGAGATCGTCGTGCTCGCGCTCGATTGCGATCTGTTCGAGATTGGTCAGTCTCTGGAGTCGCAGATCGAGTATCGCGTCCGCCTGGACCGCGGTGAGGTCGAATGTCTCCATCAAGCCCTGCTTGGCGATCTTCGGGGATTTGGACGCCCTGATGAGCTTAATGACCTCGTCGATGTTCAGGAGCGCAATGAGAAGGCCGTCCAGTATGTGCGCGCGGTGCTCGGCGGCTTCCAGTTCGTGCCTGGTGCGCCTTGTGACGAGCTCCTCCTGATACCTTATATAGTAGTCGATGAGCTCGAGCAGCGAGAGCTGGCGAGGCTTGCCGTCCGCTATCGCGACCATGATCACGCCGAACGTCCTCTGCAGATCGGAGTACTTGAAGAGCTGGCGCAGTATCTTCTGCTCGTCGGCGTCCTTTTTGAGCTCTATTATCGCCCTTATGCCGTGCCTGTCGGACTCGTCCCTTATGTCGGTGACGTTGGCGAATGCGGACTTCTTCTCCTGAACGAGCTTCAGTATCCCTTCGAGCGCCCTCGCCTTGTTGACCTGATACGGGAACTCGGTGACGACGATGAGCTTTTTGCCGTTCTTCAGGGTTTCGATATGGGTCTTCGCGCGGTTCAGGAGCTTGCCGCGGCCGGTCGCGTAGGCGTTCCTGATCTCATCGGACTTTATTATGTATCCGCCCGTAGGGAAATCGGGGCAGGGCATGATCTTCATTATCTCGTCGAGCGAGATCTTCGGATTCCTTATCCTTGCGACGACGGCGTCTATCGCCTCCTTCGGGTTATGCGTCGGAATGGAGGTCGTAAGGCCGACCGCGATGCCGTTTGCTCCGTTTATCAGAAGATTCGGGAAGCGGCCTGGCAGCATCTGCGGCTCCTTGAGCGTGTCGGAGAAGTTCAGCGTGAAATTGACGGTGTCCTTCTCTATATCGCGGACCATGTCCATCGCCGCGGGCGCCATCCTGACCTCCGTATAACGCATTGCCGCCGCGGAGTCGCCGTCGATCGAGCCGAAATTGCCGTGACCGTCGACAAGGGGCAGGCGCATATTGAAGTCCTGCGCCATCCTGACCATGGCGTCGTACACGGAGCTGTCGCCGTGGGGATGGAACTTACCCAGACAGTCGCCGACGATACGCGCCGATTTCCTGTGCGGCTTGTCGGGAGTATTGCCGAGCTCCAGCATGGTGTACAGTATCCTGCGCTGAACGGGCTTCAAGCCGTCCTCCACCCTCGGGAGCGCCCTTTCCAGAATGACGTGCTCCGCATAGGGCAGCATGGAGTTGTGCATAACGTCGTCCATGCTGACGACGTTGAACACCTCCGCCGCGTCGCCGAAGCTGAGCTGATCGTTGTCCTTGCCTCTTCTTGCCATCAGTTACCCCTTATAATGCTAACCATTTCTTTCCTGTCCGCCGCCTTGAAAACGGCGTTGCCGGCGACGAGCACGTTTGCCCCCGCGTCGCGGCAGAGCTTTGCGGTCTCGGCGTTGACGCCGCCGTCGACCTCTATGTCGATATCAAGGCCGCGCCTGACCGCCGTTTCCCTTATCGCCTCTATCTTTTTGAGCACGGCGGGAATGAACTTCTGTCCGCCGAAGCCGGGATTGACGCTCATGACGAGCACCATGTCCGCGCTGTCAAGAAGGTATTCGGCCGCGCTGTGATGGGTCGCGGGATTGAGCGCGATGCCCGCCTTTTTGCCGCAGGCCCTGATGAGCTGCAGCGTTCTGTGGGCGTGGATATCGGCCTCCGCGTGGATGGTGATGATATCCGCTCCCGCATCGGCGAAATCCTTTACCCATTTGGCGGGCTCGGCGACCATGAGGTGCGCGTCGAAAACGAGGTCGGATCTGGGCCTGAGCGCTCTGCACATGGGCGCGCCGAACGTGATGTTGGGCACGAAGTTCCCGTCCATGACGTCGAGATGCACGTAATCCGCTCCGTAGGAGGACAGCGCCTCCACCTCATCCCCGAGCCTTGTAAAATCCGCCGAAAGTATGGACGGCGCCACGAGTATCCTGTCAGTCATATTTATGCCTCCTTGATTCTATCGCTTCGTTTACGATCTTGACGTATCTTGAATAACGTTCCTTATCGACGCGGCCTTCCGCGACCGCCTGTTTTACTGCGCAGTCCGGCTCCGAGATATGCATGCACCCGATGAACCGGCACATGCCCCCGTACTCCCCGAACTCGCGGTACATGCGGGGGATCTCCTCCGGCTCCGCCGGCACGGTCTCCAGCATGCTGAAGCCGGGCGTATCGGCGATGAGCCCGCCCCCCGGCATGGGGATCAGCTCCGCATGCCTCGTGGTGTGGCGGCCGCGCTCGGTCTTTTGGGAGAGCTCGCCAGTTTTGAGCTCGAGCCCGAGGAGGGTATTGAGCAGCGACGATTTGCCGACCGCAGACTGCCCTGCGAGGCATATCGTCTTTCCGGACAGCAGCTCGCGGAGCTCGTCCATGCCGTATCCTGTCTCGGCCGAAACGGCGACGATATCGTCGAGCGCGCCGGCGTACTGCTTCATGATATCGGCGCAGGCGCCGTTTGCGCCTTCGTCGCATTTGTTTATAACGAGCACGGGCCTTATATGCTGCTTCGCGCAGTAGAGCAGGAGCTTGTCGGCAAGCTCCGGATCGGGCTCCGGCTCCCTTGCCGAGAGCACGATGAGGAGCATATCGACGTTCGCTATCGCGGGACGCAGGAGCTCGTTCTCACGCGGGGAGATGGCTTTGAGATACCCTTCGCCCTTTTTGTCGACGGTGAGCTCCACCATGTCTCCCGGGAGCGGGGTCTCCCCGTGTTTGCGGAAAAGGCCCCTCGCCTTGCAGACGTATCTTTTGCCGTCGCCGCAGAGCACCGTGTAGAAGCCCCCGACGCCCTTTATTATCCTGCCGTGCCTGATCTGCTCCAATCGTTCCTCCGTCATTCGAAACTGCGGGTAAAGCTCGTATAGATCTTGCCGTTTACGTAGATCTTGCAGGTGAAATTGCCGCTCTTCCAATAGCGGCCGGTGAACGGGATCGAATACGTCCCGCTCTCATAATCGCCGCGGTAAAGCACGATCTCGCCTATGTCGGTGACTATCGTGAACACCACGTCGTTGGTCTCGTCGCTCAATATCACGTTTTCGGAAAACTCCGCCTTGTAGCCGCCCTTGTTGGTCATCTGCATCTTGAGCTCCACGGTGACGGTATCGAATATGATATCCATGCCGCCGGAGGGGCTCTGGTCGACTATGACGTAGTCCGAATAGACGATGTTCCCGTCGGAATAATTGCCGACTGTGATGCGGTAATCCGTGATGCCGGCTTCCTCGAGAAGGTCTATCGCCTCGTTCACGTCCCTGCCTGTGAGCTCGGGCATCTTTACCGCTTCGTAGGACGCCTCGCGGCAGACGGTTATCGCGACGGTGTCGCCCATCATGACCGTCTCATTGGGATCGACGGACTGGTGTATTACCGTGCCGACCGGCTCCGAGGACGCCTGATACTCGATCTGTTTCGAGAGCTGAAGGCCGACCGCCTCGAGCGCGCGCTTGGCCTCCTCGACCGTCATGCCGTAAAGGCTCGGCACGGTGGTCGTCTCCATGCCGGAGCTCACCGTGACATATACGACGGAGCCGGGCTTGGCCTTTGTCTGCGCCTCGGGTTCCTGTCCGCAGACGACGCCCGCGCTGTATTCGTCGGACGCCTCGTAGCCGGAGACCTCGAGCTGGAAGCCCCTGTTCTCGGCGTACACGCGCGCCGCCTGCTCGGTGTAGCCGAGGAAGCTCGGGACCTTGCTGTAGTCGGTCTTGCTCTTCGACATGGAGATTATGAACATTATGAGGAACACGGCGATGATGCCGACGACACTGCCGATAACGGCGATGAGCGGCAGATGCTCCTGCAGGAAGCCCCGCTTTTCGTCCTCGGACAGGGTCTGACCGTCGGAGTGCGCGCCGGACTTTTTCACCCTTGCGAAACGGGAATGCGGGTTTTTGAGCGCGTGCATGAGATCGTCGCACATCTCGGCGGCGCTCGAGTATCTGACGCTCCTGTCCTTCGCGGTGGCCTTTGCCACGACGTCGCTCAGAGCGACGGAGATATGGCTGTCCGCCTCGTGCAGGGGGACTATCTCCTCGTTTATGTGCTTCAGCGCGACCTGCACCGCGTTCTCGCCGGAGAAGGGCGGCTCGCCCGTAAGCATCTCGTAGAGCATTATGCCCGCGGAATAGAGGTCGGTCTGCTCGTCGACCGTCTCGCCCTTCGCCTGTTCGGGGGAGATGTAATAGACGGAGCCCATGGCCTCCTTGCCGTCGTAGGTCTTGGTCGCGTTGCCGGCGAACTTGGCTATGCCGAAGTCGGTGAGCTTTATGCAGCCGTCATCGGTTATCATGATGTTCTGGGGCTTTACGTCGCGGTGTATGAGCCCCTTCTTATGCGCGTGGTCGAGACCTTCCAGCACGTCGGCGACTATGCCCACGGCCTCCTCCGGATCGAACCTGCCGCGCTCGTCCATGAGGTCGCGGAGCGTCTTTCCGTCGACGTATTCGAGCACGAGATAGTGGACGTCGCCGTCGCTGCCCATATCGTAGAGGGTCACGACGTGTTCGTTTTTGAGGGAGACCATGGCCTGCGCCTCGCGGGTGAGCCTTCTCAGATATAGCGGGTCGCCGCTGTATTCCTGCTTGAGGACCTTTATTGCGACAATGCGGTTTTCCTGCAGGTCTATCGCCTTATAGACGTCGGCCATGCCGCCGCTGCCAACCTTGTTGAGTATCCTGTATCTGCCGTTAAGAATGCGTTCGGTCATGCCCCGACCTCCTCATTCTTCACCAGTACGACGGTGATGTTATCGGTCGAGCCGTTCTCCATTGCAAGGTCGAAGAGCCTGTCGCAGCACTCCAGAAGATCGCCGGTCGTCCTGAATATCTGTTCGGCCTCGGCGTCGTCGACGGAGCCGCAGAGCCCGTCCGAGCAGAGCATGAGCACGTCGCCGCGTTTCCAGCTCCTGACGCCGGCGTCCGCCTTTTCGAAGCGGGAGGTGCCGACCGCCCTCGTTACGAGGTTGCGCTGGGGATGGTCCTTCGCCTGCTCCTCGGTGATGAGGCCGGAGGAAATGAGCTCCTGCACGTAGGAATGGTCCCTCGTGATCCTGCGAAGCTTCCTGCCGTCGAAATGATAGAGCCGGCTGTCGCCTATGTTTGCGACCGTGTATTTGTCGGGGGCGAGCAGCGCCATAACGACGGTGGTGCCCATGCCCGTGTATTCGTCATGGGTCATCGCCATTTCGAAAACGGTGCGGTTGGCCTCGTTCATGGCCTGACGGAGCAGAGTGATGGTGCTCATGCCGCACTCGGCGGAGTTCACGTAATCGGCTATCTTGCCGATCGCGGTGGAGCTTGCCACCTCGCCCGCTATATGGCCGCCCATTCCGTCGGCTACTATAACGATCGGCCTCGCGCCGTCCTGCGGCACGAAGAACGAATCTTCATTGTTGTTGCGGAGACCTTTGTCCGAACGATAGGCATATATCATACGCCTTCCTCCTTTTGGGATCCTATATGTTTATTGCGCAGCTGACCGCATGCGCCGTCAATGTCCGTGCCGAGTTCCCTTCTGACCGTGGCGGAGACGTGCAGTCTCTCCAGCAGCGCCGCGAACTGCGCCGCTCTGCCGCGCGTGACGCCGTTTAAGCTGCGTTCCTTGACGCTGTTTAGGGGGATGAGGTTCACATGGCAGTTGATGCCGCGAAGGAGCTTCGCGAGCTCGTGCGCATCGTCGTCGCTCGAATTGACGCCCTCGATCAGAGCGTATTCGAATATCACCCTTCGCCCGGTAACGTCGGCGTAATGCTTCGCCGCGGGGATGAGCTCCGAGAGCGAATACGCGTTGGCGATGGGCATCGTCTTCCTGCGGAGCTCGTCGTTGGGCGCGTGCAGCGATATGCAGAGCGTGATATGCGGCGCATCCTCCGTAAAGCTGTAAATGCGCGGGACTATGCCGCAGGTGGAGACGGAGATGTTCCTGGGGCTGATGCCGAGCCCGTCGGCCGCGGTCGCCCTTTTAAGGAACTTGATCGTATTGTCGTAATTGTCGAGCGGTTCGCCGCAGCCCATCATGACTATATTGGTCACCGTGCGCTTTTTGTCGGCGGCGGTCGGGATATGCCTTTCGACGGCGGTCACCTCGGAAAGCATCTCCCCCGCTGTTAAGTCCCTCACCTTTCCGTTCAGCGTGGAGGCGCAGAACGCGCAGCCCATGCGGCAGCCGACCTGGCTAGATATGCAGAGCGTTTTGCCGTAGGAATAGCTCATGAGCACGCCCTCGACGATGTTGCCGTCGTCGAGCTTGAAGAGGAACTTGAGCGTATCGTCCTTCTGCGAGCGGCGCTCGTCGATTATCTCAGCTCCGCCGAACGGGTATGCGGAGAGCTTTTCGCGCAGGGAAAGCGGAATATTCGTCATCTCGTCGGGGCGGTATCCGCGCGCGAGCCAGGAGAGCACCTGCTTTGCGCGGAACGCGGGTTCGCCGAGTTCCGCAAGCAGAGCTTTCAGCTCGTCGTATTCGATCGAAGCAAGTTCAGCTGGCATCTCACACCGTCCTTATGAGTCTTGCGATAAAGAATCCTTCCGTCCCGTCGACGTTCGGGAACAGCTGGAGCATCCCGTCCCTTCCGCGCTCCGCGAGCGTCTCCGGCAGGTACGGTGCGAGCGATCCCAACGAAAAACCTTCGTTTTCATTGAGGAATCTTTCTATCACGCGCTCGTTCTCGCGCTCGGAGACGGTGCAGGTCGAATAGACCAGCGCGCCGCCGGGCTTTAAGCAGCGGGAACAGGCGCGGAGTATATTCAGCTGGAGCGAGGAAAGCTCCTCTACGGAACTCTCCGTCCTCCTGTAGCGGGCGTCGGGCTTGGAGCCGCCGCCCAATCCCGAGCAAGGCACGTCGCACAGCACCGCGTCGAAGCTGCCGAAGAGGCCCTCGTCGGGGACCGAAGCGTCGCGTACGCTGCATTCGGCGTTCGTCACGCGGAGGCGTTCGAGCGTATTGCGGATCAGCTCGACCCTGTGGGGATGGACGTCCCAGGCGGAGATGCTGCCCGTGCGCTCCATGAGATCCGCCATGTACGCGGTCTTGCCGCCGGGAGCGGCGCAGGCATCGAGCACCCTCATCCCCTTTGAAAGGCCGAGGCAGCGGCAGGCGAGCATCGCGCTCTCCGACTGGACGGTCATGCGGCCGTCGGCAAAGAGTTCGTCAGCGGCGATATTTCCGCTGAAGCTCTCCGCTACTACGGCGTCGGGGACCAGCGAGCTTTCGCGGAAAGCCGCGCCCATCGCGTCGAGGTGCTTCCTTAGCTCGTCCGCGCCATGGGGATAAACCGCGCGAAGGGAAATGCCCTCCGCCTTTTTGAGGAGCAGCGCCTCGGTAAAGGTCTCTCCGTATCTTGCGGCGTATTCGCGGATCATGAAATCGGGATACCCGCTGAGTATCGCCATCCTTGCCGTGAAATCGTCGGGCAGAGCCGGGAGCGTCCCCGCCTGCCTGTCGCGGGCGACGGAGCGCATCACCGCGTTCACAAAGCCCGTGAGCTTGGATTTCCCTATCTCGCGCGAGAGCGCGGCCGTCCTGTTGCAGACGGCGTGATCCGGCGCGTCCATGAACATCAGCTCCGCTATGCCGAGCCGGAGCACGTTCCTGATCGAGGTGTGCACCCTGCCCTTTGAATAGCTGTCGATGAGAAAATCGCAGTAATTGAGGTTCTCCACCGCGGTATAGACCAGCGCGGTCAATCGGCCGACGTCGCTCGTACGAACGTCCGAAAGCCCCTCCTTAAGGGCGAGGTTGGCGTACGCGCCTTCCTGCGTGATCCTTGTCAGTATGTTGAATGCTGTCCTCTCGGCCGTCATTGCCCGAGGACCTTTCCAAGCATGTTCCTGCTGTTGAGCGCCGCGCGCGCCTCCATGCGCCTTGAGCCGGCGAACTGGAGCTCGCGTATCTCTATCAGCCCGTCCGAGCATTTGACGAACAGGCCCCGCTTGCTGTCGGCGATAACGCACTCGCCGATCCGGGCGCAGGAATGATCGCATTCGATATCGGGGCATTTCGCCGTTTCGTAGACCTTGACGGGCATGCCGTCCAGCAGTGTGAACGCCGTCGGCGCGGGGTTCATGCCCCTGACGAGATCGTGCACCTGCGCAGCGGTCTTTGAAAAATCTATCTGCGCCATGAACTTTTTGATCATACCGCACCTGGTCGCGTCCTCTTCGCGCTGGGGCGTGCGGGTCAGAGTGCCGTCCTCAAGCGCGGCTATGGTCTCGCGCAGGAGGGCGGCGCCCATAACGGACAGACGCATATAAAGCTCCCCCGCGGTCTCGTTTTCGCCTATCTCGGTCTCCCGCTGCATGAGGATATCGCCGGTATCGAGGCCGATATCCGTCATCATGGTCGTAACGCCGGTGATCTTTTCGCCGTTGACGACCGACCACTGGATGGGCGCGGCGCCGCGGTATTTCGGAAGCAGACTGCCGTGTACGTTGATGCAGCCGTACTTGGGGATGGAGAGGTTTTCGGCGGAGAGTATCTGCCCGAAAGCGGCGGTGACCATGAGATCCGGCGCGAACCCGCGCAGAGCGGCGACGCCTTCCGCGTCCCTTATGCGGCTGAATTGATACACGGGAAGCCCGTTCGCAATCGCTATGAGCTTCACCGGAGGCATGGCAAGGCCGTGCCCCCTGTCCTTGGGACGGTCGGGCTGGGTGAAAACCGCTATATCGTGCCCGTCTGCCGCAAGCATTTCAAGCGAGGGCAGAGCGAATTCGGGCGTTCCCAGAAAAGCTATCTTCATCTTATCGGATCAATCCTCTTTCGCTTCGTCGGGAGTGGGTATCACGAGGGTCTTGTAGACCCTGCCGTCGAGATGGTCGCACTCGTGGAGCATGGCCCTTGCAAGGAGGCCTTCGCCGCGGCGCTCGAACACCTCGCCGTTCCTGTCAAGGGCGCGCATGACCGCGACGCGCGGCCTTACGACGTAGCCCTGCTCGTCCGGGAAGGACAGGCAGCCCTCCATGCCGCCCTGTTCGCCCTCGGTATAGATTATCTCGGGATTTATCGCCTCGATGAGGTCGTTCCTGTCCTCGCTGCAGTCGATGACGACAACGCGGCGGAGTATCCCCACCTGGGGCGCGGCAAGACCGCAGCCGTCCGCATCGTACATGGTCTCGGCCATGTCGTCGAGCAGCTGCCACAGTTTTTCATCAAAGCCCTTCACGGGTTTCGAGACCTTATAGAGGCAGGCGGCGTCGCCTGTCTGTATCTTTCTGATAGCCATTACGCACCTCCTGATAATGCCCCGCTGGCGTTTTTTGCCGGGTGGGCATATTATCCACATATTAAATCATTTTATTATAACACAAAAACAGTGAATGTTAAAATATATAAGTCGATTTTCTTCGGTTTTCAGCCGACAATTTTGCACGGCGCCGCAATTTCCAGACATTGTGCGCCGGGGCGTTATTGCTAAATCGACAAAAATCCTGTATAATCCACCTTACAGAGATATCATCGAAAGGAGCGAGACCGATTGAGCGCATTATTTACAGGCCGTCTGCCCGTGGTGCCGCTTCGCAGCATCGTCGCGATGCCCTATGTGCTTTTGAGCTTTGATATCGGAAAAGCCAGCAACGTCGCGGCGATAGACGCCGCCGTCGGGAACGACAAGAGGATAATCATAGTCTGTCAGCGGGATCCCAAGTCCAACGACACGAGCAGGAGCAATCTGTTCGATCACGGCTGTATCTGCCGCATCAACAAGATAATAAAACTTCCCGAGGGGAATACGAGGATATTCGTGGAGGGCCAGACCCGCGCCCGCATCGACGATTATCTGCAGGAATCCCCGTACCTTATGGCGACCTTCACGGAGCTGGGCGACTACCCCTGCCCCTATGAGGAGGCGACGACCCTGCGTCAGATGATCTCGCGCAGGTTCCGCGATTTCTCCTTCGGCAACGGCAAAGCGCCGATAAAGAGCGTGATAGACTCCATCGAGGCGATACCCGACGACATCAGGTATACCTACAGCGTCGCCAATATCGTCATGCAGAGCTATGACGACAGGGAGAACTTCATAGAGCAGGAGGACCAGTCGGCGAGATGTCTGAACCTCCTGACCGTTATGGCGAGAGAGGCCGAGTTCGCCAAGCTCACCCATAAGATCGAGGACGACGTCCGCCGCCAGATTGAAAAGAATCAGAAGGAATACTTCCTGCGCGAGCAGATACGCGCCATCCGAAAGGAGCTGGGCGAGAACGAGCAGACCGAGGCGGACGAGTTCCGCGACAAGCTCGCCGCAAAGAAGCTCCCCGACGAGATACGCGACCGTATTTCCAGGGAAATAGAGCGTTTTTCGACATTGCCCGCGGGCTCTCACGAGATGCCCTCCATGCGCACCTTCATCGAGTGCATGCTGGATCTGCCCTTCACCGAGACGAGCGAGGACAATCTCGACGTGAAGAACGCGCGCGCGATACTCGACCGCGACCATTACGGCCTCGAGAAGGTCAAGGAAAGGGTGCTCGAGCATCTCGCCGTTGCGCAGCTCACAGGCAAGGTCAACGGTCAGATAATCTGCTTCGTCGGCCCTCCCGGCGTCGGCAAGACCTCCAT
Organism: Clostridia bacterium; assembly: GCA_017619735.1. Taxonomy (GTDB): domain Bacteria; phylum Bacillota; class Clostridia; order Christensenellales; family CAG-138; genus UBA3857. Next base: position 25,539 of record JAFZRT010000040.1, read on the forward strand.
CTCCTCCTCCATCGCGGAGGCGCTCGGACGCAGATTCGTCCGAATGAGCCTCGGCGGAATCAAGGACGAGGCGGAGATCCGCGGCCACAGGCGCACCTATATCGGCGCTATGCCCGGCAGGATAATCGCCGCTATGCGCACAGCTGGGACGATCAATCCCGTGCTGCTCTTCGACGAGATAGACAAGCTCGCGAAGGACTATCAGGGCGATCCCTCCGCCGCGATGCTGGAGGTGCTTGACAGCGCGCAGAACTTCGCTTTCCGCGACCACTTCCTTGAAATGCCCTACGACCTTTCGAAGGTCATGTTCATCACCACGGCGAACAGTCTTTACGACATACCGGGCCCCCTGCGCGACCGCATGGAGATAATCGAGGTGCCGAGCTATCTTGCGACGGAAAAGGTGCAGATCGCCATGCGCCACCTCATCCCCAAACAGCTTGAAAAGCACGGCCTTAAGAAGTCCATGCTGACCATACCCGAGCCGATAGTCGCGGATATCGTCGCCAAGTACACGCAGGAGGCGGGCGTCCGCTCGCTCGAAAGATGCATCGCGTCCGTATGCCGCAAGGCCGCGTGCGAGATCGCCGAGGGCAGGACCCGGATAAGGATGACGAAGGCGAAGCTCGAGGAATACCTCGGCGTGCCCAAATACATAGAGGACGTCATCGAGAAGGAACCCGCGATCGGCCTTGTAAACGGGCTCGCGTGGACCTCCGTCGGCGGCTCCACAATGGAGATCGAAGTCGAGGTGCTTCCCGGCACTGGCCAGATACAGCTCACGGGAAAGCTCGGCGACGTCATGCAGGAGAGCGCGAAAGCCGCTATCACCTGCATAAGGGCGCACGCAGACGAGCTCGATATCCCCGCCGATTTCATGAAGACAACGGATATCCACATACACGTTCCGGAAGGCGCGGTGCCCAAGGACGGTCCCTCCGCAGGTATCGCCCTGCTCACCGCCGTCGCGAGCGCGCTGACGCATATACCCGTCCGGGCGAAGCTTGCCATGACCGGCGAGATCACGCTCCGCGGAAGGGTGCTGCCCATCGGAGGTCTGCGTGAAAAGCTGCTCGCGGCAGTCCGCGCCGGCGTCACCGACGTGCTCCTGCCCGAGTCCAACCGCAAGGATCTTGAGGACGTGCCCGACGATATCCTTGCGAAGCTGCGCATAGTCCACGTGAAGAACGCGGGCGAAGTGCTGAAAAACGCGCTCGTGCGGCTCCCCGAAAGGAAGTCCGCCGCGGCCGCGAAGGAAGGCGAACACATAGTCCTGCCAAAGGTCGGCACTGCGCAGCCGCCCGCCGTCAGAGTCTGATCCCATACTCCCCCGCCCGCCCGAAAAGGCGGGCTTTTTCTTGCGGAAAATATATCCGAGTATTTAGGTCGGAATTGTTGACAATACTGTTTTCGGGTGCTAAAATGGCAATACCAAGTGAAACGGTAGGAATTGTTCTGTGAAACTGTCAACGAAAGGAAGATACGGCATCAAGGCGATGGTCGACATCGCTTTGGAGTACGGCAGGGGCCGGTTGTCCGTCAATCAGCTCGCCGAGCGTCAGGGCGTCAGCGTCCCCTACCTCGAACAGCTCATCGCCTCGCTGAAGAAGGCCGGCCTCGTCGAGTCGGCGAGGGGCGCTTCCGGCGGGTACACCCTTGCGCGGCCGCCCGAATCGATCAGCGTGGGCGAGGTGCTGCGGGCTCTTGAAGGCACTACGGCGATACTCGACTGCGTCGGCATTGACGGCACTGGTTGCACCAACGCCTGCACCTGCTCCGCAAGGCCGCTGTGGCTGAAGCTTCAGCAGCGCATAGACGACGTTTTGAACACTACGACGATAAAGGATATGGCGGACGATTACGCAGTCCAGCTGGAAAGGATGAATAAATGAAGAGAGTCTATCTTGACAATGCAGCCACCACAAAGCTCATTCCCGAGGTGCTCAGCGAGATGATGCCCTACATGACGGATATCTACGGCAATCCGTCCAGCCCCCATTACTTCGGCCAGCAGGCCGGCATGGCGGTCGACAAGGCGAGGCTCAGGGTCGCTTCGGCGATCAACGCGGAACCCGGCGAGATCATTTTCACGAGCGGCGGCTCCGAAGCGGACAACACCGCGATAAGGGGTATAGCGGAGCGTTATTCCAAGCGCGGCAAGCATATAATCACCACCGCGGTCGAACACCACGCTGTGCTGCACACCTGTCAGCTGCTCGAAAAGCAGGGCTATGAGGTCACCTATCTGCCCGTCGACGAATACGGCATGGTGACCGCGGATCAGGTCAGGGAGGCCATGCGAAGCGACACCGTGCTCGTCACGATAATGTTCGCGAACAACGAGGTCGGCACGATCATGCCCATAGCCGAGATCGGGAAGCTCTGCCGCGAGAGGGGCGTGTTCTTCCACACCGACGCAGTGCAGGCGGTGGGTCACGTCGCGATCGACGTAAAGGCCATGAATATCGACATGCTCTCCATGTCCGCGCATAAGTTCCACGGGCCGAAGGGCGTCGGCGCTCTCTACGTCAGGAAGGGCATAATCGTTCCCGCCCTGATAGTCGGCGGCGCGCAGGAGCGCAACCGCAGGGCCGGCACCGAGAACGTCCCCGGCATAGTGGGCATGGGCAAGGCGATAGAGCTCGCCTGCGAGGATCTCGATGAGAAGGGCAAAAAGATGGCCGCCCTGCGCGACAAGCTCATCCGCGAGATACCGAGACTCATACCCGAGGTGAAGCTCAACGGTCATCCCACGACGAGGCTGCCCAACAACGTCAATTTCTCCATCAAATATATAGAGGGCGAGTCCATACTTCTCATGCTCGACCTCAACGGCATAGCCGCCTCCAGCGGCTCCGCCTGCACGAGCGGATCCCTGGATCCCAGTCACGTGCTGCTCGCGATGGGCCTCACGCACGAGGTCGCCCACGGCTCGCTCCGCATGACGCTCAGCGACGAGACCACGGAAGAAGATATCGATTATGTATTGGAGGTTCTCCCCAAGGTCGCGGAGAGACTTCGCAAAATGTCACCTTTGTATCACGGTTAAGGAGGAAACAACAATGTACACCGAAAAAGTCCTGGATCATTTTCAGAATCCCCGCAATATGGGCGAGATCGAAAACTATAACGGAATGGGCATGGTCGGCAACGCGAAATGCGGCGACATAATGCAGATGTTCATCAGGGTCAACGACGAAGGCATCATCGAGGACGTAGGCTTCAAGACCTTCGGCTGCGGCGCGGCCGTAGCGACGAGCTCCATGGCTACCGAGATGATCAAGGGCAAGTCCGTCGACGAGGCGCTCCAGCTCTCCAACGCCGCCGTCGTAGAGGCGCTCGAGGGTCTGCCCCCCGTAAAGATCCACTGCTCCGTCCTCGCCGAGGAAGCCGTCAAGGCGGCCGTCGACGATTACCACAAGAGGATGGAAGAGAAGAAGGAACAGGAACAGAAGGAAAACTGAGCCGTTATGCTTGAATACAAACCTTTTACCGATCAAGCAATGGCCGAGATAAGGCCATTGCTTGATTTGCAGAGCTTCAGGACCTGCGACTACACAGTCGGAGGGCTGTACATGTGGCGCGAGTATTTCAGGCAATACTATACCGTGACGGACGGCATGCTCGTCTGCAGCGCGGAATACCTCGACAAGGGCGTCTGCTTCTCCGTCCCCGTCGGCGGCGGGAGCATGGAAAAGGCGCTCGGGTCGATCAGGCGCGACTGCGCGGAAAGGGGTATCCCTCTCCGCTTCTGCTGCGTAACGGAGGAAGGAAAGAAGCTGCTCACCGACGTTCTGGGCGAGCCCGAAGAGGTCACGGAATACCGGAACTGGGCAGATTATCTGTACCCCTATGAAAACTTCCTCGGCTACCGCGGCAAAAAGCTCGTCACGCCGCGCAATCACTGCAACCGGTTCATGAGGGACAACCCGCAATACGTATACATGCCGGTCGACGCTTCCCTCATCGGCGAGGCGAAGGCGTTCCTCCTCGGCAACGCTCCCGCCTTCGACAAGGAGGCGCCGCTTGCGAAGGAGGAGTTCAAAAGAGCCGTCGAGGTGCTGGATCACTTCGTGAGCTTCGGCTTTACGGGCGGGCTGCTGTACGTCGACGGCAGACCCGTCGGGCTCAGCATAGGCGAGGCCGTCGGCGACACGCTCTACGTCCATATCGAAAAGGCGCTCACCGAGTACAGCGGCGTCTACCCCATGCTCGCCTCCCTCTACGCGAAGCAGAACGCGGACGAAAAGCTCCGCTTCATCAACCGCGAGGACGACTCCGGCGACGAGGGGCTGCGCCGTTCGAAGATGGAATACCGCCCCTGCGAGATAATAAACAAGTACGTGGTAAGTTTCGGCTGAACGAAAAAAGCCCGAAGCTCGGCCGCTTCGGGGCTTGATATTCTCCGGCGTCAGTGCTGGCCGGCCGCCTTATAGATGTTTTCGGTATGCTCGACGTCGGGCAGATGGCCGACGTTGGAATAGCTCCCGTCGAAGAACAGGCAGACGTGGCCGTCCACGCCGTTGCCCGGCACGGTATCCGCGCCGTGCGGCCAGCACTGTATGGACGCGGCGATGGTCTGACCGTCGATCACTACGACCACGGGGCGCTTGAGGAAATTGTATTCCCGCCCGCAGATCTCCTTGAAATCGGCGAGCGCTTCCTCGGAGGCGGGCTCCATCTCGGCGTGGTTCTCACCGCCCGTGTACTGGAGCTTGAACTCCTTGCCGGTGTAGCAGTCGATAATGTTGTAGCTCCTGCCGGCGAGCATCATGGTCTTGACCGTTTCCCACGGGATAAGACTGCCGGTTGTCACGAGGGTATCGGACGCGTGCTTCGGCCCCGACGGGATAGAGATCCCGCCCAGGCTGACGCGCATGGCGTCGTACTTGAACAGCAGCTCCATCGACTGCGGCCCCATCCTTCCGTCGACCTGCATCTCGTACCCGCTTTCGCGGTAGTTGACCTGAAAATCCTTGACGGCATTGACCGTCATGGACTTATACGAGCCGGTCGGCTTGAAGTTGAGATATCCGAGCTCGCGCAGGCGCAGCTGGATGCGGACCACCATGGGGCCCGTGGAGGTCTTGTCGTAGATACGGCCGTTCGAACCGCTCATCGCGAGGGCGCCGCCGTCGGGCGAAACGCATATCGCGATGGCGATGACCGCCGTCATCAGCAATGCGAGAAGCTTTTTCATATATACAGTATAGCACCGTTTTCGCGAAAAGTCACCTTTTTTTGAAAAAAACCGCAAAACGGCCGCCCTTTCTTAAATAAGCCCTTCGTTATGGCGTTGGGAAGCAAAACGTAGTATAATAGCATGACTGCAGCAGGAGGTTTTTCTTATGAGGCATATCCCCAACATACTCAGCTGTTTGAGGGTCGCGATGGTGATCGCTTTCATCATCCTCTTCACGAAGCAGCAATACTTAGTATGCCTGATCCTTTACGTCGCGGCGTTCCTGACCGACGTTCTCGACGGGTATCTCGCAAGGAGATTCAACTGGGTCTCCGATTTCGGCAAGCTCGTCGATCCCTTTGCCGACAAGTTCATGCTCATAGCGGCGCTCGCATGCCTGCTCTCCATCGGCAAGTTCCCCTGGTATCTGCTCGCGGTGCTCGTCGTGAAGGAGCTTCTGATGGTCGTCGGCGGATTGATAATGCTGCGCAAAAAGAAGGTCGCGGTATACGCGGATATCTGGGGCAAGGCGGCTACTTTCCTGTTCTTCGCTTCCATCACTCTGACGCTCGTAAATCTCGCCTTCAACGGGTTCATACCCGAATGGGTGCTGATAATACTCTATTTCGCGGCGATAGCGGTAAGCATATTCTCGATGTTCCATTACGCCTACAAGGCGGGCTTCATCGGCAGGAAGTACCGCGTCCGCACCGCCTATGACGAGCCCCCCGCGGACGAGTAAACATTTTCGACGGCAAAGAATAATATAGAGCAGCAAATCTTTTTGGAGGTACCAGATGAAAAGAGTTGTTGCTCTTATTTTATGCATTCTTACGGCGTGCGCGCTCGTTCTTTTCCCCGCCGGCTGTAAGAAGAAGGACGAAGCGCTGCTGAAGATCGTGCTGAACGAGGTCACAAGATCCGTCTTCTACGCGCCGCTGTACGTCGCGGCGAGCAAGGGTCTCTTTGAGGAGGAGGGCCTTGACATCGAGATCGTCACGGGCGGCGGGAGCGACGCCAGCATGACGGCTCTCCTCGCGGGGGAGGCGGATTTCGCGCTGATGGGTCCGGAAACGGGAGTTTACGTCGTCAACGAGGGCAAGGCCGACCATCCGATGATAATCGGCCAGCTCACCAAGCGCGACGGCTCGTTCCTGCTCGGGCGGGAGGAAACGGCCGAGTTCTCATGGGATATGCTGAGGGGCAGATCGGTCATCGCCGGCAGGGTCGGCGGCATGCCCTATATGACGCTCATGTACGTGCTCGACAGGCACGGGCTCACCCCGGGCGAGGACGTCGAGGTCATAAGCAATATCCAGTTCAACCTTATGGGCGGCGCCTTCCAGAGCGGGACGGGCGATTTCGTGACGCTGTTCGAGCCGACCGCGACGCAGTTTCAGAACAACGGCTCGGGGTACATCGTCGCCAACATAGGTCTGGAATCCGGCGAGGTCCCCTATACGGCCTTCATGACCTCGAAGGAGACGATAAAGAACGATCCGGAGCTTGTGAAAAGCTTTATCCGCGCCGTCGCCAAAGCGCAGAAATGGGTGCGTACGGCAAGCGACAACGAGATCGCGAAGGCCATGCAGCCGTTCTTCCCCGATACCGACATACCCACGCTCGAGATAGTCGCAAAGAGCTACCGCGAGACCGATTCGTGGATGCAGACCCCCGTTATGACGGAGGAGGCGTTCGCGAGGCTGCTCGACATAATCGACCTCAACGGGCAGCTGAAGGCAAGGGTGGATTTCGGCGAGCTGGTCGACAACAGCTTTGCCGAGGAGGTCCTGAAGGAGATCGGCGAATAAAAAGGCATGACAAAAGGCGGGGTCTCCCCCGCCTTTATGCTTTTCCTCAGTGCCTGTGCTTTCTGCGGCGCTCGGAGACCTTGCGCTTTCCCGAAACGGGGATGCGCGTGTTTACCGCGATCTCGCCGAAGCCGTCGTCGGCGGGCGCCTCGCCGTATTCCAGGAGCTTGCTCTCCCAGTAGGCGACGAGCTCGGGCGTGAGCTCCGTCGGCTCATCGCCGGGGTAACCTTCGGGGATCACCGGCTGTTCCGCTCGGGTGGTGTATGGCGCGGCGGAGCCGCGGGCGGCGCCGATAACGTCGTCCTTCCCTATCACCCTGCTCCTGTACTCCCTGCCCTCGTCCTCCATGGCGATACATTTGCAGCAGTTATCGCATATCTTGTTCGGATCGAGATCGCAGCGGTCGCATTCGCCGCAGTCGTCGCAGACCTTCGTCTCGTCCAGCAGGCACATCCTTTTCTCTTCCATAAAAAAACTCTCCGAATTTTGGTACATACGTTTGCATTTTCGAAAAAACTGTGATATACTGTGTGCACCGGATGCCACGATGGTATTATATCACATTCTTCGGAGCAGTAAAAGTCTCTGTCGGGACTTTTTCCGGAAGGAGGGAACATGAGCAAAAACGGCGAAACGAGGATGGCTGTTTACGATTTCATCTACGACCGCATAACGAGCGGGATGCCCGCGCCCACGGTGCGCGAGATCTGCAGCGCGCTGCGGCTGAAATCGACTTCCACCGCGCATCTCCATCTCACGAATCTGCAGAAGGAGGGCTTCGTCGATTTCGACCGCAATCTGCAGAGGACGGTCCGCCTTACGGAGAACATCCCCGCCTCGTCGAAGGCGTTCAAGAAGAACGCCGCCGCCGAAAAGGAGAGGAAAAAGCTTTCCGCCGCCTCCGCGAGAATACCGCTCGTCGGCAAGGTCGCCGCGGGCATACCGATACTCGCCTTTGACGAGCGTACGGACAGCTACACCCTCCCCCGCGAGATACTGCGCAGCGCCGAGCCGGAGGAGACCTTCCTTCTCACCATCGACGGCGAGAGCATGATCGACGCGGGCATACTTACGGGCGACCTTATAATAGTCACACGCTCCTTCGAATCGCGCGACGGGGATATAGTCGTCGCGAGGATAAACGGCGAGACCGCGACCGTAAAGCGCATTTTCCGCGAGGGCAGGAACGTCCGCCTGCAGCCGGAGAACTCCGCCATGGATCCCATTATCGTCCCGGGCGAGGACGTCGAACTCGTCGGAAAGGTCATCGGCCTTCTCCGTTCCTACTGAAAAAAAGCATAAAAACAGGGCTGCATTGGGCAGCCCTTTTCTTTTGCTCGATCACATTTTCAAGGAATCCAGCACAGTCTCGACGGCGATACGGCCGTGGGAATAGGTGAGCCCGCCCTGTATGTAGCCGGTGTAGGGCTCCCTTATGGGGGCGTCAGCGGTGAGCTCTATCGACGCGCCCTGTATGAAGGTGCCGGCGGCCATTATGACCTCGTCGGTGTAGCCGGGCATTGCCCAGGGCTCCGGAGCCACGAAGCTGTCGACGGGCGAGACGGACTGTATGACGCGGCAGAACCCGATGAGCTGTTCCTTGGTATTGAACCTCAGCGCCTGTACTATGTCGCTCCTCTCGGCGGTCGACGAGGGCATGCTCATAAGCCCGAGCTTTTCGAATACTCCGGCAAAGAGCGCCGCGGTCTTCAGCGCCTGGCAGACGACGTGCGGAGCAAGGAAAATGCCTTGATAGTACGGGAGATACCCGCCGGGGAAGCATCCCGCCTCGCGGCCGATGCCGGGGACGGTGACGCGGTTGGCGGCCATTTCCACAAGGTCTCTCCGGCCGGCGATGTAGCCGCCGGTGTGCGCGATCCCGCCGCCGGGGTTCTTTATGAGCGAGCCCACTATAACGTCTGCGCCGTAATGGGTCGGCTCGTCCTTCTGCGTGAACTCGCCGTAGCAGTTATCGACCATAATGACGCTCTCCGGCGAGAGCTCCTTTACAAGGTCGAAAGCGGGCTTCATATCGGAGGGCAGGAGCGAATTGCGCCAGGCGTAGCCGCGCGACCTTTGGAAATAGACGAGCTTCGGCTTTGCCGCAAGCTCCTTTTCGAGCGCTTTTAGGTCTATGCCGTCATCGTTCAAGCCAATCTCGCGGTATTCTATCCCGAATTCGCGGAGCGAGCCCGGGGCGTTCCCCTCAATGCCGATCGCCTCAACGAGCGTGTCGTAAGGTCTGCCCGCGGCCGAGAGCAGTATGTCTCCCGGGCGGAGCAGCGCGGACAGCGCAGTGAACAGCGCGTGCGTGCCGGATGAGAGCTGCGGGACGACGACAGCCGCCTCCGCCTGCATAACGTGGGCGAATATCCTGTCGAGGGTATCCCTGCCCTCGTCGTCGTAGCCGTAGCCGGTGGTCGGGTTGAAGTGCCTCGCCGCAACGCGATTTAGGCGGAACGCGTCGAGCACGCGCCTCTGGCAGACGAGCTCCGTCTCCTCCATCCGCGCGAATACGGGAGCGAGCTCCTTTTCGGTCTCTCTGATGAGTTCCTTACTGTTCATGCTTTTCCTCCACCTTCGGGAATACGGGCGACTGCGGAGTGATGGTCGAGATGGCGTGCTTGTAGATCAGCATCTGATTGCCGCCCGCCTCGACCAGAACGGAAAAGTTGTCGAAGCTCAGTATCTTCGCCCCGTTTATCAGATACCCGTTCGTGACGTAGATCGAAACGGGGATATCGGCTTTTCTTGCCGCGTTCAGGAACGCGTCCTGTATGTTAGGTCTCGTCTGTTCGCTCAATTCTTTCCCTCTCCTCTTCAAAATAACGGATGATCGCCGCGGCGAGCGCGTCCCTGTCGGGGTAGTCCCCGCGGTCGAACCATCTGATCCTCTTGTCGCGCTTGAACCACGATATCTGCCGCTTCGCGAAGCGCCGCGTCTCGCGCTTTATGAGTTCGACGGTCTCGTCATAGGTCGCCTCGCCCTCGAAATAGGCGATGAACTGCTTGTAACCTATTGCCTGCAGCGAGAGCGGCGGCCTTTTCCCGCACTTCTCATACAGGCGGCGCGCCTCCTCCTCGAGGCCGTTTTCGAGCATGATATCGACCCTTCTGTTGATGCGGCCGTACAGCTCCGCGCGGTCCATCCTGATACCCGCGGCGATCGGCTCGAAGGGTATCTCCCTTTCGCGGGCGTTCATGAAATCGCCGCCCTGCTCCGTCAGCGTGCTGCCTGTCGCGGCATAGACCTCCAGCGCGCGGATGATGCGCTTCAGGTCGTTCGGATGGAGGCGTTCAGCCGATACGGGATCGACGCTCTGCAGCTTCCGGTAAAGCGATCCGGGGGCTTCCCGCTCCTTTGCTGCGAGCTCCTCCCTTATGCGTCTGTCGGGCTTGACCTCCGTGAAGTCGAGCGGGAACAGCAGCGAGTTGACGTAAAGGCCGGTCCCTCCCGCGACTATCGGGATCCTGCCCCGTTCGGTGATATCCCGTATGCAGAGGGTCGCGTCGCGCATGAAGCACGCGACGTTGTAATCCGGGTCATCGAAATCGACAATGTCGATGAGGTGATGCGGAACTCCGCGCTTCTCCTCCTCGGTCGGCTTTGCCGAGCCCTTGTCGAGCCCGCGGTAGATCTGTATCGCGTCGGCGGAAATGACCTCGCCGTTAAGGGCGAGGGCGGCGCTCACCGCCGCGTCGGTCTTTCCGCTCGCTGTCGGGCCCACTATGAAAAATACCGGCGGTTTTTTCATCAAAGGACCCTCTTGAACATCTTTTCGAAATCGCGCTTCGATACGCGCACCATGACCGGGCGCCCGTGCGGGCAGGTCATCGGCGTCGAGCCGTCGGCATAGTGGCTCAGTATCTCCTCAATGCCGCGCTTGTCGAGCGCCTGCCCCGCCTTTATTGCGTGCTTGCAGGCGGACTGTATGAGCGAGCCGCGGACGAGATCGAGCTCCGTCACGCCGCCCTGCTTCTTTATAACGGCTATCATGTCGCGCACGAGCTTTTCGACCGACTCCTTCTTTATTCCGAAGGGGATCGAATGGACGTTGACGCTCATTGCGCCGAAATCCTCTATCTCAAAGCCGAGCTCGCGGAAGCGCTCGATATTCTCCATGAGCAGCGCATGCTCCGTGGGCGAGAGCTTAATGACCCTCGAGGTCAGGAGTATCTGCGAATCGAACTTCAATTCGTCCTTTATGAGCTTTTCGTAGAGTATGCGCTCGTGAGCGGCGTGCTGGTCGATATAGAATACGGAATCGCCCTGCTCGACGATTATGTACGTGTCGAACGCCACGCCTATCACCGTGTAGGGGCTGACGTCGAAAGCGATGGCTTCCTCGCGCTCCTCCTGCTTTTCGGGGGCGAAGCTGTAATGCATTATTCCGTTGACGTCCGCCTGTTCGGTAACGCCGCCCGCGGAGCCGCTGTCGCGCACGTAGTACACCTGCTCGTCCTTTCGGGGGTCCGGAGGCGCTGCGGGCGTCTTCACAGCTGGGCCGTGGGTATAGGGCTCGGGCCGGCCGGCGACGATCTCCGCGATCACGGGATCCGCGGCCTTGACGGCCTCCGTCTCCTCCTTCGCGTTATGGAACACGGCATAGACATCCGCGGGACCGCTTTGGGCGTGAGCGGGCTCGGTCTCCTCCTCCTCGGGCTGTCGGCCCTCCAGAGCGTCCCTCACGGCGAGCAGCACGGCGGAACCGACCCTGTCCTCGTCGCGGAAGCGGACCGTCAGCTTGTTGGGATGCACGTTGACGTCGACCTCCCGCGGGGAGATCCTTATCTTCAGCACGAGGAACGGGAAGCGGCCGACCATGAGCCGCGTGGTATAGGCGCGCTGCGCTGCGTAGCTAAGCTGCTGCGACCTTATGTATCTGCCGTTGACGTATATGCTCTGCTGGACGCGGTTGCTCCGCGCGACGTACTCGTCGCCGCAGAAGCCGTCGATGAGCACATATCCGTCGTCATAATGGACGCGCCTTATGTGCTCCGCTATATCCGGCCCGTAGACGCAGATGAGCGCATTCTCCAGAGAGCCGTCGCCCGCGCTGTGATAGACGGGCTTGCCGTTGTTGATGAACTTGAACGAAACGTCGGTAAATCCGAGTATGAGCCGGAGCATGTAATCGCCGACCGCCGCCGCCTCCGCCCTTGCGGAGCGCAGGAACTTGAGCCTTGCCGGTACGTTATAAAAGAGCTCCCTAACCTCCGTGTTCGTGCCGACGGGACAGCCGCAGGGCATGCATTCGCCGACATTGCCGCCGTCGATGGATATGAGCGTGCCGTACTCGTCGTCCTCCGTCCTCGTGCGCATGGCGACGCGCGACACGGCGGCTATCGAGGCGAGCGCCTCGCCGCGGAAGCCGAGCGTTTCTATGGCGTCGAGACCCTCGACGGAGCGGAGCTTGCTCGTGGCATGGCGCAGGAACGCCGTCTTGACGTCCCCGGCGGGTATGCCGCAGCCGTTGTCGGTGACCCTAATGTATTCGGTGCCTCCCTCCTTTATCTCGACCGTGACGGCGGTGGCTCCGGCGTCAAGGGAGTTTTCGACGAGCTCCTTTACTACGGAGGCGGGCCTTTCAACGACCTCGCCCGCGGCGATCTTGTTCGCAAGTTGGGGATCGAGCACCTCTATCTTTCTTATGATCATAGCTTTGCCCTCATGCTAAGTTCGTAAAGCTTGCTCAGCGCCTCCATGGGCGTGAGCCGGTTGACGTCGATCGAGCGGAGCTCGTCGACGATGTCCTTGTCCTCGGTGGAGCCGAGAAGGTTCACCTGCTCGGCAAGCGACTCCTTCACCCTCGACGCGGCGTTGTTGATGTCGGAGTCCTCGAGCTGCTGAAGTATCTCCTTCGCGCGCTCTATGAGACTGTACGGCAGCCCTGCGAGCCGCGCGACCTGTATGCCGAAGCTCTTGTCCGCGCCGCCGCGCATTATCCTGCGCAGGAATATTATGTCGTCGCCGTGCTCCTTGACCGTGATCCTGTAGTTCCTGACCCCGTCGAGCTTGCCTTCGAGCTCCGTGAGCTCGTGGTAATGGGTCGCGAAGAGCGTCTTTGCGCCGCATTTGCGCTTGTCGGAGATATGCTCGATGACCGCCCATGCAATGCTCAGTCCGTCGAAGGTGCTGGTGCCCCTGCCTATCTCGTCGATGACAAGCAGGCTCTTCGACGTGGCGTTGTTCAGTATGTTCGCCATTTCGCTCATCTCGACCATGAACGTCGACTGGCCGGTGGACAGACTGTCGGAGGCGCCGACCCTTGTGAATATCTTGTCGGTAAGGGTGATGAACGCCTGCTTAGCGGGGACGAAAGAGCCCATATGCGCCATGAGCGTGATAAGCGCGACCTGCCGCATATAGGTACTCTTGCCGGCCATGTTGGGGCCGGTCAGTATGATTATCCTCTCGTCCTTGTCGTCGAGCTCCGTGGAGTTGGGGATGAACGCGTCCTTTACGCTGCGCTCGACGATGGGATGGCGGCCGTCGACTATCTTCAGCTTGCCGCTCCTGCTCATGCGCGGGCGGCAGTAATCGTTGTTCGAAGCGCATTCCGCGAGCGAGCAGAAGCAGTCGAGCTCCGCTATCATCACGGAATCGGATTTGAGTCTTTCTATGCAGTCGAGCAGGAGCGCCCTTATATCGCAGAACAGCGAGTATTCGAGACTGATGCTCTTCTCCTCCGCGCCGATTATCCTCTCCTCGAGCTGCTTGAGCTCCGGCGTGACGTATCGCTCCGCGTTGGCGAGCGTCTGCTTGCGCTGATACTCGAGGGGCACGAGCTGCTTGTTGGAGTTGGTGACCTCGATATAGTAGCCGAAAACGCGGTTGTAGCCGATCTTGAGGTTCTTTATGCCGGTACGCTCGCGCTCGCGGTTTTCAAGCTGGGAAAGCGTGCTCCTTCCGCCGTGGGAAAGGCTGCGCAGCTCGTCGACCTCCTCGCTGTAGCCCTCCCTTATTATGCCGCCGTCCTTTACGGAAAGCGGGGGCTCGTCCACTATCGCCTTTTCGAGGAGTGTCCTTACGTCCTCCATCGGGTCGACTGCTTCCGCGATGCCGGAGATGGCTTCGCTCCCCTTGACGGAGGCAAGTATGAACTTGAGCGCGGGGATGCGCGTCAGGGTCTTCCTCAGCGCGTCGCAGTCCCTTGCGTTAACGGTGCCGTAAGCTATGCGGCTGCAGAGTCTTTCTATGTCGTAAACGCCGTCGAGGGCGTCCTTCAGCTGACCGCGCTCCTTGGCGTGGCAGAGCAGGGCTTCGACCGCGTCGAGCCTCCGGTTTATGGCCTCCACGGACTGCAGGGGCTGATCTATCCACGAGCGCAGGAGTCTTGCGCCCATGGAGGTCTTCGTCCTGTCGAGCACGCCGAGGAGGGTGTTCTTTTTGCTGCCGTCGTAGCGCAGCGGTGCGGTCAATTCCAGATTGCGCCGCGTCGCCGCATCGATGCCCATGTACTCCTTCGGCTGAAGGAGGGTTATCCTTCTAATATGGGAGAGCGCGTTCTTTTGCGTATCCTCAAGGTAGCGGATGAGCGCGCCCGCGGCCGCAGCCGCCATAGAGCGGTCGCTCAGGCCGTAGCCGGAGAGCGTATTGACCTTGAAATGCTCGCACAGCGTCCTCTGCGCGCGGTCGATATCGAAGAAGCGCTGTTCCTTCTTTTCGAGATAGTACTTCGACGATATCCACTTCGTTATGAACTCCTTTGTGAAGAGGTACTCGTTTGCGATTATCTCCCGCGGCTCTATCCTCGTCAGCTGATCCATGAGCTCCTGCTGCGCCTTGTCGCCGAGAAGCTCCGCGGAATAGAAATCGCCTGTCGAGACGTCGCAGTATGCGAGCTCGAACACGCCGTTCGCGGCGAAGAGCGAGAGTATGTAGTTGTTGGCGTTCTCGGGAAGCATCTGCTCCTCGATCACAGTGCCGGGGGTTATGACCCTTATCACGTCGCGCTCGACGAGGCCCTTTGCGAGGGCGGGATCCTCCAGCTGTTCGCAAATGGCGACCTTGTAGCCCTTTTCGATGAGTCTGTTGATATAGCTGTTTACGGAGTGATACGGCACGCCGCACATCGGCGCGCGCTCGGCCATACCGCAGTCGCGGCCGGTAAGGACTATCTCGAGCTCCCGCGAGGCCGTGAGGGCGTCGTCGAAGAACATCTCGTAGAAGTCGCCGAGCCGGAAAAACAGCAGGCAGTCGCTGTATTTTTCCTTGAGCTCAAGGTATTGCTGCATCATCGGGGTCAGTGAAGCCATTTTCCCACCATTTATCCTCAGTCGATTATTTCTCCGACGAGCGAGTTGAACCTCGTGCCGGTTATCCTCACGTTATAATACCTGCCGATCATGGATTCGTCGCCGCGGACGTAGACCATTTTGAGGCTGCCGAGCTTGCCGAACATCATCGGCTCGCCGCGCATATCGCGGCCCTCGATAAGAATCTCGCCCTCGCGGCCGATGTACTTGTCGTTTGCGCCGACGACGGACTGCGCTATCACGGCGTTGAGCCGCGCAAGCCGCTCCTTCTTCACGCTCTCGGGTATCTGTCCCTCCATTGCGGCGGCCTTCGTGCCCTCCCTTACGGAATAGGCGAAGGAATACGCCGCGGAGAAGCCGACCTCCCTGACGAGGGAGAGCGTATCCTCCAGATCCTCCTCCGTCTCCGTCGGGAAGCCGACGATTATATCGGTCGTGATCTCCACGCCCTTCACGTTTTCCCTCAGGTCGCGTACAAGATCGAGATAGTGCTCCCGCGTGTAGCGCCTGTTCATGAGCGCGAGTATGCGGTCGCTGCCCGACTGCACCGGCAGATGGATATGCTCGCAGACCTTGTCACATTCGGCCATGGCCATCACGAGCTCGTGCGAAAGGTCCTTCGGGTGCGAGGTCATGAAGCGGAGGCGCTTCAGGCCCTCGACCTCGTTGACCATGCGAAGCAGCTCCGGGAACCGCATGCCGTTGTCGTTATAGGAATTGACGTTCTGCCCGAGGAGCGTGACCTCGGTGAAGCCCTCCCGGACCACGGCGCGGACCTCATCGACTATGTCCCCCGCCCTTCTCGAACGCTCCCTGCCTCTGACGTAGGGAACGATGCAGTAGGAGCAGAAATTGTTGCAGCCGTACATTATGTTGACGAAGGTCGAAAAGCCCTCGCTGCGCTTTATGGGAAGGCCCTCCGCTATCTCGCCGTCGGTGTCCCTGATCTCGAAAATGCGGCCGCCGTCCATGACCTTTTCGAGCATCTGCGGGAATATGTGCAGTTCGTTCGTGCCGAATATCATGTCGACGAAGGGGAAGCGGGCCGCGAGCTTTTTGGCGACCTCCTTCTGCTGCATCATGCAGCCGCAGACGGCGGTGATGAGCGCCGGGTTCTGCTCCTTTATCTCCTTTATGAAGCCGACGTTGCCGAAAGTCCTCTTCTCCGCGTGCTCCCTTATGCAGCAGGTGTTGAAGAGTATTAGATCGGCCTTCGAGCGGTCGTCGGTCTTTACGTAGCCGATCGCCTCCAGCATGCCCGCGAGCTTTTCGGAATCGTGCTCGTTCATCTGGCAGCCGTAGGTCTCGATGAAGTAATAGGGCTTCGCGCCGGAAAGCCTCGCCCTCAGTCTTTCGATGGCGGCGTAGGACTCGGCGACGACCTCTTTGTCAACGAATTTTGGTTCCATCAGAACCTCCGTACATATTTATTCATTATGATTATACATCAAAAACGCGGTGCTTTCAATAAGCGAATGGAGCGCCCGTCCAACAAAAAGCTTGAATTGGATGAAAGCTTTGGTATAATAGATTCAATATGAACCAAGGAGCGATCCCGATGATCCAGATACTCAAAAACAAGAAACGCATCGCTGCGCTGATGCTTGCGGCGCTGCTCGTATCCGGCCTTTTCACGGCGTGCAGGCTGGACGGCAAGGACCCCGAGGTCACCGCAGCGCCTACCGCTCACGCGCAGGAGGATCCGCCCGCCGTTTCGACCGTGGTGATGCGCTCGAAGAACGTCGACCTGACCCTTTACGATTTCGGTCAGGGCTTCTACAACAGCCAGTATTTCCAGTACTACATGTACGGCCTCATCGATCCCGGCCAGTTCTGCGACGCCGTGGTCGAGGAGCTTTCGGGCCTCATGTACGCTCTGAACGCGGCAATAGACGACGGTATGAAGCTCACGCAGGAGGAGACCGACGAGATAAGCGAAATGTTCTCCGACCAGCTCGAGGAGCTTTTGGACAGGTATGAGACCGAAGTACCCGAGGACGCCGCCGACAGGCGCGCCGCCGCTAAGGCGCTGCTCGAGGAGGATCTTGCGGAGGACGGCATAGATTTCGAGCAGTTCATCGAGCTAGCCGAAAACAACATGAAGCTCTACAAGCTCGTGACGAAGTTCTACGAGAAGCTCGAAAGCAATATCGACGTGCAGGAGGACGAGATCCGGGACTATATCGCGGAGCAGCTTGAGTCCACCGCGGAGGCGTCGATGTCCGACATAGCGCAGCTTTACAGCGCCTTCAGCGAGGGGAGCGGCGCCTACCCCGTCAGCTTCAGCGACGACTGCTTCAGCGTTGACCACATTTATCTTGAGCTCGAAGCGCAGGCCGACGAGGAGGGCAACGTCGAATACATCAAGGACAGCCGCGCCGCGGACGAAGCGCGCATCGAGGAGCTGCTGCCCACGCTTGCGGATTACGACGCGTTCATGGCGCTCGAGGAGGAGCTCGGCGAGGATCCCGGCATGGATATCGCGGGCTACCGCGAGAACGGGTACCTCATGCACCCCGACCTTGAGAACGATTATTTCGACGGCTTCGTGTACGCCGCTATGAACCTCCGCCTCGGCGAATGGCATTCCCCGCGCGAAACGAGCGAGGAGGATCCCTACACTCCCCCGGAGATCGAGTTCTTCACTCTGCTCGACGGTACAAGGGTCGTCAAGGTCTTTACCGACAGCGGGATACACTACATCATCGTCAACAAGGAGATAAAGAAGGGCCCCGTCGAATACAGCGTGGGCGACGAGCATTGGAATTCCTGGAAGTCCGTCGTTGTCAGCGAGAAGCTCGGCGAGCTCAACAAAGAGCTGATGGCCTCCTGGAAGGAGACTTACGAGATCGAGACCGATATCTACTCGATAAAGCTCAAATACGCGCCTGACAGCGCCGATCAGAAGTAATAACATAAGCCCGCGGCGGCGCATCCGGATATGAATGCGCCGCGCGGGCTTTTTCATACGCGTACAAAAAAACCGGGCCCCATTCGGAGCCCGGAGTTTTATGCTTTTCAGTTGTTCTCCTCTTCGGTGGCGATGGCGGAGAGATCACCGAACAGGTTGGCAAGCGAAGTCGTGGAGGACTGTACAGGGGGAAGCTCATAATCGGCATCCTCACGACGGCGCCTCTCGGGACGCTGCTCGCCGCGCTCACGGCGCTTCTCCTCACGCTGCTGAGCCTGCTGCTGGCGGTTCTGCTCCTCCTGGGCGCGCTTCTCTGCACGCTCGGCACGCTCACGCTCGCGCTCCTGCTTTTCCTTGGCGATCTCCTCTGCGATCTCGGGGTTTTCCTCAAGGATGACTTCCTTGCGGCTGAGGCTGATGCGGCGCTGCTCGGGGTTGACCTCGAGGACCTTGCAGCGAACGATGTCGCCGACCTTGAGCTCATCCTCGACCTTGGTCACGCGCCTGGGACCGACCTGGGAAATGTGGATCAGACCGTCGATCGTGGGCTCCAGAGCGACAAACGCGCCGAAGGTCACGATGCGGACTACCTTGCCCTCTACGATGGAACCGACGGGATACTTCTCGGCGGCCATGGTCCAGGGCTTGGGCTGCAGCTGCTTGTAGCCGAGGGAGACCCTCTGCTTCTCGGCGTCGACGTTGAGGATGAGGACCTCGATCTCCTGACCGACCTTCAGGACCTCATTGACGTGCTTTACACGGCCCCAAGCGGCGTCGGTCACATGGACGAGACCGTCGATGCCGCCGATGTCGACGAACGCGCCGAAATCGGTAAGACGGCGGACGATGCCCTTGACCTTCGCGCCGACCTCGAGCTCCGCCCACTTCTGGCGCTTTGCTTCTTCGGCCTCGGCGATGAGAACAGCCTTGCGGGAAGCGACGACGCGCTTCCTCTGCTTGTCGACCTCGATGATCTTGACCTTCATGGGCTGGCCGACGAACTCATCGAGCTTCTCGATGTACTTGGTGGATACCTGGGATGCGGGGATGAATGCCCTGATGCCGTCGATGGTGGCGATCAGACCGCCCTTGACGACCTCTTTACCGACTGCCTCAACGACCTTGCCCTCGGACTCGGCGTCGGTAGAGAACTGCTCCCATACCTTCTTGCTCTCGACGTTCTTGCGGGAGAGCAGGACGTTGCCTTCACCGTCGTTGACCTTGAGAACCTCAACCTCGATCGTATCGCCTACGGAAACAACGGTTGCAGGGTCAACATCGGGATCGCTGGAAAACTCGTCACGGGGAATAAAGCCGTCGGACTTGTATCCAATGTTAACACAAACCTCTCCATCGACGATCTGAACGACGGAACCGGTAAGTATCTGACCATTACGGATGCGTACCAGCGTCTTTTCGAAAGCCTCCTCAAAGGTGGTTTCGCCCTCTTCAACGACGGGCTCCTCAGCAGCGACCTCGCTGACAGCGGCCTCAACGGCCTCTGCGGCCTCGGCGGCCTCTTCCACAACGGGCGCTACGGTTTCTGCGGCCACTTCGGCCACGGTCTCAGTGTTTTCGGCTGTGCAGGTTTCTTCTACGTTAGCCTTATCCAGTTCGCTCATTCTTGTAATAACCTCCCTAATCAGCGAATCCGGTGTCGATGCACCGGCAACAACTCCTGCTATTATACCATTTATCTTGGAAATATCAATAGGAAAATCTTTTATATTTGCAATTCTTTTTACTATTTTGCACCGATTTGAGCAAATATCGGCCAGTTTTTGGGTGTTGGAGCTGTGTCTGTCGCCCAAAACAAGCATAACGTCACATTTGGCGCTGAGTTCCGCCGCTTCCTTCTGCCTTTCCTCGGTGGTGCTGCAGACGGTGTTGAACACCCTTGCGTCTGGGAAAAGCTCCGATACGGTGCGCTCTATGCGCTTGAACTCCGCAAGGTCGAATGTCGTCTGCGATACGAGGCAGATCTTCTCGTCCTCCCCGACCTTCGCCTTCAGCGCGGCGGCGTCCTCCGCGCTCTTTACGAACAGCGCGCTGTTCCCGCAGTATCCGTTTATGCCCACCGTTTCCGGGTGGTCGGGATTGCCGGATATCACGATCCTGCGGCCCTCGGAGTACTGCTCGCGGACTATGTTGTGGATCTTCTTCACGAACGGGCAGGTGCAGTCGATGAGCTCTATCCCGCGTTTGCCGCATTCCTCGTAGATGCGGGGAGGCACGCCGTGCGACCTTATCACGAGGGCGCAGCCGTCTGGCAGATCCCCGAGCGAGTCTATCGGGATCACGCCCCTGTTTTCAAGGTCCTCCACGACCTCCCTGTTATGGATGAGCTCGCCGAAGGAGCAGACCCTCCCCCGCTTTTCCGCCTCGGAGAGCGCCATGTCGACGGCGCGTCTCACGCCGAAGCAGAAGCCCATGTTTTCGGCAAGTATCAGCTGCATTTATCCTCCAGCTCCCTCTTCAGGGCGTTCATGGTGTTCCTCATGCGCTGCATGAATATCACCTCGTTCTCGCGGCGGGAGACCTGCATGGAGGATTCGGAGGCGAATATCGGTTCGCCGACTATCATCCTGACCCGCTTTTTGCCGTAGCTGTCGTTCCTTATGTAGATAGGGACGACGGGCGCGCCGGAGCGCATGGCGATAAAGGCAGTGCCGAGCTCGAACTCGTCCATGCGGTCAGCGACCATGCGTCTGCCCTCCGGGAAAATGCCGAAGGCCTTGCCCTCGTCGAGCAGGCGGAGAGCGTTCTTCAGGGACTTAAGGTCCGCGGTGCCCCTGTCGACGGGGAAAACGTAGGTGAGCTTGAAGAAGAGCCGGCCGAGCCTGGACTCGAAGAGCTCCTTTTTGGCCATGAAATGCACTATCCTGGACGATACGAGAGCGATCGCGATGGGATCGAGCAGATTGATATGGTTGCAGATGAATATCACCTTGCCCTTCGTGCCGAGGGCCTTTTTGTTCCCGTAAACCTTCGGCCGCAGGAAAAGCCACACGAGCGGCTTGAAGAGGCAGATAAGAATGTAGAGCATGTTAACCCCTTATATAGCGCATTACCGCTTCGATGGATCCTTCGATATCGAGATAGGTCGTGTCGATCAGCACCGCGTCGGGCGCCTTCTTCAGCGGCATGCAGTCGCGGCCGGAATCGCGCTTGTCGCGCTCCGCCATCTCGACCAGAAGCTCGTTGAACGTCATGCCGCCGAGGGTCCCCTTTTCGGAGAGCTCCTTGTAGCGGCGAAGCGTGCGCGCGTCGGGCGAAGCGGTGACGAAGAACTTGTACTCCGCGTCGGGAAGCACGTACTGGCAGATATCCCTGCCGTCCATGGTGAGGGACGTGTTCTTCGCGAGCTTCTGCTGGAGCTCGACCATTTTGAAGCGCACCGCGGGTATCGCGCTGACCTTCGACGCGGCGTTCGACACCTCCTGCGTGCGGATGAGGCCGGAGACGTCCTCGCCGTCGAGGAATACGTGCTGCACTCCGTCGATGAAGCCGAGCGTGACCTCCGTCCCGTCCAGTATCGCGCCGACCTTTTCGGCGTCGTCGGAGGGGATGCCGGCACGGATCGTCTTGAGCCCGATCGCGCGGTACATCGCGCCGGTGTCGACGTACACTATGCCGAGGCGCTTCGCGACTCCCTTTGCGACGGTGCTCTTGCCCGCGCCCGCGGGACCGTCGATAGCTATCGAATAGATCTTCTCTTCCATGTTGCTGACCTCCCGCCCGAATCCGGGCGGCCTTTCATATCGTTTTCGTTATTGCTCCGCCGCGGCGCGTCCTGCCGCAGCGCCTGTCGAATACGCTATCTGCAGATTGAATCCGCCCGTATAGGCGTCCACGTCGATCACCTCTCCCGCGAAATACAGGCCGGGCACGAGCTTCGACTCCATAGTGCCGGGATCGATCTCCTTCACGCTGACGCCGCCCCTCGTGATGATGGCCTCGTCGATGGGGGCCGTGTCCCTTACGGTCAGCGGTATCGCCTTCAGAGTCTCCACGAGGCGTTTGCGCTCGGCTTTGGTGAAGCTGTCGGTGGTCTTTTCCGGGTCTATGCCCGCCTCCATGAGCACGATGGGCACCATGCGCGAGGGCAGCAGGCCCATTATCGCGTTCTTCATCTGCCTGTGCTTGTTCTGCTCGAGATCCCGCATAACGCGCGCTTCGAGCGTCTGTTCGTCGAGCGCGGGCTTCATGTCGATAGAGAGCCGTACTCCCGCCGGGTCGTCCGCGATGCGGGCGCTTGCGCTCAATACGAGCGGGCCGCTGACGCCGGTATGCGTGAACAGCATCTCGCCCAGCTCGGAGAAAAGCTGCTTTTTGCCCCTCGTCACGGTGAGCGTGACGTTCTTAAGCGAAAGGCCGGCGAGCTCGCCCGTCCAGCCCTCCTCGGTTACGAGGGATACGAGCGAGGGACGGAGCGCGGTGACGGTATGGCCGAACGACCTTGCGAAGGCGTAGCCGTCGCCCGTGGAGCCGGTCGAGGGATAGCTCATGCCGCCGGTCGCAACGATGACCGCGTCGAAAGCGGCCTCCGCGCCGCCGCGGAACCCGAGTATGAACTCCTCCCCTTCCTTCCTGACGCTCTGCACTCTGGAATCGAGGCGTATCGCGACGCCCTTCCTTGCGGCAAAGCTCTGCAGGGCGCGGATGACGTCGCTCGATCGGTCGCTCTCGGGGAATACCCTTCCTCCGCGTTCGACCTTCGTCCTGACGCCTTCGCCCTCGATCAGTTCGATTATGTCGTCGTTGAAAAAGCCGTCGAAGGCGCTGAAAAGGAAGCGCGGATTGCGCGGGATGTTCCTCATGAAGCCGTCCCTGTCCGCGATATTGGTGATGTTGCACCGGCCCTTCCCCGTGAGGTAGAGCTTTTTGCCCGTCTTCTCGTTCCTGTCGAAAACGGTGACGCTCGTGTCGGCCGTTTTCGCGAAGGCGGCCGCGATCATGCCCGCGGGGCCGGCGCCTATGACTGCTATCCTTTTCATATCGGTTCTTTCAGTTGGTAAAGTCCTTTTCAAACAGGGCCTTCGCCCTGGCGAAACGCCTGTACTCGGTGATGTCGTAGGTGAGCGGCGTCACTACCGCGTAGCCGTCGCGCATCATCTTTTCGTCGGTGTCGTCGTCCTCCGCGCACTCGGTGAGCTTCACGCTCTGCATGCGGTACGCCGTGCGGCCGTTTTCGGGGATCTCCGCATATTCGAGCAGATAGCTCTGCAGGCCTATCCTCGCGACCCTGACGCCCCTGTATTCCGTGCGCTTTTTGGAGGGGAGATTGACGCTCAAGACCGTGTCGCCGTCCTCGAAGAAATCCATGAGACCGGGCAGCATTTCGGTGAAGAACGCCGCCGCCTCGTCCATGAACTCGGCATCGAAGGTGTCCTTCGATACGGCGATTGACGGTATCCCGAGCATGGCTCCCTCCATGGCGGCGGAGACAGTGCCCGAATAGAGCGCGTCCGTGCCGAGGTTCGGGGCGTGGTTGATGCCCGAAACGATCACGTCGGGGGCCGCGCCGAGATTGCCTATGCTGAGCCGCACGCAGTCGGCGGGCGTTCCCGTAATGGAGTATGCCGGGACGTCCTCCAGCCCGGGGAGCTTGACCTTATCGGCGTAGAGCGGCTTCCTTAGCGTCAGCCCGTGGCTCACGCAGCTCTGGTTCTCCGCAGGCGCGCCGATGAACAGCTCCTGCCCCGCCCTCTTCAGGGCGAGCGCGAGCTCCGAAAGCCCCTCGGCAAATATCCCGTCGTCATTTGTAAGCAGTATCCGCATGGTTTCTCCTGATGGTGTTTGTCCGTTAACCTTAATATTATAGCAGATACTTCCGTTCAATTCAATTCCGAAATAAGAAAAGCCCCGCATGAGCGGGGCTCGGGATATCGATCATCAGAGGTTCTCGGTAAGGTCCTCGACGTAGAGCACCTTCACGCCGTTATCGGCGGGAGCGGGCTTCGCGGGCTCGGGAGCGGGCTTGGGCTCCTCCGCCTTTTCGGGCGCCTTGTCCCTGTTCTCGAAGAACTTCATGGCGACCTGGGGGAAGAGCGCGTAGCTCAATACGTCCTCTTCGGACTTGGCTATGCCCTTCAGCTCCTCGGTGTACTTATCGAGCTCCGGCTCGAGAAGATCCGCGGGGCGGCAGGTGATGACCTTTCCGTCCTCGCCGATGGCCTTGCGGCGGACTTCCTCGTTGACCTGACCGGGAAGGCGGCCGTATTCGCCGGCGAGAAGGCCCTTCGACTCCTTGGTGAACATCTTGTAGCGCTCGCCGGAAATGACGTTGAGCACCGCCTGGGAGCCGACGATCTGGCTCGTGGGGGTGACGAGGGGCGGATAGCCGAAATCCTCACGCACGCGGGGGATCTCCGCGAGCACGTCGTAGTATTTATCCTCCGCGTTGGCCTGCTTCAGCTGGGAGATGAGGTTCGACAGCATGCCGCCGGGCACCTGATACATGAGCGTATTCGTGTCGACGGAGAGCACCTTCGGATCGAGTATGCCCTCCTTCTTGAGCTTCGCCGCGACGGTGCGGAAATGCTTCGCCGCCTCGGCCATCTTGTTGAGATCGAGGCCGGTATCGCGATCGGTGCCCTTGAGAGTCGCAACGAGGGGCTCGGTCGCGGGCTGGCTCGTGCCGTTGCCGAGGGGCGAGAGCGCGGTGTCGACGATATCGACGCCCGCCTCGACCGCCTTCAGTATGGTCATGTCGCCGGTGCCGGTGGTGTTGTGGGTGTGCAGATGGATGGGAACGTCGACCTCCGCCTTCAGCCTCTTGACGAGGGAGTATGCCGAATACGGCAGCAGCAGGTTCGCCATGTCCTTGATGCAGATGGAGTCGGCGCCCATCTGGACGAGCTCCTTGGCGAGCTTGACGAAATAGTCCTCCGAATGGACGGGGCTGATGGTATAGCTGAGCGCGGGTTCGCACCAGCCGCCGTATTTCTTGGTGTACTTGATGGCGGCTTCGAGGTTGCGGACGTCGTTCAGCGCGTCGAATATCCTTATGACGT
Source organism: Clostridia bacterium (assembly GCA_017619735.1). Lineage (GTDB taxonomy): Bacteria > Bacillota > Clostridia > Christensenellales > CAG-138 > UBA3857. The sequence continues at coordinate 50,719 of JAFZRT010000040.1, forward strand.
CGATGCCGTTCTCGATCGCCTTGCGGCAGAACTGCTCGACGACGTCGTCGGCGTAATGCTTGTAGCCCAGTATGTTCTGACCGCGGAACAGCATCTGGAGCTTGGTGTTGGGGAGCGCCTTCCTGAGCGTGCGCAGTCTCTCCCACGGATCCTCGTTGAGGAAGCGGAGGCACGCGTCGAAAGTCGCGCCGCCCCAGCATTCCAGAGACCAGTAGCCGATGGAATCGAGTATCTCGCAGGCGGGGAGCATATCCTCTATGCGCATCCTCGTCGCGGCCTGCGACTGATGCGCGTCGCGCAGAATGGTATCGGTTATCAACAGTTTAGCCATATCGCAATTCCTTTCTTAATTGAACAGAGCGAGAAACACGCCCGCCGCGATGGCGGAGCCGATGACGCCCGCTACGTTCGGACCCATGGCATGCATGAGCAGGAAGTTCGAGGGATTCTCCTTCTGACCGACGACCTGGGAAACGCGCGCCGCCATGGGGACGGCGGAGACGCCCGCGGAGCCGATGAGAGGATTGATCTTGCCCTTGGTGAGCCAGCACATGAGCTTGCCGAGCAGTATGCCGCCGGCGGTGCCGAACAGGAACGCCGAGATGCCCATGGCGAATATGCCGAGGGTATCGAGCCGCAGGAACATCTGTGCGGTCGCGGTCGCGCCGACGCTGATGCCCAGGAATATCGTGACGATGTTCATTAGCTCGTTCTGCGCCGTCTTGGAAAGGCGGTCGACGACGCCGCTCTCCCTAAGGAGATTGCCGAGCATGAGCATACCTACGAGGCTCGCCGCGGAGGGCACGAGCAGCGCAGTGAATATCGTGACGACTATCGGGAACACGATCTTTTCCGTTTTGGAAACGGGACGCAGCTGCTGCATGATTATACGGCGCTCCTTCCTTGTGGTGAGGAGCTTCATGACCGGGGGCTGTATGAGCGGGACCAGCGCCATGTAGGAATAGGCCGCGATGGCGATGGAGCCCAGGTATTCGGGAGCGAGCTTCGACGTGACGAATATCGCCGTGGGGCCGTCCGCGCCGCCGATAATACCGATGGACGCCGCGACTCCGTCGGTAAAGCCCAGAAGCTTCGCGCCGATGAAAGCAACGAAAATACCCACCTGCGCCGCCGCTCCGAGGAGCAGGCTCTTGGGGTTGGCGATCAGCGGGCCGAAATCCGTCATAGCGCCGACGCCCAGGAATATAAGGCAGGGGTATATGCCGAGCTTAACGCCCAGATACAGATAATCGATCAGGCCCGCGGCGGATGAGAACTCCTGCCAATGGACGTGCCCGCCCTCGAACAGCGCCGGATGATACATCCCCGCGCCGGGAAGGTTGGAAAGCAGCATACCGAAAGCGATCGGCAGAAGGAGCATCGGCTCGAACTTCTTGACGATGGCAAGGTACAGCAGCAGGCACGCGAGCGCGATCATTATCAGCGTAGTCCACCACTGGCTGTCGCCGGAGGTGAACAGCTGGTAAAAGCCCGACTGTTTCAAAAATGTCAGAATCGATTCCATGCAGATACGATATTATTATTCGAAAGCGATGAGAACGTCGCCGGAGTTTACGTTCGAACCCTTCTGAGTGTTGATATTGACTACGCGGCCGTCGTGGGGAGCGAGTATCTCGTTCTCCATCTTCATTGCCTCGAGAACGATCAGTACTTGTCCGCGCTTGAAGCTGTCGCCGACCTTGACGTTGATGCCGACTATGGTGCCGGGCATGGGCGCGCAGATGGTCTCCGCGGCGCCGCCGGGAGCGGGAGCGGCGGGCTTGGGTGCGGGCGCGGGAGCCGCGGGCTTGACTTCGCCCTTGAGTTCCTCGACCTCGACTTCATAAGAGGTGCCGTTGACATTGACTAAAAACTTACGCATATTGACCTCCAAACGGCTTTATGCCGATGTATTACTGAATATGAATATGGGACGCGCCTTATCAGGCGGCTTTGCGGATGGAAAGGATGCGGATGCCGGTGACGTCGGTGCCGAGCTCCGTCGCTATTGCGGCGGATATCACGGCGATAAGCTCGCGTCTGTCGGCGGCGGGGATCTCGCTTTCGGCTCCGACCCGCTTTATCGAATGGATGCGGATGCCCTCCGGCTCCGTGCCCATGTATTCCGCGATGGCGGCGGAAACGGCGGCGACCGTCTCCCTGCGCTTCTCGCCGGTCAGGCGGGTCCCGGAGCTGTCGGCGAGCACGGGGCTGTGATGGTATTCGGGAAGCACGGTCTCATGATGGGTGCGGACGGACGGCTTCTCCCTCCTGACGAGCCGGACTATGAAGCTCATAAGGTAGATTATGCCGATGAGGCTCAAAAGGCCGAAGAACACGACCGAGAACCCCAGACCCAATACTGTCAACGAATCCTTAAGCATTACGGAAACCTCCTGATAAACGACGAAAAACCGGGGCACAGTGTCTGCCTCAATCTTTCCCAATTTCCATTATTCGACGCGTATCCCTTTTCTCCTGCACGGAAAGCGCGCCCAAACGGAATATATTATTCCTTCCCGCCCGCGTCCGTAAGGCCGGCGATCTCCTCCGCGGTCAGGAGCCGCTTTTCGCCCGGCTTGAGCCCGTCAATGCGGACGTCGCCTATCGCGATCCTCACGAGTTTGAGCGTATCGTGACCGAGGGCCGCCATCATGCGCCTGACCTGGCGGTTGCGCCCCTCGTGGATGGAGAGCAGCAGTTCGCTCTTCTCCTGCCCGTTTTTCAGCACGCGCACGGCTGCCGGCGCGGTCGGGCCGTCGTCGAGCGTCACGCCGTTTGAAAGTCTGCGGACGTCGCTTTTCTTTATCTCGCCCGTGCAGAGCACGCGGTAGAGCTTGGATTTCATGTAGCGGGGATGGGTGAGCTTGTCCGCGAAGTCTCCGTCGTTGGTGACGAAGATGAGGCCCTCCGAATCGTAATCGAGGCGGCCGACGGTATAGACGCGGTACGGGACGTCCTTGAAGAAATCGACTACCTTCACCCTGTCCTCCTCCGCGGAGGAGGTGCAGATGACGTTCTTCGGCTTGTAAAAGGCGTAAACGACCCTCTGGGGCGCGGCTTTCAGGGGCCTGCCGTCGAGCGTGACGGAGTCCCCCTCCTCCACGGTCGCTCCGATCCCGGCGGTGATGCCGTTGATCTTAACGCGCCCCTCTTTTATTATCTCCTCGCATTTCCTGCGGGAGGCGACTCCGGCGTCCGCCATGTACTTTTGAAGTCTCAATTCGATAAGCTCCGGCTTGGTATTAGGCCGCAAAGCGTTTTATGAGGAGCTGCCACCAGTATCGGAGGTCCTTCCTGCCCACGTCGTACGCCGCGACGAGATCCGCGCGGCCGACGAGGACGTCCCCGTCCCAGACCGACAGCTCGCCGACGACTTCCCCGCGCGATATCGGGGCGGCAAGTCCGTCCCGTATAAGCGCGCTCGTGGTATAGGCATGCTCCGCGCCGCTTTGCGCCACGTCTATTATACTATCTTTTGCGCGAACTTCCAATATGCTTTCGGTCCCGTTTTCGATAAAAACTCCGCCTATTTGCTGATCCCGCGAAACGAGCGTCCGCTTTTCCCAGCTTTCGAACGCGCCGTCCATGAGCTCCACGGCGGTCTCGAACATCGGCCTGCAGTTGAGCAGCGCGCCGATGACGGTCATGCCGTCCCTCTCCGCGCCGAACACGAGGCATCTGCCCGCGGCCATCGTGTAGCCGGTCTTGACGCCGAAAGCGCCGTCGTATTCCCAAAGAAGGCTGTTCTTGTTCTTGAAGGTCCTCGGTCTGCTCCCGCTTTGAGCTGTATGATACTTGGTCGAGACTATCTCCCTGAACTCAGGCACCTTGAGCGCCTCCCGCGTGATGAGGCAGAGCTCGCGCGCGGTGGTCAGGTGCCTTTCGTCGTGGAGCCCGTTGGGGGTGATGAAATGCGTCCTCGTAAGGCCCATGTCCTCCGCTCTGCTGTTCATCATGTCCGCAAATGCGGATACGCTGCCCGCGGTATGCACGGCGAGCGCGACCGCCGCGTCGTTGCCCGAGGCGAGCATGAGCCCGTAGAGGAGGTCTCCGACGCTGATCTCCTCCCCCTCCTCGAGATATACGGACGAGCCCTCGACGCCGACCGCCTCGGCGGGCACCTTGACGATATCGTCCGCGGAGCAGTTCTCGAGCACCACGAGCGCCGTCATTATCTTGGTCGTGCTGGCCATGGGCAGCATAAGGTCCTCGTTTTTCGCCGCGAGGAGCCGCCCCGTCTCGCTCTCGATGAGCGCGGCGGCGGAGGCCCGGGTCATGAGCGCGGGCGAGGCCTTGGCCGCGAAAGCCATGAACGCCGTCCCGACCGCCGCGAGCAGAGCCGCGAGCAGCCGCAGCCTTCTGCCGTTCATCAGTCGCATTCCCCGCAGTCGGGGTCCTCCGTCCTTTCGCCGCGGTCCTTCAGGTCGATACTGATGTAATCCCCGGAACGCCCGCGCTTTTTGGTTCCGCAGCCGCATTTGCCTTCGCCGTTTTTGTCGGTCCCGCACAGCTCGGTGATGAGCCGCTCGGCGGTCTCCATTATCTGCGGCATGAGATCCATGAGCCGGTCGGAGGGGCAGTCCTGCTTCGCGGGGAGCACGCGCACGTTCCCGTCCTGCACCGCAACGAACGCGAGCGGGGTCAGCGCCATGCCGACCGTCGACGCGCCTATGAACGGATAGTTCCCGTCGCAGGTGATGTCCACCGCGGTCTTCCTGCCGGCGGCGACGCCTATGTATTCCCCGCCGCCAACGAGCATGCCGAGACTGACCTTGGACACGGGCAGTATCAGTGTGTCGCCGTCCGCGGTGATAGGCGCGCCTATGACCGTATTGACGTCAGCGAGCCTCTTGATATGCTCCATCGACGACTGCATTATGTTTTCTATCGGATGACTCATTTGCTTTCTTCCTCCTGAGCTTTATTGCTTCGATTATCATTCTTCCCGCGCTGACGCAGAATATCCCTTCCACATTAAGGACGAACGCCGCGCGGTCGAAGCGCGGGGCGACGCGTACCGCCGCCCGTTCCCGTACGAGCGCGGCGGCGGCCTGCGAGAGTAACGTCTGCAGTATCCCCGCGAGTATCACGCTAACGTCCGGCGCGCCGTCGAGGCCGACCTCGCCCGTGACGGAGAGTTCCTTCACCGCGACGGCCCTCATGAGCCGCATGCCGCCCTTCCGCTTCTCCCTCGGCGGGAGCCGCACGGGCCTGCCGTTCACGCTCAGCCGCGCTCCTCCGGGGATGCGGATCGAGGCGCGCGCCTCCGCGCTTATCCCGACGAGCCCGAACAGCAGGCGCAGCGTGATGATCGCCTCGGTATACATCCCCGTTGTTTTTGCCGAAACGCATACCTTTTTGGGGATCAGCACGAACAGCGCGGCGAGTAAAAAAAGGACGATGGGTATTGCCGCCGTACGCTCCGCCTCCTTTTGTTTCGCTTTGAAGATAGTTTTGCCCATACGCTTGTAAATTATCAGATTTCGTGGTAAGATAATGAATGGATTAAAATGTGAGCACGGAGACTGCTTTGGTTATTCTCGGCATAGATCCCGGATACGCGATACTCGGCTACGGTCTTTTGAAATACGACCGCGGCGCGTTTACGGTGCTCGATTACGGCGTGATCGAGACCAAGGCCGACCGCACGTTTCCCGAAAGGCTGGAGATACTTCACCGCGGCATGACCCTGCTCATAGAAAAGTACACGCCCGACCACATCGCGTTCGAGGAGCTGTTCTTCTACCACAATGCGAAGACGGCGATACAGGTCGCGGCGGGCCGCGGAGTGGCGCTGCTCGCGGCGCAGCAGGCGGGTCTCCCCCTTTACGAGTACACGCCCATGCAGATAAAGCTGTCCGTCACGGGCGACGGTCACGCGGACAAGCTCCAGGTGCAGACGATGGTTAAGCTGCTCCTTAAGCTCAGCACCGTCCCCAAGCCCGACGACGCCGCCGACGCTTTGGGCGCGGCGATCTGCCACGCGAGCGCGATAGGACCTTCATTGGAGGAATACAGGATTAAATAATGTACGCGCATATAAAAGGAACAGTCGATACGGTGCTTGCGGACCGCGCCGTGATAGAGGCCGCGGGGGTCGGATATGAGCTCTTCTGCAGCTCCAACACCCTTCGCTCTCTCCTGCCCGGCCGCACGGCAAAGCTCTTCACCCATTTTCATCTTGCGCAGGACGCCGTCGCGCTGTACGGCTTCGGGACCGAATCCGAAAGGTCGATGTTCCGCAAGCTCATCAGCGTCTCGCGCATCGGCCCCAAGGTGGCGCTGAGCGTATTGTCCGTGCTGACGCCGGAGGACGTGGCGCTTGCCGTCGTCACGGACAACGCCGCCGCTTTCGACCGCGTGCCCGGCATGGGCCGCAAGACCGCGGCGAGGGTGATACTCGAGCTCAAGGAAAAGGTCGGCGCGTCGGAGGGAGTGCCCTCCGTGAAGAGCGCCGATAACGCTTCCGCGTCCATGCGGGCGGAGGCGATAGAAGCGCTGGTCGCGCTCGGCTACGACGGAGCGATGGCGGGCAGGGTCGTCGCTGACCTTCCCGAATGCGGATCCGTCGAGGAAATGATCAAATCGGCTCTGAGGGAGATTTCTAAAAGATAAGCTATGGATTTTGACGAGAGGATTATCTCCTCTTCCTTCCAGGAGGAGGACGGAAAGATCGAATACAGCCTTCGCCCGAGGTTCCTGAACGAATACATCGGTCAGTCCTCCGCGAAGGAGCATATCAGCGTCTACATGCGGGCGGCCAAGCTGCGCGGCGAGGCGCTGGATCACGTTCTGCTCTACGGCCCTCCCGGCCTGGGCAAGACCACGCTCGCCTCCATCATCTCCAACGAGATGGGCGGCAAGCTCTCCGTTACCAGCGGCCCGGCTATCACGCACAGCCGCGATCTTGCCGCGATACTGTCGAACATCAACGAGGGCGACATACTCTTCATCGACGAGATACACCGCCTCAACGCGAGCGTCGAGGAGATACTCTACCCCGCCATGGAGGACTTCGCCTACGATATCGTGATAGGCAAGGGCCCCTCCGCGAGGTCGCTGCGCATGGAGCTGCCGAAGTTCACGCTCGTCGGCGCGACTACGAGACTGGGCCTGCTGACCTCCCCCCTGCGCGACAGGTTCGGGATAAAGGAGCAGCTCCAGCTCTACACGCCGGAGGAGCTGAAGGAGATCATCGTCAGGAGCGCCGGCATACTCGAGGTCGAGATAACCGACGACGGCGCGCTTGAGATCGCCTCCCGTTCGAGGGGCACTCCCCGCGTCGCGAACCGTCTTCTGAAGCGCGTGCGCGATTTCGCGCAGGTCAGGGGCAGCGGCGTCATCGACTGCGAAACGGCAATGCGCGGGCTCGACATGCTCGGCGTGGACGAGCTCGGGCTCGACTCCGTCGACCGCCGCATGCTGGAGGCGATGATAGTCAAGTTCCGCGGGCGCCCCGTCGGCCTCGACACGATCGCCGCCTCGACAGGCGAGGACGCGACCACCATAGAGGACGTGTACGAGCCGTACCTTATACAGCTGGGCTTCATAGCCCGCACACCGCGGGGGCGCATACTGCTCCCCAACGCCTACGAGCATATGGGATATCCCGTGCCCGCCGACGGCGATCAGCTGCATTTTTGATCAATTCACATATACAGGAGGTTCAGTATGTTTGGGAAGAAAGCCAGGGAGCTCGGGCTTCAGTTGAGCCAAAGCATCGAGGAGAACGCCAAGCTAAAGGAGCGCATATCGGAGCTTGAGGCGGAGGTCAAGCGCCTGAAGGATCAGGAGGAGCTTGTGGTCCGCTCCATCACCGACGCCAACAGGACGGCAAAGCGCATCGAGGACGAGGCCAACGAGCAGCGCGACAAGCTCCTTGCCGACGCGGATCAGCAGGTTAAGGACGCCGAGGAGAAGATCAGCAGCATGCTCGCGCAGGCCGACGAGGATGCGGCGAACGTCCGCAAGGATGCGGACGATTATTCCGAAAACATTCGCACGGACGCGAACATCTACGTCGAGCGGACGATTATCGCCTCCCAGATGGAGGTCAGGAAGCGCAAGGACGTCATGGCCGAGCTCAACGAGCTTCTGAAGAAGACCACCGATTACCTCTCCGAGCAGACCGAGACCTTCTCCGCCATGCTGAAGTCCGTAATAGAGGACAACGAGGAAAAGACCGAGGAGCTCTGCCGCGACGTGGATAAATGCGACTGCAGCTGCGAGGAGTGCGAGCACCCCTGCAAGGCGCAGGCGGCGAGACCCCCCAAGAAGCCCAAGTCCGAGGACGGCGAGGACGAGGATGAGGACGAGGAATGCGAAGAGGGCGAAGAAGAGCCCGCGGCCGAGGAGGAGCCCGTTGAGGAGCCCGAATCCGCCGACGAAGCGGCCCATGCCGAGCCGGATATAGCGGCGCGCGCAGCCGAGCTTCCCGAAGCGAACGGCGACCCCGCTCAGGTGATGAAGAACATCTATTACCTGCAGCAGCGCGTGATCCCCGTCACGGAGCCGAAGCGCGTGTTCAGCGACGCCTCCCCCGCCGGCGGAGTCACATTCCCCGACGAGATCGGCGGCGAGACACCCGCGGACAGCGAGCTTCCCCACGACAGGAAGCTCGGCGACATCGTTTCCGTCGTGGTATCCGCCTCCTGACGCAAAGGAATGCAACATATACCGTTTTAGAAGTTGACACGGTAAAAAAATGAGATTATAATGCCATTTGGCTTTCAAAAGGTCGGGAGTCCCGCCGGCATTCTGTCCGGGCGGCTCCCGAGGCTTTTTATCAGGATAATTGGAGGAACAATATGAAGGTTCGCAACATTCTCGGCGAAAGGTTCAAGGAGCGCGCTTTCGATATCGAAAGCCAGAACCTTATGACCCGCGGCGGCTACATGAAGCAGGTCGGCAACGGCATCTACTCCCTTTTCACCCCCGCAAAGCGCATACAGAACAAGATCGAAGCCATTCTCCGTGAGGAGATGGACGCGATAGACGGGCAGGAGGTGCTCTTCCCCGTCGTTATGCCCGCAACGCTTTGGCAGTCCTCCGGCAGGTTCGATTCCATCGGCAAGGAGCTGCTGCGCTTCAAGGACCGCAGCGGCGCCGATATGGTGCTCGGCATGACCCATGAGGAGGCGGCCGTGCAGATGGCGATGAACGTTGCCGGCACTTATCAGAAGTACCCGTTCATGATCTATCAGATCCAGACGAAGTTCCGCGACGAGCCCCGTGCGAGGGGCGGTCTGATCCGCGTGCGCGAGTTCACGATGAAGGACGGCTACTCCTTCCACACCTCCCAGGAGGATCTGGAGAGATACTACGAGCGCGCATACCGCGCTTACGAGCGCATCTACGCGAGGGCGGGCGTGCCCGAGGTCATCGCCGTCAAGTCCGATTCCGGCATGATGGGCGGCAAGGTGAGCCACGAGTTCATGCTGCTCACCGACATCGGCGAGGATTCCATCGTCATCTGCCCCGAATGCGGCTTCCGCGCCAACATGGACGCCTGCGAGGCCATCACCGAGAACGCTGCCGATGCGGAGCCCGAGGAGCTCAAGGAGGTCTTCACCGGCGACGCCAAGACCATCGAAGAGGTCGCGGCTTTCCTCGGCGTGACCGCCGAGAAGACCTGCAAGGCGATAGTCTATCAGAAGAACGACGACGACAGCTATATCCTCGTGTTCTGCCGCGGCGACCGCGAGCTCAACGAGACCAAGCTGACGAATTACCTGAAGGCGAAGATACATCCCGCCGTCGATATCGAGAACGCCAATCTTGCCGCGGGCAATATCGGCCCCGTCGGGCTCGAGACCGCCGCGACGGTGCTCTTCGACAAGTCCCTTGTCGGAGCTTCGAACCTCGTCTGCGGCGCGAACAGGGCCGAATACCATCTCACCGGCTTCGATCCCGCCCGCGATCTTCCCGAGGGCACTCAGTTCATCGACCTCACCAAGGCCGTTGAAGGCGGCATCTGCCCCGTATGCGGCAAGCATGCCCTGACGATAAAGAACGGCATCGAGGTCGGCAACATATTCCAGCTCGGCAGGCGCTACACCGAGGCGATGGGCATGACCTACGACGACGAGAACGGCGCCCGCGTGAGCCCCATAATGGGCTGCTACGGCATCGGCGTCGGCCGCCTCATGGCCTCCGTCTGCGAAGCGCATCACGACGATTACGGCCCCATCTGGCCCATCACGATCGCCCCCTGGCAGGTCGAGATCTGCGCTCTGCGCTCCGACGACGAGAACGTCCGCGCCGCCGCCGACAAGCTCTATGAGGAGCTTGAGGACGCCGGCGTAGAGGTGCTCTACGACGATCGCAACGTCTCCGCGGGCTTCATGTTCTCCGACGCGGATCTCTTCGGAGCTCCCGTCCGCGTGGTCATCAGCCCCAAGACCGTTTCGAGGAACGCCTTCGAGCTCAGCGCGAGGGATAAGTCCTTCCGTGAGGACATCGATCCCGAGACCGCCTGCGAGACCGTCGCTAACAAGGTCAGGGAGCTCATCGCCGCCGTCAACGCGAAGGTCCCCGAAAGGATTTAAGACCCTAAACAATAAAGCCCTCCGAAGTTCATTCGGGGGGCTTTTTTCGATCCTGTTTATTTGTTGATGAAGTCCTTGAACGCGCGGCTGACGTCCGCCTCGTTCGCGCTCACCACGAGCACGGCGTACTGCGCCTCGGTGAACACCCTTGCCGAATCGAGCGCGGGCACGAGCTGCGGCGCATAGGAAGCGTACAGCGAGCGGCGCTTTTCGACGTGGGCCCTGAGCGATTCCGCGGCGGCCTTCACGTCGGCGGCGTCCTTGACCGCTATTACGGCGATCTCGTCCGTGCTGGCGCTGCCGTCGGACGCGTATAGAAGGAAGAACGATCCGACCTTGGAATAGTCGAGATCCGACAGATGGGCGAACTCCGCTTCCGCGTCGGAGTCGGACGAGCTTGCGTAGCTCAGTTCCGCCTCGCCTTTGTGCGCGGCGCGCATGGCCTCGGAAAGGTCGAACATGCTGACCGTCGCCTTTTGGGGCGCGGCGGTGCAGGCGCAGAGCAGCAGCGACGCCGCGGCAAGTATAACGGCTATGGTCCTTTTCATATTCAGCCGCCTATCTCGCCGTTCATGACGTCGTCGTACCATTCGCCGCCGGGCACGTACATATCGCCGAACGCGTCTTCCATGGCCTCGTCGACCTTGCTCTCCTGCTCTTCGTCGAGCACGGGGCCGTAGGACTCGTAGTCGTTCGCGAACATGCAGAGTACGTAATCTCCGCCGCCGAGATCCGCCCAGTAGTACTCGAAGCCCTTGTTGTCGTAGCCCTGCATTACGGTCTCCGCGATCTTGCTCGCTATGGCGGAGGCGACGGGCTCATCCTCCCTCGCTATGCCGCCCTCGACCCTGCAGGAGAAGCTGGTCTCGCCCTCGTCGAGCTTGGCCTTCGCGAAAGCGGGAATGGCGTAGACGTCCTCGACCGTCTCGGCGGACTGCACCGCGGGATTGTATTTGAGGCCCTCCGCCTTGGGGAAGAAGCTGCGGTCCCATTCGTGATCGCCGGCCATTATGGCGTCGGAGAGGTTGAAATGCCTGTATGTGCCCTCGTCGGAGTCGAAATAGCAGTCGGTGTGATACCATTCGCCGTCGAGCTTGACGATGTCCCAGGAGTGGGAAAGGCTCGTATCGTGCACGACCATGCACTCTATGCCGAGCATATGCATAAACAGACGGAAAGTGGTGGCGTAGCCGACGCAAACGGCGCTGCGGTACTTGAGCACGCCGTAGGGATTGTCGCTGTCCTCCGACGTGGTGGGGATGACGGTGAGCATGCCGGTCTCGCTCTTGAGCCTGGTAGTGAGCCAGAGATAGACCGCCCGCTCCTTTTCAAAGGGAGTCATGTCATCCTTGACGACCGACTCGAGGACGTCCTTCGCCATCTTCATGGTCTCCTTCTGCCTGTCGTCGAGGGATGTGCTGTCGCCCGAGATGTAGGCGTCGGAGATGGGCTGAGTGGAGCGGATCCAGTATTCGTCGCCTATGCAGACGTCGTTTTCACGCGCGTCGTCTTCGGGCTCGTCACTGGTCTCAAGAGCGGTGATGATCCTCGCCGTGTTTTTATAGGCAAACGCGCTTGCAGCCGCGCAGAAGAGCACGACGAGCGAAAGAAGCGCCGCAAGAACGATGATAATGGCTTTTGAAGATTTTTTCATTGTTTAATACTTTTCCTTTGCATCGCAAAGGGATCCTTTCTTGATTGTATTCGACGGATCGGCGTCGGAAAAACCGCCGCGCCGTCTGCATAAAAGCCGGATCAAAGGGGTTTGAAAACGCAGTTTCCGAACCCGATCTCCTCCGATTTTTTACGGCCCCGTTCGGGCCAAACGAGATTATATTTCAGCGAGGCCGCATTGTCAACCCCCGAAAACGGGTTTTCGAAAGTATAATCGCGGCCTCATTTCGGCAGCATTATCTGTTGCCAAATCCGTTGCGCGGTGTTATAATGACATTCGATGCAACCGTAGCTCACCTGGATAGAGCGTATGCCTCCGGAGCATAAGGCAGTGGGTTCGAGTCCCGCCGGTTGCGCCAACAAAAAGAGGGCTTCACGCCCTTTTTTTGTTGGCAATACAGTTGAAGGGACTCGAAGGGCGGAAAGAAAATGCGAAGCATTTTCCCGCCCCGGGATTTTGTCACGGCCGAGCTGCGCCGCGCGGAGCGCAGGCAGCGAGAGCCAATGTGCAAAATCGAGTCCCGCATGCTCAAATATCCCGTCCCTGTTGTCAGCCAGTTCCTCCTATAGTATAATGATCATAACGATACGCATTTCACGGAGGGGCGCATGATCGACACAGCGGGACTCAGCACTTGCTTTCGGGTGCGCAGGCTGAACGACGCCGACGCGGACGGGATACTATTCCTCTGCGAGGGGAACCCGCAGTATTATCTTTACTGCAATTCCGAGCCGTCCATGGAGCAGGTGCTGCACGACCTGCGTACGGCTCCGCCGGGCGTCGGCGCGGACGACAAGTATTTCGTCGGCTTTTTCCGCGGGGACGAGCTCGTCGCCGTCATGGACCTTATCGACGGCTATCCCGGAAAGGGCTGCTGCTATATCGGGTTCTTCATGATGAACGAGGCGTATCAGGGAAAGCTGATCGGCAGCGCGATCATCGACGAGGTATGCGCTTATCTGACGCGCATCGGGAAACGGACGATCCGTCTTGCGTTTGCGGAGGACAATCCGCAGGCATCGCACTTCTGGAAAAAGAACGGTTTTATTGTAAAGGCCGTAGCGCCGATGGACGGATGGACGGCGCTCGTCGCGGAAAGGGATCTGCCCGGCCCCGCGATAGGGCTGTTGAAAAAGCTGACGGATATGCTATAATTCTATCGATACCTTCAAGGGGGACGGGACGATGACGGAAACGGGAAACAAGAGCTTTGACAGGATACGGGCCGTATTCGAGGAGGCATACCGGATAGGCCTCGGCTACACCGATCAGGGAAAGGTCGCGGACTATATCCCCGAGCTCGCAAAGGCGAACAGGGACGATTTCGGTATAAGCATGATCGACGGCGATCTGCGGACCCTGTCCCTCGGCGACTGCGAAAAGCGCTTTTCCATGCAGTCGGTGTCGAAGGTGATACTGCTCTGCGCGGCGCTCTTGCACTGCGGGTTCGAGGAGACATTCTCCCACGTCATGATGGAGCCCTCCGGCGATTCGTTCAACTCGATACTGAAGCTCGACCTTGCGAGCAACCGCCCCTATAACCCGATGATAAACGCCGGCGCCATAGAAACGGCGAGCCTCATTTCCGGCGATCTCTCTTTCGGCGACCTTCTGGGATACGCGCGCGAGCTGTGCGCCGATCCCGAAATATGCCTTGACGAGGCGGTCTACGCGAGCGAATCCAAAACGGGCGACCGCAACCGCGCGATAGTCTATCTTCTGAAGAGCAAGGGCGTGCTTATGGACGAGCCCGAGAGGACGCTCGATCTCTATTTCAGGATGTGCTCGCTCTCCGTCAACGCGAGGTCGCTCGCGAATCTCGGCCTCGTTATTGCGAACGGCGGCCTAGATCCCTTCACCGGCAGACGGCTGATACCCACCGAGCACGTGAGGACGCTTAAGGTCATTATGTTCACCTGCGGCATGTACGATTACTCCGGCAAGTTCAGCGTGAGGGTCGGCGTGCCTTCGAAGAGCGGCGTCGGAGGAGGCCTCGTCTGCGCCGCGAAGGGCCCGATGGGAATAGGCCTTTACGGCCCGTCGCTCGACGCGTTCGGGAACAGCAAGGCGGCGGTCAAGGCGATGGAGCATATCTCGAGGGAGCTCGAGCTCCATTCGTTCTATTGACAGAGAAAATAAAAAAACGGTGCGCGATGCACCGTTTTTTTTGCGCTTATCAGATAAGATCCTTGAGGAACGATTCGCCGCAGCGCCATTTCTCGCCCGTCAGGTATTCGTAGACGGTGGCGCCGATGTCGGCGAATGACTCCCTCGTGCCGAGGTCGGCCGCCCTGCCCGCGCCTATCATGGCGAGAATGGGTATGTACTCCCTCGTATGATCGGTACCGGGGAATGCGGGGTCGCAGCCGTGATCGGCGGTCACGATGAGCAGATCCTCCTTCGTCATGGATGCCATTATCTCACGGAGCTTGCCGTCGAAATACTCCAGCGCTGCGCCGTAGCCCTCAACGTCGTTCCTGTGGCCGTAGAGCATATCCGTATCCACGAGGTTGGTGAATATGAAGTCCCCCCTGCCCTCCTTCAGGAAGCGTATCGTCGCCTCGATCCCGTCGGGATTGTTCTTGGTATGGTCGACGGTCGTGATGCCGCGGTGGGCGAAGATATCCTCTATCTTGCCTATGCCGACGACCTCCATGCCCTTTGCGGTCAGCGCGTCAAGTATGGTGTCCTGCATGGGCGCGAGGGCGTAGTCGCGGCGGTTCTCCGTGCGGGTGTAGACGCCGTTCCCGCCGACGAAGGGGCGTGCGATGACGCGGCCGACGAGGTTGTCGCCGACGAGCTGTGCGCGGGCGATCTCGCAGAGGCGGTACAGCTCCTCGAGGGGGATGACCTCCTCATGCGCGGCGATCTGGAAAACGCTGTCGGCGGAGGTGTAGACTATGGGCTTGCCCGTTGCCACGTGCTCGTCGCCGAGGCGCTGGATTATCTCCGTGCCGGAGGCGACCTCGTTGCCGAGGGTGCCGCGGCCTATCGCCGCCTCGAACCTTTCCATTACGTCGCGCGGGAAGCCGTTGGGATAGGTGCGGAACGGGACCTCCATGGGGAAGCCCGCCATCTCCCAATGCCCGCTCGTGGTGTCCTTCGCTTTGGTCACCTCGAGCGATCTGCCGTATGCGGCCCTGGGGAAGCAGACGCGCGGCAGGTCGGAGCCCTCGATATTGCCGAGGCCGAGCGAAAGCATGTTGGGTATCTTCATGCCGCGGACGCTGTACACATGCCCCAGAGTATGCGCGCCGCTGTCCCCGAACTCCGCGGCGTCGGGCAGACAGCCGATGCCTACGCTGTCCAGAACAATTATTGTCGCTCTCTTTTTCATTTTGTTTTCCCCCTTTTCGATCAGTGGTCGAGCGCGAGTCTTGCGATAAACTCCGCGTTGGTAGGTTTCCCCTTTTCTTCGTCGATGGTCATGCCGAAGAACTGCTGCTGATAGTCGATATCCCCCTCCACCCATGCCGTTTCCAGAGCGTATCTTATCGCCTTTTCGACGGCGGCGGGGGTCGTGTCGTAGTATTCCGCGATGCTGCCGTAGAGCTTTATCGGCTCCGGCGCCTCATGCAGCGCGCTCTGCATCGCGACGGCGGCGATCAAGTATTTGTGGCCGGCGAGCTCCCTGCGGACGCCGAGCCGCACGAGCTTGTCCGATATGGCGTTCCGGAGCGTCCTTTCGTCCCTTACGGGGTCGTTCCAGATGAGGTCGGTCACCATTGGCATCTTCTTGGTTATGGTCCTGAGGTTGACGCCGTACTTCATGTCCTGCTTGTAGACCCGCAGCACGTTCAGCGCGTCCGTGCAGGGATCCCCGCTCTTTACGACCGCGTCGGTGATGATGAACTCGTCGAAGAGACGCTTCAGGTATTCGGCGTCGGCATTGGCGAGGCCTATGCTCACCGACTGGCGGTATTTGGCGAGCTTCGACGCCTTGCGCGCGCTGTTGAGACTGATGGGGTCGAGCTCCAGCACTATGAGCATCGGCTCGTACGAATAGCATTTTTCGATGAGCTCCTCCGCGGTCCCGACGGTCAGGAAGTTCATGCGCGAGATCGTCGAAAAATACTTGCTGAAGGTCTCGAAGTACTCGTTCGGTTCTCCGAGGTAGAGCCCCCTGTGCTCGACTATCAGCCTGTCCTTTTCCATGTCTGTCCTCCGGTCAGTTTGTACATCCAATACGCGTATGCGCCGTAGCCCTTTTTCGGGTCGCTGACGAATACGTGCGTCACCACCCCGACGAGCATGCCGTCCTGCAGTATGGGGCTGCCGCTCATGCCCTGGACTATGCCGCCCGTCCTTTCGATGAGCCGTTCGTCGGTGATCTCGATCACGAGGCCCTTCGGCGCGGGCTCGTTCTGGCGGCCGGTCTTGATAATGCGGCAGGAGTATTCCTCCGGCTCGCCGAACGCGGAGGTGACTATCACGGCGGGGCCGGTATGCACCTCGTCCGGGAAGGCGGTCATTACCGCGGCGCCTGAAAGGAGCTCCTCCGCTCCTTCATACATCATGCCGAATATCCCGAGCCCGGTGTTTTCGGTGACGCGGCCGAGCTTCGGGCTTCCGGAGCCGAAATTGCCGTGCAGCTCGCCGGGAGAGCCCTGACGGCCCTTTGTCACGCCGAGCACGTTGGCGATCACGAGCTCCCCGTCCCTTACCGTGAGGAGCGAGCCCGTGTCGGCGTCGAGCACCGCGTGCCCCAGCGCCGCGAGCGCGTCCGTCTCCGGATCGTAAAACGAGAGCGTGCCTATGCCGACGGTGCTGTCGCGCACCCATGCGCCGATGCGGAGGCCTCCCTCCGCGCTCTCCTCGGGCGTCACGGCGAAGGTCCTTTTCTCCCCGTCCCGCAGCACGGTGAGCTCCGCGCCAAGAGGGCTCCCGTCCATGGCGGACGCAAGCTCCTGCGAGGAGGATACGGCTTCCCCGTTCACGAGCAGTATCACGTCGCCGGGCTTTATGCCGGCGTCCGCGGCGGGAGAGACGGATCTTCCTCCGGCGTTTTTGAACGCGGCTGTCCCGACGACGAGCACGCCGTCCGTGTGTATGCTTATCCCGACGGCCTGACCGCCGGGCACCACCGTCGCCCTTTCGCCGACGTAGGCGGGCACCCTTTTGAGCACGACGCCCCACAGACGGCAGCTGACGGTCCCGGGAGCGAGCTTTTCATCCCCGCTGACATCCGCGGTGACCGCGAGCCCACGGGCCGTGAACGACGCCCCGAGCTTGGATACGAGCTCCTCCCGCGAGACGGCGTAATACGCGCCGGGGAGCTCCCTGAGCTCCGCCGCGGGCGGTGAGTAGTTGAGCGCGAATACCGAAAAGGCGAACAGTATCGCCAATATCCTCAGATGATACGGGCCTCGGGCGGCTCTTTTTCTTTTCATGGCAGGCACCTTCCGCATAAAAAACGATACTGTCATTTTTTACGGGAATGCCGCTTGTTATTCCGTCAGACGCGCGCTTCCTCCGCGCGCTTTATGAGCTCGGCCGCGTGAGATACCGCGGCGCCGCCCGCGCCCTCCGCGCCCATTATCCGCGCGAGCTCGTACGGGCGCTCTTCGTCGGTGAGCAGGCGCACGCTCGTGAGCGTACGGCCCGCTTCCTCGCGCTTGGTGACGACGTAATGGTTCTTTGCGAATGCGGCGATCTGCGGCAGATGCGTGACGCAGAGCACCTGATGCTTGGCGGCGATCCTTTTCATCCGCAGGCCGACGGTGTTCGCGGTGACGCCGCTTATGCCGGTGTCGACCTCGTCGAAAACGAGCGTGGGAATGCCGTCAGCGTCGGTCAAAACGGTCTTCAGCGCGAGCATTATGCGCGAGAGCTCGCCGCCGGAGGCGACCTTGGAAAGGGGCTTCATCGGCTCGCCCTCGTTGGCGGAGAGCAGCAGGCTCACCTCGTCGCGGCCGTCCTCGTGCGGTTCGCCGTCGATGAGCGAGAACTCGGCGCCGAGACGCGCCTTCTTCATGCCGAGGGCCTTCAGCTGTTCCTGCGCGAGCGCGCAGAGCTCCGCCGCCGATTCCTTCCTCGCGGCTGTCAGCCGTTCGGCCGAGGCCATGTATTTCCCGAATAATTCGGACTTTTTCTTTTCAAGTTCCTCACGCAGTGAGGCGTCGCCCGTGAGTTCATCCAGCTCCTTCTGCGCGCCGTCCATGAACTGCAGCACCTCTTCGAGAGTGCGGCCGTATTTATGCTTCAGCCCGTCCAGAACGTCGAGACGGGTCTCGAGCTCGTCGATCCTTTTGGGATCGAAATCCGAATCGAGCCGCATGTCGCGGACGGAATACGACGCGTCCTCCACCTCGTAATAGAGGTCGCTGAGGCGGGAGAAGACCTCGCCGAACTGCGGGGAGAAGCCCGAGATATCGCCGAGAGCATCGACGGCCTCCTTGAGCTTCGCTACCGCGCCGTCGTCGCCGCTGAGCAGCTCCGACGCGGAGCCGAGCGAGCCGGTTATCCTTTCGGCGTTGGTCAGGAGGGTAAGCTCCTCCTTTATGCCCTTCTCCTCGTCCTTTGAGATATGGGCGCCGGCGATCTCGTTTATCTGGTATTTCAGTATGTCTATGCGGCGCTCGCGCTCCGCCTCCGAGAGGAAGCCGGAATTGAGCTTCGACACGACCTTCGCATACTCCGCGTATACGGCGTTGACCTCGTCCTTCAGGGGAGCAGTGAGCTCCTGCTTGTAGGCGTCGATAACGCCGAGATGGTTCTTCTCGTCGAGGAGGGACTGATGCTCGTGCTGACCGTGGACGTCGACGAGCAGATCGGTGATCCGCTTGAGCTGCGCGAGCGGGATCACGACCCCGTTCACGCGGCAGAGGCTCTTGCCGTTCACGCTGAGCTCGCGCATCACGGTAAGCTCGCCGCCGTCGTCGAGCTCCATTTCGCGGAGCACCGCGCCGACCTCCGGCTTTTCGGATATGTCGAAAACGGCCTCGACCCTGCATTTCTGCTTTCCGTAGGAGATGAGCTCGCGGCTGCCGCGGCTGCCGAGCACGAGGTTCAATCCGTCGATAATGATGGATTTGCCCGCACCGGTCTCGCCCGTGAGGACGGTGAAGCCGCCGCCGAGCTCGAGATCGAGCTTTTCGATGAGCGCTATGTTTTCTATGAACAGTCTTTCAAGCATGTCATTTCAGCTTTTCGCGGATGAGCCCGAACACGTTCCTTTTGCCGAATCTTATGAACTTCGCGGCGCCCTCCGCCCTATTGAACACGAGCTCGTCGCCGGGGCGGATGACGCAGACGTCCTGCCCGTCGCGGGTCAGGCGGCAGTCGGATTTGGCCCGCACTGCCACGGTCGAATCCGCGGAGGCGACTATCGGCCTAACGGTGAGGGAATGCGGGCAGATGGGGGTCACGAGCATGCAGTCGAGCTTCGGCGCGACGACGGGCCCGCCCGCGGACATCGTGTAGGCCGTGGAGCCGGAGGGGGTCGCGACGATGAGCCCGTCGGCCATGACGTCGCCCACGTCGTCGCCGTCGACGGCGAGCCCGAGATGGGCGATCGACGAAAGCTCCTGCCTGTGGATGATGAAATCGTTGAGGCACACTCCGGAGTTTTCGCCGTTGACGAGGCAGGTCAGCATGGAAGCGGACTCGACCGAATAATCCCCGCTTTGGAGCTTATCGAGAGCGGCGCCGAAATCCTCCGTGCCTATCTCGCTAAAGAAGCCGACTCGGCCCATATTGACGCCGAGCACCGGCACATCGTGCGGAGCGGCGGCAGATACGGCGCGAAGTATCGTCCCGTCGCCGCCTATCGTGACGACGGCGGTGACGCCGAGCCATTTCTCCTTCGGCTCGCCTGCAAGCATTACGTCGGAGGAGTAGGGCTCCGTTTCGATCCCGCGGCGCATCGCCGTATCGGAGAGCTCCGAAAGCAGGCGCGCGGCGTTGGGTTTTTGTGGATTTGTATAGATGAACAGCTTCATAATTCGATTATATCACGACAGCGCCTCGTGCGAAAGGGCAACGACCTCTTCCGCCTTTTTTTGCAGGTCCTCCATCCCGTCTTCCCCGCCCTTTTCGAGGTACATCAGAAACTCGATGTTCCCCTTCGGGCCGGTGATGGGAGAAAAGTCAAGCTCCTTTACGGAAAAACCGCATTCCTTCGCAAGGGCGGCGGCTTGAGCCAGCACCTCGGTATGCGTTCTTTCGTCGCGCACTACGCCGTTCTTGCCTATGCGGTCGCGGCCCGCCTCGAACTGGGGCTTGACGAGCACCACTGCCCCGCCGCCATCGGCAAGACAGTCGTACATCCTCGGCAGAATGAGGCGGATGGAAATGAACGACACGTCGCAGGAGGCGAACACGGGCGTTTCATCGAACCAGGCGGGCTCCATGAACCGCGCGTTGCGGCGCTCCATGCAGACGACCCTTTCGTCATTGCGGAGCCGCCAGTCGAGCTGACCGTAGCCGACGTCGACGGAGTAGACCTTCGCCGCGCCGTTCTGCAGCATGCAGTCGGTAAAGCCGCCCGTCGACGCGCCGACGTCGAGACAGACGGCGCCGGTCAGCGATATCCCGTACTTCCTTACGGCCTTGTCGAGCTTCAGACCGCCCCTCGAAACGAAGGGGATCGGATCCTCCCGCACGGTGAGCCGCGCGTCGTCGGCAAAGGAGTCGGAGGCCTTCGCGACCTTCACCTCCCCGAAATAGACGACGCCCTCCATTATGAGGGCCTTCGCCCTTTCGCGGCTCTGCGCAAGGCCCTGTTCCACGAGCAGTATGTCGGCGCGTTTAGACATATATGCCTCCCATGCAGCTCATTACGGTCTCCTTGAGCTGCGCCTCGGTAAGGCCGCAGTCGCAGTCCTGCTCGTCCACGGTGCCCTGCTCGATAACGGTATTCGGGACGCCGGCGGAAACGACCTTCGTGCCGCTGCCCAGCCCGCTCATGTAAGCGGCGACCTGCGAGCCGAAGCCGTCGTTGACGACGCCGTCCTCGACGGTTATCACGTAGTGCGCGTGCGAGAGCTTTTCGAGCGCGGCTTCGTCCATTGGACGGATCGAGCGCGCGTTATATAGGCCGACGTTGAGATCCGCGCAGGCCCTTATCGCCGTGTCGACCATCCTGCCGGTGGCGATGACGCAGACGCTCCTGAACGGCTTTATGCATTCCCAGGAGAGGACGTCACCCGTCATCTCCCTTTCGGGCAGCACGCCCCTGTTGTACCTTATGGCGCAGGGGGAATCGTTTTCAAGCACGGCCCAGTCGAGGCAGGCGCGCAGCTCCGCTGTCGACGAGGGCGAGAGTATCTTCATGTTCGGGAGGGTCATGAGATACGAGATATCGTAGATGCCGTGGTGGGTCTCGCCGTCGGCCCCGACGAGGCCGGCGCGGTCGACGCCGAATACGACCTTCAGCCCCTGCAGGCAGACGTCGTGCACGAGCTGATCGAAGCCCCTCTGCAGGAAGGACGAATATACGCAGAACACGGGCTTTACGCCCGCTATAGCCATGCCGGCGGCCATCGTGACGGCGTGCTGCTCGGCTATGCCGACGTCGAAGAAGCGGTCAGGGAAGCGTTCGCGGAACGAATCGAGCCCCGTGCCGGAGGCCATCGCCGCGGTTATCGCGACGACGTCCTTATCCCGCTCCGCGAGGCGGCAGAGCTCGTCGCTGAATACGGAGGAGTTGCCGAAGGTCTTTTTCGTCTCCCCCGTCTCCGCGTCGAATCTGCCGATGCCGTGGAACTTTTCGGGGTCCTTTTCCGCGGGCGCGTAGCCCTTCCCCTTTTTCGTGATCGCGTGGATCACGACGGGCTTGTCCATCTGCTTCGCATGCTCGAGCACCTCGGTCATGCTGTCGATATCGTGGCCGTTGATCGGGCCGAGATACGTGAAGCCGAGCTCCTCGAAGAGCACGTTGGGGAGAATGAAATACTTGATCCTGTTCTTCAGCCCTTCGAAGCGGTCGCTCAGCCAGCCGCCTATCAGCGGGATATGCTTAAGGAGCTTGGAGAAGCGGCGCTTGAAGCTGCGGTAGCCCCTTGCGGAACGCATCTTGGCAAGGTGCCTCGACATGCCGCCGACGTTGTCCGATATGGACATCTCGTTGTCGTTGAGCACGACTATCAGCGGGAGCTTCTGCTGGCCGACGTCGTCCAGCGCCTCATACGCCATGCCGCCCGTCAGCGCTCCGTCGCCGATCAGCGCTATGACGCGGCGGTCGACGCCCTTTATCGCGTCGGCGCGCATAATGCCTATCGCGGCGGATATCGACGTGCTTGAATGGCCGGTGTTGAAGGCGTCGTACACGCTCTCCTGCGTTTTGGGGAAGCCGGCTATGCCGCCCCTCCGGCGGAGGGTGGAGAAGTTTTCGGCGCGGCCGGTGAGCAGCTTATGGACGTAGCTCTGATGGCCGACGTCGAATATGAGTCTGTCGGTATCGAGATCGAAAACGCGGTGCAGCGCGATCGTCATTTCGACCACGCCGAGATTGGAGGCCAGGTGCCCGCCCGTGCGCGACACGGTGGACACGAGATACCTCCTTATCTCATCCGCGAGTTCGGGTAATTCCTCTTTTGGGAGCCTGCGCAGGTCCTCCGGGGAACGGATCCCCTTGAGAAGGCGAAGCTCGGAGTACTCTGTCATTTCGGTTCGTATCCCTTCCGGGGAAGGGAAGCCCTTTCCCGGCCTTTGCGGCCGTTATCAGTTGCTCCTCGTGAGCATGTTGTCTACGGTTGCGATGAGGTAATCGGCGTCGGGTATGCCGTCAAGAGCGGCTTTCGCGGCTTCTGCGGCCTGCCTCGCGGCGTCCCTTGCGCCGTCGAGCCCCAGGAGCACGGCGTACGTCAGCTTGTCCGCCTCCGCGTCCTTGCCGAGGGTCTTGCCCATGAGCTCCGGATCGCCGGTCATATCGAGTATGTCGTCGGTTATCTGGAAGAGGAGACCCATGCTTTCGGAATAGCGGCGGAGCTTTGCGACGGTCCCGTCGTCGGCTCCGGCTATGCGTGCGCCGGAAATCACGGCGGCCTCCAGCATGTCGGCGGTCTTGTGCCTGTGGATGAAGCGGAGCATCTCCTCTGTCTTTATGCCCTCTCCCTCGCATTCGAGGTCGGCGGCCTGCCCGGTCACCATGCCCCTTGCGCCGGCCCTGTCGGCTATCTCGGACACCGCCTCGAGACAGCCGCGGGAGCCGCTCTTCAGCGCGGCGGCGAGCATCGTCTCGAAGGCGAAGGACAGCAGCCCGTCCCCCGCGAGCACGGCCATCGCCTCTCCGAACACCCTGTGGTTCGAGGGCCTGCCGCGGCGCATATCGTCGTCGTCCATGCAGGGAAGGTCGTCGTGTATGAGGGAATAGGTGTGTATCATCTCGAGCCCGCACGCAAAGGGCAGCGCGGAGGCGGCGTCGCCTCCCAGCATTTCGCACACGGCGAGCAAGAGGCACGGGCGTATGCGCTTGCCGCCCGCTTCGATGCTGTAGAACATCGCCTCGCGCAGGCGGGGGTAAACGTCCCGCGCGGGGCCGCGGAATATGCGGTCAAGCTCGGCTTCGACAAGCTCCTTGTAGCGGAGCGACGCTTTTTTGTACTCCCCGGCGGTCATCAGAACGGCGCCTCCCCGTCATCCTCGTCGTCGGGAACGGGAGCGTCCTCCATCTCCCTCTGAACGGCCTTCGCGGAGACCTTTTCGAGGCGCGCGTCGTAGCTCTTGAGCAGCTTTTCGCAGTGCTCGGCAAGCTCCATGCCCTCCTCGTAGAGCTTCATGAGCTCGTCGAGGGGGACCGACGCCTCGCTCATTTTCCCGACTATCTCCTCCAGCCTTTCGTAGGCCTGTTCGTATTTCATTTCATTGATGTTTTCCATGGGCACCGCCTTATTCTTTCTCCGTCACGACGGCGGAGGCGCAGCCCCCGGCCATCCTGAGCTTTATGCTTTCGTTTATTTCAAGCTCGGAAACGCTTTTGAGTATCCTTCCATCGGAGTCGGTGACTATTGCGTATCCGCGCTTTATCACCTCGTTCGGGCCGATGGCTTTGAGCTTTTCCATCATGGCTACGAGCTTCGCCTCCGAGGCCATGAGCGCGGTCTTGACGCCGCTGTCGAGCCGCGTCCTGAGCGCGCCGAGCCTTTCCGCCTTCAGGGTAATCGCGTTGTGCGGGTTTGCCATCGCCGCCGAGCCCTTAAGACTTGCGAGCAGGGCCCGCGCCTCCTTCAGACGGTCTGCGGCGAGACCCTGCGCCTCCTCCGCCGCGTCCTCCAGAGATGAGACGAGCTCCCGATAGTCGGGACAGCAGAGCTCCGCCGCGGCGGAGGGCGTCGGGGCCCTCAGATCGGCGGCGAAATCCGCGATGGTGAAATCCGTCTCGTGGCCGACGGCGCTGACCACGGGCACGCGCGACGACGCGATGGCCCGCGCGACGGCTTCGTCGTTGAAGCAGGCGAGATCCTCGTAGCTGCCGCCGCCCCTGCCCGCGATTATCACGTCGCATTCGGGGAAGCGCTGCAGCGCGCGTATGGCGGCCGTTATCTCCGCGGGGGCGCCGGGGCCCTGCACCTGACAGGGGGCGAGCAGCATGTTCATCCCCGGGAAGCGGCGGCGCGTGACCGTGACGATGTCGTGGAGCGCGGCTCCGGAGGCGCTCGTCGCGACGCCGATCATCCTCGGCAGCGCGGGGAGAGGCCTTTCGTTTTCGAATACGCCCTCCGCTTCGAGCTTGGCCTTCAGGAGCAGGAACTGCCTGTACAGTTCGCCCTCTCCGGAGGCGCGCATGCCGTCGACGTAGAGCTGATACTTGCCGTCCCTCGCGTAGATGGAGACGGAGCCGTGCGCCACGACCTGCATGCCGTCCGCGGGGTCGATCCTCATGGAAGCGGCCGCAGAACGGAACATGACGCAGCTTATCACTGCGTCCTGATCCTTGAGGTTAAAATATAGATGCCCGGATGAGTGGCGTTTGAAGCCGCTTATCTCACCGGACACCTTTATACTCCGCAGACGCGGATCGTTGGAGAGCACGCGGCTCGCGTACTCATTCAGTCTTGTGACGGTAAATATCGTTTCACCGGCCATGGCGTCACTTTTCCGCCGGGGCGGCAACGGTCCCGAGCACGCCGTTTATGAAGCGGGGGGAATCCTCCCCGCCGTACTTCGTGGCGATGCGGACCGCCTCGTTGATAATGACCTTCTGGGGGGCTTTGCGCTCGAACAGGAGCTCGTACACCGCGACGCGGAGGACGGAGATATCGACCTTCGGCATGCGCTCGACCGACCAGCCCTTCGCTGCGGAGCCGATCACGGAGTCGATCTCCTCCCTGTGGGCTTCGATGCCGTCAAGTATGCCGTTGGCAAAATCGATATCCTCCGCGGCGGGCTCCGCCTCCACCCCGGATATCTCCGAGACGGTGGCGTAGGTATCGTCGCAGCCGAAAAGCTTTTCATACGCCATTTTCATGGCGATCTCTCTTGCTGTTTTTCTGCTCATATCACTGATCCACGAGGGATGTCCGTCAGCTGATGCGGGCGGCGGTCGCGGGCGAATAGGTATTGACGACGGTGAAGCCGATCTGCGATACCTTTACGCCGGCATAGGTCTCGATATAGTCCTTCAGCTCGGAGCGCACCTTGGCGCAGAGCTCCGGGATATTGGTGTCGGCAAGGACTATCGCCTTGAGCGCGATGTTCACGCCGCTGTCGGCGCCGATCGTGACCTTGCTGCTGCACTCGCGGATGCGGCTGTTGGACTTGATGTACTTCTGCGCCATGCTGTCGATGGAGGCGGCGGTGATGTACGCGGTGCCGTTCTCATCGGAGGCGAGCAGAGAGGCGTTGTTGACGGTATCCTTCTCCTTGGGCTTGCTGCTTGTGAACAGGAGCTTTATCGCGATGACGGCGAGTATCGCCGCGACGGCGATCACGCCGATCCTGATATAGCCCATGCCGAGGCCGCTGCCCATGAGCTCCTCAATGAAGGAGGTCACGCCCGCCGTGGGGAACACGCCGGTGACGCAGAGGATGATGAGGACCATAGCCGCGATGAATATCAGCAGCACGAGGCCGAGAAGCAATCTGTCGATAAGACGAGGTTTCATTTGTGATCCCTTTCCGGAAAGCCTGACTGAGCGGGGTCACCTGACCCTTGCTTCGATCTCCGGCTTTTCCCTGTCCTTTTTCTTGTCCGCTTTTTCGGGTTCGTCGAACGTCACGTTCTGCACAACGACGTTGACCTCCACCACGCGCAGGGAGGTCATCGTCTCGATGGCGCTCTTGATCTCCCTCTGAACGTTGTTGCAGACCTCCTGGATACGGTAGCCGTACCTGACGTTGATGCTGATATCGACGGCGGCTTCCTCCTGCCCGACCTCGACATGAACGCCCTTGGTGAGGTTCTTCTTGCTGAATATGCCGGATATGCCCTCGATAACGGTGCCTGCAAGACCGGAAACACCGTCGACCTCGGACGCGGCGACGCCCGCTATAGTGGCGACTACGTCGGGCGCGAACACGACCTTGCCGTTCTCCATAACGCTGATGTCTGTTACTACTTCGGTATCGAAATCCATTTTGGAAATCCTCCTGAACATTGATACTTTATTATAACAAACGTTCGGGCGTTTGTAAAGTACTCTTGGCCGCGGGGCTTCTTTATTTTACGACCCGAGCGATATCTTGACCGACGCCGCCGGGAGCCCGGTCTCCGTCATGACGATATCGAGTATCCGCGCGACCTCCTCGTCCGAAAGCGTCTCGCCGTCTATCACGACGGTCACCGTCCCGCCCTGGAAGGTCGCCGCCGCGTCGAGAAAGCCCTTGCCCCTTATCTGGCTCTCTATCGTGAACTCCTTTTCCATGCGGCTGACGAGCTCCAGCAGCCGTCCCTGCGCGTCCTCGAGGGTGTCCTCGTCGGCGCTGCCGGAGTTGATTATCGAGCGAAGATACTCGATCTCCCGCGCGCGCACCTCGCTCCTCTCCCTTCGGAAGGAGTTGAAATAATCGCCGTAGACGCTGACCATGGTCTCCCGCGAGTCGGCGTCCGGCGTGGTCTCGGGAGCGCCGCCCAGGATGTCGGTCGCGTCGTCCCCGCCCAGCTTCAGGTTCAGCCACACCGCCCCGCCCAGCAGCAGGAGCGCCGCCGCGAGCAGTATCGCGAACCTTCTGTTCCTTGCGGTCTTTTCCATATTCGTTACCTCCGTTTTATTATTTGTCCATGGGAAAAACGCTCACCCGCGACGGCTCCGTGCCGAGCACGGTCACCGCGGCGTTCTGGAGCTTTATCAAAACCGAAACGTCCCTTGCTCCCTCCGCGACGACTATCGCTCCGCGTATCCGCGGCATGTTCTCCCGCAGCACGACGGGGCTCTGCGCGCCGCCGTTCGAGACGAGCGCGGGCTTCGTGCTCTCCGACGAGCCGCCCTCCGAGGCCGTCCTCGAGCTGTCCTCCGCGGTCACGAGCTCCGCGCCGGTCTCGTAGGTTATCATGACCCTGACCTCGCCCGCGCCGCCTATCTTCGACAGTATCGCCTCCAGACGGGCTTCGAGCTCCCGCTCGGAGGGACAGGACGCGGCCGTCTCCGTCTCCGCCTCCTTCCCGCCGCGCGATCCGCCGCAGGACGCCCCGCCCGAGGCGAGGAATATCGCGAGCGCCGCGGCGAGCAGGACGGCATACACGATCGTTTCGAGCCCTTTATCGTCGCGGAGCTTTGCCGTGAAGCCCGATATCAGCGCAGGTCTTTTCATGCGTCACCCCGCGAGCGGCAGGAGCCGCAGTATCGGCTCCGTCACCATCACAGTCTCCGCGAGCGCAAGCACGAGCCGCGCGCTCTTCGCCATATTCCCCGGGGGCAGGAGCCCCTCCGACACGGCCGCCGTCATGACAGCGGCGACTATCCTCAATGCAAGCGCTCTCAAACTGTTCTCCCTTTCCGCGGCGATACGGTTCTCCCCCGCGCCGCTCGTCACCAAAGTCCCGCCGATATCCCTCCCGACGCGATGAACACGAGGAACGTCAGCGCCGTCATGGCCCCCGTCACCGCCACGCAGGCGAAGAGCTGCGCGGTCATGTCCGCGGCCCCCGAAAAGAGCCGCGTGACCCTGGGATCCGCCGCGGGCTGGCTGAGGGCGGCGGAGACCCGGAATACGAATATCCCCGCGGTAAGCACGGCGAGCGGGCGTATCAGCAGCGACAGGAGTATCAGTATTGCCGCGGCGCCGACGCCGTTCTTCACGAGCAGCGCGCAGCCCATCACGCTGTCGACGGTGCCGCCGAGCATATTGCCGACTATCGGCACGAGTCCGGACAGGGCGTATTTGGCGGTCCTCACTGTCACCCCGTCGCGCGAGGCGACGGTCAGCCCCTGCACCGCGCTCAGGCCGAAATAGAAGGTCGACACGAGCCCGAGCGCCCATTTCGTGAGCTTCTGCACGAGCTTTATCATCTCGCCCGTCTTGCTGCCGTCTGTCAGCGCGTCGACTATGCAGAGCACTCCGCCGAAGAGCGCCGCGGGCAGCACGCAGTTCCTGACGAGGAATATCACGGTGCCCGAGAGGAAGAGCATGAGCGGGCGGAACATCCCCGCTGCGGAGACGGAGCCGAGCGAAATGAGCAGCGCGCTCATGATGGGTATCGAGCTTTCCGCGAGCCGTCCCGCGGAGGCGACCGCGTCCGAGGCGGCGCCGCAGAGGGATGCGAAAACGCTTGCAGTCATTGTGACCGCCGCGCCGCAGAGTATCGTGCCGAGCAGCGGCCTTATGCCGTCGTCCGCGACGAGGCCGGTGAGCGCCGTGAGGAGCGCCGCGGCGGCGAGCGCCGCGACCGCGCCTGCGGACCGTTTGAGCTCCGCCTTCGCTATGAGCGTCAGGGAATCCCACAGCCCGCCGGGCGTATCGGAGTATCCGCGCTCCGCGAAGTCCGCTATCAGCTCGTCTATCGTAAGGAGCTCCCGCCCCGTGAGGCCGCCTATGCCGGCCGCGTATGCGTCCCATTCGCCGAGGTCGAGCTCGCCTATCTGGCGCTCTATCTCCTCGCCTATCGCGCCGTCGTCCTCCTCCTGTGCGAGGGCCGCCGCGGGCAGGAGGAGAGCGAGAGCTATCGCCGCCGCGAGGCACGTCCCTGCCGCGCGCCGCCTCACGGGAGCTCCCCTATGAGGCCGGTAAGGGTCCTGACGAGCCGCAGGAGCATCGGCAGCGCGGCGGAGACCATGAGAAGTCTCCCGCAGATCTCCGTCTTTGCGGCGAGCGCGTTTTCCCCAGAATCGCGGCAGATATCGGCGGCGATCTGCGCGACGTACGCTATGCAGACGACCTTCATCACGAGGGTCACGATCTCCTCCCCCGCGCCCAGATCCGACATGAGGGAGCGGAGCGCGGCGGTGATCCCGAGCAGCTCCGACGCGGCGAACGCCAGCAGCACCGCGCCGCCCGCTATCGCCGTCTGCATGCCGAGCTCCGGCCTCACGCCCCTGAGCGTGAGCGAGAGTATCGCCGTAACGACCGCTATGCCCGCTATCCTGAAGACGTCCATGGTCAGTACAGATCGAACACGCTCCGCACGTTTTCGAAGAGGTTCCCGATGAGGCCGATCACTATCGCGAGGACTATTATCAGCCCGGCGAGCGCAGTGAGCATGGCTATATCGTCGCGCCCCGTCTGCTTCAAGAGCTGACACGCGACCGCGACGAGTATGCCTATCCCCGCTATCCTGAAAACGACCTCTATTCCCATCGGTACCTCGCTTGTTCACAGTATGAGGAGCGCCGCCGCAAGCCCAGCGAGCAGCGACAGCGACCTTATGAGTTTTCCTTTTTCCGCCGTGCTTTTTTCCAGATCGCTCAGCATCGGAGCGAGCCGTTCGGCGGCGGCGGTCAGCCGCTCGGATTCGGTTTGGAGATCCCCCGTGCCGAGCGCCGCCGCAAGTCCGTCCGCGACCTCGGCGGCTCCCGCGGGCAGCTCGGGCTTCGGCGCGGCGGAGTACGCCTCCCTGAAGGAGAGGCCGCCGGCAAGCCCGCGCGACACCGCCTCCCAGAAGGCGGGACAGCGGCCGCTTTCGGCGAGCTTCGCCGCTATCTCCGGCAGGGGCGTTCGGCTCTGCCTCATGAGGTTCTCCGTCTCGACCAGATCCCCGCGGAACGAGGCGAGATCGGCGACGGCCTTTGCGCCGCGGGCCTGCCTTACCGACCCGAAGAGAGCGCATGCGCCGAATGCGAGCATCGCCGCCGCGAAGCGGGCCGCGCTCACAGCTTTATCGGGGATATGCGAAGCACGCTCCCGTTCCTTTTAAGCATGAGCACGCGCCTGAACACCCCGGTTTTCATAACGGCCTCAAGGGCTTTTCTGCCCATGAGCTCATCCGGCGAGGACGCGTGCGCGCTGGCTATCACGGCTACGCCCGACCTTGAAGCGTCCTCGAGCGCGGAGGCGTCGTCCTCCCCGCCTATCTCGTCCGTGACGATCACGTCGGGGCTCATGGTGCGTATGAATATGCGTATCGCCTCCGCCTTCGGGGCGAGCTCCATAACGTCCGTGCGGTCGCCCACGTCAAACGACGGCGCGCCGCCGACGCACCCCGCAAGCTCGCCGCGTTCGTCGGCAAGGCAGACCTTGACCGGATCCGCAGAGACGCCGTTCGAAAAGCAGCGGGCGACGTCGCGGAGGAGCGTGGTCTTGCCGCCCGCGGGCGGAGCGGCGATGAGCGCCGAAACGGGCCGGCCGCGCTCCGTGAGGTACGCCATGACGCCCTCGGCGCAGCCGACGGCCTCCCGCGTGATCCTTATGTTGAAGCAGCTGACGTCCGTCAGGCGGATTATGCCGTTCCCGTCTGTCACGGGACGGCCGGCAACTCCGACCCTCGCCCCGCCCTCGACCGTCAGAAAGCCGCGGCGAAGCTCATCCTCGCGGGCGTAGACGGAATGACGGCAGAGCTTTTCCATGAGCTCGCGGGCGTTTTCCGCAGTGAAAACGGCGTCGCGCAGGATCTCCTCGCCCGTGGGCGTGACTATCTGCACGGGCCTCGACACGCGGAACCGGAGCTCCTCCGCGGTATTGAGCGATACGGCGGATCCGACCGCCGCGCGAAGTCCCGCGGGGAGCATATTGAGTACGGTATTCATTGCGTGATCCGTTGATTTTTCCATGCCGCGCCGGTCCTTTCCGTTTGACCTTGTTAATAATATGACGCGGCGGGAAATGATATGATAAATCAAAGAACAGAACTGCGGCCGCCGGTTTTCGTACGCTCGGCCGACAGTATTCGTACGGTCGTCCGACGGCGTTCCTTCAGTATGGCGAAGGCGCAGGAGAGCATTATCCCCGCGAGCTGCGCCGACAGGCAGTATTCGGTCAGCTCAAGCGCGGCGGCCGCGCTCGGGGCGGCTCCTGCGAAGCATACGAGCTCGGCGAAAACCGGCGTGAGCGCCGCGGCGGAGAGCCCGTGTCCGATCCCCAACGGCAGCGTGAGGAGCGCGGGCGCGAGCCCTGCGGCGTAGCACGCCCACTCCCCGCCCGACGCCGCAAGGGGCGCAGTCGCGAAGCCAAGAGCGATCGAATACGGCAGCGAGGCCGCGGGCAGCCGAGCTCCGCTCCCCTGCGCGAACGCGTTTCCGAAAAGCCACGCGGCGGCGGTGATGCACGCGGGCGATACAGCGATATCGTCGGCGGGATACAGCGTGTACCGGTCCAGAACGGCGACGGCGAGCAGAAAGAAAAGCGCGCACCGTCTTCCGATCCCGTGGGCGGAAAGCGTGCGCGAGCCGACGCCGCCCAGCATCAGGGCGGCGGATATCAGTATCAGCATCGTGCTTATGCGCATAAAAATACCCCCGGGACAACGATCGGTATCATTATCCCACGGGGGCGCGTTATTTATTTATCGGAGCCGCAGAAAAGCGGCCATGGAGCCGGTCTCCCTGCCGTCCCTGCGGTAGGAGTAGAAGAGCTCCTTCTCCTCCATCGTACAGTGACGCATTACGGAGATGCTGTCCGGATCGATGCCCGCGTCGATGAGCTGTATCACGGCCGCGGCATGGAGAGAAACGTATGCCTTTCCGGGCTTTTCGCCGGGCGTGAAGATATCCGGACAGTCGAACTCCCGCGCGAAATCCTCCGCTATCTCCGTCTCGACCTCGAAGCATTTTTCGCAGATGCAGGGGCCGATCACGGCGATCATGTCCTTTGGATCGGCGCCGTATTCCGATACGAGCCGTTCCGCGAGGCGCTGACCGATCCGCTTGTACATGCCCTTCCACCCCGCGTGGGCGAGGCCGATGGACCTTGCAGCGCGGTCGTAGATGAAGAACGCGCTGCAGTCCGCGTGGCAGGTGACGAGCGTGACGCCGGGATCGTTCGTGACGAGGCCGTCGGAGAAGTCCAGCGGCTCGCGCGATATCCCGCGCCCGCAGTGGCTCCTGTCGAGGCGGAGCACTGTCGAGCCGTGCTCGTGCCGGACGAGCGCGAGCTCATCGTAGTCGAGGCCGTACGCGCCGCAGAGTATGCGGTAGTTCTCCAGTATGTTTTCGATGGGCTCGTCCCTGCTCGTGCCGAGGTTCAGGGAATCGAAGGGCGGCGCGCTCACGCCGCCCCTTCTTGTCGTGAAGCCGTGGGTGAGGCCGGGCTCCGCAAGGAGCCGGTCGGAGACAAGTATCCCCACTCCCCCGCGCTCGATATAATGCGAGTCCGAGCGGACTTTTTTTAGGAGCTCGCCCGCGTTATTTGGCATCCTGTTCACCGAGCAGGAGCTTGAGCTCCGCCATGAATGTATTGATGTCCTTGAAGGAACGGTAGACGGACGCGAACCTTACGTAGGCGACCTCGTCCAGATCCTTGAGCCGAGCCATCACGAGCTCGCCGATCTTGATGGTCGTGACCTCCTGTTCGAGGGAGTTGTTGATCTCCCTGACGACGTCCTCCACGAGCTCATCCATCGCGGCGGCGGATACCGGGCGCTTCTCGCAGGATTTGCGCACGCCGCGCAGTATCTTGCTGCTGTCGAAGGCCTCCCTCGTACCGTCGCGCTTGACGACGATTATGGGCATCTCCTCCACCTTTTCATAGGTCGTGAACCTGCGGCCGCAGTTCATGCATTCGCGGCGGCGGCGTATGGCCGTGCCGTCCTCGGTGGGTCTGGAGTCGACGACTTTGCTGTCTGTGCACTGACAATATCTACACCTCATACAAGCTGCGCCCCGGGTAAATGACGCCCGGGACATTCCTTTCATGGTCGTTCAAGATATTGTACCACACTTTTTTCAAAAACGCTATATGTATTTTCAGATCCCGTCGGCCTGGACAAGTATCACGTCCCCGCCGATCTTCTGGATCTTGCAGTAGGGTATCACGAGCTCCTCCGCGCCGCGTATGAGCCCCATGAACCGCGCGGGACCCGGCACGATTATAGCGCTGACGAGCCCCGTGCAGTCGTCCAGCTCCAGATCCGATATGCATCCCAGCCGCGCTCCGTCGCAGATATTGATTATCTCCTTCCGCCTGAGCTCCGAAAAAGTTGTGTTCGCCATGCTTTCACCCGACCTTTCGACATTATT
Source organism: Clostridia bacterium (assembly GCA_017619735.1). GTDB lineage: Bacteria > Bacillota > Clostridia > Christensenellales > CAG-138 > UBA3857. Next base: position 84,429 of record JAFZRT010000040.1, read on the forward strand.
CCCTTCTATATGCTATGCGCGAAGCCGCGCGGAGTTGTTTGTCGGCGAAAGGCATTGACACGAAATACGCGGTTATAATAGAATAGTGTCGTTAGGAAAGGAGCCGGAATGCGCTGCCCCCACTGCTTGAAAAGGAACGGCCGCCGGGCGAGATTCTGCGCCTGGTGCGGCAGTAAGCTCGAAAACAATAGAAGCTTCGGCATAAAAAAGCCCGCGGCTTTCGCTGCGGCGGGCGCGGTGCTCTGCGCGGTATTCGTGCTGCTCGTTTGGCGCGCCGACGCATGTCTTAAAAAGGCCCGCGAGGCGGCGGCCCCCGTGCCGACCGCGACCGCGGCGCCGACTCCGATCCCCACGCCCACGCCGACTCCGACTCCTACGCCTACGCCCTCCCCCACTCCTACGCCGACTCCCGTGCCCACGCCCACGCCCACGCCCACTCCTCCGCCCGTGTGGGAGGAGGATCTCGAGCCGGTGGACGCGCTCATATCCTTCGTGCTGACGGGCGAGCCGGCGCAGGCCAAGCGCGCGCTGCCGCCGCAGTACATATCGTTCGTGGTGTCGAAATACGGCTACGCGGCGGCTTTCATGGGCGGCGAGGACGGCGTGATACGCGTCGTCGGCGGCATAATCACATCGGGCCTGAGGGCCAAATACGGCGCCGTCACGGGCATCACGTACACTATCGACAAGCGGCGCACGCTGACCGTCTGGGAGCTCGAGGCATTGTGCAGGACGCTGCCGGAGCTCGGCGTTACAGAGGAGCCGACGGAGGCGCACGAGGTCAAGCTGACGATGACCCTCGCCTCGTCTTCGGGCGTTCAGCAGCTCGTGATAGAGCCGAAGGTGATACTGCTCGGCGGGAAATGGTACATTCATCCGGCCGAGATCGAATCGCTGTACAACTGAAAAAAGGCATGAAAAAATGGCGCTCGGAGGGGATTTATCAAGAGGGTATTTCAACTTTCAACGATTTCCTTTCGGCAAGTACAGCGCATTTGGCTCCGGTCAACTGCGCTATTGTATTATTCCCTTTTTAATCAGTGGTTGTACTTTTTCAAAGATTACGATAAAATGAATAGACAATATTGGGAATAGAGGAGAGTAAATGAGCATTCAATACTATTTCATGAAAGACATTAAGTGTTTTGCTAAAGGGGACGGCTTCAACAATTTCATTTATCAAAACGGGAAGTGGTTACCGGATCGACAGAATCTTGTTTTAGATAGACTTATGGGATTTGATACTAATGAAGAAGATATTTCTCCATATAGAACTGGAAATATGTCTGTTATGAAGGAGATTGAAAGAATAAGCGAAAAAGAATTCTTCAAACGATCTCACGAAGCTCAGTAAACAAATCTATTATTATTTCACATTGGGGGCAGATTATGAAAAATCAATATGTGGGCGATATTGGGGATTACGGAAAATATGGTCTTCTTCGCTTTCTGGCAAGCAGAGGGATACGGATAGGCGTGAATTGGTACTTAACAGATAATGATGAGACAAAAGATGGAAAATTCACGAATTACCTAAAAGATGCGGATATTATGGGCGATATGCAGTATGATAAAGACCTATTTTATTTGCTACAACCTATAGTTGAAAAAGGAAAGTCAAATAAATGCGTTCAAGACATCGAAAAGGCAGGGATTATTCCCAAGGCGGTTTTCTTTCATGAAATGCTGCCGAAATCAAACACGCCGAATCGTTGTGATTGGCATAACAGAGCAATGGATGCTCTTTCCATAACAGATGTAGAATTGATCTTTGCCGATCCTGACAATGGAACCTTTCGTGATAAGAAAAAACTTCCGATTAGGAGTAGCGAAAAGTATGCAATGCTAGAAGAATTGCGCGAATTCTACGATGCAGGTAAAAATGTTGTTTACTACTGTCATAAGGCGAGAAGAAAGCAGGAAGCATGGGCAGAAAAGAAACATGAATTCAATGATGAAAAGCATCATGCTAAAATTATAGTGCTAACCTTTCATCGCGGTACGCAAAGGTCTTATATTTTTGCAATACACCCAGAAGACTATGATAAGTATGATGATATAGTGAATGACTTTCTTAAAAGCGCGTGGGGATCAGTTTCGATTGGAAGAAAGGAACCTCCATTTAGTAGAGAAAAGTAAAGCAACATCAAGATTTTTCTATTCC
>JAFZRT010000006.1 GCA_017619735.1 Clostridia bacterium
CAGTGGAATAGTTCCCGTTCGAACCCATCTTTTGATCGAAGTCGGTCTCCGGGTCATAGGCGTGACTTCCGACGTACGGCTCCGCCGTAACGCCCGGCGCCATAGTCGTCTCCGGAGCCGAAGTCGTTTCGGGCGATGTGTCGTTCTTCCCCTTGCAGGCGGCAAGGGCTAAAAGCATTGCTGCTGCGATCATGATCGCAAAAAACCTTTTCATGTCCTTTTTTCTCCTTATCAGCCGTTGTCTATCTCCATATAAGTCGTGCCGAGAAGTATCTCATCTATGCCGTCCTCCGTGAAAACGTACTTGACGAGCGCAAGGCTCGTGGCGTCTGTCGAGCCTTCGAGGCTCCTCCTCTGCATCTTGAATACACAGAGCATTCCGTTCTCATCTGCGCTGACGAGATCGGCGCCTTCAAACCGCGGCGTATTTTCAATGGAATCGAGCCAGCCCATAGGCAGCTTGCCCTTATAGACGGTCGTGTTATCGAAACGCTTTATCCAGATATCGATATCGGTATCCTTGCCGTATTTGACGTAAGAGTTTCGGTCGTAAGGCACGTAGTTTCTTGCTATAACAACGCCTCCGGCTACGCTCCTTTCCGTATACACGGTCTCAGGATCCTCAAAATCAACGGCGGGAACCATTTTGCCGTCCTCAAGGCGCAGTATCCTTTCGATAGGGCCTTCGCCATCTTGGGGCAATTGCGGTGCATAGAAATCGCCCTCCTCATCGACCCAGTATCTGAATATCAGGCCGGTTTCAAAGCCCTCGTATAACAGCTCGAGCTCGCCCGTGACCGAGCTCCACCTTAAAACCCTGTTGGTGCTTTCTTCGCCTGCCCAAACCTGATCGACAACGTAGCAGAATTCGCCCGAGGGGAGCACCGAGCCGTAATGGATGCCCGCCCCGGCGTCGTAGATGATCGTCCATTCGTCCCCGTCCAAGGGGAACATCCCCGCGACGAAGGGCATCGAAGGCTCCGCGTCCTCAACGTAGTTACCCATTATGAAGCTGTAAAGCGCGCCGCGGTGATAACAGTAGTACTGCGGGCACATCGATTCGCCGTAGGGCGTTTCGGGCTTGGGCATGACCTTAAAAAGCTCCCTGCCGGTGCCGTCGAGGTTCATTCTCATTATCACTCCGCAGGAATCGGGATAGGTCCTAAAATAGGTAAAATCGTCGATATAATAGAGCTTGCCGTCCATGAGCCAGATGTACGGCCTCGAGGAGCCGATATAGCCGCTGCAGCTCTTATCGGCGCTTTGGCCAAAGGCGTTGCCGTTATCGTGCACGCACTCCGGCTTTCCGCAAAGAACGCCGAAGTCCGAGCCGTCCTTCTCGCAGTAGCGGATGAAGCGATCCCTGTCGGGCAGCCAGTAATATACGTCCTCCGTTTCGATGATGCCGTTGAAATTGCCGTTCATGGCAAGGCGTTTATCGAAATCCGTCTCCCCGTTATAGCTGTGATCGGGCACGTGCTCCGATCCGGGAGTTTCGGTGGGCAAAGCCGGCGCGGGGGTATCAAGCGCCGTTTCCGTCGGCGCGGGGGTGTTATCTGGCTCTGCGGGTTCGCCTCCTTTGCACGCGGCAAGGGAAAGAAGCAGCAGTGCTGCAAAAATGGTCGCGGCGATCCTTTTCATAGTGACCTCCATTGTATCTATTATCCGAAGTAGTCTTCAATGATCCAGTGGCGCGTCTCGCAGAGGCGAACCTCGTTAAGACCGTTTTCCGTTATATCATACCGAACGAGCACATAACAGGTCGGCGCGAACTCCCTGCCCAGCGGCTTCGGCAGCAATGTCTCATAGAGCGCGAGGAGCTCGTTTTCGTTCCCACAAAAGAGCATCGAGCGCTCAAGCGTGATGTGTCCGCCGTATTTCTCCTCAAGCTCGCCTATCCAGGCCATCGGCAACTTGCCCTTGTAGAGCGTCTCCCCGTCGAACCTGCGCACCCAGAGGTCGATATCCCGACCCATGTCTCTTTCATACTCGCGGTAATCCCGCGCTATCACGACGCCGTCGGATACTGCGCGGATGCTGTAATGAATATCGGGGTCGTCGAAGAGCATGACCTTCTCCCATTCGCCGTTTTCAAGGCGCAGCACCGCGTTCTGCCCGACGCCCTCCTCATATTTGCTCGCGGCATAGACGGTCCCCGTCTGATCGACCCAGAACTTGGCGATGATGCCGAGCTCGTCGCCCTCATATACGGTCTCCGTCTGCTCCGTGACCGAGCTCCAGCGCATGATCTTTGTGGTCAAATTGCCGCCCCACGCAAAAATATAGCAGTATTCGCCGACCGGACAGAGCTCGCCATAGAAGGCCATCACCGGACCGGAATCGTACATAAACTTGATCTCGTCACCGTCCAGCGACAGCGCAGCTGCCATAAGCGGCTGCATGGGTTCGCCTTCTTCGATATACCCGCCAAAGAGCAGAAAATACAGCATCCCGCGGTGATAGATCATCCGCTGCGGATGCATATTGTCGCCATAGGGCGTCTCCGGCCACGGGATCGCTCGAACGAACTCATGTCCCGTGCCGTCAAGGTTCATGCGGTAGATACGGCAGCACTCCTCAGATCTGCCCAGCGGCAAGCCCTGCATATAATAGATCTTTCCGTCCGCGATCCATGAGAACTGTTTCCCGTCCATACCGAGAAAACCGTTGCAGTCCTCGTTCTTCGCCTCTCCGTTGCCGCCGTCGTGCTCACATTCCGGCTTGCCGCAGAGCACGCCGTAATCGCTGCCGTCCTTTTCGCACCAATACATGAAATGATCTCCGTGCGGACGGAAATAATAGACGTCCTCCGTTTCCAGAAGAGTACTCACATTGCCGTTCATAAGAAAGCGCTTGTCGAAATCGGTTTCGGGATCGTAGGAAAAATCGGGAACGCGGGCCGTTTCCTGAGTCTCCTGCGGCTGTGAAGTTCCATCCGGCGCCTCCGTCGGCGCGGGCTTATCCTTTCCCGTGCAGGCCGCAAGGGAAAGAAGCAGCAGCAAAGCAATAAATACACAAATGGTTTTTTTCATGATCCAACCTTCCTTTTTCTCACAAACAGTCCTTACTCACTCATGATAAATCACGATCTTGCTCTCCGTGAGGTATGTTTCGACGAGCCCTTCTTCCGTGATATCGTATCTCACATAATACTGTCTTGAGGGGTGCGTCTCGTCGTTTGGGAAACTGATGTTGAAGCACGCGACGAAGCCGCTGCGCTCGCAGAGCAGTATATTGGGCGATAAGTACTTCATGGAGTTTTTCGAAGCGCCCGCGGGCACCCTTTCGATAAAGGCGGTGGGCAGATCGCCCTTCCAGATGACGTTGCCCTCAAGGTCAGTAATGCACATAACGGCAGTCCCTTCCTTGGCGCGAAGATCCTGTATCATTATCATACCGCCGTCGTATATGTTCCGCATGTAATAAAGCTCTCCGTCGATAACCGAATCGAATAACTCCGTGACGGTCCCATCGGGATCGCGGCGGCAGAGATAACCTATCTCGCGGTAGTCCTCTTCCCAGAAGTTCACCTCCGGATCCTCCGGACGGTGGCGCACGAACCAGACCGTTCCGTCGGGCTCGACATAGAAGTTATCGCATTCGGGCTGATTGAGGCTCGGCTCCTCTATGAGCACCTCTGGCTCGGTCATATAGGGGTTCCAGCGGAGTATAACGGTGTTCTCCTCAAGCACCTTCATATCCTCGACCGTCTGCGGTTCGCCGTGTTCGAATATGGACCCGTCGGCTCCGTCAAACCCGCACTGGATATATACGTCGTCGCCTATGAACCTGAGCGTCCATTCGCTGGTCATATACGAGTACCGGGAGAATATCACCTGCTTTTCGCAGGTCTCTATCGACTCGCGGACTATCTCGCAAAGGTTCGTGGGCGAGCCGTCTATGACCTTTTGGGTGTCGGAGAAGAAATATACGTACCCGCGGTGTATCCAGAAGTTCTGCGGCTGATACTCCTCGGTGGATATTTCAAGCTTTGCTTCAAGCTTCTTATCCGAGCCGTCGAGCCCCATGCTGAAAACGCAGAAGTCCCTGTATTCATAACTGTTATCCACCCAATAAAGCCTGTCCCCGAAAACGGAAAGCGAGGCTTGCGGGGAATCTATCTTGCCCGTGCATTGGTTAAGGTCCGCTCTTGTCGGCCCGTCATCGTGCATACACTCCGGCCTTGGGCAAAGCACGCCGCTGTCGCCCGTGTGTTTATCGTAATAGTGAAGGAACTGCGTACCCCAGGACATCAGATAATAGGCGTCCTCGGTCTCGGCCATTGAAGCTATGATAAGCTCCGCAAAGCGGTTGTCGTAATCCGTATCCGGATCGAAGCCGGCGCGCGCGGGATCCTGCGTGGGGTAGGGGTTTTCGGTCTCCCCGGGCGCGGGCGTAGCTGCGGCCGGCGCCGCGGTAGGCTCCGCGGGCTTATCCTTCCCCTTGCACGCGGCAAGGGAGAGAATCATAAGGACCGCAAAAAGCATTGAGAACAGTCTTTTCATAGAGTCGCTCCTTTCGTTCGATAAGTGCAGAGTGCAAAGTGCACCGGTTCCTGTCTGCCGCCTTATCCCATATTCTCCGTCCACCCACTGTACAGGGTGTCGAGCACATTGGGTATCAGCTCTCCGCCGACAAGATCATACCGCACGAGCACCGTGCCTTGGTAAACGCCGCCTTCAAGATCCGTCCAATCAGTCGCAAACTCAACGTAAATGCCCGTCTCGTCGCCGCCTATATAGCTGAAAAAGTATCCTTTCTTACTCCTGAGCTTATCGGCCCACTCCATATCCTCCGTCCAATCCATGGGAAGCGGCGCCTTGTAAAGCGTGGTCCCATCATAGGTCATTATCCACCAGATCGGGTCGTTCTCGGGCACGTAGCGCCTGTCGTGCGTTTCGCGCAGTATCATTATCCCATCCGAAAGCTCGGGAACAGTGAATTCATGCTCGTCGTCGGCACAGCTTACAACTTCCTTTATCTCGCCGTCTTCAAGCTTGCCGATGCCGTTCTGGGTGACAACGTATATCGTCTCATCGGGAGTGACCCACATCTTATAAAGATAGTTTACCTCTCCCTTTGGGAACGTGCCGTCGAACAGTATGTGCAGCTTTTCCTCCGCGGCGTCCCAATAGCCTATCACGCCGCCGGGGATCAGGTTATCCGTTATGACCATGCCGTCCGCATCCTCTTCATATTCGCCATCGGCGTAATGCACCCAGAAATAACAGCGGTCGCCTATCAAACGGATCCCGCCCCAGGCTTGTCCGTCGAACTCATACAGCACCCTGCAGGTTGTCTCGTCGCCCTCCAGGGGCAGCGCGAGCAGGCGGAACTTTCTTATCGGCTCGCCGTTTTCAACGCGGCTTTCGTGGGACGTGCCGTAGATCATCCCGCGATGCACCAGCATCTGGTCCGGATCGTCCAATCCCGGGGGGTAAACGTCCTTAAGCACCTCCCTTTGAGTGCCGTCCGGATCCATGCGGCAAAGCCTTGAGCCCATTCTCGTTCCGTTGGAGTTGGGGTTTACGCCGCCGTAGAAATCGATAAAATAGAGCTTGCCATTATAAAGGGAGGGATGCTTTACGCACTCAAGATACGCGCTGCAATCCTTGTTCTGATAACCGGTATTGCCGTCCTTGAAATGCTCGCATTCCGGCTTGGCGCAAACGGGGATCGCCTCCTCAAGGCTCTCGTCGTAAAACATGAGGTAATCGCAATTCGCAGTATACCAGTAGAAGCCGCCCTCGGCTTCGATCAGCGCTATCTCCGCAATTGAATAGCGGTTGTCGGCGTCCGTTGCGGGATCGTAGGCCGCCCTTGCGGGATCCTGCGGAGTAAACGGCTCCGGCGTCGCGTCCGGTTCTTCCGTCGCAGGCTGATCCGTCGCCTGAGCTTCCCCGGTCGATCCCGGACCGACGGTCATATCGGGCGCCGCGGTCGGCCCCGCGGGCGTGTCCTTGCTTTTGCACGCGGCAAGGGAGAGGAACATGGATACCGCAAGCATGATACAGATAAGCTTTTTCATGAGTGCTCCTTTCGTTTGTCCGTCCGTTTTTCCGTTACGGCGTCCGTCAGCCGACGGGCGGCGCCGACTCGTTTTCCCCCAGAAGGGTCTCGGTCAGCACGCCGTCCTCGATGTCGTATTTCAAAAACCGGCTCTTTTCCGTCTTGCCGTCGGCGCTGTCGTTTATGCAGATCAAGAGCTTATCTCGCGTGCCGCAGACGCATTCCAAGTCGCGCCAGCCGAGCGCATAGCACTCGGGAATATCAAGCGGAAGCTCTCCGCGGAAGCTCTCGTTCCCTTGAAGATCGAGCTCCAAGAGCTCGAGGCCCATGCCGTTCTCGCCCGTTTTGCGCATCAGCACTATGAAGTCCTCGCCCAAGCAAAAGAAGTAGAAGCCCTCCTCCTTATCCCTGAGCTCGCAGAGTATCTCGTACTCGCCCGGGCCGGTCACCCTGTAAACAACGGTATAACTCCTGTTGGTCTCGAGGTCGAAGGGCTTTGAGGGGTCCTCGAGCCTCTGTCAGCTCCGCGATCTCCAGTAAGAGTCCTCCTCGTCGCCCATGGGCCAGCCGGTGATCTCGCTCAGAAGGGTCTCCTCGAGGCCGTTCTCCGTGATATCGTATCTTAAGAGGATATTCTTTTCCTTAGTGTAGTCCTCATGACCCGGCGCTTGGAGACCGACGTCCAGCATGAAGTACACGGTGTTCCTGTCGCCGAAGGCGGTCTTTTCCCAATTGTATATGAACAGCCCATTGTCAAGCAGCTCCGTCCAGCCTACGGGCAGCTTGCCCTTATAGAGGGTGTTCCCTTCGAAATCCTTTATCCAGATATCGAGATCCGTGCTTCTTTGCGCTTCCCAGTAAGGGGCGGTGTTATCGGGATCGTATCTAATATGCCTGCGCGCGATCGCGATACCGTCCGAAACGCAGAACACAGACCAGTTTGTTTCCGGATCGTCGAAATTTATCATTTCTTCCCAACCGCCGTCCTTGAAGCGCATAACGCCGTTCTGACCCGTGTATTTGTCGAATTTGGAGGCGATGTATATCTCGCCGTCCTTCATAAACAGGTCCCCTATGTTGGGTAACTGGATGTCGTTCCCCTCGTAAAGCACCTCGGCCTTTTCGGTGTTGGGGCTCCAGCGGAGCATTGTAACTATGGAGTTTTTCACTTCGCCTTCTTCGTCGAATTCATTGAAATAATCGAGCACGTAGCAGTATTCGCCCATGAAGGTCATATAGCCGTAGCCGCTCTTATCCGATTCGTAGATGATCCTGACGTCCGAGCCGTCCATGTTCATGGCGTAATAGCCGGTGCGCTTTATCGGCTCGGCGTTTTCCACGTCATAGTAAAGCGTGCGCGTATAGATCAGCCCGCGGTGGCAATAGAAGCACTGGGGCCACATGGCCTCGTCGAACGAGCCGTATATCTCCGGCAGCATGCAGACCTTCTCATGTCCGGAGCCGTCGAGGTTCATGCGGTAGAGTGCTCCGCAGCTTTCTCCGTGCACGCCGGCCCAGTCGTCCACGTAATAGAGTTTGTCCCCGTATTTCCAGACCATGGCGCCTATATCGGAGCCGAGACAGCCGTTGCAGTCGTCGTTCTGCTCGTTTATGTTGCCGCGGCCGTGCTCGCAGTCGGGCCTGCCGCAGAGCACGCCCCAATCGCCGCCGGACTTATCGGCATAACAGATATAGCTGCTGTCGGGATGCAGATAAAACACGTCCCCCGCGTCGATCACGATATCCATGAACGAGCCGAAGCGCGGGTCGTAGTCCGTCTCGGGGTCATATGAAAGATCCCCCGCGAACTGTATCTCGGCAGGCGTAAGCGTCGCCTCCGGATCGGCGGTATTCCCGGCCTCCTGCGTATAGGCGGGCGCTTCGGTGTTTTTCGGGGCCTCCGTCGGCGCGGGCTTATTTCCGTCCGTGCAGGAAACAGCGGAAAGCAGCATAAGCGCCGCAAGCAGTAAAGCCGTGGTTTTTTTCATGGTAGCTCCTTTCGGGGATCAATGGTTGTTCTTATATCCGCCTCTCGCATAAATGCTGCCGGGGGTCAGCTCGTTGTATCCGGCCGAGCCGGGACCGCAGGACGATATCTCGTTAGAGGAGAGCACCGCCACGCCGATCCCGTTCGTGGAGAACATTGCGGACAGCGAAGTGATATACACGCATTCGTAGGACGAGATCCATGCCCTGCAGTTGAGGCCGTAATTGGTGACCTGATACTGGCAGTCGGGGTAGGTCTTGTCAAGGAGCGCCAGCTTGAGAGCCGCGGCGTTGTCGGGATCGTCCCTGAAGTAGGGCTCGTTCATGAGCGCATCGGTCAGCTCGTCGGATCTGCCGAATACGTAGAGCACGCGTTCCGGGAACCAGATGTAGCAGGTCCCGTTCGAATAATAGTAGCGAGCGGTCTCGGATCTGGCCTTGTGCAGGCGGAATACGACCTGCCGGTAATTGCCGAATAAGGGATCGTCGGGATCCTCTTCGCCGCGTTCAAGCGTCAGACGGTCCCCGGAGCAGCTGAACACGCGGTCCAAGCCGCTGTCGGAGGCGAGCGTTACGGATCTGTGATCGCGCTTCTGAAGCGCGCCGCTGTCGGCGACGGCGCTTTCGCTGCCGGTGCCCGTCACGATAACGTAGCGCATATCGTCGAAGGAGAACATTATCCGCATCGGCGAATCCTTTTGGCAGGCGCCGCCGATCAGGTATACCCTGTTGAAATCGTCCTCGCAGGGGATCTCGGCCGCAGGCACTTCCTCGGGCTCGGCGCTCTGGGCCTTTGCCGGGAGCAGGAACACGCCTATCGCCGCGCAGGCCAACGTCGCCGCCGCCATGACCGCCGCAGTGGAGCGCTTGTAATCGAGCACCTGACGCACGCGGGTCTTTATGCCGACCTCGCCGAAGGCGACGGGGCAGGCCTTGATCCTGCGCGTCATCATGCTGCAGTTTACGAGGGCTTCGGAATAGCTTTTCTTTATGCGCGCGCCGCATTTCCTTATCACGCGCTCGTCGCACGCGAACTCGATATCGCGGCAGAGCAGTATGTATGCGAGCCACATGAGCGGGTTGAACCAGTAAACGGTGAGCAAAGCGAATCCGAAGGGTTTTATAAGGTGATCCCTTCTTGCGATATGCGCCTTCTCATGCGCCAGAGCGAACGGCGCGTCGGCCTCCGACACGGAGGAGGGCAGCACTATGAGCGGCCGCAGGAAGCCGAATATGAACGGCGTCGGCGCGCGGTCGCACAGCACGACGTTATCGAAAAGACTCTCCGCGCCGCGTATGCTCCGCTTAAGGCCTTTGAAGCTTATGAGCGAGTACAGCGCCATTGCGGCGGCGCCCGCGATCCATACCGCGCAGAGAAGCCTGAGCGTTATCGGCTCCTTCTGCGCAGCCGCGGCGGTCGAAACGGTCTTGTCTGCCATTATCTCGATCTGCGGGACCGTCACGTCGAACACGGCCGAGGCCGGTCTGTCCTCGGGCATCAGATCCCAGTCCGCCTGCGGTAACGCGGAAGGCGCGTCCTCATTCGCGGCCGAGTAACCGATGACCTTCGCGGGGACGTTCCCGGGGTCGGGCAGGAGCCCCAGCGGACTCTCGATCGTAAACGGCAGTATGAGACGCAGAGCGACGAGCGCCCACACTATGCAGCGCAGCGCTTTGGGCGCCTTTTTGAAAACAAGGCGGAAAAGCACGGCTGCAAGCACCAGCCACCCGGCTCCTATGCTCATACTGACGAGCTTTAGGAATACTGCTGTCATATTCAGACCTCACTGTGCGCGTCGATCATGCGGCGGAGCTCGGTCAGCTCCTCCTTGGAGAGGGACTTTCTTGATGTGAACGCCGCTATGAACGCGGGAAGGGAGCCGCCGAAAGTGCCGTCGACGAACTGCTCCGTCCTCAGCGCGCGGAACTCGTCCTTTGACATGACCGATGTGACCACGCCGTTTTCATTGCGGAAAATGCCCTTGTCGCAGAGCCGGCGGAGTATCGTGAAGGAGGTGGTCTTCTTCCAGTTCAGAAGCTCCTCCGCCCGTTTCGAGAGCTCGCCCGAACGTATCGGCTCGTTCTCCCATATGATGTCCGCAAATCTCGATTCAAGTTCGCCCATGGATAATTCCTTCATAACTGCCTCCTTGGTGGTCTATGTATTGTAGTACATATATATTCTACTGCAGGTAGACCACGCTGTCAAGGCCTTTGTATATTTTTTATAGGAAAGGACGCACGCCCGCGCCGCATGATCAGCCGGCAGGGGAGGAGTGATATCTCGAATAAAAACGCAGACAAAAAAAGCCCGGAGGAGGATCGCCGTCCTCCTCCGGGCTGTATTCTCGAAGCGCCCTTCGTTTCCTCGCGGTATCGTTGAGAAAGCCGCGGAAGGGGAAGGGCGCCGGGGGGTCACTGTGAAAACATGATCGGGATCGAAAATGCGGGATCAGAATTCGACCGTCGCCGAGAGTTCGAAGGTGTTGAGATCTATGACGTATGCAGCACCGGAAACGTCTATTACGTAGAAGCAGGAGCCGATATAAAGGCCCTTGGCGCCGAACCAATCGGGTTCGGCGAGCGCTATCCGGGCCTTTTCCGTAAAGCCTTCCTCGTCGTAGCTGTAGATAACGTAGCTGTCGCCTTCCGCCGGGAAGCCGATGAGCCCGCGCTCGGGAGCGACGAGTATCGCTTTATGATCGTATTCCGCATAGGAATAGCCTATATTCTCGATATGAAGGCAGGCGCGCTCCTTCACGTCGGTCGGGTCGGCGATATCGAACATGGAGAGCTTTATGCCCTGCGTGCCGCCGGACTCGATATCGGCCATCTGCCCGAATCCGAAGAGCAGGCCGTCGCCCCAGCTGTGCAGATACTCGGAGAAGCCGGGGATCTTGAGCTTGCCCAGCACCTTGGGCGAGGCGGGAACGGAAAGGTCGATGCTGAACAGCGGATCGGTCTGACGGAATGTGACGACATAGCCGATCTCGCCCATAAACCTGACGGATTTGATAAGCTCGTCCTCGGCAAGGCCTTCGATCCTGCCGACCGTGACAAGGTCGGAGTTCAGCACGTAGACGGCGTTTTCCTGCTCGTTGTCATTGGGATAATAGTAGCCTATCACGCCTTCGTCCTCGAGCTGCTGCTCTATCGAACCGGAAACGCTTTTCGTAACGGCAATGCGAAGATGCCCATCGTATTCGTCCAGAGAGAACTGGTTGAGGCATCTGCCCTCGACCGAGCCCTGCGCAGCGAGAACGGGCTTTCCGCCCGCAAGCGATACGCGGCAGATATCGGTCAGGTCATACCATTTAACGAGCTCGCCCTTGCGGTCGCCCTTGGGGTCAATGACGCAGTCGTTGTCATCTTCATCGTAGAAGAAGCGGATGGGCTTCTTCTCCTCCTCGCGCCTCGTCATGGCGAGGTACATCGAGGTCCCGCTGCAATAGATCGTGTCTGTCGACCCGAGCAGCGCGAGCGTGTCGGAAAACGCGGAGGGCTCCGCGAGGTTCAGCGCGGCGATATAGGTATAGTTTCCGCCTTCGCCAATGCGCGATATGTCGGAGACCGGAGTAAGCAAGCACTCGCCTTCGTTATTGAAGCTGCCGGGAACGTAGGTAGCGGGATCGTCGGGATAGACCTCCGCGTCGGGATAATATGAAGTAATAACGTACAGTCTGCCGTCGGTCAGGCGGGAATCTTGGAACCTGCCCTCCATGCAGAGCGCGGAAACGCGCTCGGGCTTTTCCGGGTCTTCGATATCGAATACGTAGACCATGGTATCGCCCCTGAACCAGTTGAAGCAATAATAGCAGTCCTCGGCGTCCCGGGACTCAGAGCCGTCGTCTCCGTCGTTCGATCCGGAGCCCGGCGCCGTTTCGTCGTCTATCAGATGCCCGTAATAGAAGGGCGAATACTTGTGCTCCTGCGCGATGACGATGAGCCTGCCGCCCGCAAGGTACATGCCGCAGAAGCTTCTGCCGCCGTCTTCGTCATGACGGGGCATTTCTTTTTCGGGGATATAGGAGACCGCATGCGTCTGCGCACCGTCGGCGGTGAGCACGGCGACGCCATCGTTACTGAGAACGTATATGTATCTGCCGTCGGTCTTGACTATGTCGGATTCGTCGACGCCTTCCACCTGAACGTTGGTGTCGGAATGCGCTGTTGACGATTCCACCTCGATCTCCGCCCGCGGTATGGCGTAGGACACATCGCCGATAATCGCATCTTCAAACCAAAGAACGACTTTTCCGCTGTCTGCCGAATCGGAGAGGGAGGAGCGCAGCCAAGCGAACACCTCGGAATAATCCGCCGCGGTTTCGGCAGTGGGAGCGGCTGCATGCTCCGTCGGATCGGCCGCCTGCATCCTGCCGGGGCGTTTGGAAGCGAGCTTCACGACGCCCGTTACTGCCGGCGCGGCGATAAGCAGACAAAGACATGCCGCGACAGCCGTCCTCAATCCGACGGAAAGCCCGCGGGTCTTTTTCTCCGCACCGTTCATGCTGCGGCGCATCGAGGCAAGCGTGCGCTGCTCCGCCTCGCTTGAAGGAGCGAGGGCGTCGTTTACGGCTTTGTAATCATCTTCAAACATCGAAATAATCTCCTTTTAGGTCCTTTTCAAGCTTCTCTCTTGCACGGTACAGCAGGGATTTTACCCCGCTTTCGCCGGCGCCCGTGAGCGAAGCGATCTCCTTTACGCCGTAGCCCTCATAGTAATAGAGGTGTACAGCCGTCCTCTGCTTTTTCGGCAGACGAAGCACTGCGGCGTAGATATCGGCGGCGTTTTCATCCGGGAAGGTCGGAGCAAGCTGCGTGAGCTCATCGTAAAGATCGGTGTGCCTGTTCCATGCGCTCGACAGCAATGTGTTCGTGCAGTTGATCGTCGCTTTTATGAGCCATGCGCGCTGATGCTCGGCGGAGTCGAGCTGCGGAGCCCTGCGGACATACCGCAGGAAAACCTCCTGCATGACGTCCTCCGCGTCGGCCCTGCTGCGGCATCTGGCCAGTGCGAGCCGGAATACCATGCCCGAATATCTGCGGTACACGTCCTCCGGGTCGGCAAAGGGAGGCAAGGGAATAACACAGCCCCTTGCTTCAGCTTCGTTTGCCGGATTTTCTGCATGACGAGCGCTCATCCTCAACGACCGTCCTCCATTCATTATCGCCGTTCAATAATAAAACCGCTTTCGTCCGCAAAAGGTTGCGGCGGGAAGCGGCAAAACCACAATATATTTTCAAAACGCCGCCATTACGGTCGCGGCGGTCAGACCGTTCTTGTTATGGACGCCGACCCTTGCGGTCAGGCGCGGATCTGCGCAGAGCGGTCTATTTCCCGCGTTTTCGCGAACTGCGTTTTGCCGGGACGAGTTTATCATATTCCGGTCTCTTTTTCAATCGCGCCAAAAAAGGATCGCCGCCCACGTGTGAGGGCGGCGGTCATTTTCATATTCAGATCAGCGGCTTTCCCGTTTATCAGAACGCCCACCTGCCGCGGCGGAAGACGGGAACGACCTTACCGTCGCGGGTGACGGCGTCGATATCCAGCCCCTCATAGCCGATCATGAAGTCCACGTGGATCATGGAATCGTTTATGCCGAGCTCGCGGCACTCGTCGAGAGACTTGTTTTCAAAACCGTCGATGCAGTCCGCAAAGCCCATGCCGAGCGCCAGATGGCAGGCCGCGTTCTCGTCGAACAGCGTCTCGTAGAACAGAAGGCCGGATTCGGAAATGGGGGAGTTTACGGGCACGAGCGCGCATTCGCCGAGGCAGGCAGCGCCCTCGTCCATCTCGATCATCTGCTTCAAAAGCGCCTCGTTCTTTTCGGCGCGCACCTCGACGGCCCTGCCGTTTTCAAAGCGCACGGAGAAGTTCTCAATGAGCTGCCCCTGATAGGAGAGGGGCTTCGTGGCGTAGACTATGCCCTCCGCCTTGCCGCGCATGGGGGAGGTGAAGCACTCCTCGGTGGGGATGTTGGGATTGAAGAATACGCCGCCGAGGGTCGTATCTCCGCCGCCCTTGAACACGCCTTCGGGGATCATGCCCACGGTGAGGTCCGTGCCGTTGTCGCCCTTGTAGCGGAGCTCCGCGATGTGAAGCCCGTTAAGGTAAGCGCAGCGGTCGTGCAGATCCTTGTTGTGCGCATCCCATGCGGCGACGGGATCCTCCGTCACGCGGGAGGTCGCGAGTATCGCCTCCCAAAGCTTCTCGATGGCGCGGCCCTTCGGCAGATCGGGGAAGAGCTTCTTCGCCCATTTCGCGCCGGGAACGGCCGCGATGCACCACTGGTATTTGTTCTCCATGGCGTCGGAATAGGGCTTGATTATGGGCCAGCTCTTCTGGCGGGCCTTTGCGATCTTACCCTGGTTGATGCCCTTCAGGCCGTCGGGATCCTCGGAGGCCAGATAGATGCGGCAGGGGAGGGTGTCAACGTAGAACTGAAGACGGGTCTTCTCCCACTCCTCGACCTTTGCCAGCGTGGTAACGCTCTGGTGGCGGACGTGCAGCTTTTCAAGGGGCTGATACTCGAATCTGACGGTGACCTTTTTCGCGCCGGCCTTGTAGCACTCATCGACGAGCAGCTCGACGAACCTGGGCTGATCGAGATCGCAGGTTATTATGACCTCCTGCCCCTTCTGGATGTTGACGCCGACTCTGGCGATGAGGCGGGCATATTTGCGCAGAACGGTTTGTTTCATTTTGTTTTCTCCATAAAAGATTTTTATTGTCTTGGTTATTATACCCATGGTGGGTGGAATAGTCAAGCGCGGGGAAGAAAAGGATAATGCCTTTGAGCTATTCCTCCTCAAGCACACGCTTTCCCCTTGTGCCGTCGGCGTTTATGTAGAACCCGTCCACGATTTCCCGCAGTCCGCCCCCGAAATACCAGCCGTTTGCATCGACGAACTGGATGAATGCGGAGGTGAACTCGTCTATCGAAAGCTCGGGAGGCACCTCAACGCATCCGGTGATCTCTATCTCTTTTCTTGGGATCTTGATCCCCTCCTCCGTAACCTTCAGAACCATATTGACTTCCTTATAGTCCTCCTCTTCGACTACGTCCGTCTCGACAAAGCCGACCTTTTCATAGACGTGCTTCGCGTGAGTGTTCCCCCAGCAGTAGGTGGTGGTGAATTCCTTAACGGGATAGAGCGCCTTCACGTGATCGAGCACTTCGCGGAGCGCCCGCGTGCCGAGCCCCCTGTTCTGGAACCTTGCGTCAATGGCGTAATTCCAAAGGAACCAGATCCCTTCGGGGAACTCGCAGAACATGGCGAAGCCCACGAGATCGTCCCCGTCGTAGACGTCGAACGCCGTGCATTCGCCCTTCTCGTCCTTTGCGAATATCTCTTTGATGGTCTCCTTGGAGCAGAGCTCTTCATCCTGCCCGGGAAGGAGCTCGATCTTCATCTCTTTGCTCGGAACAAATCTCATTCTGTTGCCGCCCCCGAAAACAAAAGCCTTATCCTAACAATTATATCATATCCCACGGCGGTTTTCAATCAAATCAAGGCAGAACCGCCGCCCTCGCGTGAGAGCGGCAGGGGGAGATGCCGTCAAGCCGTTGTTTTTGCTCGGATCAGATACCCTTCATGAACGGCCGCTGCTGTCGCGGCTGCGCAGACGACAACGGCGCTGCACCTCAGATCTGTGAATGAGAGCGTCAGCGGGAATAAAAACAGCAGCGCTCCCGTCACCTTGTTCATCACGGAGTGCACGGAGACGAATCCTTTCTGCCGAATAAACCCCGCCGCGATATTCGCCGCCTTTATAAAGGCGATCACGGCGATCCATATACGGAGCCACACCGGAACGTCCAATACCGGAAGAAGCTTTATCAGGCATACCGCTGTGAACACGATATCCGCAATAGTATCCAGCCTTGAGCCGAATTCGCTGACCGTGCCCGTTTTCCTTGCCGCAGCGCCGTCCAAAACATCGGTGATCCCTGCGGCTATGTAGAGCGCGAAAAACGTCGGGGAAAATGCCGGGCAGAACAGCAGAGCGAAGCTTAAAACCATTCTCACCCCGGTTATTATATTTGCCATTTTACATCGGCGTCCCCACTTCTATCAGATTTCCGTCCGGATCGTAGAAGCGAATGACCTTCTGCCCCCAGCTGTGCGTCATGAGCCTGTTGACGTATTTCACTTCCGGATAATACCTTTCAAGCTTCTCAATGAATCCTTCGACGTCGGCTTCCTCAAAATAGAGCTCGCAGGAATTGCTTTCCGGAACGATCTCCCTGCCGAGGAACTGTTTCCAGTATTTCTCCTCCTGCAGTACTAAGCCTTCCGTCAGTATCATATTTCCGTCGTTATCGAGTACCGTCTCAAGCCCGAACAGCTCGTGATAGAACCGCCTGGATCTCTCGATATCCTTAACGACTATCAGCACGTTTTTCAGCTTCATCGTTTCCCTCTTTTCAGACCTGCTCCCCGCGTTTTTCCCTGTTTTGATCGAATAACGCGGTCAGCGCACGGAGGACGAAGTAAGCGAGCAGCGGAACGAGTATGGTGCCCGCGGAAATGATGAGCACGTAAACGGTCTGCCCCAATACCGCGCCTGCGCTGTTTATGATGTTAAGCCTTATGTTCTCTAAAAACGGAGCGTTGCTGTGAACGAAATTGTTGAAGTTGGTGTCGATGATCTGCGCGAGCGGACCCACGATAAGGCAGTATAAGCCATAAGTCAGTATGACCAGCGGAACGTCCTTCTTCGTATTGAACTTAGCCAACCCCTGGAATATGAACAGGAAGAAAGTAAAAGTGCCGATCCCGTGGAACAGCACGGTGTGCAGCTCGAAGAAGCTACCTCCGCGCCCTGTGAGATAACTCCACATGCTTCTTATCGCGTCGTCCGAATAGATTACGTTGGGATAGACGGCCATGAACAGGAAAAGACAAGTCGATACTACTCCCGCGAGCAGTATGAATTTATCCCTGTGTTTTCCCTTGTAAAAGCATGCCGGAGGATGGATGAAAAGGAAAAGGCTGCAGAAATGCAGGGGTATCCAGTACGTGCTGTAACCGGTGACGACGCCCATTATCTGCTTTGCGGCTTCCAACAGCAGCAGCGATACCGTGCAGATCTTGAGCGGCAAAAGCCTCGTTTCAAGATCCTTGTCCTTCAGCGCGCGGCTCAGTATGAAAGCGATAACAGCATAAACGATAAACTGCGGTATCAGCGTATACGCGTGTAACGGCGTCCAGAACATAAACTCGAACCTCCTTATTTGTTTAGAACTGTCTTACGGATCCCGGCCGTTCGGCTAGTTCATTCTCCGCCCTGCCAAATATCCAGCGTTTGCTCCCACGCGGTTATTTCGGGCCAGCCGGTCGTGTCGAAGGCGTCCCGGATGCAGCGTAGATAGAATCCGAGCTTCTCACAGCAGTTATCCGGCAGCCGATCGGACGCGTCGTGGCGATCCTCGAAATACGATCTCATCAGGGACCCGAACAGCGTCGCGCGGTCCTCAAGCGGATTTTCCGCACCGTAGCTGTCCGAAAAGTAAGTTGGGAATCTGTCGTACATCTCAAGCGTCTTTTCTTCGTTTTCCCCGCCGTATTCAAAGCTCTCCGGATTCAGCGCCATCCAGCGCACCTCCGAAAACAGGCGCCCGTCCTCATGTTCCGAAACATAGGCGATCCTATTGTCAGTGACGTGGGTGAGCTCGTGCGGAAGGACGTAGGTGAGACCGTCGATCAGGTGCTGCGCATTGGCACAGACGATTACGCAGTTGTGCCTGCCGTCCGGAAGCCGGTACGTCGTTGAGTAACCCGACCAGCCGGATGAGTTGAAGCCGACGATATAGAGATCCAGACAGACGAGATCGCCGTAAACGAGCTGATCGAAAAAGCCTTTGGGATATGCGGAAAGTATGCGGTCGACCGTTTCGAGCGCGGAACGGATAAGTACGGGATCGTCCAGCACCTTGTTTTCGCCGCCTACGTAGACCCAATAGGGCGAGATATCCGCGAAATAAATATAGATCCCGTAGCGGCTCCCGATCTCGGCGGCAAGCTCGCAGAGCTCTTTAAGCTCATCGATCCCGCCATAGCGCACCTCCTGCGAATGGGCAGCGCTATTGTCGTTCAGGGAACCCGAATGCGGCGCCGCGGTGGGCTCGGGAGTTGGCGCCTGCGTTTCCGGAGCCGCGGAGGGCTTTTCGGTCAGTGCCTCGGTCGGAACGGGCGAATTTCCGGCATTTTCGCCGGTAGGGTCTTTGCATGCCGCGAGCAGGAAAAGCAGCAGCAGGACCGCGATAAGTGAAACGATGCGTTTGACGCTCATGTAATTCTCCTCATTAACGCAGAACCGCGCTTAAAACTATTCTGATCCCGGTTATGATATTTGCCGTGCTGCATCGGCGTCCCCGTTTCGATCAGATTCCCGTCCGGATCGCAGAAGCGTATGACCTTCCGCCCCCGGCTGCGCGCTGCGTTTCTCGGTTTAATCTTCCTCCTGTTGTGTAAGGGCAGCCCGAATGAACGCGCTCTGGCACCAGCGAAACAAGCGATCGAAAGCCGTATCGAAATCATAATCATCCGGCAATTCTGTCATTTCAAGTATGGCGCGGTCTTCTTCGGATACCTGTTCTTTGAGATCCCTCTTCGTCACGGCAAACGATCCGCTCTCCAGATAATGCAGATTCTGGATCAGGAAAAACGCAGATTTACACGTGCCGCGAAATTTCGCAATATTCTTCTCCCTGTCTGCGTGAATATAGCGATGGCAGAGCTCGTGATAAAGATTTCCCAAACTCAGCTTGACATAGTTTATCTCGTCTTCCCGTGTCGCCGGCGGGAGAAGGTCTTTCAGTTCGCCAAACAAATCTTTGGTCGTGCGGCGCAGCTGGCAAACCTCAAGAGGATTCCACCGCCGCATTTCTTCCCTGCCGCAAATAAACCCGCAGGATCTCTCATATGCACCGTTATTCTTCAGTATCTCCCGGTACACGTCCATATCCGCAGCGGAAAAACCGTCAAGGACGATCATAACGTCTATATCGCTTTTCTCGGTCGCTTCATGGCGCATATAACTGCCTTGAAGCCCGACGTACAGCAATCGTTCACGGAAGGCGTTTTTACACTCCCCGATCAGCTTTTGCAAATACTCCCCAACATCAAACATTGCGCTCTGTTTCTCCTCCGCAGGCTCCGATCTGTCGGGACAATCTTACCACACCCGCGCCGCTATTTCAATCTCCGCGAAACAGAAACGCCGCCCACGGATGAGAGCGGCAGGGCCGGACGGAGATCGGAAGGGACGTGCGGTCGATGAAACTTGTTTTGCAAAAGATGCGTTTTCCCGCGTGACGGGACGGAATGCTGTTCCATTCGGAACAGACGGCTGCCCGTTTTCAGCCTTTTCGACCATTCACCGGATGGTCGGAATCGCCTTTGTCGACCGGCTGAGAACCTTTTGACAAAACCCGGCCCCGCTCTGTCTGATTCGTCCACAGGACGGACGGAACGGGGCTTCAAGTCCCATAGTATTTTACCAACACAAAAGGGCATCCGGTGGATGCCCTTTTGTGTTGGTGCGGTCGATGGGACTTGAACCCATACGGTCTCCCATACGCCCCTCAAACGTACGCGTCTGCCTGTTCCGCCACGACCGCGAAAATCGATTGCGAATGATATTATAATTCGTGGGGTCGGCTTTGTCAACCCCGAAAAATGCTTTTTGTCGGTATATTATCGGCGCGGGTCACATCATCTGCAGGAAGGACGCCGCGTTCGGGTCGATGGAGAGCGGCGAGGGATCGTGCGCCATTATCTCATAATGCCCCTGGCAGGCGATCATGGCGGCGTTATCCGTGCAGTAGCGCATATCGGGGCGGCAGAAGCGTATGCCGTACCTTTCGCACTCCCTCTGCAGCCGGTCCCGCAGGGCGGTATTCGCGGAGACGCCCCCCGCGAGCGCAAGCGTGCCGAGGCCGTATTCCCTCGCGGCACGGACTGACTTGATCGTCAGCGCGTCGGTGACGGCCCTCTGGAACGAGGCGGCGAGATCGGCCCTGTTTACCTCCTCGCCCTTCTGCTCGGCGTTGTGGAGTATGTTCACGACGGCGGTCTTTATTCCGGAGAAGGAGAAATCGAAGCCCTCGCCCTCGTTGAACGCGGTGTGCAGGCGGAACGCTTCGGGATCGCCGCCTCGCGCGAGCTTTTCAAGCTCCGGACCGCCGGGGTAGGGCAGGCCCATAGCTCTTGCGACCTTATCGAAGGCCTCTCCCGCGGCGTCGTCGCGCGTGCGGCCTATCAGCGTGAAATCCGTGTAGCCGTCCACGCGCACGATATGGCTGTGCCCGCCGGAGGCGACTATGCACATGAACGGCGGCTCGAGCTCGGGATATGTGATATAGTTCGCGGCGATATGACCTGTGATGTGGTCCACGCCTACGAGCGGCTTCTGAGCTGCGAACGCGAGCCCCTTGGCGTAGCTCACGCCGACGAGCAGCGCGCCGATGAGCCCCGGACGGTACGTTACGGCGATCGCGTCGATTTCTTCGAGCGTTACGCCCGCCTTATCGAGCGCGTCGCGAACGACCGAGCCTATCCTTTCGGTATGGCTGCGGGAGGCGATCTCCGGAACCACTCCGCCGTAAAGGCGGTGGACGGGTATCTGCGTGTGCACGGAGGCGGATAAGACCTCCCTTCCTGCGCGCACGACGGAAGCCGCCGTCTCATCACACGAGGATTCGATCCCGAGTATGAGCGGTGCTTGCTTTTCGCGGTATTCGGCCGCCTTTATAAGGGCTGTTTCACGGTGATCAGGCATTTTTCTTCTTAGTAAATCTCAGATAGAGGACGCACGCGATACCGACCGCGCCGGCGAGTATCGCGATGATGTTGCCGAGCATGCCGACGAAATCGGCGAACAGCTCCGCCGGGCAGATGCGGATCATGCGGCTCTCCGCGGGATCGAACGTGGAGCTTTCAAGATCGAGGAACACCACGTGGAACGTCGTCCAGAAGCCGTCGAAATCGACGAGCACCCATACGGCGAGCGCGATGATGATAACGACCGCCGCGGCAAGCGCGATGAGATACGCCTTCGCGAATGTCCTGAGCGCGGCCCTGTCACGGGATACGATCAGGAACACTATCGCGGCGAGCGCGAGCACGAGGCTGACCGCGCCCATCCACAGGACGGTCCTTGTGAGCTTCCTTACGTCGCGCATGTGAGAAAGCTCGCTCTCGTTGAAGAATGGGACCTCCTCGCCGTTTTCGACGATGGTCACGTCAAGGTCGTCCGCGCGGCCCGTGGAGTAATACATCATGCGGGAGAGCACTCTCGAAGCGTCCTCGGCCGATATGCCGTATTCCTCGTAAACGGAGTTCTTGAGCTCGCAAAGGTATTCCTTGTAGAGCCAGCCCGTGTAGTTGAAAATGAAGTTCAGCGCTATCGTCAGCAGGCCGAAGAGCAAAAGCACGGCGGCTATGATCGCGGCGGCCTTTTTGAGCTTCTTCATACCGAACCTCCCGTGAGCCGCTTATGCGCGGCGAAAGCGCGCGCAAGGTATTCCTCGGGCGGCATATCGCCGTAGGGATCGTTCGGCGAGAGCTGTTTTCCGAACTTGTCCGTCAGCGCGTGCTCTATCTCGAGCGACCATGCGCCGGTATAGGCGGAATCGATGATCTCCCGCCGCACGAGCTCCCAATCCTCGTTCCCGTCAAAGGGGATGAGGTGGTCGTCCGAAGTCCCGAAATTGTCGTGCAGATGGACGGCCTTGATAAACGGCGCGAAGTCGCGGCAGACGCGCCTTTCGGGGCAGACGTAATGGTTGTGGCCCGCGTCGAAGCAGACGCCGATGCGGGGGCTCTTTGCCAGCGCCATGAAATCGTACAGCCGGTCGGGGCGTTTGAGGTTCTCGAATGCGAGATCGACGCCGACCCTCTCCGCTGTATCGACCATGCGCATAAAGCGGGAATAGCCGAGCTCGTTCGGCCCGGGCGGGGTCGAAGTGCGGGTGAGATGCACCACGAGAGTCGGCACGCCGTACGTCGCGGCGGAGGCGACTAGGCCGATCAGCTCGTTGGCGTAGCTCTCTCCGTCTATGCCGTCCTCCCAGAGGGTGTTCATCCGGGCAAACTGCAGATGCGCGTTTTCCACGTCGAGGCCGTGCCTGTGAGCCGTTTCGACCTTGTGCGGGATGGAGGGCTCGAATGCGGATTCGACCGCCCACCATAAAAGGACTGACCTGAAGCCCGCCTCCGAAATAAGACGAAGGCGTTCGTCGAGTTCCAACGGGTAGCCGAACCATCCGGCCATTGCGGGTGTGGAATTGAGCATGGGCAGACCTATTTGCGATCAGTCGTTTTCCTTAAGATAGCCGTCGAGTATCGCGGCTGCGGCGGCGACGAACTGGGAGCAGGGCTTGGGCGCCGCCTCCGTGACGAGGTAGTGTGGCTTATTCGCGTAGGTCGGGGCGACCTCGTCCTTCAGCACGCCGCAGGTCAGCGTGCCGAACTCCTCCCGGAAGCGGTCGATCAGCGTGCGGCCGTCGCCGTAAACGCGCTTTTTCAGCTCGAGATCCTCTATATCGTCGTAGCCCTTTATGAGGCCGTAGGCGGTCAGCATGCCGGTAACGGCGCCGCAGGCGTTCTCGTGTGAGCCGGAAAGGCCGCCGCCGAGAGCGGAGGCGGCCCTCCTGAGCTGTTTTTCGTCAACGTCGATCAGGTCGCCGAAGGCGCAGAGCACCGCCTGCGCGCAGTTATAGCCCGAGAGATGGAGCTTCACCGCGAGAGCGGCCCTGTCGGTGCGGATGAGCTCAGCCATTCCTGACCTCTTCCCCGCAGAGCGACTGCGCGAGCTTGTCGAGCCAGCTGCCCTCAAAGAGCTCTATGAGGCCGACGTCGCAGGCGGCGGCGAGCTTCGGATCGATGGGCAGCTTTGCCACGTTCAGTATGCCGTATGTGTTCGCGATCTCCTCAACGTGGCTCTCGCCGTAGATCTTGTGCTTCGCATGGCAGTCGGGGCACTCGAAATAGCTCATGTTCTCGACGATGCCGAGTATGGGGATATTCATCATGCCGGCCATCTTCACGGCCTTTTCGACTATCATGGAGACGAGCTCCTGCGGGCTGGTGACGACGATAATGCCGTCGACGGGCAGGGACTGGAACACGGTGAGGGGAACGTCGCCCGTTCCCGGAGGCATGTCGACGAACATGAAATCAACGTCCTTCCAGACGACCTCCGTCCAGAACTGCTTGACGGTGCCCGCGATGACCGGGCCGCGCCAGATGACGGGATCGGACGGGTTTTCGAGCAGGAGGTTGATGGACATGACGTCGATGCCCGTCTTGGTCTTGACGGGGTAGATGCCGAATCCGTCGCCCTCGGCGGACTGACCGTCTATGCCGAAGAGCCGGGGTATGGACGGGCCGGTAAGGTCGGCGTCGAGCACGGCGGCCTTGAAGCCGGCGCGCTGCATTATCGTCGCCAGAAGGGAGGTGACGAGGGACTTGCCCACGCCGCCCTTGCCGCTGATGACGGCGATGACCTTTTTCACGCTGGAAAGCTCGTGCGGCTTTTCGATGAGGCTCTTCGGATCGCGTGAAGAGCAGTTTTCGCTGCATGTGCTGCAGTCATGGGTGCAGTTTTCGCTCATTGGATCTTAAGCTCCTTTTCCTTTGCGGAGCATGGCTCCGCCAATTGAGTATTTGACCGTTGATTCAATTATATCCCAACGGGAAACTATGTCAAGCGAATAAAAAACATATACGGTTTTTGGGCTTTGGACCTTGATAGATCCCGCCCGTTATGGTATAAATAAAGCAGAAATAATGCGTTTTCGGGAGGCGTAACATGCGCGATCTTCACGAACTGACATGGAGCGAGGGCACGGAGGCCGTACTGGCCCTCCTGCCGAGGCTGACGGTGCTGCGCGGCATGCTTGAATCGAAGCCCCTGCGCGAGCTGATGCGCTGCTGCGAGGCGGTGATAGATGGCGATATCCGCACGGCGGCGAACGCCTGCTTCGGCATGACGAGCGCGCTCCTGCGCGGCAATTACCGCCGAGTGAGCGGGGATCTGTGGAAGGACTTCATACTGCACAAGCTCCTGCTCGAGCCGCATCCCTTCGCGCGGATGGCCGCCTCGAACCGCCTCGACGAGGCACTGTACGACGGGCTGAAGGAGGATATGGACGTCCTGTTCAGCCTGCGCGGACTGGACGGAGAGACCCTCTACCGCTTCATTCAGGAGCGTTATAAGGAGCTCAAGCAGAAGGCCCGCCCGAACAAGGATTCCGCGACTCGTCTCGCGGAGGCCGCGTGGGGCGGCAGCGCCGTCCGTCCCGCACAGGAGGAGAACGTCCAGCCCATGCCCGCCCTGCCCGCGTTCCTGCCCGCAGGCGCGCCCTCCTGGGGCTACGGCGAGGAGGAGCTCAGGGACAGCTGGACCGCCGACGAGGCGCTGGAGGAGATGTACCACCGCCTGCTCGAAAGCGAGAACGACTGGTCCTGCATGGCGGAGGACGTGTGGAACTTCTTCACCGCCTACGGCACGGGCATATTCCTCAAGGAAAGGATGTTCATGTGGCGCCGCGGGGCGCTCTTCCCCATGGAGGATATGCGGCTCGCCGCCGCGTTCCCCCTCATGGAGAGGGAGTACCGCGTCTGCCTCGATCACGCTATAGAGTTCATGCGCGGCAACAGCGCGGAACCCATGCTCATAACGGGCGAAAGCGGCATGGGCAAGACCACCATGCTCTTCTCCCTCGCGGACGAGCTGCCGGAGATGCGGTTCGTCTACGTCCCCGGCTGCAGGCAGATATCGGAGCTCGCGCCGCTCTTCGATCTGCTTAAGAATCAGCCGCTGAAGTTCATGGTCGCCCTCGACGACGCGGAGATATCGGGCTTCGCCCTTCGCGCGATACCCGGCAACGTGCTCCTGACGGCCGCGGCCGCGGAGACGAAATGCGCGGGCTTCACAAAGCGGGTCTCGCTGCCCGCTCCCCGGCTCGACGCCTTTGCGGACATGGTGCAGACCCTGCTCGAGGAGGCCGGCGTTTCCCTCCCGCGGGAGAGGGTGCGCGCCGCCTGCGTCGATCATCAGGTCGATTCGAAGGGCGAGCTGACCGTCGCCGCCGCGGTCGCCGTGGCGAACGGCTTGAAATGAGATGCAAGCATTATCCGTCGGGTCCATGGCCCCGGGCGACCGGAGCGATGGACCTTAATAATATCCCTTTTGTGAAAAAGCGTTACACTCCCGCCCCGTTTATCGTCTTTACGGGTGAAAGGAGCTTTGCATGAGCGACAGCGACATAACGGCGCTCTTCTTCGACAGGAACGAGCAGGCCATAGCGGAGACTCAACGGAAGTACGGGGATTACTGCCGCAGTATCGCGCGCCGCATACTGAGCGACCCGCGCGACGCGGAGGAGGCGGTATCCGACGCGCTCCTCACGGCGTGGAACAGCATCCCCCCGGCCAGACCCAAGAGCTTCTCCTCGTACATCGGCCGCCTCTGCCGCAATGCGGCGCTCGACCGCGCGAGGCATAACGCAAGGGCGAAGCGCGGCGGCGGAGAGTACGAGGCCGTGCTCGACGAGATAGCCGAGCTCGTACCGAGCGGGGACGCGGGGCCGGAGGAGCAGGCGGAAATGCGGGAGACCTCCGCCGCGGTAAACGCGTTTTTGTCCGAGCTGCCGAAGAAGAAGAGGATGATATTCGTGCAGAGGTATTGGTACCTCATGAGCGCGGAGGAGATAGCGCGGGAGCATTTCATGACCCCCGCCGCCGTTAGGATGCTCCTGTCAAGGCTGCGCGCAAAGCTTTCCGAACGTCTTGAAAGGGAAGGCATTTCGAAATGAACAAGAACAACATGATGGATATAATGGGGGATTTCGACCCCGAATTCGTAAAGGAGGCCCGCCCGAGGGAACGCAAAAGGCTGTTCCTGCGAATAGGCGTGCTGATACTCGCTGCGCTTATAATCGCCGCGGCGGCGATCGCGCTGCCCAAGCTCCGCGGGTGCGCGGACAGGAAAGTCCCCGTCACGGAGACGGTCAAGACCGCCTCGTTCCTGCTGTTTGCGGAGGGCGAAGGCGCGATTATGCTCGCCATGGAAAGGGGCATGCCGAAGAGACCTTCGGATATCTGCGTCAGCGGGGGCGAATTGTTCATACTCAATTCCGCCGCAAACAACATACTCCGCTTCGGCATTGACGGCGAATACCGCGGCACGATCCGCATCGGCGAGTTCTTCGACCGTGAAAGCTGGCCCGACCGGCTGATCGTCGGAGGCTCGAAGCTGTACGTGCTCGACCTTTACGGCTGGGTCAAGGTCTTTGACAGGGCGACGGGAGAGCTCGTTAAAAAGTCCCTGCTGCCTCTCAAGGCGATCGGGGATTCGAAGGACGAGTATGAAAGCGTATTCTACGGCGACGGCAGGGTCATAGGCGCGTACGAGCGGGACGGACTTCTCATCTGCGTCATAGCCGGCCCGACCGGCAGCGTCAGCTCCTACGCCTACGACCCGGGCTCCGGCACGTTCACGGAGCAGGACGCATACGGCTTCTCCGGCATGTGGCTGGGCTTCGGCCGACTGCGCTCGAACGAGACGAAAAAGGCATGGAACGTCGACCTGGACGAATGGCGGGCGGAAAAGCTGCTCGGCGTCCGGGATGACGGCGCGCTCATGATATGCGCGTACACGAAGGCGGAGGAGGAGCCCTATCCCCGCATGGCGTTTGCGATAGCTCCAAACGGCAGGGTCGTATCGCGGACGGAAAAGCTGGAGCCGGGCGATTTCTACGCAATGTGCATGGGGGACGACGGCCATGTCTACGCCCTCGTGCAGGATGGATCGGAGTTCAGACTGCTGGATCTCACGGCCGTGCCCGAATGATGAACGATAAAGAAGGCCTCCTGACGGAGGCCTTCTTTCTTTTCGCATTATTTCGCCACGGCCTTGTGGAATATCTTTTTGCCCTTACGGATCTTGACGCCCTCCGTAAAGCGCGCCTTCTCGATGACGAGGCCGATATCGGCGACCTTCTCGCCGTCGACGGCGACGCCGCCCTGCTGGATGAGGCGTCTCGCCTCGCCCTTCGACGCGGCAAGAGAGCAGGCCACCATGAGGTCGATCACGTTTATGCCCTCGTCGGGGATATCGAGCTCGGTCGTGGGCATGTTGGAATCGTCGCCGCCGCCCGAAAAGAGCGCGTGGCTGGCCTCCTTCGCTTTATCCGCCTCCCCCTTGCCGTGGACGAGCGCGGTGAGCTCGTATGCAAGGAGCTCCTTCTTCTCGTTGATGCGGGAGGGATCCCATTTTTCGATCTCCTCGATCTGCTCGATGGGGATGAAGGTGAGCATGCGGATGCACTTCATTACGTCCGCGTCGCCGACGTTGCGCCAGTACTGGAAGAACTCGAACGGCGTTGTCTTGTTGGGGTCGAGCCATACGGCGTTGCCGGCGGTCTTGCCCATCTTCTTGCCCTGCGAATCGGTGAGCAGCGTGATCGTCATCGCGTGCGCGTCCTCGCCCAGCTTCCTGCGGATGAGCTCCGTGCCGCCGAGCATGTTCGACCACTGGTCGTCGCCGCCGAACTGCAGATTGACGCCCTTGTTCTTGAACAGCCAGTAGAAGTCGTAAGACTGCATTATCATATAGTTGAACTCAAGGAAGGAAAGCCCCTTCTCCATGCGCTGCTTGTAGCACTCGGCGCGGAGCATGTTGTTCACGGAGAAGCACGCGCCGACCTCGCGCAGGAGCTCGACGTAGTTGAGGTTCAGGAGCCAGTCGGCGTTGTTGACCATCTCGGCCTTGCCCGGGCCGAACTCGATAAAGCGCTCCATCTGACGCTTGAAGCACTCGGCGTTGTGATCGATATCCTCCCTCGTCAGCATCTTGCGCATGTCGGTCCTTCCGGAGGGGTCGCCTATCATGGTCGTGCCTCCGCCGATCAGCGCGATGGGCTTGTTGCCCGCCATCTGCAGACGCTTCATGAGCGTCAGCGCCATGAAATGACCGGCGGTCAGGCTGTCCGCAGTGCAGTCGAAGCCGATGTAGAACTTCGCCTCGCCCGCGTTGACGAGCTTCTCGATCTCCTCTTCGTTGGTGACCTGGGCGATGAGGCCTCGGGCCTTGAGTTCGTCGTAGATCTTCATAGTATCGTTCCTTTCAAATTATAAATCCCCGCTTCCTTACGGAAACGGGGACGATAGAATACCGTGGTACCACCCCGATTCGGAGCATAAGCTCCCTCATCGGAAGGCTGTAACGGGCCCGCCCGGCCGCGCCTACTCGGGATCCCCTTTCGGACGGCTGCTCCGGGATGTATTCGCGTTCGCTCTTTTCACGCCCTCGCACCGACCGGGCGCTCTCTTTGAAGAAGAAACGGACCTACTTGTTCCCTTCATCGCAAATATTGCGTGAAGTATAACACACCGGAAACGGAATTGCAAGCACTTTTTTACGCCCCGGGGATGAGATCCGCAAACGTGCCGAATGTGAACGAGCGGACGTATTCCTCAACGGGATGAGCCCACTCCGTATTGGTGGAGCTCAGGCGGATATCGACCGCATACGCGCCGCGTTCGCCGACGAACGAGCTGCGGATCCGCGTGGAGCTTTCGGGGGCGTCCTCCGTGTCCGGGGCGCGAAGAATGCGCGTGAACTCGGGGAATTCGTAAACGGAAGGATGATCCGGCGTCACGCCCTCCCGCGCATACCATGCGAGCCACCCGTCGTACGAGGAGAGCTCACCGTCGATCCATATCGTGATGCGGCAGTAATCGCCGTTGTTCTCCCTGCTCTTCATTATAAAGTCTGCATACCTGTCGGAGTTCTCCCAATTCCCGAATATGTAATAGTTGAACCACATGAGCTCGAACATATCCGAGCGGGGAAGGGGCACGTTCTTCAAAAGCTCCATCACGTCAAGCATATCCTCCCGCGAATCTATGCCGTTCATAATAAGAGAGTGCCCGTCGGAGCCGTCCATGAGCATCTCCGCGTATTCCGCGTCCGTCAGGGTGAGAGCCGTCCCGAACATATCGGAGAGATCCGCATACGATCCGGCATAGATGGAACGGGGAGGCTCGCTGATAAACTCCGTGGGCTTCGGAGCGACCGTTTCTGCGTGGTCGGTGATCGCCGGGACGGGAGTCGCCGACGCCTGGTAGGGATCCCTGCCTCTGCCGAGCGCGCTCTTCACAGCGAACGCGGCGCCCGCCGCCAACACGAGGCACGCCGCGGCGGCGATCCACCGAGCCGCGCTCCTTCGTGACGCTGCAGCCCTTTGACGCAGAGCCGCGACCTCGTCAACGTATTCTTCGGAAACGCCTTCAAGGGCGTCGATTATATCTTCGTTCTTCATACGGGATAACCTTCCTTCTCAAGAAATGCTTTCAGGCGGAGGCGGAGCCGGCGGAGCATGCTCTTCGCCTTCGAAACGCTCATGCCGGTATATGCCGCGGCATCCTTCAGGGGATCGAAGAAGTAATACCTGCCAAGGAAAAGCGCGCGCTCATCCGCGTTAAGGCCGGAAACGAAGCGGTCGATAAGCTCCTTGAGCTCGCCCGCTTCGGCCGCCGTTTCGGGAGTCGAAGCGTCGGGTATCGCCTCGCCGGCTTCCGACAGCGATACGGCGTACTGCGAAAGGCGGCGCTTTGCGCTGTTCATTTTGCGGTACGCGCTTATGGAGCTGTTGCGGACGAGCTTTGCGATATAGGCCGAAAGCCTTTCGGGGCGCAGAGGCGGGATGGTGTCCCAAACCTTGAGCAGCACGTCGTTCACGGCCTCCCGGCCGTCCTCGGGGCTGCCGAGGATGTTCATTGCTATCTTAAGCATGTATGCCCCGTAGCTTTGTTCGATACCCGATATCGCCGCTTCGTCCCTTGCGAAAAGCAGCTCGATCAGCTCGCTGTCTGTCATGGCGTTTTCTCCTTTCCCCTTGTTTCGGGCGCCTTCACTTAATAAGACGCAAAAAACGAAGGCAGGTTGCATCGATATAAAAAATAAAAATAGCCGCAGATACTGCGGCAGTCGATAGAGCGGTCCCCCTCGCTGTTCCGCGGCCGCGCGCAGCGGGAACGGCGCGCGGTCATGCAGCCCGCGCGCCCGGCTTCCTTTCGAACCCGTGCACCCAGTCGGAGAACAGGTAATAGCAGAGGAATATCACGCTCGAAATGCCCCATGTGATGGGATACGCCCAGTAGATGTACTGTATCTCGCAGATGAAGTGCATCATGAGCTCTATGTACGTCACGCGCAGCACGCACCATATGGCGAGCATTACCGACATCGGCACGACCGCCTTGCCCGCGCCGCGGCAGACCGCCGCCACAGCGTGACTGAACGCCAGCAGGCAGTAGAAGAACGCCTCCGTCCGCGCCTGCCGGACGCCCAATTCGATAACGCCGGGATCCTTCGAGAAGCAGCCGATGAACACCGGCGCGAATATCCATATGATAAGACCTATGACTTCCGCCAGTATCACCGCGGAGATTATTCCGAACCGCGAGCCGCGCTTCGCACGCTCGTACTCGCCCGCGCCGAGGTTCTGACCGACGAACGTCGTCAGCGCCATCGTGAACGAGTTGATGGGCAGGAAGGCGAAGCCCTCTATCTTCGAATAGGAGCCGTATGCCGCCGTTGCGAGCTTCAGGAAATGGTTGATGTTCTTCTGCACTATGACGTTGGCGAAGCCGATGACCGAGTTCTGCACGCCCGCGGGCAGACCGTAGCGCAGTATCTCGCGCAGTATGGGCCCGTTGAAGCGGAGCTTTTTGAGCTCGATGCTGTAGATATTGTCCTTCTTCATGAACTGCACGAGGCAGAGCCCGACGCTCGCCGTCTGCGCGATAGTGGTCGCGAGCGCGGCCGACCATACGCCCAAGTGGAAAACGCCGACGAAGAGCAGGTCTAGAGCGATATTGAGCAGTGAGGAGAATACGAGGTAATAGAGCGGGCGCTTCGAATCGCCGACCGCGTTCATAATGGATTTGAAGGCGTTGTAGAGCACTATCGCGAGCGCGCCGGAGAAGTAGACGCGGAAATAGCTGACCGCCTCGTCCATTATCTCCGGGTCGGTGTCCATCCACCGCAGGAAGGTCGGGGTGAATATCACGCCGACGACGGTCAGAACGAGGCCGCTGACTATCGCCAGAGCAAGCTCAGTATGCACGGCGAGGGAGACCTTGTCCGGCTCGTTCGCGCCGAAGTATTTCGATATGGTGATGCCCGCGCCCATCATGGCGCCTATGAAGAAGCTCGTGACAAGGAAAATAAGGTTCCCGGAGGAGCTGACCGCGGCGAGCGAATCCGTGCCAAGGAACTTGCCGACTATGAGGGAGTCCGCGGTGTTGTACAGCTGCTGGAAGAGCTGGCTCAAAAACACGGGCACCGCAAAGCTCAATATGAGCTTCCACGGAGTGCCGTGCGTCATGTCCTTTACCGTGTTGTTCAAGGGTCTCTGAAATGCCATGTCGATATCCCGCCGCGTTATTTGCTTCCATTATAACATCGCCGCGCGAAAATAACAGGGGGAAACGCAAATATATCGGGAAAGTCTTTAATATCGTAATTAGATATGATATAATATTGCAAACAAAAGCCAAAGGAGGCGGATCGTATGGCTTCAAAGAAGGTCGGAACGCTCATAAAGGAAGCGAGGACAAAGGCGGGCTTCACTCAGGAACAGCTCGCGAAAAAGGTGACGGGATGCACGGCAGCGGATATCTCCAAGGCCGAAAGGGGCGAAAAGCAGCTGACGGACGATCAGCTCAAGCAGATCGCCAAGGCCACGGGCGTCACGCAGAAATCCCTGCTGGAGGCGGCTAAGGGCGGTTCGTCCTCCCAGCAGACCTCGTCCTCCTCGGGCGTGCTCAAGCTCACCGCACAGGAGAAGAACATAATCAAGCTCTATCGCGCGGCCGACGACAAGACCAAGGAATCCGTGACCGAGCTCCTTAAGGAGGGCGCGGAGACGTCCGGCAGCCTTCTGACGAACGTGCTGGGCGGCGCGGGCGGCAATCTCCTGGGCTCGCTCCTTGGCGGCGGAGGCAATTCCGGCGGCAGCAGCTTTTTGAGCACGCTGCTCGGCGGCGGCTCCTCGAACAACAATAACAGCAGCAATAACGGCAATTCCGGCGGCAGTCTGCTGGGCTCGCTCCTTGGAGGAGGCGGCTCCGGCAATTCCGGCGGCAGCCTGTTGGGCTCGATACTGGGCGGAGTTCTCGGCGGCAAGCGGGAGATGCCCGAAGGCGGAGAAGAGGACGAGTAAGGTCCATGACGGGGGGAGACTATAAGGACAGGCGGACGGGCTTCTGGCGCTTTCTTCAGTGGGCGGCGGAAGGCCTTTTCGCGCGCCGATTCCGCTACACTTGCGAGCAGATCGAGGCCGACGGCCCCTGCCTCGTGATATCGAATCACGTCACCAACAGCGACCCGTTCTTTCTCGGCCTCGCGCACAAGCGCGCCCCGCTGAGCTTCGTCGCGAGCGAGCACATATTCCGACTGGGGATGATATCCAAGCTGATCGTCAAGCTCCTCGACCCGATTCCCCGCAGCAAGGCGGCCTCCGGCGCGTCGACCGTCAAGAACTGCCTGAAACGGCTCCGTGCGGGGGAGCCCGTCGCGCTCTTCGCCGAGGGCGACTGCACATGGAACGGCATAACGAAGCCCGTGTTCCCCGCGACGGGGAAGCTCGCGAAGGCGGCGGGCGTGCCGCTTGTCACGTTCCGCATAGAGGGCGGCTATCTCACCAAGCCCCGCTGGGCCAAAAAGGCGAGGATAGGCCGCATGCACGGAGCGCCGGTGCACGTCTACGGCGTGAGCGAGCTTAAAGCCATGACGGCGGAGGAGGTCACCGCCGCCATCGACCGCGACATTTACGAGAACGCGTGGACGAGGCAGGAGGCGGAGCGCGTCCCCTACAGGTCGAACAAGCGCGCAGCCGGCCTCGAACGCGCGCTGTTCATATGCCCCGAATGCGGCGGCGCATTCTGCATGAGCTCCGAAAACAACAAGCTCGTCTGCACCGGCTGTCATCATGAATGGGAGGTCGACGAATACGGCTTCCTTTCTGGCGGCGGGTTCCGGACGGTCGCCGAATGGGACGAGTGGCAGAAAACGGCGATAAGGGACGTCCGCGGCATATCCCGCGGGGAGGGGTATCTGACGAGGGTCGGCGGCGCGAAGAAAAAATGCGCGTACGCTCTCGAGCTCCCCGGCGGCTCGGCGGCGATACGGCTCGGCGAAACGCGGCTCCCGTATTCCGAGATATCCGATATGGCAATGGTAAAGACCGACCGTCTGCTGTTCACAACGGGCGACGGCTATTATGAGATCAAAAGCCCGCGCGGCGTACTCCGGCCGTTCATCACGGCGTGGGAGGCGTTCGGGCACGGCGGGGAGGTATCCCCCGAAAGACCGGCTTAACGGCCGGGAAAGGCAGGAAAAGGTATGTTTTTCTTTTCACCGGTGCTGCTTGAGGCGGAGGCCAAGAGCATATTCTACGCAACGAGCGGCGTTTGGAGCGCGATAATCCAGCTCGGCATGATAGCCGGGCTCATGCTCTTCGCCAACATGCTGAGGCGGCAGATCCCCTTCGTCAGGAAGAGCCTCATGCCCGTTTCGGTCATCGCGGGCTTCCTCATGCTCGCGATAAAGATCGTGCTCGACAAATGCTTCGGCATCAGAGACCTGTTCAACATCGAGCTCCTCGACACAGTGGTCTATCACTGCATAGCGCTCGGCTTTATCGCGATGTCACTGCGCGTGATCGACACGAAGGGCGCGGAGGGCGAGAGGGCCGTCGGAGCGAGATCCGGCGCGCTCATCGTCGGCTCTTACCTCGTGCAGGGTCTCACCGGCCTTGCCGTCACGATAGGCATCGCGCTCTTCTTCAAGCCAGACCTGTTCAAGGCGGCTGGCCTTCTGCTCCCCATGGGCTACGGTCAGGGCCCCGGTCAGGCGAACAATATCGGCATGACGTACGAAACGCTCGGCTTTGCCGGAGGAAGGAGCTTCGGCCTCGCAATTGCCGCGGCGGGCTACATCGTCGCCTGCACGGTCGGCGTGGCGGTGCTGAATTACTGGAAGAAGCGGAACAAGCTCGACTCCGCCCGCAACATAACGGGCAAGGTCGACGAGCTCTCCGTCGAGTATTTCCAGGAGAAGAACGAGATACCCGTTTCCGACTCCATAGACAAGCTCTCCGTGCAGATGGGCTTCGTTCTGCTCGTGTATCTCGTGACGTACCTCGTCACGAAGGGTCTGACCTCAGCGCTCGACAAATGGGCGCCCGGCCTCGCGAGTTTGCTCAACTCCATGCTCTGGGGCTTCAACTTCATCATCGGCGCGGCGATAGCCATGCTGACAAAGACGCTCCTCGGCGCAGCCGAAAAGCGCGGGATAATGAAGCGCAGGTATCAGAACAACTACCTGCTCAACCGCCTTTCCGGCTTCTTCTTCGACCTGATGATAGTCGCGGGCATAGCGTGCATCGACCCGGAGGATCTCACCGGCCTGTGGGTGCCCTTCGCGCTGATGGCCGTGCTCGGCGGGATCACGACATGGCTGTATCTCAGATGGCTCAGCCGCCGGCTCTACAAGGGGTATTACTATGAGGGGCTCATCTCCATGTACGGCATGATGACGGGCACCATAGGTTCCGGCATACTGCTGCTGCGCGAGATCGACCCGGAGTTCAACACCCCCGCCGCGAACAACCTCGTTCTGGGCTCCAGCTACGGCATACTCTTCGGCGCGCCGGTGCTGATACTCGTCACGACCGCGGCCAAATCCGATACGCTCTGCTACATAGTGGCGGGCATCGCGGCCGCGTACCTTGCCATACTCACCGCGTTCATACTCCTCGTCAAGCCCGGCAAGAGAAAGAAAAAGGGCGCTCCCGCGGAGGAACAGGCGGAATAAGGCATAAAAACTGCGTTCGGAGCACAAAATATATTGCAAAAACGCTTGACATGGGCCATGCGCTTTGATATAATAAACAATGCTGTTGAACGCAGCAACACCGCGGGGTGGAGCAGCAGGTAGCTCGTCGGGCTCATAATCCGAAGGTCGTTGGTTCGAATCCTTCCCCCGCAACCATTGGCGGCATAGCTCAGCTGGCTAGAGCATTCGGTTCATACCCGGAGTGTCATCTGTTCGAATCAGATTGCCGCTACCAAATAAACAGGGGACGCCAAGAGGCGTCCCCTTGTTTATATCATAGAAGCAGAAGATTCGAACAGCGGCTTTCGCGGAGCGAAAACCACAGTGTTCCGCTCACGCAGCCCGGATAGATATCGGCCGTGCGGAACACGGTGTTCAGGATCAGATTGCCGC
>JAFZRT010000041.1 GCA_017619735.1 Clostridia bacterium
ACCCGAAGGGGGCTCGAACCCCTGACCTCCAGCGTGACAGGCTGGCATTCTAACCAACTGAACTACCGGGCCGCGTTATTAAGTTGTTGGTGGGCCTTCAGGGACTCGAACCCCGGACCAATCGGTTATGAGCCGACCGCTCTGACCAACTGAGCTAAAGGCCCTTAAAATGGTGACCTCGAGGAGAATCGAACTCCTGTTACCGCCGTGAAAGGGCGGTGTCTTGACCGCTTGACCACGAGGCCACAAAATGGTCGGGGTGAGAAGATTTGAACTTCCGGCCCCATGCTCCCAAAGCACGTGCGCTACCAGACTGCGCCACACCCCGTTAGCGTCCGTTATTTGCGACGGGCTCTATTATACAGGCAATTTCAAAAAATGTCAACAACGATTTTTCGGATGCCCTTTATATATTCGGAACACGCGCCGGATAGATCCAAGCAAAGAAGGGTACTTTTTACGGTACCCTATCCGCTCAACTCCAAAGAAAAGATAGCTTACTTCTCGTCTTTGTCCATGGCGATGATCTGCTCACCGTCATAGTAACCGCAGCTCTTGCAAACCCTGTGGGCAAGCTTCTTCGCGTGGCACTGAGGGCACTCTACGAGTGCGGGCGCGCTGATCTTCCAGTTAGCACGACGCTGATCACGCCTTGCCTTAGATGTTTTCCTTTTCGGGACTGCCATAGTCTTATCCTCCTAATCATCCTTCAACAGTTCTTTGAGCCCCTTCAGAGCGGCAAACGGATTGTCGTCTTCGGGAGGCGTGCAAGAGCACTGCGTATTGTTTAAGTTTGTGCCGCAAACGGGACAAAGCCCTTTGCAGCCGGGTCTGCATAATCCGTACATCGGAGCGTTGAGCAGGACGAGATCCGATACCATCTTATCGAGGACGAGCACGTCCCCGGTGTAAGAGTAGCAATCGAGCTCCTCCGCTTCCGCTTCCCCGACCCTCAGGAATCTTTCCGAGAAGTCGACGGAGAACGCTTCCGTGAATTCGTCGTTGCACTTCGTGCAGTTCATGAGCACCGCGGAGCTCAATGTGCCGCCGAGAGTGAATCCCTCTCCGTCGAAGGAATAGTTCACATCGACGCGCACCGGCTCTGTAAGCACGATCCTTCTGCCGTTAAGCTCCAGATCGTCAAAGCATCCCGTTAGTTCGGCATGCCCGACAGTGCCCGCAAGCTTCAACTCGGCTGCAACGTTCAGTTCCACTATGCTTTCTCCACAGTATACGGATTCTACAGGACAACCTTATACATTTTAAGCGTTCGCATATAGAATGTCAACAGCAAAAGCAAATATATTTGCTTTTGCTGTTGAACGATTACCGTCAATTATACGACCTTACGATGTTCGCGGTGTCCTTTGCGATCATCATTTCCTCGTCGGTGGGGATAACGATGACCTTGACGCGGCTCTCGGGCTTGGAGATGACCTGCTCGCTTCCGCGGGGGCAGCTCATGTTGTAGTCCTCGTCGAATACGACGCCGAGATACTCCATGTCCTTCATGATGTTGGCGCGCATTGCGCGGTCGTTCTCGCCAACGCCGGCGGTGAATACGATGGCGTCGACGCCGTTCAGCGCGGCGGCATAAGCGCCGATGTACTTCTTTACCTTATAGGCGAAGGTCTCAAGCGCGATTGCGGCGCGCTTGTTGCCCTGCTTCGCGGCCTCGCCCAGATCGCGGAAGTCGCTGGATACGCCGGAGATGCCGAGCATACCGCTCTTCTTGTTCATGTAGGTATCGATGCCGTTCCTGTCGAGATCGAGCTTCTTCATGAGGTAGGCCACGATCGCGGGGTCCATATCGCCGCAGCGGGTGCCCATGGGCAGACCCTCAAGAGGAGTGAAGCCCATCGAGGTATCTATGCACTTGCCGCCCTTTACCGCGGATACGGAGGAACCGTTGCCCAGATGGCAGGTGATGATCTTGGTATCGCTCGCGGGCTTGTCGAGATAGGTGAGCGCGCGGCCGGTGACGTAGGCGTGGCTCGTGCCGTGGAAGCCGTAGCGGCGGACCTTAAGGTCGGTGTACGCCTCATAGGGCAGGCCGTAAAGGAAGGCGTGCTCGGGCATGGTCTGATGGAAGGCGGTGTCGAACACGGCGACCATCGGGGTATCGGGCATTATCGCCTTGCAGGCGTTGATGCCCATGATGTTGGCGGGGTTGTGGAGAGGAGCGAGCTCGGAAAGATCCTCGATCTCCTTGATGACTTCTGGAGTAAGGAGAACGGACTTCGCGAACCTCTCGCCGCCGTGCACTACGCGATGACCGACTGCGTCGATCTCGCTCATGGACTTGATGACGCCGCGTTCGGGATCGACGAGAGCGTCGAGCACGAGCTTGATGGCGTCGGTATGGTCCTTCATATTGCTGACGAGCTCATAGGGCTCCTTGCCCGTGGGCTTGTAGGTGAGCTTGCTGTTCTCGATGCCGATGCGCTCGCAAAGACCCTTTGCGATAACGTCGCCGCTGTCGACGTCGATGAGCTGATACTTAAGGGAAGAGCTTCCCGCGTTGATGACCAGTATCTTCATTTCATGCTCCTTATCAGAGGTTCTGCGCCTGAACGGCGGTGATGGCTACAACGGAGACTACGTCCTCGATGCTGCAGCCGCGGGACAGGTCGTTGATGGGCTTTGCGAATCCCTGGCAGATGGGGCCGACAGCCGTAGCGCCCGCAAGACGCTGAACGAGCTTATAGCCGATGTTGCCCGCCTGGAGATCCGGGAAGACGAGTACGTTCGCCTTGCCGGCAACGGGACTGCCCGGGGACTTGAGCTGACCGACCTTCTCAACGAGAGCGGCGTCGGCCTGGAGCTCGCCGTCGATCATGAGGTCGGGAGCCAGTTCCTTTACCATGGCGGTAGCGGCGACGACCTTGTCGACGTTCTCATGCTTTGCGGAGCCCTTGGTGGAGAAGCTGAGCATCGCTACCCTGGGATCGATACCGACGAGGTTCTTCGCGCTCTCGGCGGAGGATACGGCGATAGCGGCAAGCTGCTCCGCGGTGGGATCGATGTTGACAGCGCAGTCGGCGAATACCATAACGCCGTCGTCACCGTACGCCTTGTTGGGGATCTCCATAATGAAGCAGGAGGATACGGTGCTGATGCCCGGGGCCATCTTGATTATCTGGAGGCCGGGACGGAGGGTGTTGCCCGTGGTGTTGATAGCGCCGGCTACCATACCGTCGGCCTTGCCGTCCTTGATCATCATGCAGGCGAAGAAGAGCGGATCATGCATCATCTTGTTTGCCTTCTCCATATCGACGCCCTTGGCCTTGCGCATCTCATAGAAGCGCTCGACGTATGTGTTGAAATCGGGGGAATTGACGGGATCGATGATACCTACGCCGGAAAGGTCCACATTGAACTTTTCGGCAACGGCGCGGATCTCATCCTCATTGCCCATGAGGGAAATGTCCGCGATGCCCTCTTCGATAATGCGCTGAGCCGCCTGAACGGTGCGCTCCTCGGTACCTTCGGGAAGAAGTATGTGCTTCTTCTCGCTCCTGGCCTTGGCCTTAATGCTGTCAATAACCGACATTTTTTATATCTCCTTCCGAAAAATAGTTGACGGTCACATCAAATTAGATTATAACATATGTGAATGGGTTTTGGCACTATCAAAATAATATAATTTGAGGTTTTTATGAGGATCGCGGGCATTGCGGCGGAGTACAATCCGTTCCACAACGGGCATAAATATCATATCGAGGAGACGAGGCGCCTCGCTCGGGCGGACAGGATCGCCGTCGTGATGAGCGGCAGTTTCGTCCAGCGCGGCGAGCCCGCCTGCGCCGACAAGTTCACGCGGGCTGAATGGGCCGTGACGAACGGTGCGGATATCGTGATCGAGCTGCCCGACGTGTTCGCGCTGTCCTGCGCGGAGCGATTCGCGAAAGGCGCGGTGAGGATACTCGCCGGAGCGGGCCTTGCGGACGTGCTGTCCTTCGGCAGCGAGACGGGCAGCATGGAAAAGTTGAAGCTGGCGGCAGACAGTATCCCCGACCACGAGACGCTTGCAGAAGCCCTGAACGAGGGCAAGTCCTACCCGCGTGCCGTGGCTGAGACCTCCGGTTCCGACCTGTCCCCCAACGATATTCTTGCGGTCGAGTACATAAGAGCGGCCGAAAAGTACTGTCCCGATACGGAGCTTCTGGCGGTCAAGCGCGAGGGCGGCGGCTATTTGAGCAGTGAATTGGCTTCGGAATACAGCTCCGCCATGGCTATAAGGTCAGCGCTTTCCCGATACGGCGCGGAGACGAGGATGAGCCCCGCGGTGTTCGACGAGCTCAACAAGGCGCTGCCGCGGAA
Organism: Clostridia bacterium; assembly: GCA_017619735.1. Lineage (GTDB taxonomy): Bacteria > Bacillota > Clostridia > Christensenellales > CAG-138 > UBA3857. The sequence continues at coordinate 4,324 of JAFZRT010000041.1, forward strand.
CGTGCTCGACGGAGTTTCGGCCCTCATGCGCGAGGGAAGGTTCCCCGCGACCGCGGCCGGCCTTTCCGACGCGGTATTGGCAAAGCTCCGCACAATGAGCCGCGAAGAGATAATGGACGTTCCCGAGGTCGGCGAGGGGCTTGAAAACCTGTTCCTGCGCGAGAGCATGAACGCGAGCGATGCAGACGAAATGCTGCGTGCGGTCAAGTCGAAGCGTTACACGATGGCGAGACTTAAGAGGATCGCGATGAACGCGCTGCTTGGCGTCACGAAGGAGCTGCAGGACGCCGCCGCAGAGGACGGAAGCGCTCTCTACGCAAGGGTGCTCGCGGTCAGGAAGGGCTCGGAGGATCTCCTCGAAAGGCTCGCGAACGGCTCGCGCATACCCGTCATAATAAAGGCGTCCGACAGGGAAGATCTCCCCCCGCTTGCAAAGATGATAGAGCGTATTTCCTCCAGAGCGCACAGCATCCGGGCCGTCGGCCAACCGTACGACAAGTCCGCATGTGACGACAGTTCTTTTCGGCTGATCGTCCGATAGTCATTATCCGTAACGAACGGGGCATATCCTGCAGCATGGGATATGCCTTTTTTGTACTCATGCTCATTACGGCGCTTATGCTCATACCGTTCAGCGGGGCCGCCTGCGCCGGAGCCGCGGACGGGCTGCGGCTGTTTGCGCTGAACGTGCTCCCCTCCCTTTTCCCGTTCTTCGTCTGCGCGCATTATATGACCGGCGCGGGGATCACGCCGAAGCTCAAAAGGAGCGGCGGAGCGCTCGTTTTTTGCTGCTGCTCCGTAATGACCGCGATATGCGGGACCCCGTCCGCCGCGCTGTTATGCCGGGGCTTTTACGAAAGAGGTGAATTGAGTCGGCGCGGGTCATCCCTGCTCTGCGCCGTGCTCAATCAGACCGGGCCCGTGTTCATCGTATCGACCCTCGCATCCGGCTTTCTCGGGCAGAGGCGGCTCGCCTGGGCTTTCGCCATTTCGCACTACATACCGCCGCTTCTCGCCGCGTCACTATCCGGCCTATTTATTAAGCCGTCCGTGAAGTCCGCAGGCATGGAGTCGTCCTTTCGGAGCAGCGGACCTTTTTCTTTGTTCTCCCGTTCCGTCTCCGACGCCGTGACTACCTCCATGCGCGTGGGCGGCACAATCGTATTCTTTCGCGTGGTCCACTCCGTCATGCTGGCTGCGGGAGTTTTCTCATCCGTTCCGCCTGTCTGCGGAAGCGTGATGACGGGCCTTCTCGAGATGACGAACGGCGTTGAGCTGCTTTGCGCGGATCCGGTCAAACCGTCGCTCTGCCTTTGCGCTTTCCTGCTCTCCTTCGGCGGCGTGTGCATTTTCATACAGTCCAGGATGATTTTCCCGGAGCTGTCCGCCGGAGTTTATTTTCCGATGAAGCTCGCTTTGGGAGCCGTATCCTCCCTCATATTCCTGCTGGTCTATCCGTTGTTCTCGGGGAGCGCGGCTTCGTTCGGAAGCGGAGCGCAGGAGCTGACGCGCGGAGGCATGCGCGCCGCAGCGGAGCGTTCAGCCGCCGTCGTATGCTTTTCCGCTACAGCGTTCTTCACGATGGCAGCGTCGGCGATACTTGTGAGGACCATCAGGCGGAAATAAAGAAAGCCCGCCTGACGGCGGGCAAGAATCAACAAAGATCACGCAGAGATCACTCGTCCTCGTCGATCTCCTCATCCTCATTCTTTTTCTTGCGCTTGAAGAGGCCGAAGAATCCTCCGGTGCCTTCCTCTTCTTCGGCGGCCTTTGCCTTTTCGGCTTCCTCCTCCTTGGCTTTCGCCTCCTCGGGGGAATCGTTGAAATCGGGCTTGGGCACTACGCCGAGATCCTTGCGGTTGATCTCGACAACCTCGTAATAATCCTCAAGGAACTGCATGAGGGAGCCCAGAACGCCGTCGGCGTAGGTCTTCGCGTTGTCGTAGACCTTCTTGGCGTTGTACTCCGCCTTGCGCTCCAGGAGGTTCGCACGGCGCTCTGCCTCGGCCATGATGGAGTGCTCGTCGATGAGCTCCTCGCGCTTTGCCTCAGCCTCGGCGACGATGCTGCTGGCGTTCGCCTCCGCGGTGGTGATGATATTGTTCTTCTTGGTCTCCGCCTCGCTGACGATGGCGTCAGCCCTCGCCTGAGCGTTGTCGACAAGCTCCGCAGCGTAGTTTTCCGCCTTGGAGGTGATGTTCTTCGCGTCGGAAATGATGCTGTCGGCCTTGCGGACGTCCTCGGGGATGGTGACCTTCAGGTCGCCGAGGAGGTTATAGATCTCATCGATGTCGACTATGCGCCTGTCGGTGTTGCCGCCGAAGCGGGGCGCGGGGCTGGATTCGATGATCTCCTCAAGTTCGTTGATCTTTTCAAGACTCAGGACTACATTGGGATCCGTGTTCTTTGCCATATTCACTCTCTCCTTAGTATTATATGATCAGCATTCGGTACAAGTCCATCAATGCCAATTCCGATTTTGATAAGCTGCCTTACAAGGCTGGAGCTTATGTGCGCGTGCTCGCCCTTCGAGATGAGATAAAGCGTCGATATCTCGGGAGCTATGCGCGTGTTGACCGCTTCGAGCATTGCCTCATACTCGACGTCGGAGCCGTTCCTCAGGCCCCTTATTATGACGTTCGCGCCGACGCTGCGGCAGTAGTCGACAAGAAGGCCGGAGCTCGCGTCCGCGACTGCGTTGGGGATATCCTTTATGGCGTCCCTGATAAGCTCCAGACGCTCCTCGACGGTGAATTCGCTTCCCTTGCCGGGATTGTCGAGTATCGCGACGTAGACCTTGTCAAACACCTGCGCGGCGCGCCTCACAATATCGAGATGCCCGATAGTCACGGGATCGAAGCTGCCCGGGAAAACCGCTGTACTCATTCGTCCGCTCCTTCATAGGTCGCATAGGTCAGGTAGGAATCGCCGTATTTCTTCGCCTTTCTGGCGTCGAATCCGGCCGGGAATACCGGCGGGTTGGAGTTCGAATGCTCGCACACGAGGATGGCCCCGTCGTTCAGCAGGCCTTTTTCGGCGAGTATCGAGATCGCCCTTCTTTGAAGATCCGTCTCGTAAGGCGGATCCAGAAGCACGATATCGAAGCGCTCCCCCCTTTCGGCAAGGGCGCCGAGCAGGGATATCGCGTCGCCCATAACGACGCTTGCCCGATCCTCGAAGGCGAGCTTTTTGAGGTTGGCCTTCACGACCGATACCGCGTGCCTGTCCGCGTCGCAGAATGTGACGTGAGCGGCCCCGCGGGATATGGCCTCTATGCCCAATCCTCCGCTCCCCGCGAAGAGATCGAGCACATTCGCTCCTTCGAGATCGAACTGGAGCATGCCGAACATGGCTTCCTTGACCTTTGCCAGTGTCGGCCTCGTGTTCAGCCCCTTGGGGGCAAGTATCTCCCTGCCCTTAGCGGAGCCGGCAATTACGCGCATAGTCAAACTCCTTACTTTTTATTTTATCACCGCATGCGCTCCGATTCAATAGGCGAATCGAAAAATAATACAAAATATTGTGTTAGTGCACTATGGTAAACCCGGGTGTGACCACAACATCTACTGTTTTGTCGTTCTGCTCCACGGGCACTGAAGCGACGAGCTGGCAGTCGAATCCCACGGCTGCGGTAAAGCAGTCCGTCCTTGCAAGGAGGCGGTCGTAATAGCCGCCGCCCTGGCCGAGCCTCCTGCCCTTGTAATCAAAGCCGATCGCAGGGAGTATTATCGCGTCCAGCTCATCGGCCCCGATCTCCTCCGCGGTCTCGGTATCGGGCTCCAGTATCCCGTAAGCACCGACCTTGAAGCCGTTCTCCTCCGCGGGAACGAACAGCCGAAGGCCGCCGTTTTCCACGCAGAGCGGATAAGCTACGCGCACGCCCTGCTCCTTCAAAAGCTCGTTCGCGGGAGCTATGTCGAGCTCGTACTTCATGGGCATATAGGAGAGTACGTACTTGGCGCCCGTGATCCTGTCGAGGCGCATGAGCTTTGCCGCGACGAGATCGGAGGCGAGCTTCCTTTCGGCCTCGCCTATCCCCCGCCTCTTCGCGCGGATCTCTTTCCTGAGCAGGGCTTTCGCCTCTGCGACGTCCAGATCAGAGTTCATTATGGCAGATCTCTCCGTTGATAACGGTCATAACGCAGCGGGTGCGGGTCTCCAAGGGATCGCCGTTGAATACGGCTATATCGGCGTCCTTGCCCGGGGTGACGCTGCCCACCCTGTCGTCGATGCCGACTATCTTCGCGGCGTTGATGGTGATGCACTTCAGCGCCTCGTACTCGGGAAGGCCTTCCCTGACGGCTATGCCCGCGCAGAGCGGCAGATACTGCTCCGGGATGACGGGATGGTCAGTCATCATGGCGAACTCGATGCCGTTCTCGTAGAGCTTTGCAGGAGCGGTGAAGCTCTGATTGCGTAGCTCGATCTTGCTCCTGTCGGAGAGCAGCGGCCCTATTATGATGCCCGCGCCCGTATCCTTGATGCCCTCCTTCAGAAGGTCGGGTATGAGATAACCCTCCGTGCAGTGATCGAGGGTGATCCTGATATTGTACTCCCTTGCTATGCGAAGGGCGGTCAGTATGTCGTCCGCGCGGTGCGCGTGGATCTTCAGCGGGAGCTCCCGGCGTATAACGGGAAGCATGGCCTCCATAGCGAGGTCCTTTTCGGGGAGCTTGGTCTTGTCGTCGCCCGCGTTCTCGATCTTTTTCTGATACTCGAGTGCCTTCGTGAGGGTCTTCCTCAGTATCGCGGCTGTCTGCATTCGGGTATAGATCATCTTCTGGCTGTGGTAGACGCGCTTGGGATTCTCGCCGAAGGCGGCCTTCATGCCGACGGGGTACTTGAGTATCATATCCTCTACGTCCCTGCCGTGGGTCTTGACCGCAACGAATGTGCCTCCCACGACGTTCGCGCTGCCGGGGCCGGTGACGCATGTGGTCACGCCGCCGCGCATCGCCTCCTCAAAGCACCTGTCGAAGGGGTTGATCGCGTCTATCGCGCGCACCTCGGGCGTGGAGGGGTTCGACATCTCGTTGCCGTCCACTCCCTCAAAGCCCATGCCGTCCTCGAAGAGGCCGATATGGCAGTGCGCGTCGACAATGCCGGGAATGAGCGTCATGCCGGTAAGGTCGTATTCCTCCGCCCCGTCAAAGCTCAGACCGCGGCCGACGGCCTTGATCTCGCGGCCCTCGACTGCGACGTCTCCGATGAATTCCTTTTCAAGGTCCTTGTCCATCGATACGATCTTTGCGTTTTTCAGAATGTACATGGTTATATCTCCTTTAATTGATTTCCGATGAAACGATGTCGATTATATCGCCCGCGGCGACGAATCGGTTGTGCAGGAAGCCGAGCGCCTTTACGGCGGACACCCCCAGCAGATAGGATCCCAAACTCGCGGCGTCGAACGGCTTTGCGCCCTGCGCCGTCATGGAAGTTACGATACCCGTCAGCACGTCACCGCTGCCGCCCTTGGCAAGCGCGTTCGAGCCCCTGTCGTTATAGCGGATCTGGCCCTTGGCGGAGACGATTATGCTCACGGCGGATTTCAGCAGCACGCAGCAGCCGTGCTCCCGGGCAAAATCTATCGCGGTCGGAGTGAAGTTCTTTACCACTTCCTCCGTTTCACAGCCGACGAGCCGCGCCATCTCCGCGGGATGCGGAGTGATGACCGCGTCCTCATGCAAAAGGTCCAGAAGCTCCCTGTGTTTGGCCATGGTGTTGAGCGCGTCCGCGTCCAGCACGCATTTCTTCTTCGACAGGAGGACTTTTTCAACGAGCGCGCGCGTCCTTTCGTTAACGCCCATGCCGCAGCCGACGCCTATCACGGAAGCCCATTCGATAAGCTCGTCCGCCTTCTCGTCGTCGGAGACGATCATGGCCTCCGGAACGGCGCCGAACATGGGGACCGTCTCCTTCGGAACGAGGACCTTTGTGAGCCCCGCGCCTGCCCTGATGCAGGCCTTGGTGCACATGAGCGCCGCGCCGGGCATGTCCGGAGAGCCGACTATCAGCGCCGCTTTGCCGAAAGCGCCCTTGTTCGCCGCGGCGGGCCGTTTCGGGAGCAGCCTCCTTGCGAGATCGTCGGTCACGGCCGTCTGGTTACGTACGGAAACGTCCGCGGCATATATCAGCTCGGAAGGGCCGTCCTCGAACTTGACGATGAGCTGTCCGTTCGGGGCGAGCCTTTCGCCTATGCCGTATCTGATGCGCTCGCCGCTGCTGACAGCGACGTGCCTGCCGACGGAGATACATCCGTCGGCGAAATCCTTGAGGAAGGCCTCGGTATCCTTCATCATCACCCTGTACAGGACGTCGTATTCCTTGAGTATGGCGTTGACCGCGTCGAGCACGCGTATGTATTTGCCGTACTGGAGGAATATGCTCGTCGCGGGCTGAAGGAGATCGTCGGGCATGCTGGTCGCGTTGAGATTTACGCCGATGCCGATTATCGCAAACTTTTTATTTCCTATCCTCACGACCTCCGACAGTATGCCGCAGACCTTTTCGAGGCGGTCGGCAGTCAGTACGTCGTTGGGCCATTTTATAGTAAGGTCGACCCTGTGCCCCGTGAGCTTCGTAAGCGCGTTTTTAACGGCAGCGGCGGCAACGAGGTTGAGTATGGGCATCTTGTCCATGCTGAGCTTGGTGCCCTGGACGATGCTCATGAGGACCGCGTCCTCCGTATTGATCCATTTGCGGTCGTTCCTGCCCCTGCCGGCGGTCTGCTCCCCCGCTACGTGGACGGTCTGATCCACGCTGGGGCCGATCATGTTGATACATCTTCTCGCGACGGCGTTGGTGGAGTCGACGGAATCGTATGTGTAGACCGTAAAGGGAAAAAGCAGATACTTACTGTTCTCCATCATTCCTCCGGATCGTTCATGGCCTTCATAATGGTCTCGTGAGAAAAGCCGCGCGTCCTCAGCCGCGAATAGATGCGTCTGCGCTTCTCCTCCCCGTCCTCCATGCCGCTGAACTGACGAGCGAATTTTTCCGCGATGCTGCGGGCGTTTTCAAGCTCCGTATCCTCGGGGACGGAGCCCAAAACGGATACTATTATTTCGTCGGGAACGAAATGCCCGCGCAGCTGTTCCGTCAGGCGGAACCTGCTGACCGGCTTGGAAGCGAGGCGGGATTCCACGAATGCCGCGGCGTATTTCTCGTCGTCGAGGAGCCCCGCGTCAGTCAGACGCTCTATGGTCTGCATGATCTCGCCCTCGGAATAATTGCCCTCGTCGAGCTTCAGTTCGACCTCGCGCACAGTCCTCGCCTTCGGGGTGAGGTACGAGAGCGCGGCGTCATAAGCGGATCTGCCGCCCTCTTTTTTCTCTTTCCTTGCCATATCGACCTCGCAGTGTGTTTATGTATTGATTCTATCATATCGTCGGCTCAAAAGCCATACCGTTTTTGGAAAAGTACGATATCGACGCGAGGTTCAGGAGGAGGCGCAAAAGCTCCCCTGCGAGCATTGCGGCGGCGTATCCCATAAGGCCGAGCACGGGAGCCAGCAGCGCCGTCAGCGCCGTCTGATACGCTTCCCCGAGCACTGCGAAAGCGAGCACTGTCCTCTGTCTCATGAGCCCGTTCAGAACGGCGACGGAGACGACTTGCAGGTATATGACGCACGCCTTTGCGGAGAGCAGTATGAACAGCGCCGCGTCCGGGCGCATGCCGAAAACCGAAGAGCAAAGCTCAGGGCCGAATAATGCGAGCATGCAGAATGACGCCGCTCCTCCGGCGGCAACGCAGGCGAACGCTTTTCGTATAATGCCCTTCGGATCCCCTCCGACTGAAACGGAATGGGATATCTCAGGCATTATCACGGCAGCTGCGGCGCCGGCAAACGCCATCGGCAGCATAGTCAAAGGGACGTACACCGTATTGAGCGCTCCGATCCCCGCGAGCGCCGCCTCCCTCGCCATGCCCCGTCTTATCAGCAGGCCGGGAAGGAGCAGCGCTCCGACGGAGGCGAACACGGTCGACGACAGCGCGGTGAGCGATGCGGGGAATGCCGTTTTGACGAGTTTCACGGCATACGGCGCGCCGTGCGGTCTTTCGCATTTTCCGTACAGCTTCGCAAATGAGGCCGTAAGTATCCCCACGCTCACGAGCTCGCTTGCGGTCATGCCGAGTATTATGAGGAATACCGTCCCCGCATCCGTGTCGTGACCGAGTGTCCGCAAAAGCATTATCACGAGCAGGAACCTCACCCCCTGCTCGCACAGCTCCGAAGCCGCGCACTGCTTAACGTGCTTCGTGCCCATGTGGACGGACTTTAGCACGTTCTCTATGCCGGTCATGAAGATACACAGCAGCATGAGCAGCAGATCCCTATCGGCGTCTTCGCAGCCCAGAGCGAGCAAGCATATGCGCTTCGGGAAAAGCGACACGGGCAGAGCCGCGGCGGCGAACAGCGCGAAATAGATATAAAGCGCCGATCGGAGCAGGGCTCTTATGCCGCTGCGCTCCGTCCTTGCGGCGATCGCGGAGACAGCGACGTTGAGGCCCGAAATGCAGAAAGAAACTATAATGCCGTATATCTGCATAATGAGCGAGTTGAGCCCCAGTGCCGAAGCGGGCGCCGACCGTGCGAGAGCGGCGCGGTAGAAGAACCCCATAAGCTGCAGTATCGCATTGGAGCAAAAAAGCATTGCCACTCTGTATGAGACGGAAGATCTCCTCATACAAGAATGATAATGCTTTTAACGATGCAATATGATGGACTGTTTATTTGCCGGCGGGCTTCAGTATCTTGTGCTGATACCAGAATGCGTCATCCTTCGTGAGGACGAGCACGTCGATGGCTCCGCCGCAGGTCTTGGGCTTCATCTCGAAGCGCTGGAGCTTTATCGTAACGTCGATCAGGAACTCCGCAAAGTCGATGGCGTCCTTCAGCGGCATGAGATCGTGATTGACGGGCGTCACGGGCTGGGAGTTCAGCAGATTGGTGATCGCCTGCTGTTCCCCGCTCCACGAGGAGGCGTATCTCAGCCTGCCGTTGTCCATGTTGATCCGCTTGAGCTCCTTTGCCACGTCGTAGACGAAGGGCTCTTCCTCCTCATACCCGCAAACGAAGAAATGCACGTTCGGGAAATGCTTGTAGGCGTATGCCTGGAGCTTCTTCGCAACGTCGGTGACGGTATCCTTCTTTCCGACCTCCTCTATCTCGAATATCCTGAGATAATCGGAAATGGTCTTGTTCTCGAGTATGGCCGTCCCGCACGAGGATATGCCCACCCTGACCTTGCTCAGAAGAAAGACCTTCTGCGCGTTGTCGGAGATGGAGAACATCCCGCCCTGCTGGGTCTTGCCGTCGGGCGTTTTGATCATGATATTGCCCGTCATGCGGCTGTCCGCCGCGATCACTATGCCCTCCGGGACATAGACTGCGCACATAATTGACATAAGTACCTCCTGTGATCAGATGACCGCGCCGATGATGCCGGCGTCGTTGCCTGCCTGCGCCTTTATTATGCTCCCGCACGAGCCGAAGAAACACTTGCCCGGGACCTTCCTGCGAAGCGGATCGAGCAGGAAATCGCCCGCCGCGGAAATGCCGCCGCCTATGACTATCACCTGCGGATCGAGCACGTTGACAAACGACGCGACGGCGTCCGCAAGAGCGTCGGTGTACCCGTCGAACAGCTTCAATGCGAGCTCGTCGCCGTTTTCTGCGCAGTCGATCAGGAGCTTCGCGTCGACGAGAGCGCCTTCGCCCGCCAGCCGGGCTATCATACCTTCGCCGCCTTCCGCCGCTTTTTCGGCCATGCGCTTGAGGGCGGTGGCCGAGCACAGCGTCTCTATACAGCCCCTGTGTCCGCATCCGCAGAGCAGGCCGCCTCTGTCGAGCATGGCGTGGCCGAGCTCCGTGCCCCTGTCAAGGCCGCCGTGGAACAGCCTGCCCCCCAGTACGAGGCAGCCGCCGACGCCGGTGCCGAGCGTGAGCATAACGCCCGTCTCGACGCCCTTAAGCGCGCCCAACAGGAGCTCCGCCTCCGCGGCGGCGTCCGCGTCGTTCCTGACGATGACGCGCCGCGCATGGATGCGCGCCTCTATCATCTTCTTCAGAGGCACGTTCCGAAGGCCGATGTTCCATGCGTCGATTATCCCGCCGTCCTTATCCACGGATCCTGGCACCGTGACGCCAACAGTATCGATATCGCAGTCGCCGCCCGCAAGCTCCGCGGCAACGGCGGCAATGAGCCCGCACATCGCCTCGGGGTCGGACTTTGGGGTAGGCCTTGCGGTCTTCCGCGTTATGACGTAGTTTTCATCCACTACGCCCGCCTTTATGGTCGTCCCGCCTATATCGAATCCCAAAGACAGCATATCATTCACGCTCCTTTAACAGATAGTTTTCAATGAAAAACGCGACGCCGTCGTCGGCGCACCCCGGAGCGATGACGTCGGCCGCAGCCTTGACCTCCTCGTTCCCGTCGGCGACGCAGCAGCCGAGGCCCGCCCATTCGATCATCTCTTTGTCGAGGGTATTGTCGCCTATGGCGGCGGTCTCGCTCTGACCGATACCGAGATGCTCGGCGAGCATCTTCAGCGCCGATCCCTTGCTGGCGCCGATCTTGTTGAACTCAATGAATCCGGGCGACGACGCGGATACCGCGGCTTTGCCCTTCAGCTTTTCCGTGAAGTACGGAAGTAGGTCGGGCACCCTTTCGGGCTCGGTTATCACGAGCACCTTCGGGACGTTGTGCCAGATCATTTTCCTGACGTTAGGCTCTATCCTCGCGGGAAGGCCCAAATGCTCCGAATACAGTCTGCCGTACTCGTGCTCATGCTCGTAGACTATCTCGTCGCCCTGATAGAGGTGCACGTGCAGACCGAGCCCCCCCGCAAGGTCCATTATCTCGGTAACGACTGCGCTGTCGAGCTCGGTCGTCATGAAGGGTTTGCCGCTCACTGGATCGGATATGAGCGCGCCGCCGTAGTTGATTATCAGCCGCTCGATGCCGAGCTCCTCCCTTACGGCGGAACAGCCGTGGTAGCCCCTGCCCGTGGCGAGGGTCACGTAGATACCCGCGTCCTCCGCGGCCTTTATGGCGCGCTTGTTGCGCGCAGAAATACGTCCGTTCCTCGGCAGGAGAGTATCGTCGATATCTATTGCGAGAAGCTTGTACTTCAAATGCGGCTCCTTTTCGTCCTTATGGAAAAACCCGTATACGTTCTTCGCCGCGGCGGCGTTCATTCCGTCGGCGGATGCAAGCTCCTCCACGGTCGCCGCCTTTATTGCGTCCATGGTCAGGAACCTGTCGAAGAGCGCCCTCCTGCGCTTTTCGCCCACTCCCTCGATCTCCTGAAGAACGGAGAACAGAGCGGTCTTCGAGCGCATGCTGCGATGATAGGTGATCGCGAATCTGTGCGCCTCGTCCCTTATCCTTTGCAGGAGATGGAGCGTGCTGCTCGACTTCGGCAGCGAGACCGGCTCCTCCCTGTCGGGAAGTATTATATCCTCGTTGCGCTCGGCAAGGCCAATCGCGGGGATGTACGAGAGCCCGAACTCGCTCAATACTTCGAGCGCAACGTTGAGCTGCCCGCGTCCGCCGTCGACCACGAGCAGGTCCGGAAGCTCGTTGAACTTTGCGTCGCCCTCCGCCGCCCTTTGAAAACGGCGGGTGAGGTGCTCCCTCATGGCTTCGTAATCGTCGCCTTCGGACTGCGTCCTGGTGCGGAAACGGCGATAAAGCGATTTATCGGGCTTTCCGTCGATAAACACGACCATCGAGCCGACGGTGTCCCTGCCCTGGAAATGCGAGTTGTCGAAGCACTCCATCCTGTGCGGGAGCTCGTCCATGCCGACGATGCGCGTGAGGTCAGCCAATGCTCCCTCGCCGCGCTCCCATTCCTTTAACGTGAGCTCGCGCTTGCGCTTAAGCGCCTCGGTTCCGTTGAGGAAAGCCATTTCGGCGAGCTGTTTTTTCTCCCCCCTGCGGGGCTCGATTATCCGTACCGCGTGTCCGCAGCTGTTCCTGAGCCATTCGGCTATGCCTTCCGCGTCGTTGGGGAGCGTCCTGCAAACTATCTCGTTGGGGACGTATCCGCTGTCGAGGTAGAACTGCGTAAGGAACGAGGCCATGACCTCCGCGTCGGATTCCTCGCTCGCGGTGACGAAATAGCTGTCGGTCATAACAACGTTGCCGTCGCGCATCATGGTTGCGTAGACGACCGTGTTCATATCGTCCCTCGCGGCGGCGAAAACGTCGAAGCTGTTTATCACGGTGGTAGCCGCGCGCTGTTTTGCCGCGAGCGACTCCATCGCCCTTATCCTGTCCCGGCAGAGCGCGGCGCGCTCGTAGTCGAGGCGTTCGGCCGCCTCGTTCATCCGGAGGGTGAGCTCTTCGACGACGGGCCTGCAGTGCCCCTGCAGGAGCTGCGCTATCTCGTCGAGGTATTTGTGGTACTCCTCACGGGTGACGTTCCCGGAGCAGGGAGCGCAGCATTTGCCGATATGGTACATGAGGCAGGGGCGTTCTCGCCGGGATATCGCCTTTGCTATATCCTTTTTGCAGTGTCTGACGGGGAAGAAATCGCGGATGGCGACTATCGCCTCGCGCAGGGTCTGCGCCGAGAGATACGGGCCGAAGTATCTTGCGCCGTCCTTTTTTACCCTGCGGACTATCTCCGGACGGGGGAAATCCTTTGAAAAATCTATCCTGACGTATGGAAAATGCTTGTCGTCCTTGAGGAGTATGTTGTACCGCGGGCGGTTCTGCTTTATCATGTTGCATTCGAGGTTCAGCGCTTCGACCTCGGACGCGGTTATGGTGAACTCGAAGTCCGCGACATTCGATACCATCGCGGCCACCTTCGGTTGTTTTGCGGTATTCTGAAAATACTGCCTGACCCTGTTTTTGAGGTTGACGGCCTTGCCGACGTAGATAATCTCGCCGAGCGAGTTATACATGCGGTAGACGCCCGGGCTGTCGGGCAGCAGTTTCAGTTTGTCCCTGATGGTATCGTTCATGGGTTTATTATAACTTATTTTTTGTTTTTTGGGAACCCATCTTGCAATTAAAACGTTATATATGTAAAATGGTCATGGACCATTAAAACCCAAAGGAGGTACCGATGATGATCAAACGCTTTTTATCGATAACTATGGCGCTCCTGCTTGCCGCGGCCCTTTTCGGCTGCACTCCCAAGACGCCCTCCGGAAACGACCACGACGCCGGGAACTCCCCTTACCTCAACAATGCAGGTCAGGCGGTCCCGCTCTCCATCCACGCGACCGATGAGAACATACTCTACAATGCCGAATATAACCCCCTCTATACGGAGGCGAACAACGATTTCGCGATAACCATGGTGAACGCGCTCGACAAGAGTTGGACCGGCGTGTTCTCCCCCCTGTCCCTGCAGGTCGCGCTGCAGATACTCGCCAACGGCGGCGATGAGGAGACCGCTCAGATGCTCCTCAACGAGGTCGGCCCCGGCATGACGCGCGATATCGTTAACTCCAGCGCGGCGAACCTCATCGGCAAGCTCCTCAAGTCCGAGGGCGTGTCGATCAACAATGCCGTCGTAGTCAATAAAGCATACCAGATCTGCGAGAAGTTCGCCCATACCGCTGCGGACTATTACAGGGCTTCCGTCGGCGCGCTCGATTTCTCGAATCCCAAGGCGGCCGTCAAGGAGCTCAACAAGTGGATCTCCAAAAACACCGGCGGCCTCATCGACAAGCTCCTTGAGGAAAAAGACGTCGGCGCGGATACCGCAATGGTGATCATCAACACACTTTTCCTCAAGCTCAACTGGAAAACTCCCTTTGTTAAGCTCAAGGACGTAAGCACTTTCCACGGCTCTAAGGGCGATTCCGCCGTCAGCATGCTCAACGTGACGAGCGGCTTCGGCTATCAGAAGTTCGATCAGGGCCAGCTCGTGATCGTCCCCTACGAGGGCGGCGAGTACAATATGGCGGTAATACTGCCCGAGGAGGGCGTTTCCCCCGCGGAAGCCATCGCCGCGATGATCGGCCGTTTTGACGGCTGCGAGACCATGGAAGTCAAGCTCATGATGCCCGCGGTCAAGCTCGACAGCAAGCTCGATATTATGGATATGGCTTCGAAGCTCAACCTCGAGGCCGGCCTCAGGGGCCTTTATCCGGAGCTCATCAACGACGGCGACGTCGAGATCGAAAAGGTCCTGCAGGGCGCGACGCTCGAAGTGACGGAGACCGGCACCACCGCCGCCGCAGCCACCGCGGTAATAGGCAAAAAGAACGCGATGCCTCCTCAGGCGGACGTCGAGGTGATCTGCGACCGTCCCTATGCGATGATCATCTACAACGTCGAGACGAGCACCATACTGTTCGTATCCGTTGTCAACGACGTCGGTTAACTCTTACCCTTTAATGCAAGGCGCCGTTTGGCGCCTTTTTTTCACATTACAAGGCGTTTCCGGCTTGACAGTTTCGCCCGGCTTGATATAATTCTATTGTGAAACGCTTATGAAAGGCCGCGTCTCGTTAGCAGGCGCAAGGTGATCTTTATGAAAAAAGCCGCCGCCGTCATTATGGCTCTGCTGCTGCTCCTCGCGGTGTACCCCGCATCCGCCATGCAGCCCGCAGCCACCGTCGCGAGGACCACTCTTCTGGACCTCAGCAATGCAGCATCCGCGTCGTCCTCCGCTGCGGAGGGCTGGGCTTTCGATCCGACCGGATACAACGGTTATCCTCAGCTGACGCTCAATTCCTACGGCAAAGCGAACCAGCACAGCGCGCCCATCAAGCTGCCGCCGAACTGCCGCGTGCTCGTCAACGGCACGAACTACATCGACAACGTATACATGGGCGAAGAATACCACGTTTTGAGCGGCGGTCAGGACGGGTTCCTTCGGATAGAGGGCACCGGCACGCTCAACCTTTACGCCAATCAATACAACGGGCGCTGTATTTCGATGCCTCTCGAAGGGGCCAACGTCCACGTCAAGTTCCTGTACATAACCGGCGTGACCGTCAACTGCTACGGCCTCGAGCGCGATATGTACAACGCGTCGACGCTCCATGCGTGCATCTACTCCGGTCACAGCGTGGAGATACACAACGCGGTCATCAACACCATATACGGCAGATACGGCATAATGACGCAGGGCTACACGCCGATCGGCGGCGTCTCCGAGGAGACCGCAGACGTGATCCTTATCGACAGCAGCACCGTCAACATCCAGAACTACAGCGACAACGGGCTTTGGGGCCATGCGAACGGCCTGCGCACGACCTTCGGCAAGATCATAATCACCGGCAACAGCAACGTAACGATCAACGCCGGCTCCAACAGCATCTATTCCTACCTTTCGACGACCATCGACGGCGGCACCGTCAATATCCTGTCCACTCCCCTGAGCACCGCCGATTCCGCCGCGATCGTCTACTGCAGCCGCCTCGTTATAGGCAGCAACGCCTCCCGCGTTTATTTCAGCACGACGAATTACCCGCTCACGAAGGTACTCTACTGCAAGGAGGAGTACATGTCCGAGCTCGGCAGCGGCCTTAACGTCGAGATAGGTTCGTTCTCCAGCGGCAACTACGCCACAGCTCCCGATCCCGACAACAACAACATGCCCGCGCTGCTCGTCACCAACAGCTCCGCGCCGGTCACTTACCATACCGTCCGCTTCTTCGGGCTCGACGGCGCGCTGATAGCGCAGGTGAGCGTTCCGCACGGACAGGCCGCGCAGGCCCCGAACGTCGATGCGGTCGTAAACAATTCCGACGGCACTTTCGTTTTCTATGATTGGGACGCCGATATAAGCTGCGTTACCTCCGACATGGACGTCCACGCCGAATACGTGCTGCTGGGCGACACCGATCTTAACGGTCAAGTCACCACGGCGGACGCGCTGCTTGCCTTGCGGCAGTCCATGACGCTTGTCGAGCTCGCGCCGAAGAACGTCCGAGCGGGCGACGTGACGATGGACGGAGTGCTCACCACGAGCGACGCGCTGCTGATACTCCGTTACGTAATGCACCTTATCCCCACTCTCGCCTGACGAAAGGCGCAGAATCGGCCGGGGATACGGCATTGATGAAAGCAAAAGATCCGAGGATATTTAAGATATCCCCGGATCTTTTTTTGCGCCGACCGGCGCTTGATTATATGCTTCCGTTCACTTTTCGAAAACGCAGTCTCCGCCGGAATAGGTTCGGAGCACGGGTATCGTGTGCAGCTTTTCCGGCGCTGTGACGAAGGGATCCGCCCCCAGCACGGTAAAATCCGCGATGAAGCCGGGCGCTATCCTGCCCTTTTCGCGCTCCTCGAAAGAGGCCTCCGCGCCGCGTATCGTGAAGCTGTCCAATGCTTCGCCCACGGTGTACGCCTCCCCGGGCAGATAAGGCCCCGTTCCGTCGAGCGAACGGCGCGTTACCGCGCACTCCACGCCCTTCATGACGTCGGGCAGCTCAACGGGACAGTCGGAGCCGTTCGAGACCGAAACCTCCTCCTTCATGAGGGTCTTCCAGCTGTAGCTCGTCTTTGCGATATCGGGATCGACGAGTTTTTCGACGATGTGATTATCGTAATCGAGGAACACCGACTGCGCGTAGACGTGCAGGCCGAGGCGCGCAATGCGCTCCAGCTGATCCCGCCTCGATATCTGGCAGTGAACGACGCCGTGGCGGTGATCCGCGCGCGGGCAGAAGGCGAGCGCCTTTTCGATGGCGTCAAGCACCTCGTCGAGGCAGGCGTCGCCTATAGCGTGGACGGCGATCTGCATGCCCTTCGAATTGGCGTAAGCGACCATCTTCTCCAAATGCGCTGGCGCAAAGAGCGAGAATCCGCGGTTGTTCGGATCGTCGGCATACGGCTTTGAAAGATGCGCGGTCCTGCTCCCCAAAGCGCCGTCGCCAAGCAGCTTCAGCGGGCCTATCCTGAAGCGATCGGAGCCGCGGCCGGTGACGCAGCCGTCCTCAATGAAGCGCTCGAGAGCTTCGAGCTTTGTGAAATTGCACTGCTCGTACACGCGGACGGTCAGTCTGCCCTCCGCTTCGAGCTCCCTGTACGCGTCGTTTATGACCTGCGGCGGGACCTCTCCGAAAACGCAGTAATCGTCCGTCTGCGAGCTGGTTATGCCGTATCGGTTGAGCTCCGCGCAGGCGAGCGCGAGCATATCCTTTATCTCGTCCGCCGAAGGGACGGGCACTGCGGCGAGAATGAGATCCATTGCGTTGTCGAAGAAGCGTCCGTCTGGAACGCCGTCCTCGCGCCCTATCTCACCGCCCGCGGGAGACACGGTATCCGGGCCGATACCGGCTGTCTCGAGCGCCTTGGAATTGACCGCGCAGCAATGGCCGCAGGCGCGGGTTATAACTATGGGGATCTCCGCGGATACGAGGTCAAGGTCGCGCCTCGTCGGCATGCGCCGGACGTCGGAGAAATAATCCTGATTCCAGCCCCTGCCGCAAAGCCACGCGCCGTCTTTGGGAGGATGTTTTTCAAGATGCTCCTTCATGCAGGCGATGACCTCCGCGAGGCTCCCCGTGTGGTCGTAGAGCGGAGCGGTGCTCAGCGTCTGTCCGAAGTTCAGAAGATGCATATGGGAATCGTTGAAGCCCGCGCACACGAAGCGCCCCCCGAGGTCGATGAGCTCGTCCCCGGGAGCGGCGGCAGCCGTTACCTCGCGCGAGGAACCGACTATCGTGAATCTGCCGTTCTCGACTGCGAAGGCCTCGGCGAATTCGTTTTCCCCCATATAGACTCTGCCGTTAAAGAACAGCTTTTTCATAGATCGGAAATCCCCTTTTCAAGCTCAGTCACAAGGCATTTCAGCGCCTTCAGGACTCTTTTGAAGCAAAAATCCCTGTAGCGGTCGAGCAGCAGCCTCGTGTTTATCTCGATCTGTACGCAGGGTATCCCGCACTCGCGTGAGATGAACGACGAGACCGTATACGGGTGTATCGAGGCGAACGGCTCGTCGACGAAAACTCCGGTGATCCCGTTCCGCTCGAAGCAGGCCTTCGCCCTGTCCACTACGGACGGATCGGCTTCGACGTTTTTGCCGAAGCCGGTGCCGATATCGACGTTCTCGTCCCTGAGCGCGGACATCTGATGAAGGTCGACGAGCGCCTTTATCCCGTGCGCTCTGACGTACTCCGCGAGCGCGGACTTGTATTCGCATTTCTCATCGTAGTTCGCGTCGTCGAGGCAGTTCCTCGTCTTGTAGATGACCGGACAGGAAAGGCCGTCGTGGAGCATCCTCGCAAGAACGCCAGTTGCGTATTCGCCGACCTTCGGTTTCCCCTCGCGCGTCTGCTCCGCGGAGTGCGGCGCGGATACCATGACCCGAACCGTTCCCTCCTCGATAACGAATGAGCGGGGATCCTTTTTTGAACGGAAGTATTTGAGATATCTCCTGTATTCGAACATGCCTTCCTCACGAAACTTGATATCGGGATTATAGCATAACCGCCTGTGCGTGTAAACCGCGGCAGAGCGCCGTGCGGCGTCAGCATATTATATCTATCGTATGGCAGTCATTGAAAGCGGCGAAGCGGCGGAGGGTGCTGTCAAGCGCCGCCTGCAGCTTTTTGGTCTGACGGACGCCCGGTTCCCACCATAACCCTTTGACGGTCAGCACGCCTTTCTTTCTGTCGGCGGCGGTCTCGATGCATCCTGCGAAGCGCTCGCCGAATAGTATCGGCAGGGAATAATATCCGTGCCTGCGTTTCTCGGGAGGGGTATAGATCTCCCATGAGTATTCATAGTCCCAGAGCGCCCTTATGAGCGCCTTGTCCCAAAGCAGAGGGTCAAGCGGAGCGATGAACTCCATGCGCGGCTTAATATCCGCGCTTTCGTCGATCACGCTCTGCAGCAGCCCGACGTCATCCGATGAACAGTAAAACACCGGCTTTAACCCCTCTACCCGCACCGGGCAGACCTCTCCTTCCGCCTCCAGACGCTCCAGCGCCGCCCTGCGTTTCTCGGCGTTCAGCTCGATCCCGAGAAATGCCGGGCTGTTCCTGTTCCAAAGCAGGCCGACCGCCCTGATGCGGCGAAGCATGCGCCACGAGATATGCGCCGCCTCGTCACCGCACGGGTCGTCAGCCGTCAGGAGCTCGCGAGGTATGTATCTCTCCGCTATATCGTAAAACTTGCGGCTTCCGTTTTTGTGGTGGACGATCAAAGCGCCTTCCGTATAGAGCTGTTCAAGTACGGATCTCGCGGCCTTTGAATCCTTATGCCAGTTCCCGCTCCAATGGATCGTCGAATGCCAGAATATCTCGCCGTCGACGGGGAGCGTATCGCTCGATACCGGCCCGTGCTCACATATGTATTCCAGCGCCTGCTCCTTCAGTTGTCCCATGCCCGGGAAGGTCTCTCCCGCAGCGCGGCTCCGTTCCCTGTATGGCGAGAAATAAGGCCAGTCCTCCGTCGGCCAGATGGAAAGCTCCTTGTCGAAATAGTCGACGAGCATCCTGTCCTTGTACAGCAGGTCGCTCAGCATGGTTTTTTTGAAGCCCTTGACGCGGGACTGCAGCGTAAGATCCGCGTTCTTTCCGCATACGTCCACCGGATCGAACTGGATGCATCCCGCCTGCCGAACATAGCGGTATGCCCCGTCCTTTCCTGCAAAGCGATATGCGCCGATCAGTCCCTGTTTCGCGAGTATGAAGCGCCTGGCCTGCTGCCCGGATATCGTCAACATAACGGATCCTCCATGGATTATTCGACCATAGTATAGCATAAATCATCCCGTCCGCCAACAGAAAAGAAAAACCCCATCCGTGGGGATGGGGCGTTGCTGCGATACGATTAACGCTTCGAGAACTGAGGCGCTCTGCGGGCCGCTTTGAGGCCGTACTCGGTTGGCATCGAGCGCTGAAACCCTTGATTTTACTGGGTTTTTAGCTGCGCCGTTTTTCTTTCCCCCACTTTTTAACTACTGAAAAGTTGCAAATCTAGCAATCTCTTTTATGCCCGAAGAGGGCTGAGAGCGGCGTTTACAACAGCAGAAAGCTGTTCGGGTTTATTATACTTGACCTTTGCGTAGATGTCCATAGTTACTTTGCTGTTTTCGTGTCCTGCCAGATACTGAACGGTCTTCGGATCGACGCCGGCATGGATCAGGTTCGTGATATAGGTATGCCGCAAAAGATGTGGCGTCACGTCAAAATCCAGGCAATAGGTGATATGATCACGGTTGACGCATTTCTGCCCCGGCTCAGGCTTGAACTGCTTTTTAATTGCCTGACCGTTGACATAACGATAGATCGTTCTCTCCTTTGTACTGCGGATTTTAATATAATTCCAAATGCGCCGAAACTGTGAATCGGCCAGCGGTTCGCCATTACTGTCAGCAATGACGTATTCTGAAACGGCCTTTTCTTTTTCTTCCCGCAGGCAATCGGCAAGGCACTTCGGAATGGGAACGTCCCGCTTCGCCGCTTTTGTCTTCAACTCTGTCGATACTACAGGCCGGTTGTGTTCAGAACGCCAAGCCCGCCTGACAGAGATATAGGGAGCCGCTCCTTCCAGGAAAACGCAGTCCCACTTTAGGGCAAGGATTTCCTCCCGCCGCAGACCAGCATAGAGCCCGATCATGACAAACACATACGGTGGCAGATCACGGACGGTGTTCAACAGGAGCTTCGCCTGCTCGTCCGAAAGAACATTCTTGTCTTTCTTGGGTGTGCCTCCTTTAGCATTCAGTTTTTTTGCGGGATTGTCTGCAATCAGGTTACTGTACTCTGCAGAATAGAAGATGCTCTTGATAAGCATATTAACCATACTGTAAAGTCCTGATGATTTCTTAGAGACAGGCACCATGGCCAGCTTAATGTCGTCTGCCGTTACATCCGATAAATACATATCTCCCAACGGGCCAACAATGTACTTATTGATTGTTCTCGCATATCCTGTCAGAGTGCTCTGACGAATATGCGCCGACTGCATGTGCAGCCACTTTTCGCTGTATTCGGCAACCGTGGGATTTAAGCGCCGGAATTTGGAGTCTTCTATCTCGCGTTGCGCCTCCGTGACCTTCTGATATAATTCCTCCTCTGTTTTGCCGTACAGATCGAATCGTTTCCCATCCGCATCATTAAGACGGGTGCGGAAATAAGTCGTTCCGTTCTTGGTGACCGTGGGATAGTGCGGCACAGGCGTTTGTGCCGCTTTCTTTTTTGCCATGTTGTTATCCTCCGTTTCTACGATGATTTCTTGTATCTGCATTGTCCCACAGCCTTAACCAACTGTCCATGATGTCGCCTGCCGACAAAAGCAAAGGGCGAGGATGTATTCCTCGCCCTGGATGGTCACTATATTATTCTGTAAGTTCAACCTTCCCATCTCGCAAATGCTTCTGTAAGCGCATCTGCTACTTCCTCTGGTCTGTTATACTTCACCTTGGCGTAGATATCCATAGTAATCTTGCTGCTTTCGTGTCCGGCCAGATATTGAACGGTCTTCGGATCAACGCCAGCGTGAATCAGATTCGTGATATAAGTGTGCCGAAGCTGATGCGGCGTCACCTCAAAATCCAGACTGTAAACAACATGCCCGTTGTTTCGCGCCTTTTCTCCCAACACGGGATAAAGTGTGTACTTCACGTATTTACCGTCGACAAGCTTCTTTGCCGGTCGGGGCTTAGCGGTGCGTGTGACGATGTACGTCCAGAGCCGTTTAAACTGCGTATAGGAAAGCGGATCGCCATCGCTGTTTGCGATAACATATTCAGAGGTTGAATGCTCTTTTGCTTCCCGAAGACATTCTGCCAGACACTCCGGAAGGGGAATATCCCTCTTTGCTGCCTTGGTTTTAAGTTCGGTCATAATGACGGGTCTATTGCTCTCCGTATGCCATGCCCTGCGAACCAACAAATACGGCGTTTCCGTGTCCAGAAAAACGCAGTCCCATTTAAGCGCGAGGATTTCTTCCCGCCTCAGACCGGCGTAGAGTCCTATCATGACAAACACATATGGAGGCAGTCCTCTAACGGTATCAATCAGCCGTTCAGCCTGCTCATCTGTCAGGGCCTCCCGATCTTTCTGCGGAATGCCCCCTTCTTTTGTTAGAAGATGCCTGGTAGGATTGTGAGAGATGATCTTACTGTCTTCAGCAGAGTTAAAAATACACCTGTACAGGATGTTAACGGAATTGAAGACAGATGCCGATTTTTCTGCAACCGGAACAAGCGCCATCTTAATATCATCCGCCGTCACGTCAGACATTCTCATATCTCCCAAGGGAGCGATGATATGTCTTCTTACCTTAGAAGTATAGTCAATCAGCGTCGTAGCCCGCACATTGGCAGACTGCATCAGCAGCCATTTTTCACAGTATTCTGCTACTGTCGGAGCGGCTTTGTGGGGCAATAAACGATTGGCATTATCAAGAGCTTTGATTTCTTTGTCATAGAGTTCTTCTCGTGTTTTTCCATAAAGTATGACACGCTTTCCGTCAGCATCTTCCACATAGGTCTTATAATACTGACTTCCATTTATTTCGACCATGCCATATTTGGGAATCCTTTTCTTCGTTGTCATGTTTGGCCTCCTTCTGCGAGTATTTTGCACTTCTATTATCCAAATCCGCTCAAAAAACTTCAAGGATGTCGATTAACGCGGAGAGCTATTCCTTGATTTTCGATAGGTACTATTAACTTCTTTGGGTTTTGCACGGTGTGTCGATCTGGCAATATACTCTTGAAGGCCCACTTCGGTAAAATATACACAACCATTATTCACGTACTGTACATATGAAATTAATCCATCCATACGGGCAGCATCCAATGTTGCAAGGCTGATGCCAAGAATACTGGCTGCTTCTTTTCTGGTAATCAGTTTCTCCATTTGCAGATTCCTTTCCGCCCGGGCGAGGCATTTTTAGTTTATATGTCCAAGGGGAGGATCAAGGGCAGAAGAATAGGGCTGTGACAATCCACAGCCCCATGGTTTCCGACCTTGATCGGGTAAAGAATCCTCCCTAAAACTTCATGGGAAGAATCTCGTGTTTGCGTCTGCCGTTGTAGATGCGGTAGAAAATGCTGATGTAGCGCTTCACCCCGCGCAGCTCCTTTTCCGCTTTGCCCGCTGCATAAACGACGTTCGGTGTATAGCTGCGGAGACTGTAGATCAGCCGGTTTTTGTCATACTCGCCGCGATAGAGCTCCACGAAGTGGACAATGCCCTGGATCATTTCCGCTCTCAGGGAATCGGGATCGCCTTCCCATGCCTCCAGCAGGATGGAAAGCGCTTCCTTATAAATCTCCGCGCCGACGCGCTTGAACTCCGCAAAGGCGGTATTGATACAGATGATGCGTCCGACTCCACCGCCGCGCTCAAAACCTACATGAAGTCCTGCGTCCTCGGTCGCTTCGTAAAACTCTTTCGAAGCTTTGTCTTCGCCGTGAAGGTTGGCGCGTAGCTTTGCGCTGGGTGTCAAAGCGGCAGATTCTCCGGTTTGCATGGCGAACAGCAGGGCTTCCTCAGCTTCCGTCATACCGTAGTACACTTTGCAGAGGATCGGCAGGTCATTGTCGCCGTTCATGTGCTTGCGCGCCATGATAGTATGCTGTCCGTCAAACACATAATAGTGTCCGTCACGAAAGCTGACCTTCGGTTCGTTGGCAATACGCTCGTTAAACCCGGCAACGATCTTTGCCACACGTTCGGCGTTGAGTTTGCGCTGGTACGCATCGGGAATCTCCAGATCCCTGCTGTTGACTTCCATAAGCTTATAGAGTGTCTTAATGCTGTTCATTGTCTGTTTCTCCCTCCAATTTGAGAATGTATTGTTTTGGTTCCTGCATGATTTCAATGACCTGAACCTTGTAGTCCGGCTTTGCCAATAGACCGGGGAAATTCGTAAAGAGCACATCGCACGTTTCGACCATATTCCGCGCCGTATAACGCAGGCTTACCAATGCTGAATCCTCTGTGACATGCTTGGAGTCTTTCATATCCTCGTAGCATTTGTCGATGGTCTCATAAGTCTGTTGTTTGCGCTTCGTATCTCTCTGGGTCGAATCTTTTTTATCGGCTCTGGCCTTCTTTTCACGAATCACCTTGAGCTGTTCCGCTTTTTCACGGCGTTCCTCCGGAGAAGCACGGGCGATAGCCGCAACATCGGTCTCTTTAGGTTTGTATTTTCCCAGCAGCAGGTCGTTCTTAATGCCAGGGAGGACTTCTTCAGCCGCGTCTACGCCTTTTGCGTAATATTCAGCTCGTTGGACATAACCCTCGCTGGTATGTGTCTCGTCGGCTATCTTCTTTCTTGTAGTTGGGGAATCTGGTAGATGATCAAGTTGGTCAGGTACCAGATTTGTATATTGATTGCCGCGAAATCCATCCGATGCACCGTTTGAACATTTTTCTGCTTCATACCGCTGCCCGATTAGATATTTCTTCTGCTGGGGTGTGAGATTGCGCCGTCCGAGCTGGTTTTTGCAAATCCAAGAAAGTGCTTCGTATCTATTGTTGAAGTGCTTTTCATGGGTGCGGAACTCGATGCCCGGATGCTCCAGCGCGATACGGTAGCGGTTATGCCCGTCCACAATCGTGTCGTTCCACACGATGAGCGGCATCAGAACAACACCTTCCTCAAGGATGTTTTCTTCGAGCTGTGAAAACTCGTCCTCGGTCAGCGGCGGGCACTTTGCCTCAAACTCCGGATCAATGGTCAATACGGGGTTCATCATGGGGCCTCCATTTCTTCGGGGACATACAGGCCAAGCGCCGCTTCAATGGCTTCTCCGATCTCATCCATTTGCTGTCGGGACATCCGTCCCATATATTTCTGTATGCGCCGCTTGTCGATGGTCTTGATTTGCTCCAGAAGCACGATGCCCGGAACCTCCAGACCGTGAATGCATTCCGCGTAGTAGTGGGTAGGAAGCGATCTCTTTTTGTTGCCCTTGGAAGTGATGGGCGCGATGATAAGTGTGGGACAGTAGAAGTTGCCGGTGTTGTTCTGTAAGACAACCACCGGACGTGTCCCGCCTTGCTCCGAACCTATGTAGGGATCGAGATTGGCAAGGTACACATCGCCTCTGCGGTAAATCCAGTCTTCCCTCATGCGAAGCCTCCGTTCTTTTCTTTCTATATTTCGTAAAGCCAGATAAGCGGTCATATCGAGATACCGCTCTCTGTTGTATCTGTCCTGATAGCTCATTTTGTGGTCTCCTGTTTATCGGAATTGTTTTTTCAGGTATGTACGGCTCTCAATTTGTCCTCGACACCCCGAGAGCCAGGGAGAACATCAGGCGGCGGTGTGCTGCACCGCTCCATAGGACTCTAACCTCCCCGCCTTCATTGTGGCCGGGCCGCGAATTACGGAAGTATCATTAACCCTGTGTCAGTCGTGGCCAAGCCGGTAGCAACCCGGCTCTCGCAGGATTCGGATTTATCGCTCGCTCTGAAACAGAGGTCGTGGCGCTCCGCCTGCCGTGGCTCGTGAACAACAGGAACGTGCCTGATGCCTGGATATTCAGTTTTCAAAGTGCCCTGAGCTGTGAAGCTCTGAGAAAACCGAATCTCCATATCCCTCGCGATGAGATTGTCCTCTCATCCTACAACGGACATTTCAGGAAGCTTTTTTAACCATTGCCAAAAAACTTTTTTGCTTTTTTTCTGATGGCCTGGATGTGCTTGCTGACCATAGGAACGCTGACGCCGTGTATCGCGGCATACGCAGTTTGGCTTTCCCCTCCGATGAGGCATTTGTCAAAGACAGAAAGCTGTGCCGGTGTGAGCAACTGACGAAACGCTTCTTCTGTCAAAGTGTTTTCCATCTCACTTGCACCGACGCCGAAATCCGAAAGCCAGCCGTTTTTCTCTTCGTCATAAAGAAACTCAAGAGAAAGCATTGGCCCGCGTTTCCGAGAAGCCTCGATTTCCCGATAAATTCTTTTTTCTTCTGCACGGAGGCATCTCATGATCTCAATGCTGATTTCAGCCACTTCGCCCGTAGCTTTAACTCTTGCCCAATAGTGCTTTTTACCGCCCTCCTGAGTAGTCCAGAGGTCGTAATCGAATCCTTTTGACTTGTACATGTCGTAATCTCCTTTGGATTTTTGAATTTGGGTGAAAGTCAAAAATCCGGAGATTACGGGTACTTGGCTATATAGCAAAGCCAGCGGTATAACATAAAAGTCCTTTCCCGAGGCAAGTCGGAAAAGGACTTTTAACGCTGTACAAAGTTTAATCGGGCATGAAAAATGCGCCGTCAAAGCAGACTGATACAGCGATGCTGTTAATCAATCTGACTTTGTACGGCGCTTGGCAGTCTCCTCAGACGGATCTGATTCTCTCCGCTTGCTCGATTAAAAGTAAGATGGTGTATTCAGTTTATCGTTTTTGCCTCGTCTTTTGGGAAAACAGGAGACGGGCTGCCTGTCTGTTTTTCATTCTTCGGAAGTATCCCAAGTTAATGGGATATTCCGTTTTACATTTTCGGCAATAGACCATTTTATGACCCGCGACATCGGAGAAAACCTTTTCTACGAGAAAGTCGCAATACGGACATCGGATTTCCCGGAGGGTCAGTGTAACCGTCTCTTTTTGGGATGCTGCCAGTTTACGGGATACCTCTGGTGACAGGTTCCGCACGTTAGCATTGATTTGTCTCATCTCTGCTTACCGTCCTGGCTTAATCCCATTTCCTCCGTGATATACTCAGACAGAGGGCGACGGCTCAGATACCCCAGTTCTCGCAGACGGATTAGGAAGGCGGAAAAAGAAACGCCCATGGTGTTTGCCATCTGTTTGATCCTTAGCTTATCCGTTGTCCTCATCACGCTGTCACCGAATACGGGGATACCTCCGGCGCAGCTGCGCATGACAACTACATTGTGTACCATAAATCGCGGCATCAGGAGCGCCGCACCCATCCGATCGATCAGCGTTTCATGGAAGCTGAAAAGGCTCCTGAAATCCTCCGTGGTATAGGCCCGCTCGCCGTCAAACTCCCGGTGGAAAGCGGCGGCGGGGATCGTCTTATCCATGAGATAGTGGGCGCACTCATGGCTGATGGTGAACCGGCGTCTGCCGCTCTCGTTCTCTCTGCGCAGAGATCGTTCTATGACGATTGTCCCTTTCGGGAAAATGCAGAAGCAGGGAGATCCATCTTCATGGACGCGCAACGGCGTTATGCCGTCTGCGAGAAAACCGATCTTATCGGTATCCTGTTCAGCAAAACTGCGATAAAGAATTGGCAGCTTCAAATAGTCTGTAGCGAACCCTTCAATATCGACGCAACAGGTTCGCTCGGCGTCTGCTCCGAGGTATTGACGAATCAAGCCTTCGCCCAATTCATCAATCTCGTCATATGAAAATATCCTCATGGCTCACAGGCACCTCCTACGGGGACAGACCGACATACCAGCGCTGTCCGTCCCGATACAAATATTTCACCGCACGACCGACAATTATGGTGTAGCGAATTCCTTCAAACTCATGGAGGGAAGCTGTGCAGGTATGAAGCACCTTTGCAACTTCCCATTGCCTTCCGTCATCCCATAGAATCCGAAGAGGACAAATCACGCCGTCCTTATCCACTTCTACGTTGACGGATACATATTTCTTTTCCACAAGCGATACCTCCTCAAAGGGCTTTGATCACATGGGTGGCTACGCCCTGTACACGAAGGTCGGAAACGTAGATGTCCTCCATGTCCTTATTCTCGGGATGGAGATAATAGCTCTGCCGCTCCTCATCAAAGCGAAGCCGTTTCAGCGTGTTCTTGTCTTCATCGGTAAGGGCAACGACAATATCTCCGATATTAGCGGTCTGCTGCTCCCGTATGATAACAAGGTCGCCGTCGTCGATCTGCGCTTCGATCATCGAATCGCCTGATGCGCGGAGAGCGTAGAAGTCTCCCTTGCCGAAGACCGACACGGACAGCGGAAGATATTCCTCGATCTGTGCCTCGCGTTCCTCCGGCATACCGCATGGAATAGAGCCGACAATAGCGGCAGGCCTGACCTCCGGGCTCATCATCTCTATTTTAGGCGTAGATAGAATGCCATTTTCATAGGACACCATATCCCTATCCGCCATAGCCACAAGGTATCTGTGGGCGGAGGATACCGCTATCTTCATAGATGCGGCGATCTCCCGGAAGGTAGGAGTAGAAGAATACCGTTCATAGTAGCTCTCAATGTAATCCTTGATGCGGAGCATAAGCTCCAGGCTCTTGCTTCTCATGTGGCATCAGCCTCCTATCTGGAACAATAGTTCCCGATAGCCTTATTATACTCAAATCCTGCTGAAAAGCAATAGGGCAAAAAGAAGGTGTACATTCAGATGCACACCTTCGCCATATTTTCTGATTTTTATTTTTTCATCTATTCTTTGAAGTTCTCCAGAACCTTACGGAAGCCATCTGCCGCATCCTGAGGCTCTGTGATCTTCATCTTTCCTGCGGAAGCAAACACCCACCCGTAGAAGTTGCTGCTGAGATCGACTGTTACCTGTGCGCTGAAATGATTTGCATCAACGGTTTGTACTGGAACATCTTCCCCAAAACGGTCAATGATGCTGTTCATCAGGATGTTCTCGCACAGCAGCGTCACCGTACATTCCTTACCGTTGAGCATGGAGAATTCCTGCGTGAAGAACTCCGATACATCAAAGTCCTTTGGCCTTTTTACAGCAGCTTCATCCGTGATTTCCAGCTGAACGATGCGGTCAACCCGGAACTTTGAGATCTGCTGTCGGTGATCGTGGAAGCCGACGATATAGTATGTATCGTTGTTCCAGAGCATGGCGAACGGGGAGACCGAGTAGACTTGTCCACCATGCCGGAGAACCCGTTCCTTGGACGGTGCGTAGTCGAAATAGCAGAAGGAGATTTTCTTCTGCTCCGTGATGGCGGTCTGAATTCGGTCTACATTGAGATAAATGCTCTCGTTGGTGGCTTTGGAACGGCTGTCAATGTAGAGCTGCCTTTTCAAAAGGGCAGTATCGCAGGGAGCAACGAAAGATGAAAGTCTTTTCACCAACGCTTTGCTCTTGCGGTTTGTGATAAATCGGGCTGACTGGGCGGCGTCGATCAGCAGTTTAACCTCTGGTGCTTCAAAATGCCGAGAGGCCACGTGGTAGAGGTTCTGAACCCTGCGGTCTTTGACAATATCCACACCGAACTCTATTAGCTGTTCGATGTCTTTGCGGAGCGTTCTCGGATCGGCGGTAATTTCATGTAGCTTCAAAAACGCAGAAATGTCCGCAAGAGAAACTGGATGGGATTCGTCCGTGGTCTCCCAGAGATATTTGAATATGATGAGCGTTCGGTTTGTCAGAGCCATATTATCCTCCATGACTATGCATTCATC
>JAFZRT010000042.1 GCA_017619735.1 Clostridia bacterium
ACGAGTCGATCCTCGGATCTGTTTTGATTTCAGCGGCCGAAAACCGCGAAGCGTCTCAAAAGAGGAGATTTTTGCGCCCATCGAGGCGAAAAGCGCAGGAATACCCGTCAGCGGTCTTTCGAGCATTTTCAACGAAGAGGGACGCAAAAAGATACCTTTTGAGGCTGTGTATCCTTATGTGAATGCGCCCAAGCGCTTTTTCCCTTTTCGGTTCATCACATGAACAGTCCCGTGACGAGATACGTTGCGAGCGAAGCGGCGTAGGCGATGACGAGCTGGTACGCGATGGAGAACGCGGTCCAGCGGCGGCCCTCTATCTCCTTCGAGAGGGTGGCCGTAGCGCCTACGCAGGGCACGTAGAGCAGCACGAACACGAGGAACGCGAGCGCGCTCCTTGCGGTGAACCCGCCGCCCGTCATTGCCCAATACGCGGCGGAGCCGGAGCCCATAGCGAAGCCGTAGAGTATCGACAGCGTGGATACGACGCTCTCCTTGGCGACGAAGCCGGTGATGAGCGCGACCGCCGCCATCCACGTCCCGTAGCCCATGGGGCGGAATATGGGCGCGATGAAGCCGCCTATCGTGCCGATTATCGACGAGCCGACCTGCTCGTCGGAGAGGAGGCGGAAGCTGAAATCGAACCGCATCAGGAACCAGATGACGACGCTCATGGCGAATATCAGCGTGCCCGCCTTGGTGAGGAAGTGCTTCACTCGCTCCCAGACGTGGAGGAGGGTATCCTTGACCTTGGGCAGCCGGTACGGGGGCAGCTCTATCATGAACGCGGCGTCGTTGCCCCTGAACAGCGTCTTTTTGAACAGCAGGCCCGACACTATCCCCAGCAGTATGCCTATGGCGTACAGCCCTATTATCACGAGCGCGGCCTTCCCGCCGAAGAACGCCCCGGCGATGAGGCCGTATACGGGCAGCTTCGCGGAGCAGCTCATGAAGGGTATGAGCAGTATGGTGTTCCGCTTGTCCTTCATGTTCTCCATGGTGCGCGTGCCCATTATCGCGGGCACGGAGCAGCCGAAGCCCATGAGCAGGGGTATGAAGCTCTTGCCCGAGAGGCCGAACCTGCGCATCGGCTTGTCCATCATGAACGCTATGCGGCTCATGTAGCCGCTGTCCTCCAGCAGCGACAGGCAGAGGAAGAGCACCGCTATCTGCGGCAGGAAGGAGAGCACCCCGCCCACGCCGCGCATTATGCCGTCGCAGACGAGGGATATGAACCAGTCGGGAGCGCGAGCCGCTTCGAGCGCCCTTTGGAAGGCGGGCACGGCCTCGTCGAATATCAGCCATTCCATGCCCTTCTGCATCCATGCGCCGAGCGTGCCGAACGTCAGAAGGAACACGATCGCCATTATCCCGAGGAATATCGGGATCGCGAAGTATTTATTGGTCAGCACGCGGTCGATCCTGTCGGAGACCTCGGCCTTTTTGCGGGACTTCCCGCGGGAAACGCAGGCCGCGGTCACGCCCTCTATATAGCGGTAGCGGCTGTCGGAGAGCAGCGCGATATTGTCGGTGTAGGGGCTTGCGGAGGCCGTCGCGTATTCGTTTACGGCGGCGCCGACCTTGGCCCTGACCTCACGGGGCAGCGCGAGGCGGTCCATAACGGGGCTGTCGCCCTCCAAAAGCTTCATCGCCGCCCAGTGCGTAGGCAGGCCGGCCTTCGCCGCATATTCGTCTATGAGGTCGTCCAGCTTATGATGTATGCCGTGCGTGAAATCGTCGTACAGATGGTCGGGCTCCAGACGGAAGCCCTCGTGGAACTGCGTATGCACCGCGGTAATGAGCCGCTGCGCCTGATCCACGAGCTCCTTCACGCCCTGCCCCGTCCTTGCGGAAATGGGGACGACGGGTATGCCGAGCTCCAGCGAGAGGCGCCTGCAGTCGATGGAGTCGCCGCGCTTCTCGACCTCGTCCATCATGTTGAGCGCGATTATCATGGGCCGCTCCAGCTCCAGCAGCTGCACGGTCAGGTACAGGTTCCTTTCGAGATTGGTGCCGTCGATTATGTTGATTATCGCGTCGGGCTTCTCGTCGACTATGAAGCGCCTCGCGACGATCTCCTCCATGGTGTAGGGCGAGAGCGAGTATATGCCCGGCAGATCGACGAGCGTCATCTCATGGCCCATCGTGCAGAGGCCGCCGTCGGTCTTAATGCGGCCCTCCTTCTTTTCGACGGTGACGCCGGGGAAATTGCCGACGTATTCCCGCGAGCCGGTCATGGCGTTGAACAGCGTCGTCTTGCCGCAGTTGGGGTTGCCCGCCAGCGCGAGCCGCACCGGCCCCTCCGGGAAGGGATCCTTCGCGCAGGCGCAGGTCTCGGGATCGAAGGCGCGCTTGCCGCGCTTTTTGCCGCACTCGCCGCAGACGGAGGACCCGCCCATCAGCACCTCGGTCAGTCTTGCCGCCCTCTCGTGCGCGGAGGCGTCCTCCACGTCGGTATCGACGGTCTTTTCAAGCAGGCTGCGGCCCTCGCGCATGAACTCCTGCACGGCCTCGGCCTTGGCCCTGAGGGCCTCCTCCGCCTCCGCCTCGGTCATGAGCTCTATCTTGCGGGCGTCCTCCTGCCGGAGGGAGAGCGAATAGCCCCTCAGCTCCAGCTCGAGGGGATCCCCCATTGGCGCGCGCTTCTTCACGGTGATGGCCGTGCCCGGCGTTATGCCCATATCGAAAAGCCTGCGCCGAAGCGCCGGCTCCTGCGCGGTCAGGCGGCGGCAGTGCGCCGTTGCCCCCACCGGGAGCTCCGCCAGAGTGCGGCTCTCGGCCGCCCTGTCCTTTTCCTCGTTCATTTCCGTTCCCTCACGGGCGCGGGATCGCCCCCATGCCCCCCAATTTATCATAAGTGAATTATACTACCTCGGCGCATAAAAAGCAAATCCCGGGAAAGCCGCGGGAAAAGGAAAAGCGCCTTGGGCGCATTCACATAAGGATACACAGCCTCAAAAGGTATCTTTTTGCGCCCCTCTTCGTTGAAAATGCTCGAAAGACCGCTGACGAGTATTCCTGCGCTTTTCGCCTCGATGGGCGCAAAAATCTCCTCTTTTGAGACG
>JAFZRT010000043.1 GCA_017619735.1 Clostridia bacterium
GAGCACAAGCGATGTTCAAGGCACAAAAACGAGTCCCACCACCGGCACCAAGAGAAGGGGCATCCAACGGATGCCCCTCCTCGTGGTCTAATGAATGAACGAACTCCGGGCTCTTGAACCCTAAGAGGGGGCGAATGGCGGTTGCCGAAGGCAATTTTGACCATCCGGTGAATGGTCAAAAAGTCATGAGCCGGGCGGCCCGGCGCGAGCAAAGCGAGCGTCAGCCCGCCCCGAGGCCGGAAGTTCGAATCTTCTCACCCAGACCAAAAAAGCCTTTGTCTTTTGACAAAGGCTTTTTCAATGAAGTCACCCTTTGGGGCTAATGAAGAACTGAAGACGCTTCGCTAATGAAGGAATTCGGTGCTTGGGCCGGCGGGCGACTTCGCTTCATTAGGCGGCAAAGCCGCCGTTTTCACTAACGAGCGAATGCGAGTGACTTCATTAGGACGACAGCCCGTCTTCACTTATCCGCTTTCCGTTTGCAGTCCCCTGCCCTTTTTGTTATAATGTGAACGCCGGATCGGCACTTCTGATCGTCGATACCGTTTGGAGCGGAGGCGTAAATGAAAAAAAGGATCATAGCGATAATCTGCATCGTACTGGCAGCCGCCGCGTGCGTCGGGCTCTTTTTCGGCGTCTCAAGCTGTATAAAAAGCAGGAAGGAAGCCGCTGAAAGGAAGCGCCTTATGCGGAAATACGTTGAGAATAAAAAAGCGATTTACGCGGAGGAGAACGCCGCCGGCGGTGATTACGAGATCATCTTTCTCGGCGACAGCCTCACGGACGGCTGCGATATCGCGAAGTATTACGGCGAATACCGCGCCTCCAACCGCGGGATTGGCGGCGATACGACTTACGGCCTGATCGAAAGGCTGCAGGTCTCCGCTTTCGACGCGCATCCGCAGGTGATCGTGCTTTTGATCGGTGGCAACGATATCCTCGGCGGAAAGAGCATCGAGAGCGTATGCAAAAATTATGAAACGATCATCACGGGCATCCGGCAGCATCTGCCCGATACCGCGATCGTCTGGTGCTCGCTCTCCCCTTTGGGAAACGATTGGGCAAAGCATAACGAAACGGTCATCCGCTGTAACGAAAGGATCCGGCAGCTCGCGGAAAAATACGGCTGCGCTTTCGTCGATATTTTCTCTCCTCTTTGCAATGCGCAGACCGGCGAGATCTATGAGGAATACACGGTCGAAGGCGTGCATTTCACCGACGCCGGTTATAATGTCGTTTCCGCTGCCGTCAAGGAGGCTCTGTGTGAAGCTTTAGGGCACTGAAAAGCGCCGGCAGACTCCAAGCCAAACGCCGCTTTGGGCCGGTTTTCCCTATCCCTCAACAGAAAAACACTCCGTACCCTTCCGGGATACGGAGTATTCTTTGTTTTATCGGCTTCAGTCCATCTGATCGTATTCCGAAAAAACCTTTTCAAAGCCGTTTTCGGTGATCCCGTAGCCGACGAGGATGCAGATACCTTCGTAGGTTCGGCCGTCTTCCTTTATGATCAGCTTATGAAAATTTTGCTGCATCCAAAACTCGTTCTTATCGGCCCAGACGAGCTTATAATCGTAGAAATCGAATCCGGCGTCCTCGCCGCGCAGCTCCTCGGGAGTAAAATAACCCTCGCAGATCAGGTCCCCTTCAAAGCTGCGGACGCGGAACAGCAGATCCGGGTTCCCGCGCACGTCGCTTTTTGCGTAATACGTAACGATCACGCCGTCGGTGATCTCCGAATTGGGGCTGCCGTCCTCTTCGGTGTACCGGGTCTCCCATTGCTTAACAAAATGCCCGTCTACGAGCTTCACGACGTCCTCTGTAATATCGCTGATACCGGCGTCGTCGTCCATATACGGCCAGCTCACGGCCCAGATCTCCCCGTCATCCGTGATCCAAAATCCGCGGTTCTCGCCGACGGCGTCTTCTTCGGTCACAACGACCTCCCAGGTCTCCCCGTCGATATCGAAGCGGCGCAGCTCCCATGCGTAATGCACTTCGTCCGCATCGTCCCTGTACGAGCGATCGATCAGAATGTAGAGGTATTTGTCCTTGATGAATATATGCCAATGCACGGAATATGGGACTTTTTCATCCAGCAGCACGTCGAACCCGGGCTGATTCGGCGTCACGCGGCTGACCAGCAGCTCCGTCAGCGGTTCGGCGTTGACGACCGTATAGTTCAGCGAGAAATAATACAGCTTCCCGCGGTGAAAATACGGAATGCCCTTGACCGCTTCGCAGTTATCCTCCGTGCCGAAGTATTCGAAAACGAGCTGCTTGTCCGAGCCGTCAAGCTCCTCGGAATAGAGCGCGCCCCAGTAGTTGCCCGCTTCCGGGCCCTTGCAGTAAAGCTTTCCGCCGTAATAGCCCATGACCCAGTAAGCGCCGCAGTCTCCACTCTCAAAAGCTTGGAGATCGTGCGTGCAGTCCGGCTTCGGGCAAAGATAGCCGCATTCACCCGTCTCCTTAACGAGGTATTTGCGGTCGAAATAGAGTACGTCGCCGGTATCGACGTACCGGAAGGTCCCGCCGCCGTATGAGCGCTGCATAAAATGGTTGTTGAAATCCTCGTATTTGTTTGCTTCGGCAGCTTCCTGCGCGTTTTCCGGTGCATTTTCCGGTGCGTTTTCCGCCGGACGCGCACAGGCTGCAAGCGACAGCAGCATTGCAGTCAGCAGCAAAACAGCGATCGATCGTTTCGTAATAAGCTCACCCCTTCGTATCGTTTATTCAATTATACTGCATAGAACCGATTTGTCAAAGCATAGAATTCAACTTGTTCGCCGCTGGCTTCCCCGGTCTCCGAATATATCGGTTTTTTTCAAAAAAACTGTTGACAGACGCGGAATACAATTGACACGCTCCGGCGATTATTGCCGGTGAAGACTGCAGCATTCCAGGAATAC
The DNA here is from genome assembly GCA_017619735.1 of Clostridia bacterium. Taxonomy (GTDB): domain Bacteria; phylum Bacillota; class Clostridia; order Christensenellales; family CAG-138; genus UBA3857. Next base: position 2,907 of record JAFZRT010000043.1, read on the forward strand.
TGATGATGCTGCAGCCTTCTTCTTTCCATGGAAAGAAGAAACCACCATGTCTGCAATGCACCCCTCCCGTACAAATGCACCCCGTCCTGCACCCCGGGGTGCATTTGTATCCAAATTAGAGTTATTTGCCAAGAGGAGAGGCATCCAACGGATGTCCCTTCTCTTGGTCTAATGAAGGAAAGGACTCGAAGGGCGGGGAAGCGGATCATCCGGCAATGAGAGCCGAAGTGCATGATCAAGTCCCACCGTCATTCCGTTTGCCTTGCTCCCGCCTTTGCCGGACTGCATGATGCGACCTCCCGCGGCTTTTCCTGCGCCGACGAACCATTTTACTATTGACTGACGTCGTTTATGAAGGTATAATACAATATGTTGTGGTTTATGGGTATTTTTCCCGAACAAACATACTCTTTGTGCGTCGGAGAGCTATCCGGCGAAGGCAATAAAAGGGGGCGGCAGCGATCATGAAACTCGGATTCGACAACGACAAGTATATCTCCATGCAGTCTCAAAAGATACTGGAGCGCATCGGCCGCTTCGGGGACAAGCTGTATCTGGAGTTCGGCGGCAAGCTCTTCGACGATTATCACGCCTCCCGCGTGGTGCCCGGCTTCCTGCCCGACACGAAGATCAACATGCTCTGCGAGCTCAAGGACAGCGCGGAGATAATACTTGCCATCCACGCGGGCGATATCGAACGCAACAAGATCAGGAGCGATATCGACATCGCCTACGACCGCGAGGTGCTGCGCCTCATCGACGCCTTCCGCAAGAGGGATCTCTACGTCTCCGGCGTGGTCATCACGCGTTACCGCGAGGGTCAGGCCGCCGTCGATTCCTTCGCCGAAAGGCTCACCCGCCTCGGCGTCAGGGTCTACCGCCACTATCCCATCGAGGGCTATCCCAAGAACCCCAAGTTCATTATCAGCGAGGAGGGCTTCGGCAGGAACGACTATATCGAGACCACGCGCCCGCTCGTCGTCGTCACCGCGCCCGGACCCGGCTCCGGAAAGCTCGCCGTCTGCCTCTCACAGGTGTATCAGGAATACAGCCGCGGCGTGCGCGCGGGCTACGCCAAGTTCGAGACCTTCCCCGTCTGGAACCTGCCCCTCACACATCCCGTCAATCTGGCGTACGAGGCCGCGACGATCGACCTCGACGATATGAACATGATCGACCCCTTCCATCTGGAGGCGTACGGGGTATCGACGGTCAACTACAACAGGGACGTCGAATCCTTCCCCGTGCTCAACACCATGTTCACCCATATCTACGGCGAGTCGCCCTATAAATCCCCGACGGACATGGGCGTAAACATGATCGGCTACTGCATCACCGACGACGACGCCGTCTGCGCCGCCGCCAGGCAGGAGATAATCCGCCGCTATTACCAGGCCGCCTGCGCGTTCAAGCGCGGCAGGGTGGAAAAGGAGCAGGTCTATAAGGCGGAGTTCATTATGAGCCGCGCGGGTGTATCCGTAGAGGACCGCCACGTGGTCGCCGCCGCGCTGAAGCGCGCGGAGGAGACCGGCGCCCCCGCTATGGCGATAGAGCTTCCCGACGGCAGGATGATCACAGGCAAAACGGGAGAGTTCGTCGGCCCCGCCGCAGGCGCGCTGCTCAACACGCTCAAGGCGCTCGCGGGGATCAACAAGAACATCGACCTGCTTTCGCCCGTCGTGCTCGAGCCGATAAGGAGCCTGAAGCTCAACCATTTCGGCAGCGAGAACCCGCTCCTGCATTCGGACGAGGTGCTCTACGCGCTCTCCATCAGCGCCGCGACCAACCCCACCGCTGCGCTCGCCATGCAGCAGATACCCAAGCTCCGCGGGTGCGAGGCGCATTCCTCCGTGATGCTGGCTTCGGCAGACCGCTCCGTCTACCGCAAGCTGGGCCTTAACTGCACCAGCGAGCCCAACCGTCAGGGCAACAAGCTCTACCTGTAATAAACTCACGGCGCCTGTCGGGAAAGGACGAGGATATGAAAAGAACGGAACGCATAGCGCAGATGGAGGAATGCCTCGAAGTATCGCAGGAGGCGATAGAGGCGTTTTCCGAAGCGCTCGATAAGTACGAAGCCGCTCAGCCCGAATGGAAAAAGCTCTCCGACTATTACGGGAGCACCAAATGGATGAGCGATTACGAGGCGGACGAGGCCGGCAAGCTCCCGAAGGATCTGAAGCGCGGCGTCCTCTCCGAGGATACGGTCTACGATCTCATTATCGAAAACCGCGAGCTCGTCGCCCGCATGGCGCGGCTCGTGGCGCACGCCATCGAAAACGTGACGATCTGAACAACGAGACAATAAAAAGATCCGCCCCATGAAAACGGGCGGATCTTCTGTTTTTCTGCGCGCGTTATCTGCTTTCCGCGATCCTCCTCGCGACGAAAACGCCGGAGGCGGACGCATGGGACAGGGAGTGGGTGACGCCGGAGCAGTCGCCTATCACGTAAAGGCCCTTGTGCACGGTCTCGAGGTTTTCGTTTATGTCGACCTGCATGTTGTAGAACTTGACCTCGACCCCGTAAAGGAGCGTGTCGTCGTTCGCGGTGCCGGGAGCTATCGCGTCGAGCGCGTAGATCATCTCGATAACGCCGTCGAGTATGCGCTTCGGGATGACGAGGGAGAGGTCGCCCGGGGTGGCGGAGAGTGTCGGGACTGTGAAGCTCTCCTGAATGCGCTTCGCCGTCGAGCGCTTGCCCGCTATGAGGTCGCCGAACCGCTGCAGCATTACGCCGCCGCCGAGCATGTTGGAAAGCTTGGCAATGTTTTCGGCGTACGCGGTGGAATCGTTGAACGGCTCGGTGAAATGCTTGGATACGAGCAGCGCGAAATTGGTGTTGGGCGTATGCATTGCGGGATCCTCGTAGCTGTGGCCGTTGACGGTGACTATGCCGTTCGTGTTCTCGCTGACGACGACTCCGTGGGGGTTCATGCAGAATGTGCGGACGAGATCGCCGTATTTCTCCGTGCGGTAGACGATCTTGCTCTCGTACAGCTCGTCCGTCAGGTGGGAGAATATCTCGGCAGGCAGCTCCACGCGCACGCCTATATCGACCCTGCTGCTGTTGGTGCCGATGCCCAGATCCCGGCATACGCTCTCCATCCATTTGGAGCCGGATCTGCCGACGGAGACCACGCATTTATCGCACTCGTACACCTCGGAATGGGAATAGACGAGGAAGCCGGAGCCGCTCTTTTCGACCCTGTCGACGGGGGAGCGGAAGAAGAAATCGACCCTATCCTTCAGCAGTTCGTAAAGATGCTCCAGCACGACGTAGTTCTTGTCCGTGCCGAGATGGCGGACGGACGCCTCCAGCAGATGGAGCTTGTTCTGCATGCAGAGCTTTTTTATATGCGAATCCGCGGTGGAGTAGAGCTTCGAGCCCGCGCCGCCGAGCTCCATATTGATCGAGTCGACGTAGCGCATGAGCTCGGTCGCCTTCGCCTTGCCTATGTATTCGTGCAGACTGCCGCCGAACTCGTTGGTGATATTGTATTTGCCGTCGGAAAAAGCGCCCGCGCCGCCGAAACCGTTCATTATCGCGCAGGTGGGGCAGTGTATGCAGGTGCGGATCTTCTCGCCGTCGATGGGACATCTGCGCTTTTCGAGAGGATTGCCCGCCTCGAACACGGCAGTGCGGAGCCCGGGAGCGAGCTTCGTCAATTCGTAAGCCGTGAATATGCCGCCGGGACCCGCGCCGACGATTATGATATCGTAATGCTTCATAGCTGTTCTCCTCGAATGGATTGTCAACGAATCATTATACCACAGATCCGGGGAGAAAGGCAAATGCGAAATGCTCAGACGAATTTGCGCATCTGCGAGAGCGCGTGCTTTTCAAGGCGGGATACCTGCGCCTGACTTATGCCGATCTCGCCGGCGACCTCCGTCTGCGTGCGGCCGAGGAAGAACCGCAGCTCGATTATACGCCGTTCCCTCTCGGAAAGGCGCTCCATGCCGGTCTTCAGCGCCACGGAATCCGCCCAGCGCTCCTCGTCGGCGGTCTCGTCGCGCACCTGATCGACTATGAACACCGCGTCGCCGTCGTCGCGGAATACCGGCTCGTTCAGGGACACGGGGTCGGCTATCGCGTCCAGAGCGAAAACGACCTCGTCCTCGCCGACGTTCAGCGCCTTCGCTATCTCCTCCAGCGTCGGCTCGCGTCCAAGCTCGTATTCCAGCCGCGCCCTCTCGCGCAGGGCGTGATACGCGGTATCCCGTATGGAGCGGGAGACGCGCATGCTGCTGTTGTCGCGCAGGTACCGCCGCACCTCGCCTATTATCATCGGCACGGCGTATGTGGAGAACCGCACCCCGTGCGAGACGTCGAAATTGTCTATGGCCTTTATGAGGCCTATGCAGCCGATCTGAAACAGGTCGTCGGGGGATTCGCCGCGGCCCGAGAACCGCTGTATCACGGATAGCACGAGGCGCAGATTGCCGTTTATGAACTCCTCCCGCGCGGCTCCGTCGCCCGCGGCTATGAGCCGAAGTAGCTCCTCGCTGCGCTTCGCGTCCATTCGCGGAAGCCGGCTCGTGTTGATCCCGCAGATATCCACCGTAGTCTTTGCCATAGCATCCTCCCGATTTGCGCGGGAAGAAGCCCCGCGCGGATACTATGATTGTTTCCTTCGCGGGGCGGCGCTATACGCATTTGGGGCCGCTAAGCTCGCCGAAAAACGGCGAAGGGTGCATGTTGACCGTCCGCGCGGCGCAATGTATAATGAAAAAAACGAAGGGAGGCGGAGCCGTGAAGGAAACGATCAGACTCGCCGAGGCGCGGGACGTTGAAGAGCTGCTCGCCGTTTACAAAGAGGCGAGGGAGTTCATGGCGCAGCACGGCAACCCGACTCAGTGGTATGCGTCGGGCTATCCCGGCGAGGCGGTGCTCGAGGAGGATATCGCCCTTTCGCGCCTGTACGTCATAGAGCGCGGCGGCCGCATAGCCGCGGCGTTCGTTATCGCAGAGGGAGAGGAGCCGACGTACCGCGTAATAGAGGAGGGCGAATGGCCGACCTCCCGCCCGTATCTCACCGTGCACCGGCTCGCTTCGAGGACGGACGAGCACGGCTGCGCGGACGCGGCGCTGGAGCATGCGGAAAGGACGGCCGCATCCCGGGGCATGACCGTGCGGGCGGATACCCACGCCGATAACGCTCCTATGCGGCGCATACTCGAAAGGCGCGGCTACCGGTACTGCGGAGTGATCCGCGTAAGGGGCGGCTCGCCGCGGCTGGCTTTCGAGCTCAGGGAATAAAAAAAGATCCCGATCGGGATCTTTTTTTATTTGTTTCGTTTACTTTATCACGTCGCAGTGCATGAAGGGCCTGAGCACCTCGGGGACCGTGACGCTGCCGTCCTCGTTCTGGTAATTCTCCAGTATGGCGGCGACGGTGCGGCCGATGGCGACGCCGGAGCCGTTAAGGGTGTGGACGAGCTCGGGCTTGGAGTTCTTGTCGCGGCGGAAGCGGATCTGCGCGCGCCTCGCCTGGAAATCCTCGAAATCGGAGCAGGAGGAGATCTCGACGTAGCGGCCGTAGCTCGGCATCCAGACCTCGATATCGTAGGTCTTCGCGGAGGAGAAGCCCAGATCGCCCGTCGACAGGCAGACCACGCGGTAGGGGAGACCCAGTCCCTGCAGCACGCGCTCGGCGTCGTTGGTGAGCTTTTCAAGCTCGTCGTAGCTCGTTTCGGGAGTGGTGAACTTCACGAGCTCGACCTTGTTGAACTGGTGCTGACGGATGAGGCCGCGGGTGTCGCGCCCGGCGGAGCCCGCCTCGGAGCGGAAGCAGGCGGAGTACGCGCAGTACTTGATGGGCAGACGGCTGCCGTCCAGTATCTCGCCGCGGTGCAGGTTGGTCACGGGGACCTCCGCCGTCGGGATCAGGAAATAATCGGTGTCGGTGACCTTGAAGGCGTCCTCCTCGAACTTCGGGAGCTGGCCCGTTCCGGTCATGGACGCGCGGTTGACCATGTAGGGGGGCAGTATCTCGGTATAGCCGTTCTCGGTGTGGACGTCCAGGAAATAGCTGATTATCGCGCGCTCGAGCCTTGCGCCGAGACCGCGGTAAACGGTGAACCTCGCGCCGGTGATCTTGCCCGCGGAGGCGAAATCGAGGATGTTCAGATCCTCGCCTATGTCCCAGTGCGCCTTGGGAGCGAAGCCGAAATCGCGCGGTGTGCTCCAGCGCCTTATCTCGACGTTCTCCCTGTCGTCCGCGCCCTCGGGAACGGACTCGTGGGGGATGTTCGGAACGGACATGATGAGCTCGTCGAGCTTCGCGTCGAGCTCGGAGACGCCGGAGTCGAGCTGCTTTATCTCGTCGGCGAGCTTCTTCATCGCGGCGAGCTTATCCGTCACGTCGACGCCCTCCTTCTTGAGACGGGGTATCTCGGAGGAAACGGCGTTGCGCTCGGCCTTCATGGACTCGACCTTTGCCAGCAGTTCGCGCCTTTTGGCGTCGGTCTCGAGCAGTTCCGTCACGTCCGCGCCCTTATTGCGGCGCTTGCGCATGGCTTCCACGAGCTCTTCGGGATTCTTGCGTATCCTTTTGATGTCTAACATATCGGTAACTCCTTTGTGAGATTATGCTTCGTTCCTGCCGCAGCACTTCTTGTACTTTTTGCCGCTGCCGCAGGGGCAGGGGTCGTTGGGGCCGACCTTGCCGCTGACGCGCTTGGGCTTGGGCTTGCTGTCGCCCGCGGGCTCTATGGGCTTGGCGACCTGTTCGCGCTTTATCGGCTCCGCGTTCCGGCGCAGAGCGACGTGGTAGAGCATCATGGCCGTCTTGTCCCTGATGCCGGCGACCATCTCGTCGAACATGTCGAAGCCCTCGTTGCGGTACTCGATTACGGGATCCTTGGAGCCCATCGCGCGCAGGCCTATGCCCTGACGCAGCTGATCCATGGCGTCGATGTGATCCATCCAGTGCTCGTCGACCGAGCGGAGGAGGTAGACCCTCTCGACCTCGCGCATGTCGATACCGTTGGCGGCGAACTCCGCTTCCTTCGCGGCGTAGGCGGCGTCGGCGGCTTCGTGTATGGCCGCCTTCAGCGCGGCGGTATCGCGGGTGTCGTACGCGGAACGGGGGATGTCGACCGCGAGCAGCTCCCTGATGGAGTGCATGAGGCCGCCCATATCCCATGTCTCGGGCTTGACGTGACCGGGACAGTACAGATCCACGCGGGAATCGATCGCCTCGTCGATCATGTTCTTGACCGAGTCGTGGATATCCTCGCCCATCAGCACCCTGCGGCGCTGACCGTAGATGATCTCACGCATGCGGTTCATGGTGTCGTCGTACTGAAGCACGTTCTTGCGGATATCGTAGTTGTGCGCCTCGACCCTCTTCTGCGCGGATTCGATGTTGCGGCTGAATATCTTGAAGTTGAAATTGATATCCTCGCCTCCGGAGAGCTTATCCATGACCCCGTTCATCCTGTCGGCGCCGAAGCGCTTCATGAGGTCGTCCTCCATGGAGACGTAGAAGCAGGTCACGCCGGGGTCGCCCTGACGGCCGGCGCGGCCGCGCAGCTGATTGTCGATACGCCTTGACTCGTGGCGCTCCGTGCCGATTATGTACAGACCGCCCGCCGCGACGACCTTTTCATGCTCCTCGTCGGTGCCGACCTTGTACTTGCTGTAAAGCTCGCCGTAGACGCGGCGAGCGTCGAGTATCGCCTCGTCGGAGGTGTCGACGTGGCTCGTCGCGTTCTCGATCATCTCGTCGTCGTAGCCGTCGTTCTTCATGGCGCGCCTGGCGAGGAAATCCGGGTTGCCGCCCAGCAGTATGTCCGTGCCTCGTCCTGCCATGTTGGTAGCTATCGTGACGCAGCCGTATTTGCCCGCCTGCGCGACGATCTCCGCCTCGCGAGCGTGCTGCTTGGCGTTCAGCACCTCGTGCTTTATGCCGCGGCGCTTCAGCATGTCGGAGAGCATCTCGCTCTTTTCAACGGATATCGTACCCACCAGCAGGGGCTGGCCGGTCTTGTTGATCTCGATTATCTTATCGACGACCGCGCGGAACTTCGCGGGCTCGTTCATGAATATCTCGTCGTTCAGGTCGATCCTGCGGAGGGGCTTGTTCGTCGGTATCTCGACGACGTCGAGGCCGTAAATGCCCTGGAACTCGTCCTCCTCGGTCTTCGCGGTACCCGTCATGCCGGCGAGCTTTTCGAACATGCGGAAGTAGTTCTGGTAGGTGATGGTCGCAACGGTGCGGTTCTCGTTCTGCACCTTCACGCCCTCCTTCGCCTCCAGCGCCTGATGCAGACCGTCGGAGTAGCGGCGGCCGAGCATTATGCGGCCGGTGAACTCGTCGACTATCAGCACCTCGCCGTTCTGGACGATGTAGTCCTTGTCGGCGGTGAAGAGCGCGTTCGCCTTCAGCGCCTGTATGATGTAATGGTTGAGCTCGGAGTTCTCCGTTGCGGAGATGTCCTCGATATTGAAATACTCCTCCGCCTTGCGCATGCCGCGGTCGGTAAGGGCGACGGTGCGCGCCTTTATGTCGCACATGTAGTCGCCGCTCTCCTCCTGGATCTCGCCGCGCATGAGCTCCGCCTTGGACTTCTTCTCAACGTCGGCGCCGCGCTCGAGCCGGCGGACGAACCTGTCCGCGCGGACGTACATATCGGTCGATTTGTCGCCGCGGCCGGAGATAATGAGCGGGGTCCTCGCCTCGTCGATGAGGATCGAGTCGACCTCGTCGACTATGGCGTAATTGAGCTTCCTCTGAACCATGCTCTGCCTGTAGACGGCCATGTTGTCCCTGAGGTAGTCGAAGCCGAACTCCGTGTTCGTGCCGTAGGTTATGTCGCAGTTGTATGCGTCGCGCCTTTCGGCGGCGTCGAGCTCATGGACTATGCAGCCGACGGTGAGCCCGAGGAAGGTGTAGATCTTGCCCATCCACGACGCGTCGCGGGAGGCGAGGTAGTCGTTGACGGTGACGACGTGCACGCCCTCTCCGGGAAGAGCGTTGAGGTATGCGGGGAGCGTGGCGACGAGGGTCTTGCCCTCGCCGGTCTTCATCTCCGCTATGCGGCCCTGATGCAGCACTATGCCGCCTACGAGCTGCACGTCGAAATGCCTCATGCCGACGGTGCGGACGGCCGCCTCGCGGACGGCGGCGAACGCCTCGGGAAGGAGATCGTCCAGCGTTTCGCCCTTCTTCAGCCTGTCGCGGAACTCGACCGTCTTTGCGCGCAGCTCCTCGTCGGAGAGCGCCTTCATGGCGGGCTCGAGCGCGTTTATCCTTGCCACGGTGGGCATGAGCTTTTTAACCTGCTGCTCGCTCGTTCTGCCGAGGAGCTTGTCGATAAAACCCATAGAATTACCTTTCAAACAGTGATTTTCGTTATTATCTCAGGAGCACCAGCGACGCGATGCCGAAGTACACGAGCAGCGATACCGCGTCGACGATGGTGGTGATCATGGGGCTCGCCATAAGGGCGGGGTCGAGCTTCGCCTTGTCGGCGAGCAGGGGCAGCGTGCAGCCGACGAACTTCGCGCAGATGACGGCGAGTATCAGCGTCAGCGATACGACGCCCGCTATAAGGAATATGTTCTGCCCGGGATCGACGGTATACATGCCGATATAGTAGCAGACGACGATCCTTATGAAGTTGACGACGGCAACGCAAAGGCCGACGATTATGCTGACCCGGAACTCCTTCCAGATGACCTTCAGGATATTGCTGAAGTGCACCTCGCCGAGAACGAGCGAACGTATTACGGAGACCGACGCCTGGGATCCCGCGTTGCCGCAGGTGTCCATCAGCATGGGGATGAAGGAGGTCAGTATCGCGACCGCGGTGAGCATGTTCTCGAACTTGGTGATTATCAGCCCGGTGAACGTCGCGGATACCATCAGCACGAGCAGCCATACGACGCGCTTCCTTGCGAGGGCGAAGACGCTCGTCGCCATGTAGGAATCCTCGATAGGCGCCATAGCGGCCATCTTGTATATGTCCTCCGTGGTCTCCTCTTCGATTACGTCGACCACGTCGTCGATCGTGATGAGGCCGACGAGACGCATCTCACCGTCGACCACTGGCATACTGACAACGTCGTATTTTTTGAAGCGCTCGGCGACGTCCGCCTGATCTTCCATGGTGGTGGCGTAAATGACGTCGTCGTCCATTATCTCGCTGATAAGGGTGCTGTCGTCGGAACCCAGCACCTCCTTAAGGGAGACCACGCCGGAAAGATGGCGCTGATCGTCCGTTACGAAGGCGTAAGTGATGGATTCGAGCTCCGAACAGCTCCTGCGGACGTAGTTGAGCGCGGCGGAAACGGGCCACTCGCTCTTCAGACGCAGCAGCTCCGTCGTCATAAGGCTGCCCGCGGAATTGTCCGGGTACTTGAGCAGCTGGTTTATCGCCTTCCTCGTGTCGGGGTCGGCGGACCGGAGCACGCGCTTGACTATGTTGGCGGGCATCTCCTCGGTAAAGTCGACCGCGTCGTCAACGAACATCTCGTTGACGATCGAGGCGAGCTCCCTGTCGCTTATGCCGTTGACTATCCTTTCCTGCTCGGCTGGCTCGAGGTAGGAGAATACCTCGGCGGCCTGCTCCTTGGGCAGGAGCCGGAACACGATCACGAGGGACTTATCGTCGTCGATCTCGGCCATTTCCTCCGCGATATCAGCGGGATTCATGTCCGTGAGCACCCTGCGGAGCTCGCTGAAGGAGCGGGCTTCCACCAGATTCAGTATTTCATGCAACTCCCCATTGTTGTTATCCTCCGTTCGTGCGGCGCACATATGCACCCAATTTAACATCTTATTGTATAATTCCCCGCCCGGTTTGTCAACCCCATGAAAAACCGGGAGAGGGAAAAACCCGGAATACTTGACGGCAGCGCCATGCCGCGATATACTAGGCACGGAGGCGTATTTAATCTACCACGTGCTTATGGATGAGACGACATATGATACAAAAACATGCATAGTCAAATATGATCTGACCTCCGGGACGCCGGAAGCTGAAGTGATCGGGATGTTTGACTATTGAAGCTTTTCATTTCACATCGAGTTAAAAAACCGGGCGGCTCCGGTAAAGAGCCGCCCGGTTTTGTATGATACGGGGCCGTTATTTCCGGCGCTGTTCGGGATTTATCCGCGTCTTCATCGCGCGCATGGCGTTCAATACCGCAAGCACCGCGACTCCGACGTCCGCGAATACCGCGATCCACATATCGGCGACGCCGAGAGCGCCGAGCACGAGCACAGCCAGCTTGACGCCCAGAGCGAAAACTATGTTCTCACGTACTATGCGCATCGTGCGGCGGGAGATATCGTAAGCCGCCGCGACCTTGGTCGGGTCGTCGTCCGTCAGCACTATGTCGGCCGCCTCAATAGCTGCGTCGGATCCGAGCGCGCCCATGGCAAAGCCGATATCCGCGCGTGAAAGCACGGGCGCGTCGTTTATGCCGTCGCCTATGAAGGCGAGAGTGCGGCGGTGCGCGGGATCGAGCATGGCCTCGACCAGGCCTACCTTATCCTGCGGGAGCAGCTCGGAATGCACCTCGTCGAGGCCGAGCTTTTCGCCGACGGAGGAGCCGATCGCGGCGGTGTCTCCCGTCAGCATGACCGTCTTCACGCCGCGGTCTCTGAGGGCGGAAACGGCCTCGCGCGAGGTCTCCTTAACTGCGTCGGAGATTATTATGTGTCCGCAGTACTTCCCGTCGGATACTATGTGCACGACGGTCCCCGCGGCGTGCCCGCTGCAGCCGTCGTGGCATACCGGCTCTGCGCCGATATCGGCCATCAGCTTTTCGCTGCCCGCGTGTACGATGCGGCCGTCGATGACCGCGCTTATCCCGCGGCCCGCGTGCTCGGTAACGCTGCCGATGCGGGCGGAGTCGATATGCCCGCCGTGCGCGCGGACAATGGACTGCGCGATCGGATGATCGGAATAGCTCTCCGCCATGGCGGCTATGTCAAGAAGCTCCGCCTCGCTCATACCGTTGGTGTGAATGGCGGAAACGGAGAAGCTGCCGGAGGTAAGCGTGCCGGTCTTGTCGAAAACGGCCGTGCCCATCCTCGAAAGCGCCTCCATGTAGTTGGAGCCCTTTATCAGTATGCCGCGCTTCGAAGCGCCGCCCATGCCGCAGAAGAACGACAGCGGTACGGATATCACCAAAGCGCAGGGGCAGGATACAACCAGGAATATCAGCGCACGGCGCACCCACTCCGCAAGATCCGCATGGAAGAACAGGGGAGGCACGAACGCAAGGAGCAGCGACGCGCCGACCACGCAGGGCGTGTACCACCGCGCGAATCGGGTGATGAAGCTCTCGTAACGGGTCTTCCTTTCGGCGGAGCTTTCGACGAGCTCCAGTATCTTCGCCACCGTGCCGGTGGAATAAACGCCCGTCGTGCGCAGACGTATCACACTGCCCGTATTGACCGCACCGGAAACGACGTTCTCGCCCGCCGATACGCTGCGGGGCATGGATTCGCCCGTCAGCGCAGAGGTGTCGAGCGTGGTGGAGCCCTCGATCAACATGCCGTCGAGAGGCACCCTCTCGCCGACGCGGACGATTATCTCCTCGCCCGCCATGACCTCCTCGGGGGATACGGTGATCTCCGCGCCGTCCCTTATCACGTTCGCGTGATCGGGGCGAATGTCCATCAGTGCAGCTATGGACTTGCGGCTCCTGCCGACGGCGACGCTCTGGAAGAGCTCGCCGACCTGATAAAAGAGCATCACGGCCGCGGCCTCGGGATATTCGCCGACCGCAAAAGCGCCGACCGTCGCCAGCGACATCAGGAAGTTCTCGTCGAACACCTGACCGTGGGCGATATTGCGGACGGCCTTCCACAGCACGTCGTGGCCGATCACGAGGTACGGCGCGAGGAAC
>JAFZRT010000044.1 GCA_017619735.1 Clostridia bacterium
CGTCTCAAAAGAGGAGATTTTTGCGCCCATCGAGGCGAAAAGCGCAGGAATACTCGTCAGCGGTCTTTCGAGCATTTTCAACGAAGAGGGGCGCAAAAAGATACCTTTTGAGGCTGTGTATCCTTATGTGAATGCGCCCAACCCCCCTGTTTTTTTATACGCCCCTTCCGCGGCGCTTTCCGATCGCGGCGAGCTCCGACGCGATGCGCGCGGAGGTCTGCAGCGGGGCGTTGTAGATGCAGGCCTTCAGATACGCAGTGACGTCGGTCACGTCCTGACCGTCCAGCTTGTCCATCACGTCGTCTATCGCGTCGATATCGAGCTGCTTCAGCCGCTCCCGCACGCGCGGCTGCGGTATGCTCTCCCCGCGGAAGCGTATCTCCTCCGCGTACCACATGTCCTTTATCGCGAGCTCTATCGCCTTCGCGGCTAAGCTTCCCGGATCGTACAGCCCCGAAATGTCGAGCCGCTCCAGAAGCGCTCCGAGCTCCGCCCCGTCCCTCCATGAGGCCGCGGGCTTCTTTTTCGCCGCCCCGCGCCTCTGTTTGGCCGCGGGCTGCTTTTCCGCCGCGGGGCTGTCCGCCGTGGGGCTCTTCTCCGCGGGGCTCCTCTCCGCCGCGGGGCTCCTCTCCTCCGCCGGAGGGAACGCTTTTCTCGGGCCGCGCTCGGTGAGCAGGCGGTAGTTGCTGCTCGTGAAGCGGGCTCCCGCCCCCTCCTTCTTCACCGTGCGGATACGGGCGCTTATATAGCCCTTGGCGGCGAGCTCGTGCAGGGCGCCGCGCGCCGCTGTCGTGCCCATGCCGCAGTTCTCCGCGACGTTCTTCACGCTGGGGAAGCACTCCCCGTCCTTATTGCTGCAGAAGCTGAGATACGCGAGTATGAGCTTTGCCTTGCTGCTCAGCTCCTTCCGCCATATATCCGACGATACGTAAAACTCTTTTCTCTTGTATTCCTTTCCTTCCATTTCTTCTCCGGGGAGCTGATCGAATGAAATGAGATCAGCTCCGCAATTTATAAATAAGATTTTATATGCAACGCCTCGCGAGGTACCCTCCCCCGCCGAGGAGAGTACTGCGGCTGACGGGGTACTCCGTCCCCCGTATGATTATATTATAGCACATTTGTTCTGTTTTGTCAATACGGAAAGGGCCGCCACGGGTTTGTGACGGCCCTGCTTGCTTTATCAGAACCTGAAGTAGATGAACGGGTTGTAGCCGCTGGACACGAGCGAGGCGATGCACAGCGCGAGGGCGGCGAGTATGAGGCCGATATCGGCGTATTCGGCCCAGGGCTTCCCGTCGAACCTGCGGCGGAGGTTCGCGGCGATGGGCGTCGAGGCGACGCACGCGGCGATTATGAGCGGCAGGTAGGAGAGTATGAGCATCAGCGCGTCGTGGGATATGAGCCCGCCGGAGAACATGGACGCGATGAATCCGCCCAGCGCCTTCATATCGGTAAAGTCGAAGAGCATCCAGCCGAACATCGCGATCAGCAGCGAATAGATATGCTGCAGCGCGCGGGGCCATTTTTTGAGCCATTTGCCGAGGAAGAGCTTTTCGATCACGACGAAGAAGCCGTGCCATATGCCCCAGAGGACGAAGTTCCAGCTCGCGCCGTGCCAGAGGCCGGTCAGCGCCCAGACTATCGCGAGGTTCAGTATCTGACGGCCCATGCCGCGGCGGTTGCCGCCGAGCGGGATGTAGACGTATTCGCGGAACCAGGTGCCGAGGGAGATATGCCATCTGCGCCAGAACTCGGTGTTGGACTTTGAGATATAGGGATAATCGAAGTTTTTGAGGAACTCGAACCCGAACATGCGCCCGAGACCTATCGCCATGTCGGAATAGCCCGCGAAATCGAAATAGATCTGCAGCGAATAGGCGAGCATGCCCACCCACGACGCGACGGCGCCGTTGCCGGCATAGCCCGCGCGGAGCTGGTTCCAGAGCTGCGCCACCTGATTGGCGATGAGTATCTTCTTGGCGAGGCCTATGGTGAAGAGCTTTACGCCGGAGGCGAACTGGGTCATGCTCTCGCTCCTGCCCATGAGCTGATCCTCGATATCCTTATAGCGAACGATGGGGCCGGCTATGAGCTGCGGGAAGAGCGCGACGTAGGTGCCGAAGAGCATGGGGTTCTTCTGCACGCGCGTGTCGCCGCGGTAGACGTCGATGACGTAGCTCATGGCCTGGAACGTGTAGAAGGATATGCCGATGGGCAGCATGCCCTGCGGGCCGATATCCACGCCGTCGAGCGCGGGTATGAAGCGGCCGAGGCCGTCGTACAGGAGCTGTTTGGCGACGGGGGTCGGCACTCCGGCGAGCGAGGGGATGAAGCTCTTGAGCGTGTCGAACACGAGCGGGGTGTACTTGAACACGCCGAGCATGAGAAGGTTGAAGACTATGGCGGCGACGAGCGCGGCCTTCGCCTTACCGGGCTTGTTCCGACGCCTGTATCTGCCCATGAGGAGGCCTGCCGTATAGTTCATGAGGATCGAGAAGATCATCAATATCACGCACACGGGCTCGCCCCAGGCGTAGAAGAACAGGCTCGCGACGCACAGAACAATGTTGCGGTAGAGCCGGTTCGGTATCAGGTAATACAGAGCCAGCACCGCAGCAAGGAATACGGATATGAACAGCAGGCTTGAGAATATCATTATTTATTGGTGTTCTTGAGCACCTTCATCATGGCGTCGGAGGCGTCTCCCACGCAGTAGTAGACGAAATCGCCGTCGGTGACGACGCGGGCGGCTTCCAGCTTGGAGGCCTCGGCGGGGCTGTAGCTCTTCGCCACGTCGAGCTGGCGGGCTATCCTCGCCTCGAGCTTTTGGACGAGCTCATCCCTGTAGGAGGCGTCGGAGAGCTTGAATATGGCCACCTCGTCCGCGTTGAGGGACGGGTTGGAGGACATGTACCAGACGGAATCGGCGAGCTTCGTCGTGTCGATGCCGTATATGTCGAGATAGTCGGACTTGGGCAGAGCGGTCATCTCGCCGAAGCCGGATACCTCGCAGACCTTCTCCCAGAGCTGGGCGGCGGTCGCGGGCTCGCCCTTGTCGGCGGGCTTGGTGCAGGCGGCGAACGCGGCGGTCAGCGCGAGCAGCGCCGCGAATACTATGCAGATGCTTTTCTTCATATCATTCGGATCCTTTCTTTATCGTTCAATAGCCCCATTTGATATCGTGCGCCGCAACGGAACGCAGTATCTGCGCCCAGATCTTGTAAGCGGCGGCGGTGTGATGGCAGGGAGTGTTGGAATCGGGATCGGAGCAGTATTCGCGCTTCAGATACCCGTCCTCCCCCACGAGGTGGCTCGCGATGTCGACGAACTTGTAGCCCTTCCTTTGGCAGAGCTCCCTCAGGAGCCCGTTCAGAATGCGGAGGTTCTCGTTGGTGAGCTTCCTCTGATGGGAGTCGTCCATGAGGTACATGGAGCTTATGAGATAGATCTTGACGCCCGGGGACTGCTCCTCGATCCTGCCGCAGAGGGTCTCGAAATTGGAGGCGGTGCCTTCCACGCCGTATATCGCGACGTCATTGAGGCCGAAGCAGATGAAGACCTTGTTCGCGCCCATCATGCGGATAGAGTCCCAGAGGAGGTGCTGCTCGCCCTGATAGAGGGGATGCAGGCTCGTTTCGGAGACCGGCTCCAGCGCGTGGCCCGCGCCGTAGCTGCCCTCGCAGAGGAAGCGCGTCGGCCCGAAGAAGGACGGGTCGTTCGACAGCATGGAATTGTTGTAGTTCTTCCAGCCGAGCATTATGGAATCGCCCACGAATACCGCGTCGGCGAACCACGCCTCCGCCTCCTGCTGCGAAACGCCGTAGAGGTCGGTGGACATGGTGTTGAGCCAGAGCAGCTGCCCCGCGGGCAGCTCCGGTACGGCGGTGGGCTCCGGCGTGAGCGCGGGATCGGCGGTGGGCTCCGGCGTGATCTCCGGGGTGGTCTCCGGCTCGTCGGTGGGGTCGGCGGTCGCCGGGGCGTCGGTGGGATCGGACGCGGGCTCGCGCGTGTTGTCCGCGATTATATCGATGACGTTGCTGCCGCTCTTCCTGCAGCCGAAGAGGCCGAATACCATAAGCGCGGCGAGCAATAATACGAGTGTCCTTTTCATTATCGGGTATGAACGCTCCTTTGGTGTACTGAGGCCGAAAATGCCCTAAATAGTATGATACCATATCCCTCGCTCAAAGTCAAACGGAATCGCCCCCGCGGAGGCAATATAAATACGACCCTTTGGGGCGTACTCCGTAAAGAAGTTGCTTTGAGGCAGCTATTACCGGCTAAAAAGGACATGAAACGGGCGTGACCGCTATGGTCACGCCCGTTTTGTCGCCACACTCCGGATTTTGGGGGCAAAATCCGATGCTCGTTAGAACCGTGGACAAGAGCGATCCTCCACCTCATCCGTCACGGCCGGCACCGTGCCACCTTCCCCTCAAGGGGAAGGCTTGAAGCGCGCAGCAGACAAAGGCTTCCCCTTGAGGGGAAGCTGTCAGCCGTAAGGCTGACTGATGAGGTGTCTTTCCGCGTTTACTCAATACCCGTCAGGCCGAGCCGCCTCAAAAGGTCAGCACACACCCCATCGAAATTCCTGTTGACGTCGTTATTGGAATATCGCACGATGGTGATTCCGCGCTGATTCAGAGCATTGTCTCTTTCCCGATCGGCAGCGGCGCCCTCGTCCTCATAGTGCTGTGAGCCGTCCAACTCGATCCCGAGTTTAGCCGAGGCACAGTAGAAGTCAACAATGTAATAGCCGATGACCTTTTGCCTGTTGACTGTAACAGGAAGCTGTTTTAGAAAGTCGTACCAGAGGTGTCGCTCCTCCTTCGTCATCTCGCGGCGAAGCTTTTGCGCGTTTCTATTTAACTTGGGGTTATTTGTTTGATTCAAGAATTTCCACCTCATCCGTCGCGGCTGGCACCGCGCCGCCTTCCCCTCAGGGGGAAGGCTTTTTTTCGTCCTCGTGGTATCTCAGCAAACAGGAATTCACCGCAAGGCCATTACATAAATCTGGCAAGGATTCCATTCGTCCCATAGGGTGGGAATAACCTCAAATTCTTTGAAGCCCATGCTTATGTAAAACCGATTTGTTCTATCGTATTCCTCATATTTGCCCATCTGAACAGTTTTTACTTGTAAAAAGGAATATCCGCTTTTCAATGCGCTGGTTTTTGCTGCTTCAAACAGAGCCCGCCCAACACCATGGCGATGGTACTCCTTTGATACGCCCATGACATACAGCTCTACGGTATCCTTTCCGGTTTCTTTCAGATAAAGAAAGCCTATAGGAGCAGAGTCTTCTATCGCAGCAAAAAATAATTGGCCGGCGCTCTTCTCAATATAGTCTTCTCTTGCCTCTGGAATACCGAACCAATCTGTCAAGCCTTCAAGGATATGCCTTGCAATCTGTCTTTGTTCATTTTCATCAAATATTTGTTCAATCATAATTGCCCCTATAAACCCGTGTTTATTGTCCCGATTATACCATTCCTGTTCAGCAAGGTCAATCGCAGCTGAATATGCAGCCGTTTCTATTGTGTTCCCATCAAAATTCGAGGGAGACACTTCCTTACGAAGTGCCTCCCTCGTTCTTTATTTCCGTTCCGATACCGCGCAGCGCATCTGCGCGGGGCTGTCACATCTTATTCGCGAGCTTGGCGACCCATGCGGTGACGAAGGGCACCTCGACGGGCTCCTTTTTGAGGCATTTGACGGCGCAGGCGACCTCGACGGCGAGGAGCGCAAGGAACAACAGCACGAGCACGCCGGCGAAGAGCACGGTGCAGATCACGTAGAACGCCCCCGCTGCGTGCGTCACGGCGCGGATTATGAGCCACAGGATCGTCGGGAACGCGGCGAGCACGGCCGTCGCGAAGGATATCACGGCGGTATGCAGGCACGCCGCCCTTGCCTGCGGCTCCCTTTCAAGAAGGAAGAGCAGGAGCGGGAATATCGGGAACACAAGGCAGCACCAGCCCGACAGCGCGCAAATAAAGTGAAGTACGGCCGCAAATACGTTCCCCGTCATGAACGAGAACAGAGTGCACCTTTCGTCTTCCATTGGGCAGACCTCCTGTTGATCGGTATAGGATATTATACCGCATTTCGCGCGATACTGCAATAGCTCATATTTCGACGAGCGCAGGAGTTATCCCCTCCGATGCGAGGAAGCGCAGGAGCTCCTCCGTGCGCAGCACGAGGGTCATGCGGCAGTCGTTGGGGTGGACGCATATCATCTCCCGCGAGAGGAGCGCCGCGTCCATAACGACGTGCAGCGCGCCGCCGGCGAGCGAGGCGCGGGCGGGCTCGTTTACGACGCACATCACGGAGACCGACCCCTCCTCGAGGCCGGTGACGGCGCGGAGCTGCTCCGCCGAGGCGAAGCTCATCCGCGTCACGCCGAGCTTGCGGCTGACGTCGCTCGTGCGGAAGGGCTTTTCGGGATCCATGAGCAGCAGGCGGAACTCCGTCCCCCGCTTGTTGGTCAGAAAGAGGTTCTTGCAGTGCCTCGCGCCGTACTCCTCCCCTATGCCGCGGCAAAGCTCCATCGTGTTCGCCGCCGGGTGGCGGAGCAGCACGAAGCCGACGCCCGCTTTTTCGAGTGCGGATATGGCTTTTTCGGCGCTCTCGCTCATGCTTTCGTCCATGCGCGGCGGCCTCCCTTCCGTTCGTCCTACTGCCGATTATACCACAGACGGCCGCTCCTGCATAGTCAAAAAAACGGTTGCATTCTCCCCCGAACTGTATTATTATGATATTTGTGATATTGTTTCCTTACGGAGGATTCGATGGAAAAACTGCTTGATTCGATATCGTCCGCGCTCTCGGGCGAGCTCTGGCTTGCGCCGATATTCGCATTCATAGGCGGGATACTCACCTCCCTCATGCCCTGCTCGCTGTCGACGGTGCCGCTCGTTATCGGCTGCGTCGGCGGAGGCGAGGCGAAGGGCAGGCGCGCGCTGGGGCTGTCGCTGCTGTTCGCGCTGGGCTCGACCATCACCTTCATCGCCCTCGGCGTCGCGGCTTCCGCGGCGGGCCTGCTGCTCGAAAAGGCGGAGGTGTGGATGCACCTCGTGCTCGCGGTGCTGCTGGTGCTGATGGCTTTGCAGATGTGGGGCGTTATCGAGATAATACCGACCTCGTCCATAATGGCGGGGAACCGATTGAAGGGCGGCTGGGGCGCCTTCGTCGCGGGCCTGTGCGCCGGGGTCTTCTCCGCGCACTGCGCCACGCCCGTGATAGTCGCGCTGCTCGCGATAGTCATCGACCGCGGCCGGATACTCTTCGGCGCGGTGCTGCTCCTCGTCTTCTCCATCGGCCACGCGATACTTTCGGTCGTCGCCGGGACCTCCACGGGCCTCGTGCAGCGCATCTCCGAAAGCCCGCGGTACGAAAAGGTCGGCAGGATAATAAAGATATGCCTCGGCGCATTGATATTCCTCGTCGCTCTGTGGCTCCTCTGGGAGGCCTTCAGCGAGGGGATACTCGGCCGCGGGCATGAGCATCAGACGCTTCTGACGCTCGAAAGGAGCTTGTAATGGCAATAATAAGGATATTGGACGTAAAACAGAAGCGCATGGCGAAACAGCGCCCCTTCCTGCCCGCAGCGGCGGAGGGCGCGCGGATCAAGATCTGCGCCACGGGCTGCTCCCACTGCAGCGCCATGCGTGAAAACACGAAGGAGGCCGTGCGTCTCCTCGGCCTGCCCGAGGAGGAGCTCGAGTGCGTATCCGATTTCGCCTCGATAGCGAAGCTCGGCGTGATGAGCACTCCGTCGCTGATAATCGACGGGCGGCTCGTCTCCTCCGGCCGCGTGCTCGGCGTCGACCGCATAATGGGCCTCATAATCGAGGTCATGAGCGAGACCGAGAACAAAAAGAACGCGCCGGCCGCTGAAGAAACCCACGAATAACAGGAGGTCACCCGATGAAATGCTCATACTGCGGTAAGAACAACAGACAGGGCGCGCTCGTCTGCAAGCGCTGCGGGATCGCTCTGCCCCCCTCCCCGCCCCCCGCGGAAGCCCGCAGGGACGCGGACGGGGAAGCCGACCCCAAGCCCCTCCGGGCGAGGAGGCACGCTTCCATCGGCCTGATCGCGGTGCTCGCCGCCGCGGCGGCCATCGCGGCGCTCATATTCGTACTCGCCTCGAACGGCGGCGTTACGCTCCCCGGCAGGAACAGCTATTCCGTCTGCTCCAACGCGGTGTTCCACAACGGCGAAACGGTCGTTCCCGAGGATTCGGCGATACTCTCCGCCGAAACGAGCGTCGACGGGCGCAGGGCCGCCATCCACACGGAGGACAACTCCCTCTTCACGGCCTACAGGGGGGAGACCTCCCTCGTCGCGCGGAGCGTCAGCTGCTACGCCCTCTCCTCCGACGGAAAGGCCGTGGCGTTCCTCGACCTGAACAGCCTGCTCTGGCTCTGCGACTGCACCGGCCGCGAGCTCACCCCCATCTGCATCTGCAACGATTACGTCGATACCGCATTCGCGATATCGCCCGACGGCAAGACCCTGCTCTTCAACAAGCAGGGCGATCCGAAGCTCTATCTCTACTCGCGCAGCAGGATAAAGGCCATCGGCGACGGCCTCGTGCCCGTCTCCGTATCCGACGGCGGGAGCCGCATATACGCCTATTCCCCCAGCGAGAACGCGCTCTACTACCTCACCAAAAAGGGCAAGGCGACGTTCCTGCGCAGCAATATCGGCAGCGATATCTTCCTCAACAGGAAGCATAACGAGATCGTCTTTTCGACCATCGCCGGCGACAATATCGTGATCACGATGGTCTGCGCCGACGGCGGCGAGCCCGCGGAGATAAGGAACGCGGCGGCGGCCGTCTCCCCCGTCATCCCCGTTTCGGGTATCGTGATGCGGGATCAGTTCGCGGCGTTCTCCATCAGCACCTGCCCCTTCAGGAGCTTCGACAAAAAGCTCTTCGCGGGGGACGGCCTCGTGCGGTACATCCCGGGCAAGGGCTCCGTAGTGATATCCGCCTCCATCTGCACCGCCGCGGCCGCGACCGACGATTACGGCACGGTGTTCTGCCTTGAGGACGGCGGGCTTTCGAGGATGATAGTCCGCAACAAGGGCGCGTCGAGCGTCATCGCCGACGACTGCGTCAGCTTCAGGATATCCGCCAACGGCTCGGCCGTCTGGTACACGGACGGCGCGGGCGCGCTGCATTACCGCAAGGGCGGTAAGGACGCCGTCATCGCGGGCGACGTCAGCGATTACGTCGTCAGCTCCTCCGGCCGCGAGGCGGTGTTCATCGCGGGCGATCTGCTCTGCTCCAACAGGGGCGGCAATCCCAAGCAGACCCTCCTCTACGGCAAGGCCGCTTCGGATCTGTTCTCCGACGCCAACGGCTTCTACGTCTTCAACGAGGTCGAGGGCTGGACGAAGCTCCCGGAGAGCACCGGAAAGAAGGATATCTCCGGCCGCGAGTGACAACTGCATGAAAAAAAGCACCTCCTTGGGCGCATTCACATAAGGATACACATCCTCAAAAGGTATCTTTTTGCGCCCCTCTTCGTTGAAAATGCTCGAAAGACCGCTGACGGGTATTCCTGCGCTTTTCGCCTCGATGGGCGCAAAAATCTCCTCTTTTGAGACGCTTCGCGGTTTTCGGCCGCAGAGATCAAA
>JAFZRT010000007.1 GCA_017619735.1 Clostridia bacterium
GAGACTGAGCGCGCGGCGCAGCACTATCGCCGCGGCTAGCAGCACCGCGGCGGCGATTATGCGCAGGAGCGTCCTTTTCTGACGGCGGGTCATAGGATTATCTCGCAGTCCGGCTCGACTTTGCGGCAGAGCTTGACGACCTTCTTCATGATCGCGTCGAACTCGGCGTCGTCCGCCTCGACGGTCATCCTCTGGGTGATGAAGCTAACGGAGGCGTCCTTGACACCCTCGAGCTTCTTTATTCCGGCTTCCATCTTCGCCGCGCAGTTGGCGCAGTCGAGATCGCGCAGTGCAAATGTCTTTTTCATGATGTCCTCCCTGCGGCTCAGCCGCGGTCCTCGGTCAGATGCTCGTAGCCCTGCCCGATAATGGTGCGGACGTGCTCGTCCGCGAGAAAATAGATGTTGGTCCTTCCGCTGCGGCGGCAGGCGACGAGCTTCGCATCCTTCAGTATCTTCAGCTGATGCGATATGGCCGACTGCTCCATCTTCAAAAGCTCGGCTATCGCACATACGCACAGCTCCGACTCGAAGAGCGAGTAGAGTATCTTGATCCTCGTTGTGTCGCCGAACAGCTTGAAAAGATCGCCGAGATCGCAGAGAAGCTCGTCGGAGGGCATAAGGGACGATACCTCCTCGATAGCCTGCGAATGATCGTGCTTATGAGCCATACATGAAGCTCCTTTCATATGAATCTCTATTCATATGATACACCGTTCATATGAATATGTCAACATAATCAAAATAATATATTGACGGCGATCGGCATCGGATGTAGACTTACGAGGGGACAGCTTTTAGATCTCAAGATCGGGGATGAGATCGCATGCTTTATCTATAAGTACGGACAAGTGCTGGCCGATTAAGCGCTTTTCCGCTCAAGGACATAACAAAAGGCCCGTCAATGTGCCTTTGCACCGTTGACGGGCCTTTGTGCGTCAGATCATTTCTTGCCTTTGTTCTTGTGGCGGAGGAACGAGGGCACCTCGAGGCCGCCGCGGGGGGTGTAGCCGGAGTTCTGCTCGCGGGAGTCGGGCTCCTCCGTCATGGTGCGGCGGGGCACGGGCCTCTCCTTGACCTGCTCGGAGTAGTAGTCGGGCTCCTTGGTGTCGCGGCGGATCCCGCGGGACCCGAGGGTGGAGGTCTTCAGTTCCTCGTCATAGGGCTTGTACTCCTCCTCGGCGGGCGCCGTGTAGGCGGGCTCGGGGCGTACGCCCTTGTTGGGATCGAAGTTCCTCGGACGGGAGTAAACGGGGGCGGCTTCGGGCTCGGGCTCGGGCTCCTTGACGGGCTCGGGCTTCACGGGTTCGGGCTCGGCGACGGGCTCGGGCTTTACGGGCTCGGGCTCCTTGACGGGCTCGGCGGGCTGACCGAAGGGCTTGGATGCGGGCTTGGGCGCGGGGGACTGACCGGAAAGGTCGTATTCGCCCCATCCGAAGCCGGTCGCGATGACCGTCGCGCGGACGGTGTCGCCCATGTCTTCCTCGTTGCTCATGGCGACGATGATGATGGCGTCGGGATCAACGACCTCCTGAACGGGCATGCAGCCCTCGTTGAACTCATTGAGGGTGAAGCGGTTGCCGCCGACGATGTGGATGAGCACGCCCTTCGCGCCGTCGATGGTGGTCTCGAGCAGGGGGCTCTCGACGGCCTGCTTTACGGCCTCGATGCAGCCCTTGTCGCCCTTCGCGATGCCGATGCCCATGTGCGCCATGCCGCTGTTCTGCATTATTGTACGTATATCCTCAAAGTCGCAGTTGATGAGGGAGGGCTTGGTGATAACGTCGGAGATGCCCTGTACGCCCTGACGGAGGATATCGTCCGCCACGCGGAAGGCGTCGTTGGCGGGCATGTCGCCCGCGACCTTCAGCACGCGGTCGTTGGGGATCACTATGAGCGCGTCGACGACCCCGCGGAGCTTGTCGATGCCGACCATGGCGTTCTTCATGCGGGCGCGGCCCTCAAAGAAGAAGGGCTTGGTGACGACGCCGAACGTGAGTATGCCCATATCCTTGGCGCATTTGGCGACTATGGGAGCAGCGCCGGTGCCGGTGCCGCCGCCCATGCCGGCGGTGATGAACACAAGGTCCGCTCCGCGCATGAGGGACGAGATCTCCTCAACGCTCTCCTCCGCGGCGGACTGGCCCTTTTCGGGCTTTGCGCCCGCGCCGAGGCCCTTTGTCACCTTTTCGCCGATCTGGAGCTTGACGTCCGCTTTGGAGTTCGTCAGCGCCTGCTTATCGGTGTTGATGGAGATGAACTCAACGTTCTCAAGGCCCGCGTCGACCATGCGGTTCACGGCGTTTCCGCCGGCGCCGCCGACGCCGATGACCTTCAGCTGGGCAAGATTGCCCGATTCGTGATCCAATTCAAAGTCAAATGCCATAATGTTGTTCCTCCGTGGCTGAATTGTGTTTCCCTTACGTGCGCCAGTCGAAAGTGCGCCGCAGGTACCTTTCCGTCCTTCTGATGGCGCTGCTGTGCCCGAGCCGGAACAGTGCGAAATCCGCAAGTCCGAAGGCCGCAGCGAAGCTGACGGAGCTGTTGCGGCTTACGGTGGGCATGTTCACTGCCGTGTCGCGCCCTATCCTGCCTTCAACGAACTCCTTTGCGCCGCGCATCAGCGCGAGCCCACTGCCCACGAGCCACACGGGGGTATCCCTGTCGGCCATGTGATCGAGCTTTTCCGCGATCAGCTCGCAGAGCTCGTCCGCGCGGGACTCGATGATGAGCTGGATGAGGGAATGCTCGATATCGAACACGCCCTCGCCCGGTATCCTGACCCTTTCGCAGCTCTCGCCGTAATCGAGGGAGAATACGTAGCGCCTTTTAATATCCTCGGCCACGCCCTCCGGAAGACGGAGACCGTAGCAAAGATCCGATGTGAAATGCTTCCCGCCGACGCCCACCGAATCGAAGGCGGTTATCGCGTTGCCTCGGAGCAGCGCGACGTCGGTATGGGAGCCGCCGCAGTCGACGAGCAGCACTGACGACGCCCTTATCTCTTCCGGCACGGTGAAGCACGCGGAGGCGAGCGCCGACGATACGAACGAATCGGCGGTCATGCCGTAGGACTCGAGCGCGGAGCTGACCGCATTCCTGAAGCGGTCGTCGACGTAGCAGTGAGATACCGTCGCGGAGAGTATCCCGCAGGGGAGACCGATGGGGGAGCCCTCGATCTGCGTCCTGTCCGCGATGAACGAAACGGGAGTGCTGTGCATGAGGGAGTATCCCTCGGGCGGTTCGAAGCCGAACGAGCTCTCGATCAGCTCCTCGACGTCGGAGGGGAGTATGCGCCCGTTCTTCGAAAGGACTTCGGCGCTGCCCTGCCCGAGGCGGACCTCCATGAACGGCGTGGGAACGCCCACGCAAAGCTCCTTTATCCGGGCCTTGGAGGAACGCTCCGCAGCGTGTACGGCGGCTGCGATGGTCTCCGCAAGCTCCCTTTTCGCCGGCAGCTCGCCCAGGCGGTAGCCGGAGTATTCCCTGACGCCCGTACCGTGCACGATAATCGCGCCGTCGGGCTCGGAACTTACGACCATGCATACCACTTTGCTGCTGCCTATATCAAGAACGGCACAATGACGCATTTTATGCACTCCGTATAGGACTCGTGTTATGCCGGGCGCCTTTTCGCGCCCGATCAGGACATATAGTTGTCTATATGCTCAATAATTATAACACAGCCACAATATGTTGTGCAAGCCCAAATAAGCATATATTTGTTGTTTTTGAAAAAAACGTTTAGACCACTCGCTCCTTCGCCCTTTTCGGGGCTCGCGGAGAAAGAGAGGCCGTACGGTGGATGCGTCCCGGGACCGCGCTCCGAAAGGTCCCGGAGCGGATCCCGCGCGGCCCGGCGTTCCGCCTTCGCCGCGTCGGTCTGCATCCCTATTCATTTATCCGCACCCTTACGGGAACGGGCCGCCGCGGAGCACGCTGCGTCATTCGTTCTCCGCGGGAGGTATCAAAACGGTATGGGTATCATTCGTCCCCGCCGGACTCGCCGGTCTCGCCGGGCTCGTCCGTTTCGTCGGGCTCGTCGGTCTCCGACGGCTCCTCCGTGGGTTCCGGCGTCTCCGTCGGCTCGGGAGTGGGGTAGCTTATGTCGGTGGTGCCCGAAGCGTTGACGTATATGACCGCGCCCTCCGTGCGGGCGGGGTCGAGCTTTTTGAGGATATTGAACATGCGCTCGATCTTATTGGCTATGTCGATGGAGTCGCCGAGCATCACGGTAACGCCGTCGACCGTGCCGATCTTGACGCTGGAGGAGTTCGAAATGTCGATGGAGGCGATGGCGTAGCTCCTTTCGCCCACCGCGTCGATTATCTCCATCACGGTATAGGGGCGGAGCTTGCTCTTGTCGTTCACAATGCTCGTCCCCACGGAGAAGCCCATGGAGCCGAGGCCCTGTATCGGGAACAGCCCCGCGCAGTCCTCCGCACGGCGTATGGCGAGCACGTATCCCGTCTCGTCGATCACCGCGCAGGAGCCGGAGCCCATCGGGATACAGGCGAACTCTTTGCGCTCCCTGACAACGATGTTCAGCTCGGCGGGGAACACCTTTTCTATCCCGCGGCAGACGATGTAGGGATTGGTCTCGATCCTCGCCTTGGCGGAGTCGAGGTCGTAGAGGAACATGTTCCTTCCGGTGAACAGGCCGGAGAGGTTGATAATGCTGTCGTCGGAGAACGTCTCCGCGCCGGTGACGGTAATGGAGCGGACCTTCGTGACGAAGTACATCGCGATCAGGAAGGCCGCGATGCAGGCGATCGCGAGAATGGCAAAAAACGCGGCGCTGCGCCTTTTTTTGCCGCTCTGCACGGGCTCGTCGTCCGTCTTGCCGACGGGCTTGGGCCGGGGCAGGGCGGTCACGCGCGCCTTGCGGGAGCTCATCATGCGCTCCCCCGTATTATTGCTGTTCCGCTCTTGCTGCATTCTGAGTGCTGACCTCCGTATAGCGGGAGATGTTCAGAAGTATCCCCATTGCCGCCATGAACACCATGAGCGACGTGCCTCCGTAGCTCACGAGCGGCAGCGTCTGCCCGGTGGAGGGGATGGCGCTCGTCACGACGCCGATGTTGACGATTATCTGTATCGCGAAAACGCCCACGATGCCCCCAGCGAGCAGGCGGCCGAAGCGGTCGCGGCAGCGCAGGGCGATCGTGATCCCGCGGTAGATGGCGAAAGCGTAGGCGGCGATGAGCAGGAAGCAGCCGAAGAAGCCGAGCTCCTCGCCGATTATAGCGAGTATGTAGTCGTTCTCCCTCTCGGGGAGGAAGAGGAGCTTCTGTCTGGAAAAGTTGAGGCCCTGACCGAAGAAGCCGCCGTTGCCAAGCGCTATGCGGGACTGTATCGCCTGATAGCTCTTGCCCGTGGGATCGGCCTCCGGGTTCCACCACGCGCTGATCCTGTTGGAGCGGTAGCTCTTGAGGTAGAGTATCAGTATGCCCGCGATGAGCCCGACGACAACGAGCAGGAACCTGTGGCTCATGCGGACGCCGCCCAGGTACAGCATGACGTACGTCACGAGAGCGAGGATTATCACCATCGAATAATTGGGCTGGAGTATTATGAGCCCGGCGAGCGGCCCCAGTATGAACAAACAGGGTATCACGCCCTGTATGAAGCTCTGCATCACGAGCCGCTTTGAGCACATGGCAGCCGCGAGCGCGATCACGAGTATGAACTTCGCGAACTCGGAGGGCTGGAACTGGAAGCCGCCTATGTTGATCCAGCGCCGCGCCTCGTTGATCTTTACGCCGATGCCCGGCACGAGCGTCAGCGCGAGCACGACGCATACGCCGATGTAGCACGGCAGAGCCAGCTTGCGGTAGATCTTGTATCTGACGTTGGAGAGCACGAGCATCGCGGTGAGGCCGACGGCGAAGAATATGAGCTGGCGCTTCAAAAAATAGGTGCCGCTGCCGTACTTGACCTGCGCGTAGTAATAGCTCGCGGAGAAGAGCATGACGAGCCCGAAAACGCCGATCGCAAGGAGCGTGATGAAAAGCGGAAAGTCAAAATGATGTCTTTCCGGCTCCGGCCTCGGCGTCTTTTTCGGTTCGGACTGTACTGCGGTCTCCATCGGTTCGGGGTATCATTCCTCCGCCATGGTCTCCGCGTCGGCGGGTTCCATGGAATTGACGATCTCCTTGAAGAGCCTTCCGCGCTCCTCGTAGTCGGTGAACATCCCCCAGCTCGCGCAGGCGGGGGAGAGAAGCACCGCGTCGCCGCTCCTTGCGAGCTGGCGGGCGGTCATTATCATCTCGCGGAAATCCTCGCCCACTGCGACGATCTCCGTAAAGCCCTCCTCCACGGCGGCCTTCATTATGGCCTCCGTGTTGGAGCCGTTGACGACGACCGCGCGCACCTTGCCGTTGAAGGCGCGGAAAACGGGGCGGTAGTCGCTCTGCTTGTCGTAATTGCCGGCGCCGAGGAGCAGCACGGTCGGCTGCCTCATCGCCTCTATCGCCTTCACGGTCGATTCGGGGTTGGTGCCCTTGGAGTCATTATAATAGGTAACGCCGTCCAATATGCGGGTGAACTCGATCCTGTGCTCGACCCCGCGGAACTCGCGGAGAACCCGGCGCAGCGCCTCTACGCGCACGCCCATTCCGAGCGACAAACACACGGCGCAGAGCGCGTTTTCAAGGTTGTGCCCGCCGATAATCCCGAGCTCGCCCGCGGGGATAACGGGGACCTCGATGCAGCCGCGGCGGTAGATTATCATGCCGTCCCTGACGAAGGCGCCGTTCGCGACCTCGTGCAGGCGGGAGAAGAGGAGCACCTTCGCCTTGGTAGAGGCGCCCATGACGATCGGATCGTCCGCGTTCAGTACGGCGATGTCGTTCTCCGTCTGATTCTCGAACATGCGCATCTTGGCCGCGATATAGGCCTCCATGGAGCCGAAGCGGTTGATGTGATCCTCGGTGATGTTCAGAAGGCCGGCCGCGTTCGCGTGGAAATCGACTATGCTCTCGAGCTGGAGCGAGGCCGTCTCGGCGACGACAGTGTCGCCGTCGCGCGTTTCGAGCGCGTGCTCGGTGATGGGCACGCCGATATTGCCAAGCACGAAAGTACGCCTGCCGTCGGCGCGCAGCTCGTCGTCCGCCTTGAATATCTCGCCGGTGAGCGCGGTCGTCGTGGTCTTGCCGTTCGTGCCGCCTATGCAGACGAAGCGGGTGCCGCGCGCGCAGTAGCGCCAGCCGAGCTCGATCTCGCCTATGACCTCGATGCCGCGGGCGATGGCCGCCTTGACGAAGGGACGGAATATCGGGATGACGGGGGAGAGCACAATAAGGTCGACCTCGTCGAGGAGCGCCTCGGGAGCGACGCCCAGTCTGTTCTCGTATTCTATGTCCGAAAGGGCTTCTGTCAGGCCCTCTATCTCGCTTTTCAGATCGTTGATGATCACGCGGTAACCCGCGCTGTAAAGCAGCTTGGCCGACGCCACTCCGCTCTTTGCCATACCCACTATCAATGCCGTTTTCTTCTCTTCCATATCACGCCTCACAGTCCTGATCTTTCTTCGAAAACTTTTATTAAAAGGAGCCGTTCGGGTATCGGGGGAGCTTGCAAAAGGAGAGCCGCCCTCTTGCAAGCGCCCTGCCGTAAAGCAAGCGGCCTTGCAAGCCCTTCCCTTATCGTTCGGAGTAATGCGCCAAGTGCCAACAGGAAACACATTTCCGGCGAATACCCGAACGGCTTTTCAATAACGATGTCACATGAACAGCATCAGCGCGACGAGGCACGCTATCGCCGTTACTATCATATAGCCCATCACTATCTTCGTCTCGGGATGTCCCTTGAGCTCGAAGTGATGGTGGAGCGGAGCCATTTTGAATATCCTCTTGCCGTGGCGGAGCTTGAAGGAGCCGACCTGCAGCACGACGCTGACGGCCGAGGCCACAATGCAGCAGCCCATGAGCAGGAAGAGGAACAGATGGCGGGAGTACAGCACCATCGCACAGATGGCGCCGCCCAGGGCCATGGAGCCCGTGTCGCCCATGAACACCTTCGCGGGGTAGCTGTTCTTCGAGAGGAAGCCCAGGAGACCGCCCGCGACGGCGAAGGCGAACACCGCCATATCGGTCATGCCGTCGGCCTCGGCGATGAATAGGGGCTCAGACGCGAAGGACTGCGTGAACGCCCTGCCGAGGTAGAGGAATATGACGCCCATCGCGACGGAGTAGATGAGCGTTACGCCGGAGGCGAGCCCGTCCAGACCGTCGGTAAGGTTCGTGCTGTTGACGATCGCGATGACCATGAACATCACGAGGGGTATGTACCACCAGCCGATGTCGACCTTGGCGTTCGCCGAGGCGAACCAGATCTCGGAGCCGATGTACTTGTAAGCGAATACGGCGACCGCCGCGGAGAGCACGAACTGCGCGATGATCTTCTGATAGGCGCGCAGGCCGAGGTTCCTCTTGTGGCGGGCCTTGATGAAATCGTCGAGGAATCCGACGAGGCCGAAGCCGACCATCATAACGACTGCGGGCACGGAATACCACAGCGCGATATTGTACTTGGCGAATGCGAGCGACGCGATGATTATCGCGATGATGAACATCAGTCCGCCCATGGAGGGGGTGCCCTCCTTCGCGGAATGGGCGTGGGGGCCCTCTTCACGCTCAACCTGGCCGTACTTAAGGCGGCGCAGCATGGGTATGAAGAACGGAGCGATCAGCATAACGACCGCCGCCGACGCTATGAAAGCCAGTATTACGCGCATGTAGTCCTGCATCTTTGGTTCCTCCCTTGCGGAGCGGCCGCCCGCCGGTCGGGGGCGCTCCTTTATAGGCCGATATCCCTGCGGTCCTTATTTTTCGCCGCGGCGCATCTCGTCGAGGAGCTCCGCTACGACGACCTTCTCGTCAAACGGGTATTTGACGTTCATGATCTCCTGATAAGTCTCGTGGCCCTTCCCCGCGAGCACCACGACGTCGTTGGGCTTCGCGTGGGTCAGAGCGTACTTTATCGCCTCGCGGCGGTTCTGGATCACGACGTATTCCACGGCGGTCTTGTTGACGCCGTCGAGCACGTTGCCGATTATGCGCATGGGATCCTCCGTGCGCGGATTGTCGGACGTCACCACGCAGAAATCGGAGTAGCGGCCAGCCGCCTCGCCCATGATGGGCCTCTTGGCGTGGTCGCGGTCTCCGCCGCAGCCGAATACGGAGATGACCCTGCCCTTCGCGAACTCACGCACGCTTGTCAGAAGGTTGATGAGCCCGTCGGGGGTGTGCGCGAAGTCGAGTATCACGGAGAAGGGGAAGCCGTCCGTCGGGAGCGACTCCATGCGGCCGGTAACGCCGGAAACGTCGGCAAGGCCCTCCGCGATCTTCTCCATGGGGAAGCCGAGCCGTATGCAAATGCCCGCAGCCAGCATGGCGTTGAACACGTTGAACAGGCCGGGGATGGGCACCGCGATATGTGCCGTACCCGCGGGGGTGGTCATGTCGAACTCCACGTCGCGGACGCAGATCTCGATATCGTTGGCGTAGATATCCGCCGGCTCGCGCACGGCGTAGGTCATGCGGGGCATGTCGAGCCCCTCGAGGAGCTTTTCGGAATGCGGATCGTCGGCGTTGACGACCGCGAAAGCGCTGCGCTCGAAGAGCTTTTTCTTCGCCGCAAGGTAGTTTTCGAAAGTCTTGTGATAGTCGAGATGATCCTGCGTCAGGTTGGTGAAGCCGCCTATCTCGAACTCAATGCCGTATACGCGCTCCTGATCGAGCGAGTGGGAGCTGACCTCCATAACGACGAGGTCCACGCCCTCGTCCGCCATCATGCGCAGTATCTCCTGCAGCTCGGTGGATTCGGGGGTGGTGCGCTGGGTGGATATCACGCGGTCGCCGATAATGTTGCGGATGGTGCCTATGAGGCCGACCTTGAGACCGCATTTTTCGGCGACGGTCTTTACCATGTAGGTCGTGGTGGTCTTGCCGTTGGTGCCCGTCACGCCGACTATGCGGAGCTCCTTCGCGGGGTAACCGTAAAGCTTCTCCGCCAGCTGCGCCATGGCGCGCCTGGAATTGGGCGCTATTACCTGGGGCACGTCAAAGGGGAGCTCGCGCTCGACAATGAGCGCGGAGGCGCCGTTGGCGACCGCACCGCCCGCAAACTCATGGCCGTCCTTGAACGTGCCGACCACGCAGGCGAACATCTCGCCGGGCTTGACCCTGCGGGAATCGTACTCGATCCTCTTTATGTCGAGGCCGCCGTCGGTGTTGACGAGCTTGAACCCCGTGTTTTCTACCAGCTTTGAAAGGAGCATGTTTTCCTCCGATCCGACCTTATCAGTCGTCGTTATTCTCAAAACGGAAATATACCTTCAGTTTGTAACCGACCTCGACGACGGTGCCGCCGGAAACGCTCTGCATGTAGGCGAATC
This sequence comes from Clostridia bacterium, assembly GCA_017619735.1. Lineage (GTDB taxonomy): Bacteria > Bacillota > Clostridia > Christensenellales > CAG-138 > UBA3857. The sequence goes on from JAFZRT010000007.1 coordinate 10,399, forward strand.
CCGCGGGATCGTCGGTCTCCGTGACGAGCTCGATGCCCAGCGCCGTCAGTATGTCGTAGGCCTGCAGCGGCGTCTTGCCCTTGAGGTCGGGCACCTTGACGTAGCGCTTGGGCTCCTCGTCGTCGTATTCGCCGTCCTTGCCGGTGTAGAGCAGCACCTCGCTGCCCTTCGCCGCGGTCTCGCCCGCCGCGGGCACCTGAGCCGTTATCTCGTCCCTGCTCTGGAACATGGCGGTAAGGCCGGCCTCGGCGAGCTTCGCCTCCGCCTCTTCGGCCGTGAGCCCGACCACGTCGGGAACGGTCACGGTCTCCTCGGCGTGGGAGGGGAGTATGCCGCTGTAATGCAGCACGTCCTCGAGCACGTTCTTGACGAACGGCGCGGCGACGGTGCTGCCGAAGATCTGATCGACCTGCGGCTCGTCGACGAGTATTAGGCAAACGAAGCGCGGATCGTCCGCCGGAGCGAAGCCGATGAACGAGCAGATGTACTTGCCCGCATCGACGCGGCCGTATTCGTCGTATTTCTGCGCGGTGCCGGTCTTGCCGCCGACGTTGTATCCGGCTATCCGGCAGTTTTTGCCGGTGCCGTTGTCGACGACGCTCTGCAGTATCGCGCGGACCTTCGCGGAGGTCTCGGCCGATATCACGCGCCTCAGCGGCGCGGTGTTCGCCTCATAAACGGTGTTGCCTTCCCTGTCGACGAGGCGCTGTATGACGTAGGGCTGATGCAGCTCCCCGCCGTTCACCGCCGCGCATACAGCGGAGCAGAGCTGAAGGGGAGTGACCGCTATGCTCTGACCGAAGCCGATCCTCGCAAGGTCGTTTTCGGTGACGTATTTCTCATGCGTGACAAGGCCGCGCACCTCGCCGGGAAGCCCGCTCTCCGTGGACTGGCCGAGGCCGAAGGCGTAGAGGTAATCGTAAAACGTCTGCTTGCCCATCTTCAGCGCCATGCGCATAAAGGCGCAGTTGCAGCTGTTCTCGGCGGCTTCGGTAAGATCCTGCATACCGTGGCCCGCGTGGCGCCAGCAGTGGATCTTTTCGCCGTTGACGAGATAGCTGCCCCCGCAGTAGAAGGACGAGCCGAGATCCGCCGCGCCGGAATCTATGGCGGCGGACAGCGTGAGTATCTTGAACGTGGAGCCGGGCTCGTAAACGTCGGTGACTATGCGGTTGCGCGAAAGCTCCGCAAGGAGCTCCAGATCGTTCCTCGGCGGAGAGTTGAGATCGTAATCGGGCTTGGTCGCCATGGCGAGTATCGCGCCGGTCTTGCAGTCCATAACGATACCCTGCGCGGATTTGGCGTTGTTGACGGCTATGGCCTGCGAGAGAGCGTTTTCGAGATAGCTCTCGATGACGCTGTTGCAGGAGAGGTACATCTGCAGTCCGTCGACGGGCTCGATGTATTCGCTCACGCCGTATGCCAGCAGATTGCCGGAGCTGTCGGTCTCGGCGACCTGCTTGCCGTCCGTGCCGGCAAGGTATTTGTCGTATGACAATTCCAGCCCCGCCTGTCCCTGATTATCGACGTTCGTGAAGCCGATCACCTGGGAAAGGAGGCTGCCCATGGGATAGTAGCGCTTGCTGTCCGCGGCGGTGCCCACGCCGGAGCCCAGCTTCAGCGCGTTGACCGCGTCGCGGGTGGCGGAGTCGATCTGCCTTTTGAGGACTATCTCCTGATACTGGGTGGAGGAGCAGCGCTTTAGCACCGTCTCGTAATCGAGGCCGAGCACCCTCGAAAGCTCGGCGGCGGCGCGCTCGCGGTCGTTTTCGGCCATCTGCTTGGGCCAAATAATGACTTTGTAGACGTTGCCGTTGGTCGCGAGCACCTTGCCCGTGCAGTCGAGGATATCGCCCCTGGCGGCGGGAATGACCGTCGTTCGGGTCCACTGACTCAAAGCCGAACGCTGAAGCTTCGGCCCCATTATGACCTGTATAACAAACAAAAAACCTGTGAGCATCAGCAGGAGCAGCCCATAGGCATAAAGCGTATGCATCAGGCGCGCCTTGAGCGGCCTTGAAGGTTTCGTTGTGGGCGTCGTGAGTTTTATGCGGCGCCTTTTTTTACGCGTGGTAGCCAACCTTCATACCTCCGGTCACCGGGGCTCAATCGCCTATGTTTCCGGAACCGGGATAGGCCATGCCCGCTGCATTAGCCGCGTCGTGCGCGGAGCCGATGTCGATGGAGAAGAGATACTCGACGTTCGTCCTCTCGACTACGTTCTCCATCTCCGCGACCCGCTTGTTGAGCGCGTTTATCTCCTTCTGAGCCGCCGAGATCGTGTTGAAGCCGGAGATCGTGACGATGAGCGCAAACGCCACGGCGAGCACCATGACGACCGCCGCGGTCTTGGGCAGCGCCTTGTACTCGCGCAGGGTCTCGAGGAGCGTGCGGCGCCTCTTTGCGGGAGCTGCCGGAACGAGCTGCGGCCTGCGGCGGGGCTCCGCGGGTACGGGCTCCGCTACGCGGGTATAGGGAAGCGCCTCGCTCTTAACGGCAAGATTGCCGCGGCTGGGGGCGTAGACCCTGATGGCGTCAAGGCTCTTTCTTCTGTTCGTCTCTGGCATACTCATCTTATTCGACCTCACGAATTTATATGAATCCTCCGTATCGCGCGGAGCTTCGCGCTTCTCGCGCGGGGATTGGACAGGAGTTCGTTCTCGTCCGCCGTGATGGGCTTCGGTGTAAGTATCTCCGCCACGGGCTTCTTTCCGCAGATGCAGATCGGAGCGGAGGGCGGGCAGGTGCAGGGATCCTTCAGCTCGCGGAAGACGTTCTTCACGATCCTGTCCTCCAGCGAGTGGAACGTTATCACGCACATCACTCCGCCGGGGGAGAGCAGCATCGCCGCGTCCTTCACGGCGTCGGCCAGGCCGTTGAGCTCGGAATTGACCTCGATCCGCAGCGCCTGGAACGTCCGCCTCGCGGGGTGGGGCCCCTCGCGCCTTGCGGGGGCGGGTATCGCGGCCTTGATTATCTCGGCAAGCTCAGTCGTCGTTTCGATGGGCGCCTTCGCCCTTGCCTCCGATATGGCGTTCGCGATCCGGTATGCGAACCGCTCCTCGCCGTAATCCCTGATGATCTCAAAGAGCTTTCTCGTATCGTATCCGTTTACGACCTCCCTCGCGGAGAGCGGGGCCGTGCGGTCCATCCTCATATCGAGCGGCGCCTCCTGTCCGTAGGAGAAGCCGCGGCTTCCGTCGTCCAGCTGGTGGGAGCTGACTCCCAGATCGAGTATTATCCCGTCCACTGCGTCCAGTCCGTACTCGGAGAGGGGGAGGATATCCTTCATCTCGAAGAAGTTTCCGTGTATCGGATGGAAGCCCTCGTATTTTGAAAGCCGCTCGGAAGCGGCGTTTATTGCGTCAAGATCGCGGTCTATCCCGAAATGGTGCGCCCCCCGGGGAAGACGCTCCAGGATGCCCTCGCTGTGGCCTCCTCCGCCGAGCGTCCCGTCGACGGTCGCCCGGCAGCTTTCCGGATGCAGGAGCTCCAATACCTGCCCGAGCATTATCGGAGTGTGGTAGGAGCTTTCGGTCACTTCAGATTCCTCAATTCCTCGGCGTTCTGCTTCAGCGCCTCCTGGAGCTGCCATTCGTCGTAGGCCTTGTTGTTGCGCTCGAGCGCGTCGGGCTCCCAGATCTCGAAAACGGGATTGTTGGAGCGGATGTTCGCGGTGAGTATCGCTCCGGTGGTTATGCCGGCATAGCGGAGGTTATCGGAATCGACGGATATGCGGCGCTTCTGATCGAACTTGCAGCTGCAGGCATACTGGAGGATGCTCCTCGACGCGTCGTTGTAACGCTTGTCCGTGGAGGGGTTGTGAGCAAAGTCGTTTATCATGCTCTCGAACGCCTGCGCGGTGAGCGCGGTGAGGAAATGTTCGCCCGATGCGGACAGGTCGCGCACGACCACGACTCCCTCGCCCAGATCCGGATGCCATCCGGACGGGACTATGAGCCTGCCCTGGGTATCTACGGCCACGTTATAGCTGCCGACGATCAACCTGCCCACCTCCTTTTCAGCGATTTTTCGATCGGAATTATCACAAAATGGCGATACTCCCGTGATGGTAGAACCATTGTAACATCGGGACGGCCCATTGTCAACCCTATTTAGAACTTTTTTATACAAATATTTCCCAATCAACCCCTATTTGACCCTGCCCCAGACTTGCAAAAAACGCCCCGGCCCTATATAATCAAAAAAAAGAGGGGAGGGAACGGCAAAATGGAGCTGATACTGGCAAGCGCGTCCCAAAGGAGAAGGGAGCTCATGACCATGTGCGGGTACGAATTCACCTGCATACCGAGCGCCGCGGAGGAGGACGAAGCCGTCTCCGATCCGGCGGAGCTCGTAAAGCGGCTCTCGCTCAAAAAGGCGGAGGCGGTGTTCCGCTCCCTGCCGGAGGAGCGCAGACGGGAGGCCGTGATAGTCGGTTCCGACACCGTCGTCGTGCTCGACGGGGAGATAATCGGCAAGCCCAAAGACCCGGATGACGCCTTCCGCATGCTGCGCCGCGAGAGCGGCAGGGCGAACACCGTCTATACCGGACTCGCCGTTGTGAGGACGTCGGAGGAGAGCCCCGACGTCATGGAGAGCTCCGTCGTCTGCGACGAGGCGAGGGTAAGGTTCGCGGAGCTGACCGACGAGGAGATCGCCGCCTACATCGCGACGGGGGATCCTTTGGACAAGGCCGGCGCCTACGGCATACAGGGCTGTTTCTCCATGTTCATCGAGGGCATCGAGGGCAGCTATTTCACCGTGGTCGGTCTGCCCGTGCACATACTGTACAGGGAGCTCAGGCGCTTCGGCGCCGTACCGAAGGGAATTGTTTTGAGCTGATACCTTTTTCGGCAATAAAAGCCAAATAAAAAGAGTAAACCTCCGTGCGTCCGGGGAATAATCATTAGTGATATCACCCGAATACACGGAGGCTTCATGTTTGAGACATTGATAGCGGCGGACGTCGGCTCCTCGGTAACGAGGCTCGCCGTCAGGAACGCCGTTTCGGAAAACGAGACGAGGGCGGCGCTCGACCCCGAGGATACGAGGCGCGTGCTGGCCGTAGGCAACGAGGCGCGCAAGCTTTTGAACACGGCGGAGGCCTATCCCGTAAGAGGGGGAGGCATTGCCGACGTATCCCTCGCGGCGATAATGCTTCGGCGGTTCGCGCTCGACCTTCTGAAAAGGCGGCCGCTCTTCGGAGCGTCGCTCGTTTTGGCCGTGCCCCTTGCGGCGAACCCGCTTTCAAGGGCGGCGGCGCTGGAGGCCGGACGCGAGGCGGGCTTCCGCAGGGTCGGCGTCATCGACAGTCTTATCGCCGGCGCGGAGGGCGCGGGGCTCGATTATTCGGGCTCAGGCGCGCGCATGCTCGTCGACGTCGGCCGCGACAGCGTAAAGACGGCGATCTTCGCGAGCGGCGGGCTGATACGGGAGACCTTCTCACCGTTCGGCAGTTCCGCCGCGGACCGCGCGATCAGGGACCGTCTGGCGCGGGAAACGCGGCTGATCATCGGCTCCCGCACGGCGGAAAGGATAAAAAAGAGCCTGGCGGCGCCCCTCGTAAGGGTCTGCGGGCGCGACCTCAAAACGGGGCTCCCCGCGACGAAGGATATCCCGACCGCGTCCCTGCGGCAGGCGGCGGACGGCTTTGCGGAGGAGCTCTCGCGGGAGATCGTCGCCGCGATATCCTCCGTGCATCCGGAGGCGGCGTCCGACCTTGTGGACAGCGGCGTCACGCTAACGGGCGGCGGCGCGCTGCTCTTCGGGCTGGGCTCCGCGCTCGAGGAGCGTTTGGGGATACCGGTATCGATCGCCCAAAACGCGGAGAGCGCGGTGATCGACGGCCTTGTCAGGCAGCTGCGCAGAGCGGCCGCCCAAAACCTTTCGGAGCTCACCGCCCGCGCGAAGGCGTCCGGGACGATATAAAAAAACATCCGGGGACGTCCGATATCCCCGGATATTTTCTTTTTCTGCGCCTGATACCGGCGCCGCTTTTCGGGATTGCACCCTTTCAGGGTACGCGTCAGATCATTATGACGTGATCCTCGTTCCACTCGTGCGGCTCCTTGTCCGTTGCGCGGCGGCCGACGGAGATGGCGATTGAGAACTCGAACCCCTCGGGGAAGCGGAACAGCTCGCGCATGGCGCGGCCCTCCTCGCCGGAGAAAGCGCCCTCCGGCATGCCGAGGATCACGCTGTCAAGGCCGATGCTCTTCGCCGCGAGGGCGATGTTCTCGACCGCTATGCCCGCGTCCACGCGGGAGAAATGCGCGGGCCTGCTGCATATGACCACTACGAGCGGCGCGCCGTAGGTCGGCTTGCCGCCGCGGGCCTTCATCCTCTCGGCGAACTCGACGTTGCCGGAGCGGACGATGCCCTCCATTATCTCATTGTCGAGCCGTTCTATCAGCGCGGCGTCCGTCGCGAAAACGAACCGCTGATCCTGCCTGTTCATTGCCGTGGGCGAGGAGAGCGCGGCCTTTTTAAGTACGGCGAGCTCCTTTTCCGTAAGCTTTTCGGGCTTGTAGCCCCTTATGCTGCTCCTTTTGAGCATCGCGTCCAAAACCATGTTTATCATGTGCTTTACCTCCGTTCCCGATTTGTTTTCATTATACCATATTATTCAAGAAAAAACCATAGCTTTTCCTGCCGTTTCCGCTCATGCGGAGCCGATTTTGCGCCAAAACTAATCACGGCAGAAAATCGAGAGGAGGTATTTATAATGAAGCTTTGGGGCTTTGCGGCAGGCATGGCGCTCGGCATGACTGCGGCGACGGTCGCCGTCACGACGGTCTATCCGGGCGTCGCCAAAAAGATGAAGCGCGACGGCAAAAGACTGTGGCGCGGCATCACGAATATGCTCTGAGAAAGCGGAAGACGGCGGAGGGTGTGCTCCGCCGCCTTCCGTTTTCGGGCGCACGGACAATTATTTGGAAGAAATCGGTTTTGACTATTGAGCGGAACCCGAATATATGTTATAATAAAGTGAGGTTTTATAGTGACATGGCGATAAGACCCGCGCCCGGCGGGGTTTTCCGCGGGGCGAAAGCAATAACGGCACCCTGTGCCGAGAAAGGACGCCTTTAGAATCAGGCAACAGATCCAGCATGAGCGGAAACATGAACACCATCAAATTCAAGATGCCCAAGGATAAGCAGACCGCCCACGAGGTGCTTATGCAGGCCTACTCCTCCATGAAGGAGAAGGGTTACGATCCCGTGAACCAGATAGTCGGCTATCTGCTCTCCGGCGATCCCACCTATATCACGAGCTACAACAACGCCCGCTACCTCATCAGCACGCTGGAGAGGGACGAGCTCATCGAGGAGCTCGTAAAGAGCTATATCGAAGTCAACAGCTCCGGAGACGAAGAGTGAAGTATTCAGCGCTCGGCAGGACGGGCATAGAGGTATCGAAGCTCTGCTTCGGCACGCTTACCATGGGGCCCTTCCAAAGGGACCTCAGCGTAAAAGATGGGGCGGCTCTATTTGAGCGCGCCTTTTCCCATGGCGTCAATTTCCTCGATACGGCGGAGATATACGAGACATATCCCCACGTTCGGGAGGCGCTGCGCATAAAGCCCGACGCCGTCGTCTGCACGAAGAGCTATTCCTACGACACGAAGACCGCGGAGGCCTCCTTCAGAAAGGCCGTCGAGGGCATCGGCCGCGACTATATCGACGTGTTCCTCCTCCACGAGCAGGAGAGCGGCCTCACGATAAAGGGGCATTGGGAGGCCATAGAGTACTTCCTCCGCAAAAAGGAGGAGGGACGGATCGGCGCGATCGGCCTCTCGACCCACTACGTCGCCTGCATGAACGCGGCGATCAGGGTGAACGAGCTCGACGTGCTCTTCCCGCTGATAAACAAGAAGGGGGTCGGCATCGCCGACGGCACCGCCGAGGATATGCTTGACGCGATACGCCGCGCCCGCGAAGCGGGCAAGGGCATAATCGCGATGAAGCCCCTGGGCGGCGGCCACCTCATCTCGGAGCGAGAGGAGGCGCTGAGGTTCATACTCGGCGTTCCCGACGTCGACACCATCGCGATAGGCATGCAGTCGATCGACGAGGTCGATTACGACTGCGCCGTGTTCTCCGGGGAGGAGCCCGATCCCGAGCTTGCCGAAAGACTGGGCCGGGTCAGGCGGAGGATGCTGATACAGGATTGGTGCCAGGGCTGCGGAACATGCGTCGGCGCCTGCCGCAATCACGCGATCGGCATGGAGGACGGCATAGCCAGGATCGACTACTCCAAATGCGCCACCTGCGGCTACTGCGCGCGGGTCTGCCCCAATTTCAATATCAAAGTCATTTAAGGAAGGAACTGAAAGGATGTACCGCTATTTCGGCGTCGACGTCGGCGACAAAAGGATAGGCCTTGCCGTAACGGACGCCCTGGGCTTCACGGCGCAGGGGCTCGAGACGTACGCCCGCACCGGCGACGACGAGAGGGACGCCGCATACATAAGAGAAGCCGCGATGAAATGGGCTCCCTGCCGCATCGTTTTCGGCCTGCCTCGCAATATGGACGGCTCCTACGGCTTCGCCTGCGACAAGGTGAAGGCCTTTGCCGAGCTCGTGCTCGACGGCTGGGAGGGCGAACACGATTTCTACGACGAGCGCCTATCCACCATGGCGGCCGAGCGCTTCCTCTATGAAGCGGAGCTCAAATGGCAGAAGCGCCGCAAGGTCGTGGACAAGATCGCCGCGCAGGTGATACTGGAGGGCTACATGACGCTTAAGCCCGTCAAGCTCGATCAATAACAGAAAGGATCGTTATTATGGAAAGGAATTACGACGGACCGACCGCCGTCACCCTGATAGGAGAGGACGGCAAAGAGGTGACGCTCCTGCACGAGCTCACCTTCATGTACGAGAACGAGCGCTACATGGCGCTGACTCCGGATACGGACGGGGAGGACGAAGAGGCGGAGGTCCTCTTCATGAAGCTCGTGAAGGAAAACGGCGAGGACGCGCTCGCCCCCGTCGAGAACGAGGTGCTCCTCGACGAGCTCTTCGAGGTCTTCTGCGAACTCATGGACGGAGACGGGGAAGAGGGTCCCGAAGAGGAATAACGCAAACGAAAAAAAGAGCCGGTAAGCAATACCGGCTCTTTGTATTTGCGCTCAGTCGAGGTCGAAGCGGAACTGCTCCTCGACGGTCTCCTCCACGTAGGGATCGAGCACGAGGACGCGGTCCTCGCCGAGGGTGTTCTTGTAGATGTTCGCTTCGCAGTCGTTCAGCTTGTGTATGCGGCAGTCCTGGACCGTCGCGACGAAGTTCGAGCAGTCGTCGATGCCGACGCTGCATATCGGCGTCCTAAAATGCATGGGGATAACGACGGACGGGCGAAGGTCGTTCGCGAACCTGCGCGCGCCGACGTAGTCGAGCGTGTAGGTTCCGCCGATGGGCACGAGCAGTACGTCGACCACGCCGATATCTGCAAGCTGCTCGCGGGAGAGGAAATGCCCGATATCGCCCGCGTGCAGTATGCGGATGCCGTCCATCTCGTAAAGGTACATCATGTTGGGGCCGCGGCGCTTGCCGCCCTCGTCGTCGTGGAACGCGGGGAAACCGATGATCTTAACGCCCTTGACCTCATGCTCGCCCTCGTCGGTTATTATGACGGGCTCGCCCTCGGCGGCCTCTATGAAGTTATGATCGAAATGATCGTGGCTCACGGTAACGGCGTCGCAGGGGATCTTGCCGATCTTGTAGCCCGTCTCGGGGCCGCAGGGATCCGCAAGGACGGCGGTGCCGTTCTCATCGGTGAGCAGGAAGCAGGATTGGCCGTACCATTTTATTTTCATTGTTTGTCACTCCGTTCGGGTATTATTTCCTGACTGAATGCCGCCGCCAAAGCAAGGGTGGTCTTCTTTCCCATCCTTTCGGGGCTGCCGGGCTTCGCCCTTCGGTGCTCCGAAACGACGGCGTGGGCTTCGCGGATCGCCGTGTTCCGGGAGGAGGGCGACGCCGCGAACACCGCGTGGAGCAGCGCCCGTCGGACGCTCCCCTCCGGTATCGCCGGATCTTCGGGCTTTGCGGTATCCGCCGCCGTCAGGAGCAGGGCGAGCAGATACCCGGTATCGTTCCCGATCTCGAACGCGTCGGGAACGGAGCAGGGGGCAGCGGCCTGAACCTCGATCCATTCCACTGCGCCGTCGCTCAGGCGGAAGTCGATGTAGCCCGAGTCGATCCACACGCGTGAAAACATCGGAAAGCCGCAAAGCTTTACCCTGTTCATAATATTATATACTATGTCGCTTTCCCTGTCAAGCCCGTATTTGAGCGGCAGGGGGGAGACGATATCGTATGCGCCCGTGAATAACAGATCGCTCCCGTCCGCGCGGGGATAAAACTCCCGAAGCACGGGCAGGAGCTCGTTCGATACGGTATCTCTTGCGTTCATCGGTTCTTTTTGGAGCGCTTGGCCGAGGGCAGCTTGATGCCGTCGAGTATCTTTTTGCCCTTCGCCGCAAGCTTCTTCGCGGGCTTCTCGTCCGCGGGGACCACGGCCTCGGTCTCCTTGTTTTCGGGGGCCTTTTTCTTTTTGCCGCCGAGCTTCGGAAGCTCGATCGGGCCGGAAGCGTAGAGCAGGCCGCGCATCTTCTCATGATGCTTGGAGAGCGGGAAATCGTAGGCGAGGAAGGGGAACTTCTTCGCGCCGAAGGTGAATACCGCGATGAACGCCGCAAGGAGCAGGCCCAGTATCACCGCCGCGCCGGGCAGCGTCATGCCGCCCTTTTCGCAGAAGGAGGAGACCCCCGCGGCGGAATACGCCATAAGTATATGCGAGAGCACGGCGGGTATTCCGGAGCGGAGCCGCCAGGTGAGCACGGAATGTATGAGGCCGATGAACAGCGCGACGAGCGCGGCGCATTCCGCCGCCGCGGTCGAGCTGACGCTCCACTTCATGTATCCGGCGACCGCGATGTACGCCGCCACGGCGTAGAGCACGGGGCAGATCACTATCGCGGCGATGGGGTGTATCCTTTCAAGACAGCTGAATATGAAGCCGCGGAATACTATCTCCAGCACCGCGGGCGCTATAAGCATCAGCAGGAGCTTGTTGTTCTCGAACGTGAGGGAGGACGAAAGCCTGTTGACGAATACGCCGAACTCGGCCGCCGCCTTGGCGGAGGAGGACTTCACTGCGAGGCAGATGAGCACGCTCATGGCGAGGGAGATCGCCGCAGTGAACACCAGCCCGATGGGGTTGAACCAGTTGACGCCGCCGCAGTCGTGGGGTGGGCGGAGAGCGATGAGGAATATCACGGAGGCGACGGCCGCCGCGACTATGAACGCGGTGCGGAAAATGCCGTCGAGATTGGAGGTCACGGCGTCGCGCACGCTCTCCTCCACGTAGCTTTGGTCGACGGCGAGGCTGCCGCTCTCGATGCGGGCCTCGGTCATGCGGCGCGCTTTCGCCTCATGCTTTGCGGGCACGGCGATGAACGGGTATGCGAACCCCGCGAATATCAGCAATGCGAGTATAAAGAATCCGATCCCCTTGACTATCTTCATGATACGCTTCCTCCGCGTCCCGACGGAGCGGAGCTCTCCTCATTCTCATTGATGCCCGGTCGCCCGCGGCATCCTCTAACAACATATTATAACAAAAATATCACATTATTTCAAGTATGACATGCGCTTCCGAAGGAAAAGCTATCAGCAGGAGAAAAAACTGTATCTCACGAAAGGAAAGCATATGGACGACAAGTCGGTTTTTCGCGGAAAGCGCGTGAAAAGGCGCCTCCGCATCTCGATCTTTTTGAGGAGGAACGCCCTGTTCATCGCCGTGATATTCGGCCTTGCTGTGCTGGGCGGCGTCTCCGCATTCATACTGAGCGGGAAGGGAACGGGGGAGGCCCCCGCGGGCCGTTCCTCCGACGAGAGACTGAGCGAGGCGGAGAACAGCAAGTCGCCGGGACGTACGCAGATCACGGTGCGGCCTACCCCGTCGGAGCCCTCGGCCGGGACGCCCGAGCCGACGGCAAAGCCCACGCTCATACCGGATATGACGCCCGCTCCCTCGCAGGAGCCCGCGCGGACTGAAGCCGTCAAGTGGAACTCCCCCGTAAAGGGCCGGATAATACGCGGCTATGCCATGGACTGCCTGATCTATTCCAAGACCCTCGGCCAGTGGATGACCCACCGCGGCGTCGATATCGCGGCGCCGAAGGGTGAGGAGGTACGCGCCGTGGAGAAGGGGACGGTCGTGAAGGTCTATGACGACGACATGATGGGCACGACGGTCATCATCGCCCACGAGGGCGGGCTGTCGAGCGTCTATTCCGGGCTCCGCAGGGATCCCCCCGTGAAGGAGGGGGACGCGGTCGGATCCCGCGCGCTCATCGGCTACGTCGGCGACACGGCGATATCCGAATGCGCGGAGGAGAGCCACCTCCATTTCGAACTCATGCGGGACGGGGCCCCGATAGACCCGCGTACCGCGGTGCTCTTCACCACGGAGGGCGAAAACTGAATCGACGGGCGCGGACGGGGAGCGGTATCATGGCCGCTCCCGTCTTTTTGCGCGCGGAAATATAAAACCCGCCGGCTATTGACAAGCGGAAAAAAAGAGCTAATATTGATGTGGCAAATAACGAATCGGAGGCACAAAGATATGAAGCTGATGGTCATAACGATAGACGACTGCGACGAGTTCCTCGAGACTCTCGCCGGACTCAAGGCGCACGGCATGAACGGCGTGGTGCTCCAGTCGACGAGTCTGAAGCACGCTCTGCTCAACAGCACCGTGGACGCGGCGCCGATATTCGGCTCCCTCTCCAAGGTCGTCAGCAATGATTTCGAATCCAGCCACACCGCGTTCCTGCTCCTCAACGACGACCAGATCGAACACGCGAAGCGCGTCGTGCGCCGCAACACCAACGGCCTCGGCAAGAAGGGCGTAATGTTCACGGTCCCCATAGCGGATTTCGAAGGCATAGAAGAGGAGTAACGGGTCGAAATGCTGTCAACACTGCTCATGATCGGGTTCGCCATGATCGGCGGACTCGCGCTTACCCGCGTTATGAAGCTCTTCAACCTTCCCAACGTCACGGGTTACCTCATCGCAGGCCTGCTCATCGGCCCCAATCTGTGGAACCTTCTGACGCCGGGCTCCTTCGGCGGGCTCATAACCGACGAGGGATTGAAGAGCCTCAACGTGATAACCACCGTCACGCTGGGCTTCATCGCCTTCTCGATAGGCGGCGAGTTCAAGCTCGCCACCATCAAAAAGCTCGGCGGCAAGGTCATCGTGATCACGCTCGTGCAGGCGTTCACGACGGTCATTTTCGTAATGGCCGCCATGATGTTCGTGCGGCATGACTGCGAATACTACGTGTCGAGGGCGCTGCTTCTCGGCGCCATCGCCGCCGCCACCGCGCCCGCCGCGACTCTGATGGTCGTCCGCCAGTACAAGGCGAAGGGCCCCGTCACCGAAACGCTGCTGCCCGTCGTCGCGTTCGACGACGCGGTCGGCCTCATAATATTCTCCGTCTGCTTCTCGCTGGCGGAGGTGTTCGCCGTCGGCGGCAGCATCACCGCCGAAAAGGTCGTGCTCGAGCCCCTGCGCGAGATAGGGCTTTCGCTCCTCGTCGGCAGCGCGCTCGGCGCCGTCCTCGGCTTCATGTGCAGGTTCTTCAAATCCCGCGACAGCCGCCTTATGCTCATGGTCTGCGCGGTGATACTGGGCGTCGGGCTTTCGCAGCTCCTCGACCTTTCCAACCTGCTCGTCTGCATGATGATCGGCGCGGTGTTCGCAAACATGCGCATCGACTCCGTCCACATACTCACCCACTGCGAAAAATGGACGCCCCCGCTCTTCATGCTCTTCTTCGTGATATCCGGCGCCGATCTCAAGCTCGAGATACTGCCCAAGGTCGGCCTCGCGGGGTTCATCTACGTCATCGTCCGCGCGGCAGGCAAATACACCGGCGCATTCACCGGCGCCGCCATCGTCAGGTCGGAAAAGACCGTGCGCGATTATCTGGGCCTCACGCTCCTGCCCCAGGCGGGCGTCGCGATAGGTATGGCGCAGATGGTCGCCGCCTCGGGCGATCTTGCCGTAGTGGCGGATCAGGTCGTCACCGTGGTCCTCTTCGCGACCCTCATCTACGAGCTCACCGGCCCGATCATCACGAAGGCCGCGCTCTCCGCCGCGGGCGAGATAGACAAGACCGTGAGCACCCAGAGAAGGCCTCTCGCCATGCTCTTCAAAAAGAAACGCTCGACGTGATAAAAGCCGAAAGCCGGGAAAAGCGCTTCCCGGCTTTTTTATTACCCGCCGTATTTTTCAGCGAGCGCGTCCGTCCACCAGTCGGGCGGCGACTCCGTTATCGAAAAGGTCTTCAGCGTGCCGTCGTCGGGGAAGAGCAGTACCGGTATCGGCCCGCGCGAGACGCCCGGCTCGATGCGGACGTACAGCAGCAGGCAGGGCGTATAGCCCTCCGCCGTTACGACGACGGTCGCCCTTCCGATGCCGGAGGGCAGGAGCTTTTCGTACTCGCCGTCGGGGATCACGGGCAGACGGATCTCGCAGGTGGCGCCGTCCGCGCCGGTATAGAACACCCCGCCCGTTTCGGGCACGCATACCCGCGCCCCGGGGATGGGGGCGTCGGTGAAGCCGTCGGCCACACTGACCGTGACAGAGCCGGTCGGATCGGCGGCGTTTTCCGGCGCGCGGCATGACGCGGGAACTGCGCAAAGCAGCGCCGCGAGAGCAGGTATCAGCAATTTCGCGAAGTTTTTTATGCACATATTCGATCTTATGCGCAAATACCCGTACAAAAACACCGCAAGCTGTGTTATAATAACGTCAAATACCCGTAAAGGAGCTTTTTGATATGCGCATCAGCATCGACTATACCAACATGTTCTCCTCCGCCGTCGGCGCTCACGGCATCGACAGGGCGGAGTTCGCCTCCCGCGCGGCGGCCGCTTCCGGATACATCGCCTCCCTCAGGGCCAAGAGGGATACAATAAGGTGGCGCGATCTGCCCTATAACCAGGCCGGGATCGTGAAGGAGATAAAGGCCGTCGCCGAAGACGTCAGGAGCAGGGCGGAAAGCTTCGTCGTGCTCGGCATCGGCGGCAGCGCATTGGGTCCCATCGCCGTTCAGCAGGCGCTCAATCATCCCCGCTGGAACGAGCTCCCGCGCGAAAAGCGGAACGGCCCCAAGCTCTACGTCGAGGACAATATCGATCCCGAGCGCATGGCGGCGCTCTTCGACGTGATCGATCCCGAAACGACGGTGTTCAACGTCATCACCAAGTCCGGCTCCACCTCCGAGACAATGGCGCAGCTTCTGACCGTCATGCGCACGCTGCTCGACCTCTACGGCGAGGAGAAGCTGAAGGACCGCCTCATTGCCACCACCGACCGCGAGAAGGGCAACCTCATCGGCATCGCAAGGAAATACGGCCTCACGACCTTCTACGTTCCGGAGGGAGTCGGCGGCAGGTTCTCCGAGCTCTGCCCCGTCGGGCTCCTGCCCGCGGCGGTATGCGGCGTCGACATCGAGGAGATGCTGAATGGCGCGGCGCTGATGGATGAGCTCTGCGACAGCGACGAGGTCGAGAAGAACCCCGCGCTCATGTACGCTCTGCTCGAGACCTGCGCCATGGAAAATGGCGCGAATATCGGCGTTATGATGCCCTATGCGGATTCGCTCAAATACTTCTCCGACTGGTATGCGCAGCTCTGGGCGGAGTCCCTCGGCAAGAAGGCGGGGGAGGCACGCTTCGGCCAGACGCCTGTAAAGGCGCTCGGCGTCACGGATCAGCATTCGCAGGTGCAGCTCTACACCGACGGCCCCTTCGACAAGACGGTCACGTTCCTCGGCGTGGAGAGATACCGCAATGAGTTCACGATCCCCCATGCCGTTGACGAGAACCCGAACGTCGCGTTCCTCTCCGGCCACAGCTTCAACGAGCTCATTTCCGCGGAGCGCCGCGCGACGGAGCACGCCGTCACCGTGAGCGGCCACATGAACAAGACGATAATACTGCCGGAGGTCAACGCATCGACGGTGGGTCAGCTCATAATGCTGCTGGAGCTCGCGACCGCCTACGCGGGCGAGATACTCGGCATCAACGCCTACGATCAGCCCGGCGTGGAGGAGGGCAAGAACATGACGTACGCCCTGCTCGGCAAGAAGGGCTACGAGGCGAAGCTCGAAGAGATTAAGGAAAACGCCGACAGACTGACCGTCTGACACGCTTCTGAAAGGAAAGCCGATTGAGCTTATACGATAAAAAGGACTTAAAGAGCATAGACTGGTTCACGGTGCTCCTCGTGTTCGCGCTCGTGGGCTTCGGTCTCGTCGCGCTCGCGTCGGTCCTCGCCACTCCCTTCGACGGGACGGAGCAGGGCTTCCGCGATATTCTGGCGCGCCTCAATCTCGACTACGTCCAGAGGCAGGCGATAAACTTCCTCGTCGGTCTCGCCGCGATGATTGTCGTGATGCTCTTCGATTACAATATCTTCAAGCCCCTCATACCGTACGCGTACATCGGCATCGTCGGCCTGCTTGCGCTGCTCTTCCTGTTCGGCAAGGTCAGGGGCGGCGCGCAGGGCTGGTTCGTATTCGACAGCATCCAGAGGAACATACAGCCCGCCGAGCTTTCGAAGGTCGCGGTGATAGTCATGGTGTCGAAGGCCGCCGCCAAGGCGATGGATACCGACGGCCGGCTGCTAAAGGTCAAGGACATCGCGCTCGCCGTCGCCTACACCATGATACCCTTCGTGCTGATAGCGCTGCAGCCGGACTTCGGCAGCGCATTCGTGCTCATAATCATACTCGCGTTCATAGTCTTTGCCGCGAGGATAAAATGGATCTGGATCGCCGGCGCCGCAGTCGCGCTCGGCACCGCGCTGCCGCTCATGTATTTCTTCGTGCTGACCGGCAGACAGAAGGAGAGGATAATCTCCTTCCTCAATCCCGAATACGATCTTCTCGGCGCGGGCTATCAGGTCTCCAAATCGAAGGTCGTCATCGGCTCCGGCCGCCTCATGGGCAAGGGCTTCTTCTCGACGGGCACGCTCGCGCAGCTCAAATACGTCCCGGAGAGGCATACCGACTTCATCTACAGCGGCATAGTGGAGGGCGTCGGCTTCGTCGGCGGCGCGATACTCATCGCCGCGTTCTTCCTGCTCGCGTTCCGCTGGCTCTATATCGCCGGCAAATCGAGGGACAATTTCGGCATGCTGCTCGCCGTCGGCGTGACGGGCATGCTCATAGCCCACGTTTTCGAGAATATCGGCATGACGATCGGACTAATGCCCATGACGGGCATACCGCTTCCGTTCGTATCATACGGCGGCTCCAACATGCTGACGAACATGATCGGCGTCGGCATAGTGCTCAACGTGTACATGCGGCATCCCGTCAAAAAGAAACGGCGCCGGGGCCGCTCAAAGGAGAAGGACGAGGTGCTCCTCGGCTGAACGGCGGCGAAGCAAAGCATTATCGGAGGGGGGAAGCGCCGCGCTTTCCCCTTTTTTGTAAGGTCGGGCGAAAAACGTTGTCTTATAGGGTGAAGGTACCTTTATGAAAGGAGGAACGGCTGATGAACGACGTCGATATTATCGGGCTGTTCTTCAAACGCGACGAGCGCGCGCTGAGCGAGGTCAGCGCCAAGTACGGCGCCTACTGCTTCACCGTGGCGAAAAACATACTCGGCGTCCCCGCTGACGCCGAGGAGTGCGTGAGCTCCGCGCTGTTCAAGGCGTGGGAGACGATACCGCCAAAGCGCCCCGAGAAGCTCCGTCTGTATCTTGCCAGGATAACGCGCAGCGTCGCCTTCAACCGCTTCAGGGAGATGAACCGACAGAAGCGCGGGGGAGGGGAAGCGGCGCTCGTGCTCGACGAGCTCGCCGAGATCGTCCCCGCGGAGGGCGGAGCCGCTTCGGAAGCGGAGTACAGGGAGCTGAAGGCCGCGGTCAACGCGTTCCTCCGCGCCCTTCCCGAAAGGGAGCGCCGCATTTTCGTCGCACGCGTGTTCCGCGCGGAGCCGGTAAAGGCCATCGCGCGCGGGCTCGGCATGACGGAAGGAGCCGTTATGACATCCCTCAGCCGCACCCGCAAAAAGCTCAGGCAAAAGCTGATCGACGAGGAGATAATATGAACAACGAAGATATTTTCCGCGCTGTCGGGGAAGCCGACGACGCAGTGCTCGATGAAGAAAAGGTGAAAAGGAACAACTCTTTCCGCCGCATAGCCGGCATGGCCGCCGCTCTGCTCGCGGTCGGCGCGGCGGTGCTGATCGCCGTAAATCCGTGGAACAAAGAGAAACAAACGTCCACGGATTGGCGGCCCGTCATGTCGAACGAGACCGGAGCCACGCCGGAGCCGTTCGTCGTAAAAGCGCCGATGCCCGAGCCGGACGCGACGCCCAACCCCGAATGGTTCGCGGAAGCCGACTATAAGCCGTTCAAAAACGCTCAGGAGCTCGCGGATAAGGCCGATATCATAGTCCGCGCGCAGATATACGGAGAGGGCTCCGTGATGGCGCAGACCCGGTTCGAGTTCGACGAGAACGGAGATCCCATTCCGGACGAGAGCAGTATGGAGCCGCGCACGCTGTACGAATTCAGCATCGTGGAGGTATTCAAGGGCGGAAACGAGGCCTTGAAGCTCGACCGCTTCATGACGCAGGGCTGCAGCTTCCTTTTCTCGGATTACTACCTGTGCTGTCCCCCCGCGCCGGATATCGACTGCGGGGAATACATACTCTTCCTGTACAAGCCGGAGATCGGCTCCCAATGGCTCTGGGACAACTGCGCGATGATGGTCGGCTTCCTCGGCGACGAGGTCAAAGTCAGTTATTCGGCCATGGGCAATCCGGTCATCGAAAGCCGCTTCGAAGAGCTCACGTACGCCTGGCTCGAGGGAATGAGAGACCGGTGAACGCCGCCGCGCACGCGTCCGTCCCATATGGACGGGCGCTTTTGTATTACAAATAAATATATCCCTTTTTTTGCCGCGAAAACGGTTGAATGATCTTTCCTTTGTGGTATAATCCAATTAGAAAAATATGCTTGCGAAGCAAGCGAGATAAAGGAGTATCAATATGGCATACGATCGTATCTACAACTTCTCCGCCGGCCCCTCCATTCTCCCCGAGAAGGTCCTTGAGGGCATTCGTGACAACCTCATGAACTACGAAGGCTCCGGCATGTGCGTCATGGAGATGAGCCACCGCTCGAAGGTCTTCCAGAAGATCATCGACGAGGCAGAGCAGGATCTCCGCGATCTCATGAATATCCCCGATAACTACAAGGTAATGTTCATCCAGGGCGGCGCGACGCTCCAGTTTGCCATGATCCCCATGAACCTCATGAAGAACGGCGTCGCCGACTACATCGTCACCGGCAACTGGTCCAAGAAGGCCTATGCCGAGGCGAAGAAGTACGGCAAGATCAACCTTGTCGCCACCTCCGAGGACCGCAACTACAGCTATATCCCCGATTGCTCCGATCTGCCCATCAGCGAGGACGCCGATTACGTCTACATCTGCGAGAATGAGACCATCCACGGCACCACCTATCAGCAGCTCCCCAACACCAAGGGCAAGATCCTCGTCTCCGACCAGAGCTCCATGTTCCTCTCCAAGCCCTGCAACGTGTCCGATTACGGCATGATCTACGGCGGCGTTCAGAAGAACATCGGCCCCGCCGGCATGGTCATCGTCATCATGCGTGAGGATCTCATCCGCGACAGCTCCGAGCTTCCCTCCTGGGTTCCTACCTACATGAGCTATCAGACCCACGCGGCCAACAACTCCCTCTACAACACCCCCAACTGCTGGTCCATCTACGTCTGCGGTCAGGTCTTCAAGTATCTGAAGAGCATCGGCGGTCTCGAGGTCATGGCCAAGATGAACGAGCATAAGGCCAAGATCCTCTACGACTTCCTCGATCAGTCCAAGCTCTTCAAGGGCACCGTAGAGCCCGAGTTCCGCTCCCTTATGAACGTTCCCTTCGTCACTCCCACCAAGGAGCAGGACGCCGACGTCGTCGCCGCCACCAAGGCAGCGGGCTTCGACAACCTGAAGGGTCATAAGTCCGTGGGCGGCCTCCGCGCCTCCATCTACAACGCCATGCCCGAAGAGGGCGTCGTTGCGCTCGTCGACTTCCTCAAGAAGTACGAAGCCGAGCATCTTGCGTGATCGGCAATCAGCAATAATATTGAAGGAGAATTAAGAATCATGCGTATTTTAGCATCCGACGGTATGGAAAAAGGCGCCATCGCCAAGCTTCGTGAGCAGGGCCATGAGGTAGTGGTCCCCGAGACGACCCCCACCCCCGATGAGCTTTGTCAGCTCGTCAAGGAGTTCGACGTTCTCGTAGTCCGCTCCGCGACCAAGGTCCGCGTACCCGCCATCGATTCCGCTGCCGAAGCCGGCAGGCTCAAGCTCATCATCCGCGGCGGCGTGGGCATCGACAACATCGACCACAAGTATGCCGAGGAAAAGGGCATCGCCGTTAAGAACACTCCCCGCGCTTCCTCCGACGCAGTCGCGGAGCTCGCGCTCGCTCATATGCTCTCCTGCGCCCGCTTCGTCTCCGCAGCCGGTCATTCCATGCGTGAGAACAAGTGGGAGAAGAAGGCCTATGCCAAGGGCATCGAGCTCGCCGGCAAGACCCTCGGCGTCATCGGCTACGGCCGCATCGGTCAGAGCCTCGGCCGCAAGGCGCAGGCCCTCGGCATGAAGGTCCTGGCTTACGACGTATTCCACGTTGAGGGCATCGAGAACGAGAACATGAAGTACGCCGAAATGGACGAGGTGCTCGCCAACTCCGATTTCATCAGCCTCCACGTTCCCTCCCTTCCCGGCCAGCCCCTCATCAATGAGGAGACCATCGCCAAGATGAAGGACGGCGTCAACATCATCAACACCAGCCGCGGCACCAACATCGACGAGGCGGCTCTGCTCGCCGCGCTCGAGTCCGGCAAGGTCCGCGCCGCGGGTCTCGACGTTTGGGCGGAGGAGCCCTCCAAGAACGAGGCGCTCTACAACCATCCCATGGTCAGCTGCACTCCTCACATCGGCGCTTCCACCGTTGAGGCGCAGAAGCGCATCGGCGCGGAGATCGTCGACATCATCGGCAAGTTCTTCGCGTAATGACCGCAAAATGAACAACGGGACCGCTCCAAACGCACGGGGCGGCCCCTGTTTTTTTGAAAAAAAGACCGATCCGCTGTAACGAAAAGGCGATTTCCGTCATTAACATACGAGCATGAACGAAAGGAGAGGGGCCATGAGGGAAATGGACGAGGTCTACAAGCGATATGCGAAGACCGTCTATCGGTATCTCCTGACCCTCACCCGAGACCCGGACACCGCAGAGGAGCTCACGCAGGAGACTTTCTATCAGGCGATACGCTCCGCGGACCGATTCGACGGCAGCTCCTCCGTTTCGACATGGCTCTGCGCTATCGCGAAGCGCGTCCGCCTTGCCCACTTGAGAAAGCACCCGCCCCATGAGGATATCGACTCCGTGACTCTGCCCTGCGGCTCCGCGGAGGAGGACCTTATCAAAAAGGAGGAGCGGATGGAGCTCATGAAAAAGCTCCATTCCGTGAAGGAGCCCGCGCGCGAGGTCATGTACCTCCGGGCGTTCGGCGGTCTCTCCTTCCGTGAGATAGGGGAGATACTCGGCAAAACGGAGAACTGGGCAAGGGTAACGTATTTCAGGGGCAAGGAAAGCATCAGAAAGGAGACGGAAACGAATGAGTAAACTCCCGTGCGGGGTCGTGCGCGACCTGCTGCCGTCCTATATCGACGGATTGACCAACGAGGAGACGGACGCCCTTATAGAGGAGCACGCCGCCTCCTGCGCGGAATGCCGCCGCATGATCGACTCCCTGCGCGAGCCGGAGGTCAACAGTCGGGAAGAGGAGACGGCGGAGATCGATTTCCTCAAAAAGAACAAAAGAAAAACGGTAAAAACAGCCGTTGCAGCCGCGTGCATAGCGGCGGCGGTCGCCGCCGTTGCGGTGCTGCTCAAGCTCTTCGTCATAGGACGGGACGCCGGATACGAAAAGCTGCGCTCCTTCGTCGACGTGGACGGGAGCCGGCTGTTCGTGACAGCGGAGGCGGCGGATAAGGACCGCGCCGTATCGCGGCTCGACGTGAGCGAAAAGGAGGGTGATGTCGTCGTGTCGGTAAGGACTGTAGTAAAAAGCTTTCTCCACAGAGGAAAGCTCGAAAGGACCTTCGAGGCTCCGTCCGAGATAGGATCCGTTACCGTCAACGGACGCCGCGTCTATGAAAACGGAGGGTATACCGCGGCCTTCTCCGAGGCGATGAAGCAGGAGGTCATTGCGAACTGGAAGAGGTATCTCGACCTTCCCGAGATCGAGCGCACGCTTTGGAGCACCATGCCCGGGTACGTGTACAGGAGCTTCGAAACATGGCAGGACGCTTCGGACTTCGTCGGCTTCAATATCGGGAACCCGCTCGAAAACGACCCGGATTTCGTCGGCGTCGACCACAGGGACTATCCCGGTCAGGTCAAGCCGTACACCGCGCATCTGGCGTGGTACGGCGACCGCAGCGGAGACATAAGCTACGTCTCGCTTGAAAAGTTCTACAAGTACGGCGATCTCTCGGTGCAGTTCTGCGCGGAGCCTGTATGCGCCAAGCAGGGCGTTGACGACGGTCTCGTGCCGATCTGTTCCACGTTCGGCGACGATATACCGGAAGGCATAGTCACAAGCAGGGATTCGGGAGAGCACTTCAGCGCCGCGAACGTGATATTCATGTCGGACGGCGTGCGCTACTGCATACGCATCATCGACAACGTGGGGAGCGATCCCTCCGTGCTCGAAGCCGCGATAGAGACTATACGGGCCGTTGCCGAGGAAATGATGAAATAGCCGGACAAAAGCAAAAGCAAAAGAGCAGGGCGGCCGCCCTGCTCTTGTTTTTTGACATTTTTCGTTTATTCCACGGTGACGCTCTTGGCGAGGTTCCTCGGCTTGTCGACGTTGCAGCCCTTCTGCACGGCCATATAGTAGGCGAAAAGCTGCATCGGGATTATCGCGCAGAAGGGAGCCGTCAGCTCGTTCATCTCGTCGAGCTCCCATACCTTGTTGCAGTGCCCCGCGATGTCGGGCATGCTGCCGTTGGTCAAGGCGAGCACCGTCGCGCCCCTGACGCGGACCTCCTCGAGATTGCTCGCGGTCTTGGAAGCGAGATGCCTCTGCGTTATGAGGCCGACCACGAGCGTCCCCTCCTCGATGAGGGCGATGGTGCCGTGCTTCAGTTCGCCCGCGGCGTAAGCGTCGGAGTGGATGTAGCTGACCTCCTTCAGCTTCAGCGCGGCCTCCATCGAGAGGGCGTTGTCGATGCCCCTGCCGATGAAGAACACGTGCTTGGCGGAGAACTCGCGGCTGGCGAAATACTGTATCGCCTCGCGGTCGTCGATCAGCTTCTGCATGTGCTCGGGAATGGAGGTGAGCTCCGAGAGCAGGGCCTTTACTCTTTCGCCGGAAATGGTGCCGCGGATCTCGCCCAGGCGCAGCGCCGCAAGGAAGAGCACGGTTATCTGCGTGAGGTAGGACTTGGTCGCGGCGACGGCGATCTCCGGCCCGGCGTAGGTGAACAGCACCTCGTCCGCTTCACGCGCGATGGTGGAGCCGATGACGTTGCACACGGCTATCGTGCGGACGCCCGCCTGCTTCGCCATGCGCAGAGCGGCGATCGTGTCGGCGGTCTCGCCCGACTGGGATACGAGGAGCAGCGCCTCGCCCTCCTCGAACGTGTAGCCGGAGTAGCGGAACTCGGACGCGATCTCCGCCTCGACGGGGATCTTCGCAAGCTCCGTAAAGTACTTTTTGCCCAGCAGGCCCGCGTGATATGCGGTGCCGCAGCCGATAATGCGAATGCGCTTCAGCTCCGCGCAGTTATCCGCGTCCCAGGGGAAGCAGTCCGCCTTTAGGCGCGGCTCACGGAAGGAGACGTACTGCTCGGCGGTCTTGCGGAAGGCGACCGGCTCTTCGCAGATCTCCTTCATCATGAAGTGCTCGTAGCTGCCCTTCTTGGCCGCGTCGAGATCCCAGTCGATATGACTGCAGCCCTTGTCGATGGGCGTGCCGAACTCGTTGTAGAAGGCGATGCCGTCGGGGGAGAGCACGGCTATCTGCTTGTCGCCCATGAACGTGACGTCCCTCGTGTAGGAGAGCATGGCGGGTATGTCGGACGCGATATGCGCGCCGTCCCTGCCGAAGCCGACGACCATCGGGCTGTCCTTGCAGACGCAGTAGATCCTGTGCGGGTCGTCGCGGAAGAGTATCGCCAGCGCGAAGGAGCCCTCGATGAGCTTCATCGCCTCGACTATGGCCTTTATCGGGTCGCCGTTATACACGTCGCCCAGCAGCTGCGCCACTACCTCCGTATCCGTATCGGATACGAACACGCAGCCCCTGTCCATGAGCATGCTCTTGATGCGGACGTAGTTTTCGATGATGCCGTTATGGACGAGCACGAGCTGCTTCTTCGCGTCCCCGTGGGGGTGGGAGTTGATGTAGGAGGGCTCCCCGTGGGTAGCCCAGCGGGTGTGGCCTATGCCGCAGCAGCCGGTGACGGGCTCCCTTTCGAGTATGGCTTTCAGGTTGGAAAGCTGGCCCTTTTCCTTTTTCATCACTATATTTTCGCCGTCCCATACGGCAATGCCCGCGGAATCGTATCCGCGGTATGCAAGCGTATCGAGCCCCTCCAGAAGTATCGGGGTGGCGTTATTGATTCCGGTGTATCCGACAATTCCGCACATGATGATTGCTCCTTGATCGAGATATTATAAAAATTATATAAGAGACTATGCCGTGTGTCAAGCCGAAAATGCCGCGGCGCCGCGCGGGGCGGGGGAGCGCCTCCCCGCGAAAGCGCGGGCGCGATCGGCAAAAACACTTGCATCGAGTGCGTTTTTGTGGTAAAATATCCCTTAACGGAGGTTTTATATGGCAAGAGCGATCATTAACGACCAGAGCATCAGTTACGAGATTGCCGGTGTCACCGACTTCAAGCTCCGCACGCCCGCGCTCCTTCTGCACGGCAACGGCGAGAGCATGAAGACTTTTTCCGCGTTCGTCCCGTTCCTTTCGGGCTCCCGCGGATTCGTGCTCATGGACAGCCGCTGGCAGGGCGCGTCCATCCCCGCCTTCGAGGGCGAGGTCCCGCACATCAGCTATGAGCTCATGGCCGACGACGCCATAAAGCTCATGGAGGACGAGCTCGGCATAGCCGAATACGACGTCATCGGCTCCTCGGACGGGGCGATAACCGCGCTCATGATGGCGCTCAAGTCCATCCGCGTGCGGAAGCTGATACTCATCGGCGTCAACTCCGATCCCTCGGGCCTCAAGCCCCGCGCAGTCCGCATGATCAAGCACGATCTTCGCGTCGCGCAGCACAGGCACGACCGCGTGCATGCGGAGCTCTGCCGCATGATGCTCGAAGAGCCGCGCCTCACGAACGGCGATCTCGCCTCGATAATCTGCGAAACGACCGTCGTATACGGTCAGAAGGACGACATGATAAAGCGCGACCACTGCTCCGCGATAGCGGACGCCATACCGCGCGGCAGCTTCGTCGTGATGAACGGCGCGGGCCACGATATCCCGCGCACCCATCCGGAGGAGCTCGCGGAGCTCGTCCGTTCGCTCCTGTAAAAAAAAACAGTCGAATAATTCCCGTCACCTCTGCCGATATTAAGGGCGGAGGTGATTTTTTTGTCGGGAAAGAAAAGGTTTACCGATCCTGCCATGAGACCCGTCTCCGCAATGGAGACTACGGGCTCCGTACCCACTCCTCCGCTCGATCTCGGAGGGCTGGAATCCTATGAGGAGCTCGAAGCCATCCCCTCGGTCGAAAGGCCGAGACGATTCAGCCGACCGACCGGCGAACGCTGACGGCGGCG
The DNA here is from genome assembly GCA_017619735.1 of Clostridia bacterium. GTDB lineage: Bacteria > Bacillota > Clostridia > Christensenellales > CAG-138 > UBA3857. The sequence continues at coordinate 36,337 of JAFZRT010000007.1, forward strand.
AGGCGCCTTTTTTGCGGAGAGCTCTCCATCGGGGGCTGCTCTCCGCCGCCTCCTTTCGGAAAAACATCGGCCCATTTTCACATTTATACTTTTCAAACCGATCCCGGATATGTTATAATATAAGGTAACTGTGAAAGGATCGGGATATGAAGCGCCGTCATTACCGCATACATTACAACGACCGCACCCAGCCCATGCGCCGCGTCAAGCACAAGCACGTGGAGTGGGGCAGCGTGCTGCTCGTCGTGCTCGCTCTCGCGCTTGCTGCGGCGGGGACTTACGCGGTATTGCGGTGGTTCGGCATAATAGGGGCGGAGGACCCGATATCCAGGGCTATCCGCAGCATCGTATAGCGTATTATTCCCGAAAAAACTCAATGAAAGGCGGCATCCGATGAAGCATTCCGCACGTATTCTTGCGATAGTGCTCGCGGCGCTCTTTCTCCTCACCATAGTGGCGGGCATCGCCGCCATCGCGTTGAGGTAGCGCTCCGCGGCAGCGAATAAAAATCAAGGGGGCAAACAGCATGGAACAGTTCTCTTATCCTTCCAAGACCGGGCTCTGTGAGACAGCGGCCTATAAATGGCTTCCCGAGGGCGAGCCCAAAGCGGTGATACAGATCGTGCACGGCATGGCGGAGCACGCCAAGCGCTACGACGACCTCGCCCGCTATCTCAACTCGCAGGGCTACGCCGTATTCGCGGAGGACCATCCCGGCCACGGCGCGTCCATCAACGGCCGCGGCGTGAAGGGGTATTTCGCTCCCGAAAACGGCTGGAGCCTCGTCGTGGAGGACATAATGACCCTCCACAACATGATAAAAGCCGAATATCCCGGCAAAAAGTACGTGCTCTACGGGCATTCGATGGGCTCCTTCCTCGCAAGGACCTGCGCCTCGAGATACCCCGGCGAGTTCGACGCCTTCGTGTTCTCCGGCACCGCGGGCAGGAATCCCGTGCTCGCCATCGCGAAGACCATCGCCAATTCCCACATCAAAAAGACCGGCGGCGCCAAGCCCGACGATCAGCTCAACGGCATGGCGTTCGGCGCATACGCCAAGCATATCAAGCCCGCAAGGACGGTATTCGACTGGCTGACCCATGACGAAGCGATAGTCGACAAATACATTGCGGACGATCTCTGCGGTTTCCCGTTCACCTCCGCCGCGTTCCGCGATCTGTTCGACGGACTGGGCGAGATCAGCGGCGCCAAATGGGCGGAGAAGGTCCCGAACGTCCCCATATATCTGCTCGCGGGGAAGCAGGATCCCGTCGGCGCTTACGGCAAGGGCGTCGTCGAGGTCTGCGAAAACCTGAAAAAGACCGGGCACAGTATGGTCGTGCTGCAGCTCTATGAGAACGGCAGGCACGAGATGCACAACGAGCTCAACCGTGACGAGGTATACCGCGGCATCGCGGCGTTCCTTCGCTCGGCGGTAAACAGATAATCATTTATAAGGAGAATAAAAGATGAAGACTACCAAGAAACTGCTCTCGCTCGTGATCGCGGCGCTCATGGTGCTCGTGCTCGTTCCCACCTTCGGCGGGGCGGCCGAGACTTCCCGCCCTCTGACCGAGTCCGAGCGCGCCGCGAAGATCGAACAGCTCGCACAGTTCGCCTCCGGCGTCGCGGAGATCACCAAGGTCTACGATAAGGATATCGACGCCAAGAAGGGCGCCGGCGAATTCGCTCTCGCAAGGATCATCGCCAAGTCCTCCGCCCCGATCTCCGACGAAAACGCCATCGCGCAGGTCTCCGGCTACAATGACTGGTACGTGTTCCAGTACGCCTCCCCCGAAGAGGCCGAGGCCGCCCTCAAGCGCATCAAGCTCATGAAGGGCGTCCAGTGGGCGGAGCCCGACGGCATAATGACCGTCGACGCGACCCCCGGCAACAGCTCCTTCAAGTCCTGGGGCTTCGGCGCTTCGCACGTCAACATGTACGAGTACAACCAGTGGCTCTACGGTCAGTATAACAACGATCTGAGCAGCATGCCCGAGATAATCGTTGCGGTCATCGACACCGGCGCCGACTCCAGCCACTCCTTCCTCTCCGGCAGGCTCGTTCCCGGCTGGAACTTCGTCAACAACACCAACAACCCGCAGGACGGCCACAGCCACGGCACCCACGTCTGCGGCACCGTCGTCGACGGCACCTTCTCCAACGTCAAGATAATGCCCATCAAGGTCCTCTCCGACTCCGGCTCCGGCAGCACGCTGAACGTCGGCCTCGGCATGGAATACGGCTCCCTCCACGGCGCCAAGGTCGAGAACCTCTCCCTTGGCGGCGGCTGTGACGGCGGCGAGGAGCATCACTTCATGGCGGAGATCGTCGACTCGGCCTTCGATAACGGCACCACCGTCTGCGTAGCCGCGGGCAACGAGTCCGACGACGCCGTCAACCACTGCCCCGCGAATATCCAGCGCGCGTGCACCGTTGCGGCTCTCACCACCAGCCACACCCTCTGCTACTTCTCCAACTACGGCGACCTCGTCGATATCGCCGCCCCCGGCGACAATATCAACAGCTCCGTTCCCGGCGGCGGATTCAGCACCAAGAGCGGTACCTCCATGGCCTGCCCGCACGTTGCGGCCGTCGCGGCCCAGATAAGGACCGCCTTCCCCGACATGAGCGCGGATGACGTCGTCAGCGCGATCAAGGGCGCCGCGGTGAACATCAACGTTTCCGGCATCGGCGCAGGCATGCTGCACCTTTCCGCCAACATGTACACCCTCGATCCCGCGGCCAACGCGGAGGGCCAGTACAACCACTTCGTTTCCACCGGCAGCTACGCCTGGACCGTCGACGGCGATTCCGTCGTCAGCGGCAACGCGGGCGTCAACAATACCACCTCCGTACTGAAGACCGAGCTCAGCCTCGGCTTCGAGCAGGTGCTCACCTTCGATTACAAGGTCAGCAGCCAGCAGGATCACGACTATCTGCGCGTCAAGGCCAACGGGACCGTCATTTTCGAGACCAGCGGCGAGCATGACTGGCAGACCGAGACCGTTACCATCCCCGGCAGCGGCAGCGTCACCCTGACCTTCGAGTTCTCCAAGGATTCGACCGGCGCTTCCGGCTCCGACAAGGCGTGGATCCGCAACGTCAGCGTGCTCGGGTCCCTGTCCTCCGCGGGCAACGTTTCCGGCGGCACCATTCCCTTCAGCTCCACGGGCGAATATCCCTGGACGGTCGATCATGCCGAGAGCGCGGCCGTGAGCGGCAACGCGGGCGTCGACAACTCCACGTCCGTCATGACGGCTTCCGGCGAGTACAAGAAGGGCATGATACTCACCTTCAAGTATAAGGTAAGCTCCGCCGAGGGCGACGTCTTCGCGTTCAGGTTCGACGGCGCCGAGGTGTTCACCTCCGGCACGACCGACGGCTACGTCGATTACGAATACACCGTACCGTACTCCGGCATGCATACCTTCTCGTTCGAGTTCATCAAGGACGGCTCCGGCTCCGACGGCAGCGACTGCGCGTACGTCAAGCACCTTGCCGCGTATCACAGCTTCGAATCCGCTGTCAACGGCTCGGACAACTTCCTCCCCTTCGACAACGAATCGGATTATCCCTGGTACCCGATGAACGATTACGTCGGCTCCTCCAACTGGAGCGAGGACAGCACCACCAGCTTCTTCACCCTCCAGCTGCCCATGCAGGCGGGCGAGACGCTGACCTTCCGCTACAGGGCCAGCTCCGAGAACAACTACGACTTCTTCCGCTTCTACGTCGACGGCACCCAGCAGGTGCAGGCCTCCGGCAACACCTCGTGGACGAATTTCACATTCACCGCGACCACGACCAAGACCTACCTGTTCAAGTGGGCGTTCGAGAAGGACTACTCCGCCGCCTCCAACGATGACTCGGCGTACGTGGACGACGTCGTCTACTCCGGCAGCGTCGTGGATCACGACGGCGACGCCAACGAAAACGGCGAGGTCAACACCCTCGACGCGCTGCTCATACTGCGCTACTCCATGGGCCTCATCGACGAGAGCCAGCTCAATCTCGAAAGGTCCGACGTCGACTACAGCGGCGTAGTCGATTCCGCCGACGCGCTCATCGTCCTGCGCAGGACAATGGGCCTCAACGGCTGACGATCAACAAAAAAGCAGCCCGCTTCCTGCGAAGCGGGCTGTTCTTTTTTCGGTTTACCAGATATCTTCCCTTATCATGGGCATGCTCATGCAGCGGGGACCGCCGCGGCCTCTCGAAAGCTCGCCGCCGGGGATGGGGTTGACGTGCACGCCCGCCTTTTCAAGCAGCTCGTTCGTCACGTGGTTGCGGTCGTATGTGATGATGTTGCCCGGAGCAATGGCAAGGGAGTTCGAGCCCATGTTCCAGTGCTCGCGCTTGTAGACTATGCTGTCGCCGCCGCCCATCTCGATAAAGCTGACCTTGTCGATGTGGAGCGCGCGCTCGAGTATCGGCGCCGTGCCGTCGGTCGTCCTCGACACGTTCATACCGCCGTGCGCGGCGGGGGTGAGCTCGTACACGTCGAACCACTTGTGCACCATGCAGGGATGCGCAAGGAACTTGTCGTAGTCGACGTGGGTCATGAGCACGTCAAGGTGCATGTACGTACGGTTGGCGGGGTTCTTGAAGAGGAGCACCTTTTCGTAGCCGCGGGTGAAGAGCGTCTTCGCGAGCTTTTCGATGGCCGCCTCGGTCGTCCTCTCGCCGCAGCCGATGGCGACGCATTTATCGGAGAGGGAGAGCACGTCTCCGCCCTCGATGGGACAGCCGCAGTTGTAATCGTAGAGCAGATCCGTACCGCCCTTGCCGAACTTTTCGGAATACCTGTGCAGGTATCTTATGTACAGCGTCTCGCGCATGCGGGCGGGCATGCTCATAGCGGATATCGCGATGCCCGTGCCGAGGCAAAAGCTTATGTCCCTCGTGAAATAGATATTGGGCAGGGGATCGGTGACGAAGGGATAATCGTCATAGACGAGCGCCTGTATGGGCTTGGGCTCGACGGACGCAAGATCGTCCCTCGTGATGCCCTTGGCGACAGCGTCGAACAGCCCCTCCGACGGAACGGAAAGCAGGTATTCGCGCACGGCGGGGCGGAGCGAATCGCCCTTCACGCCGATCTCGACGAAATCCTCTATGAAGGCGCGGCGGACGGCGTCGTCCTCCACGACCTTGGCGAATTCCTTTTCGATATAGACTACGTCGACGCCCGCACCGCGCAGTATGCCGGCAAAAACGTCGTGTTCGCGGCCGGCCATCTCAACGTCGGGAGTATCCTCGGCGAGCATGCGCTCGAGGTATTCGGGCATGAGACTGGCAAGCTCCGCGCCGGGGCGGTGGAGCATGACGCGCTTCAGGGGACCTATCTCGGATTTGACGTTAATGTGACCCATATGTGAACCTCCGGAAGTGATCTCAACTCTATTATTATAAGCCAACCGCGCCCCGCAGTCAAGCCCGGGGACGGCGCCTCGGGCGCGCCGGCGCGCCGGGGGAGGGGGCGACAATATATATACTTCGGAACCACCCGAAAAGCACGCGGCGCTATTGACCTTTTGACCGCGGAAGAATATAATGGTTACAAATTGTATGGCAGATATGCGGAGGAACTCAGACTTTGATATTCGGGAAACACATCAATCGCTACTACTTAAGGTATGCGCCACTTCTGCTGCTCGGCGCGCTCGCGCTGATAATGGTGGATTATTTCCAGCTGATAATACCGAACCTGTACGGCATGCTCATCGACGGAATAAACAACGGCTCCGTGCTCTATAAGGGCAGCACGGTCGCTTTTGATATGAACTTCCTGCTCGATAAGATATGCCTGCCGATAATCGGGATAGTCGTGATAATGGTCACCGGCCGCTTCCTCTGGCGCGTGTGCTTCTTCGGCTCCGCGATCAGGGTGGAAACGAACATCAGGATAGAGATGTTCGACCACTGCAAGGAGCTCTCCCGCGATTATTACCAGGTCAACAAGGTCGGCAACCTCATGAGCCTCTTCACGAACGACCTCGACACCATCCAGGAATGCTTCGGCGACGGTATGCTCATGTTCTTCGACGCGCTGTTCCTCGGGATACTCGGCTTCTATAACATGTGGCGCATGGACGTCGTGCTGACGCTCCTGACGCTCATACCGCTCGGGCTGATACTCCTCATCGGTACAATAATGGGCAAGGCCATGATGAAAAAATGGGAGGTCAGGCAGCAGGCGTTCTCCAATCTCTCCGACTTCGCGCAGGAGAGCTTCTCCGGCTACGCGGTGGTAAAGGCCTTCGTAAAGGAGCTCAAGCAGCTCCTGCGCTTCCGCAAGCTCAACGTCGAGAACGAGAACACCAATATCGACTATACGAAGATATCGACCCTCATGCACGTGCTCATAGTCCTGCTCGTCGAGACGGTCATCTGCGTTATTCTCGGCTACGGCGGCTACCTCGTCTATAAGGGCATGTTCAGCGCTGGCCGGCTGGTCGAATACATCGGCTATTTCTCCTCCGTCGTATGGCCCGTAATGGCGGTGTCCATGCTGATCGAAAAGACCGCGAGGGGCAAGGCCTCCATGAAGCGCGTATCCGAACTGCTCGAGGCGAAGATCACCGTCAAGGACAGGGAGGGAGCGAATGACATCGGCAGCATCAGGGGCGACATCGAGTTCCGCGATCTCACCTTCCGCTATCCCGACGGCGAATTCGACGCCCTCGAAAACGTATCGTTCAGGATCAACGCGGGCGAGAGCGTCGGCATAGTCGGCAAGACCGGCTCCGGCAAGACGACGATAGTCGACCTCATACTCCGCACGTACAACGTGCCCGACGGCACGCTCTTCATCGACGGGAAGGACGTCAACTCCGTCACGATCAGATCCGTCAGGGAGGGCTGCGCCTACGTGCCGCAGGATAATTTCCTCTTCTCCGACACCATAACCAACAACATCAATTTCGCGTTCGACGAGGTCGACGATACTGCGGTGGAGACCGCGGCAGTGCTCGCGGACGTGCATGACAATATCGCCGAGTTCAAGGACAAATACGCCACGGTGCTGGGCGAGCGCGGCGTCACCGTCTCCGGCGGGCAGAAGCAGCGCATATCCATCGCCCGCGCGCTCATGAAGAACGCGCCGATACTGATACTCGACGATTCGGTCTCTGCGGTCGACACCGACACCGAAAAGGTCATACTGCGCAACCTGAAGGAGAGCCGCGAAGGGAAGACGACCATACTCATCGCGCACCGCATATCGACGATAAAGGAGCTGCAGAAGATCGTATTCGTGGAGGACGGCCGCGTGACTGCGGTCGGCAGTCACGACGAGCTGCTCGTCTCCTGCCCCGAATATGCGAAGATGGTCGAACTGCAGCGCCTCGAAGAAGAGGCCGCAAGGTAAAGGAGGCGATGAGAAATGCGTGAATACTACCCCCTGCTCCTCGGCGGAGGAATAATCGGACTCATCTCCATCGTCCTCATCGTCGCCTACGCCTCCATAAAGGACAAAAAACAGGCGATCGGCTTCGACCGCCACATGAAGGACGGCGAGATAATACGCCGCCTCCTCGCTTACGCAAAGCCCTACGTATGGCATTTCGTGCTCGTCGGGGTCATTGTCATCGCCGGCATAGCGTACGACATAATCTCCCCGATAATCATCGGCAACATAACGAAGCTGATCAACACGGATTTCGCCCTTGCGAAGCTGTTCCGTCTGGTCGCGGTCTACGCGGGCATACTGATAGTATCCATGGTCTGCACCTACGCGCAGGCGATAATACTGCAGAGGATAGGCCAGAAGATAATCTCCGGCATGCGCGAGGATCTCTTTACGCACATAGAATCCCTCTCGCACGAGCAGATGAACTCCATACCCGTCGGCAAGCTCGTTACCAGGGTCACGAACGATACCAACGCGATATCGCTCATGTTCACCTCGCTCCTCGTGAACCTCGTGAAGAACGTGTTCATAATCGTCGGCGTGTTCGCCGCGATGCTCGCGCTCAACGTGGAGCTCACGCTCATGGTGCTCTGCTTCGTGCCGTTCATTGTGCTCTTCACGGTCATTTTCCGCAAGTTCGCGCGCCGCGCCTACCGCAAGGTCAAGGACCGCACGACGGACATCAACACCTATCTGTCGGAGAACCTTTCCGGCATCAAGATCACGCAGATATTCAACCGCGAGGATGAAAAGCTGCGCGACTTCTCCGAAAAGAGCCGCGGCCTCGGCAAGGCCAAGCGCGAGCAGATACTGGTGTTCGGCATATTCCGGCCCCTCGTCTACATGCTCTATATCAGCTCCGTGCTGGCGCTGTTCTATCTGGGCGGCAAGGGCCATCTCGACGGGGCGAGCTTCCTCGGCCGCGCCATAGAGGCGTCGACGATAGTCAGCTTCTACATGTATATCAACAAGTTCTTCAACCCGATACAGAACCTCGCGGAGCAGTTCAACTGGCTGCAGTCGGCGTTCGCCTCGGCGGAAAAGGTGTTCACGATAATGGATATCGAGCCCGCGCTCAAAGACGCGGAGGACGCGATAGAGCTTGAGAACGTCCGCGGCGAGATCGAGTTCAGGGACGTCTGGTTCAGCTACATCCCCGGCGAATGGGTGCTGAAGGGCGTTTCCTTCCGCGTCGACCCGGGCGAGACCGTCGCGTTCGTCGGCCCGACCGGCTCCGGCAAGACGACCATACTCTCGCTTATCTGCCGCAATTACGAGTTCCAGAAGGGCGAGATACTGATCGACGGCATAGACATCAGGAAGATAAAGGCCGCCTCGCTGCGTAAGCATTTCGGTCAGATGCTGCAGGATGTGTTCCTGTTCTCCGGCACCATTAGGAGCAATATCCTGCTCGATATGGACGGAGTCTCCGACGAGGAGGTCATGGAGGCCTGCCGCTACGTCAACGCGGATCACTTCATAGACCGCCTCGAAAACGGTCTGGACGAGATCGTGCGCGAGCGCGGCAACAACTTCTCCGCGGGCCAGAGACAGCTCCTGAGCTTCGCCCGCACCATCATCCACAAGCCGGAGGTCATGATACTGGACGAGGCCACCGCCAACATCGACACCGAGACGGAGGTCCTCATACAGGATTCGCTCGAAAAGATGATGAACATCGGCACCATGCTCATAGTCGCGCACCGGCTTTCGACCATACAGCACGCCGACAACATAATCGTCCTCTCCAAGGGCGAGATCGTCGAGCAGGGCACCCATCAGGAGCTTTTGAACCTCCACGGCAAGTACCACGCGCTCTATATGCTCCAGTTCGAAAAGGAGAAGCAGCGGCTGGGCGAATAACGAACAATAAAAAAACCGGAGCTCACGCTCCGACCGTCATAAGGATGTTTTTTGAAGGGTTGGTGTGTTCTCGATATATGAGAGCAAACCGCTCTTCATTTGTTGTCAAGATACGAGTTTCAGATATTTGGGATCGTTCTGCGGGGATGCTCATCATACCGGCTACGGTGAAGTAGATATCGACCTTAACGTGGCCGTGCCGGTCGTATTTGTCGTTGTTATGCACCTCGATCCGCTCGATCAGCGAATTGACGAGAGTGGGTGTAAGCTCCTTTATATCCGTCAATTCACGGACGGTCTTGAGCAGCAGCCTAATGCTATCGGCCAATATCGCTGTCCGCATAGTATCCGACCCACCAATACTCATCTGTTTTCTGAAATTCCTTGGTCCACGGAAATATAAAATACGATAGATCCTGATCATCGTTTGTTTCGCAGTAAAACAGTATTGTTTCAAAATCCCCATGCCTATATAAAAACTTGATCACATTTTTACCGATCTTTGTGTTCCTTTCGATCCTATTCAGACCGGTAATGCGAAACAACTCAGTGATATCGCTCCATTCTTCTTCCGAAAAATAAGCGCAATCTCCTTCAAAGTAAATATCTATCGCCGATTCATTTTGAACGAGCATGAATCGTTTCATCGCTTCATTTTCTTCCACGATCTTGGCAACATGCTCGAACTTCTCACGATATTGAGTAAAGACTTGAATGAGCTCCTCAACGGAGTATGCTCGCAGCTGCTCATTATCAATGATCAAATCCCAAGAATAAGGAACCTTGTGCGAACACGAAGCAGCAAGCAGTAATGTCAAGAAGACTAAAGCCAAGGCAGCAGTCCTTTTCATTCGAAAACTCCTTTCAAATATAGGTAGTAACCTAATATAATATTGTTAAAATCATCAACTTGATCGCCATAATGTCCAAAATATCCAAGTTGATTAGCGCGACGCAGAGAACTGAAAAATCCACGGCCCTCTCCTTGTTCAATACGGGGCTTCCTTAATTGAGCAGCGCCAGCTTGTTTAAGCAGCGTATTTAATGGAATACCCATTGCCACTCCTACAGCTCCATAATTAATATTTCCAAGATCAGATGCGCTAATCTTTTTAACGTAAAACATATAAGTTGGAATTTCACCCGGAAAAAGAAGACTTGGTAACGCTTTCTTCCATCTTGATACAACTTTATAATCCATCGGACCGTTCTTTTTCACTTGGAAATAGAACCATGCATATTTACACAACTCAACGATTGATTGCGTTGTTCGCATAGATTGTACTGCATGCGGATCAAGTCCCGCCGGAGTTGAATAAGTGGAAAGAGCGTGTCGTTTTGCTTTTTTTACATTATTTGCAATCAGCTCCAATATTAGTGCTTCCTTATCACTATCGGGCTCACGCTCCGGTTTTTCTTTTACCTTTTCGGAGTTCTCTTCGGCTTCGGTCCCTGCGGGGGCTTTTTGCCCGCGGGTCGTGAGGGCTTACCGCCGCCGCTCCTATCGGGCTTCGCCCTGCCATCCGGCACGAGGCAGTCGCGCCCGTTCCCAATAAGATCCTCGCGGCCGGCCTTGATGAGCGCCTGACGCGCGGTCTCGCGGTAATAGGGCATGAAGTACTGCATCAGCGCCCTCTGCATCGCCTTCTCCTTTGGATCGCGCGGCACGTACACGGGCTGCATATCGCGCGGGTCGAGCCCCGTATGGAACATGCAGGTCGAGAGCGTGCCCGGCGTGGGGTAGAAGTCCTGCACCTGCTCCGGACGCTGGCCCGTCCTTTTGAGGTACAGCGCGAGCTCTATAGCGGAATCGAGCGTGCTTCCCGGGTGACTGCTCATGAAGTACGGCACTATGTACTGCTCCATGCCGAGGCGTTCGTTGAGCTTTTTGTACTTGGCGCAGAAGCGGTCGTAAAGCCCGCCCGCGGGCTTGCCCATGAGCCGCAGTACGCCGTCCGAGATATGCTCTGGCGCGACCTTCAGCTGTCCCGAGACGTGATGCTTTATCAGCTCCCGCATGAAGGAGTCGTCCCTGTCGAACATCAGGTAATCATAGCGGATGCCGCTCCTGACGAATACCTTTTTGACGCCCTCGACCGCGCGGAGCTTTTTTAAGAGCTCGGTGAAATCGCGGTGGTCGACCTCCACGTTTCTGCAGTGCTCGTAGCCCAGACACTGCCGCTTTTTGCATACGCCCTTCGTCAGCTGTTTTTTGCAGGCGGGATGACGGAAATTGGCCGTCGGGCCGCCCACGTCGTGTATGTATCCCTTGAAGTTGGGGAGCTTCGTCAGTATCCGCGCCTCCCTCAAAAGCGATTCGTGGCTGCGCGCCTGTATAACGCGCCCCTGATGGAAGGTCAGCGCGCAGAACGAGCACGCGCCGAAGCAGCCCCTCGTCGAGACGAGCGAGAACTCGACCTCGTCTATGGCGGGGATGTGCTCCGTATAGGAGGGGTGGGGGAGCCGCGTGTACGGCAGCTCGTATACGTCGTCCAGCTCCTGCGTCGTCAGCGGCATAGCAGGCGGGTTGGCGACGAGCCATCTCTGCCCGTGCTTCTGCACAAGGCGGCGGCCGGAGATCGCGTCCTGCTCCTCGTATTGGCGCATGAACGCGCGGCAGTACGCCTTTTTGTCGGAGGACACCGCCTCGAAGCTCTCTATCTCGTCGTGATCGTAAACGTTTTCAAGCGAGCTCGTCATGAAGCATGTGCCCGCTACGTAGGTGATATCGTGCACGTCGAGGCCGGAGGCCAGCGCGTCTGCTATCTCGACCGCCTGTCTTTCGCCCATGCCGTAGGAGAGCAGGTCCGCTCCGGAGTCGTCGAGCACGCTGCGGCGGACGCGGTCGTCCCAGTAATCGTAGTGGGCGAAGCGGCGGAGGCTCGCCTCGATGCCGCCTATCACGATCGGCACGGAGCCGTACGCCTCCCTTATGCGGTTGCAGTAGACGGTGACCGCCCTGTCGGGGCGCAGACCGATCCTCCCGCCGGGGGAATAGCTGTCCTCGGAGCGGCGCTTTTTCGAGCTGGTGTAGTGGTTCACCATGGAGTCCATGTTGCCGCTGTTGACGAGGAAGGCGAGCCGCGGCCTGCCGAAGACGGTGAACGGCTCCGCTCTCCTCCAGTCGGGCTGCGCGATTATCGCGACGGAGTACCCGCGCGAGGCGAGCACGCGCCCGATTATGGCCGTGCCGAAGGAGGGGTGATCGACATACGCGTCACCCGTCACTATCACGAAATCCGGCACTTCCGTACCGAAAACCTCTATGAGCTCCGCCCTTGTCATGGGCAGAGGCCGCCTATACGAGGTCAAGTCCATACTGCCTCTTGTTCCTGAAATAGTCGGTGAGCAGCGCGGCGCATTCTTCCTTCATCACGCCGCCTATCGCCGGCACGGCGAAGCCGAAAGCCCCGCCCGCGATATCCGATACGGAGCCCATGGCTCCCGCCCTTTCGTCGTACGCGCCGAATACCGCCGCGCCTATCCTGTAATGGAGGCAGGCGCCGGCGCACATGGGGCACGGCTCCATGGTGACGTAGAGTGCGCAGTCGACGAGGAAACGGCTGCCGACCGCCTCGGCCGCGAGCTTCAGAGCGAGCATCTCCGCGTGAGCTGTCGGGTCGCGGAGGGCCTCCGTCCGGTTGTGCGCCCTCGCTATGACCTCGCCTCCGCGGACGACGACGGCGCCTACGGGGACCTCGTCGGCCTCCGCGGCGGCGCGCGCCTCCTTCAGCGCTTCCTCCATGAACCTTTTTTCAATGAGCATGATCGGGCTCCTTTTTGTTTCCTGCTCCCATTATATCATCGCCCGGCCGATTTGGAAACAGAAAAAACGCCGAACGCTTAACAAGTTTCATGCTCCGCGCTATTGCAAAACGCGGCGGGGGAGAGTAAAATATATATATCATTTCCGGAAAGGAAGGCGAGATCATGAAACGCTCTGCTGCATTGCTGCTGGTATTGCTGCTGCTGTTCGGGATGCTTTCCGGCTGCAAGGCCAAAACGCCCGATGAGACCGTCCCCACGGATCCACCTAAGGACGAATACACGCTCGAGCCCGAGGAGGGCTGCAACCAGCTGATATTCTACTGGTACTCCGACGGCGTCGATTACTCCAAATGCGATATGTGGATATGGTATCCCGACGCCGACGGCAGGGGCTACCTCTTCCATGAATGCGACTACGGCGCGAAGGTGATCCTGAACGTGCCGGAGGACATCACCGAGGTCGGCTTCATCGTCAGGAAGGACTGCTCCGATCCCGGCGGGACGAGCTGGGGCGACGCCGTGAAGGATTACGACGGCGACAGATTCGCCGCCATCACGGGCAAGGTCACCGAGGTATACCTCAAGCCCGGCGACGGAGCGCAGTACTTGAGCGACGACGGAGGCAAAACATTGTATCAGGCAAAGCTCTTCTCTCTGGCGGGCATAGTCGCGCTGGATCAGATCAAATACAACATCACCCCCGCTACGCGGATAACCTCTCTCGATCAGATAAAGGTCAAGGACGGCGACCGCGAGCTGGAGATAGTCTCCCTTTCGAGCCTTAACAACGAGGTCGTCACCGGCATTATCACCGTGGGCGAGGAGCTCGACATCTCCAAGACCTACGTCGTGGAGATAGAGGGCTTCGACCCGCAGAACGCCGTGCCCACGCAGGTATTCGACTCCCCGGGCTTCATTGAAAAATACGCCTACGACGGCGAGCTCGGCGCGTTCGATTTCGTCGACGCCACGCTGTTCAAGTTCTGGGCCCCGACGGCGAGCGACGTCAAGCTCAACCTGTATTCCGAGGGCGAAGGCGGCGAAGCGTATGAGACGATCGACATGGTCAGGGGCGAGAAGGGCGTATGGAGCGCCGAATGCCCCGGCAACAGCGGCTTCTATTACACCTACACCGTGACGACGGCCGCCGGCACCAACGAGATAGTCGACCCGTACGCGAAGGCGGTCGGCGTGAACGGCAACCGCGGCATGGTCGTCGACCTCGACGCCACCGATCCCGAGGGCTGGGCCAACGACAGGTTCTACGACGGCATAGACGCCTATAACGAGGCCGTTATCTGGGAGGTGCACGTCCGCGACTTCTCCAACAGGATATCCGGATCGCAGTATCCCGGCAAATATCTCGCCTTTACCGAGACCGGCCTCAAGAACGCCTCGGGCGAGCCGGTCGGCATTGATTATCTCGTCGATCTCGGCATAACGCACGTGCATCTGCAGCCCGTCTACGACTACGCGACCGTCGACGAATCTTCCGACGAGCCGCAGTTCAACTGGGGCTACGATCCCAAGAATTACAACGTGCCCGAGGGCTCCTATTCCACCGACCCCTACCACGGCGAGGTCAGGATCAAGGAGTTCAAGCAGATGGTAAAGGCCCTGCATGACGCGGGCATCGGCGTAGTTATGGACGTCGTCTACAACCACACCTACTCCGCGGATTCCAACCTCAGCGCCGCGGTCCCGTATTACTACTACCGCTACGACCCCTCCGGCAAGCTCTCCAACGGCTCCGGCTGCGGCAACGAGACGGCCTCCGACCGCGTGATGTTCCGCAAGTTCATGGTGGATTCCGTCAAGTACTGGGCGGAGGAATACCATATCGACGGCTTCCGTTTCGACCTGATGGCGCTCCATGACGTGGAGACCATGCAGGCGATAGAGACCGCCGTGCACGAGATCAATCCCCGCGCGATAATCTACGGCGAGGGCTGGACCGGCGGCACCACCACGCTCATGGCCAACAAACAGGCGAACCAGGCGAACATCTCCAAGATCGTTCCCACGGGCGAGGCGATCGGCGCGGTATCCGTGTTCAACGACTCCATAAGGGACGGCCTGAAGGGCAGCGTCTTCAATGCGAAGGACAAGGGCTACATCAACGGCAACGCCTCCTCGGGCACCGCGAACCGCGTCATATTCGGCATAATGGGCGGCGTCAAGACCCCCGCCGCGACGTGGAGCGTCGAAAACAACGCGGTCATCAACTACATGGCCTGCCACGACAACAACACGCTGTGGGACAAGCTGGAGATCTCCAATCCCGAAGCGTCCGTCGAGGAGCGTATGCTGATGAACCGCCTCGGCGCTTCGATAATCATGATATCGAAGGGCACTCCGTTCTTCCTCGCGGGGGAGGAGATGCTTAGGACGAAGGACGGCGACCACAACAGCTACAAGTCCTCCGACGCGATAAACAACATCGATTGGGACGCGCTGACGGAGGGCAGCGACGTGATGCGGATGCGCGATCTCTACCGCTCGCTGATCGCCATGAGGCGCGCCAACCGCATGTTCACCGAGTGCGACGTCGAATGCAGCGTGCTGGACGGCAGCGCGATAGAGGTCGTGTTCAGCCGAAACGGCGAAACAGTGGGTTACGCAGTGATCAACCCCAACGCCGAGGCGATGGATCACGCCCTGCCGGAAGGCGAATGGGGCGTGCTGCTCGAGGGCTGGAGCGCTTCGGCCTCCGCCATGAAGACCGTGAGCGGCAGCGTCAGCGTCGAGGGCAGATCGGTGCTCGTCGTTATCAAGTGACGATCGTGACAATAACCGTCCCCGGGAGCTTCCCGGGGGCGGTTTTTCCTTTGCTCCGCGCATTTCTTCTGCGCGGCCCCCGCCTTTACACGGGGAGGGAAAGAGTGTATAATCAGCATGTGCCGGGCGGCGCGAACCGCCCGAAATGACTGTAAGGGTGAAGCATGGAAAGACTCGTTATCGGCATGCTGGCGCATGTTGACGCCGGCAAGACAACGCTCTCGGAGGCGCTGCTGTATAAAGCGGGCGCCATTCGGCGGCTCGGAAGGGTGGACCACGGGGACGCCTTTTTGGACGCGCACGAGCTGGAGAGGGAGCGCGGCATAACGATATTCTCCAAACAGGCCGAAATGGAGCTCCCGGGCAAGCTCGTGACGCTCATGGACACCCCGGGGCACGTGGATTTCGCCGCGGAGGCGGAGCGCGTGCTTCGCGTCATAGACTACGCCGTGCTCGTCATAAGCGCGCCGGAGGGGGTGCAGACGCACGCTCTCACGCTGTGGCGGATGCTCGACAGGCGGCGCGTGCCCGTTTTCGTATTCGTAAACAAGACCGATCTGCCCTGCCCGTCCCGCGGGGCGATAATGGAAAAGCTCCGCACGCGGCTCTTCGACGGCTGCGTGGATATGACGGAGGATCCTGAAAAGAGGGACGAGGACGTCGCCTCCTTCAGCGAGGGACTAATGGAAAAATACCTGGCGGAGGGGAGGCTGACGGACGACGATATCGCCTTCGCCGTGAGGAGCAGGCAGATAGCCCCCGTGTATTTCGGCTCCGCGCTGAAGATGCAGGGCGTCGACGCGCTGATGGACGGCCTCGCCAGGTTCACCCGCATGCGCGAATATCCTGCGGAGTTCGGCGCGCGCGTCGTCAAGATAAGCAATTCCGAAGGCGTCCGGCTGACGTTCATGAAGATCACCGGCGGACGGCTCGCCGCCAAACAGGTGCTGACAAACCGCTCCGCGACCGTCCCGGAGGACGAGGTCTGGAGCGAGAAAGCCGACAGCATACGGCTCTACTCCGGCGCGAGGTTCACCCCCCTGCAGGAGGCGGAGGCGGGCTCGGTGGTCGCCGTGACGGGCCTCACGCGGACGTATGCCGAGCAGGGCCTCGGCTGCGAGGCGGGGGAGACCGGATCGCAGCTCGATCCCGTGCTGTCGTATTCGCTCATATTCCCGGAGGGCGTCAACCTTTTCGACGCGTACCGCCGCATTTGCCTCCTCACCGAGGAGGATCCGCAGCTCAACATAGTCTGGGACGAGCAGGCGGGCGAGATCCGCGCGCAGCTTATGGGCGAGGTCCAGTGCGAGGTGCTGCAGCGCCTCATACGCGAGCGATTCGGCCTCGACGTGACATTCGGCCCCGGCGCGGTGATGTACCGCGAGACGGTGGAGGAGGGTGCGGACGGCATAGGCCATTTCGAGCCGCTTCGGCATTTCGCGCACGTGGAATTGAGGATAGAGCCCGCGCCTCCGGGCAGCGGCATCGAGCTCGGCACGGAGGTACCGCAGAACGAGCTTTCGCGCAGCTGGCAGCGGCTGATACTCACACATCTCGCCGAAAAGCGGCACAGGGGCGTGCTGACCGGCTCCCCGCTTACCGACGTCAGGATAGTGCTGACGGGCGGCAAAGCGCATCTGAAGCACACGGAGGGCGGCGATTTCCGCAGGGCGACGTACCGCGCCGTCAGGAACGCGCTCATGTTCTGTAAGAACGTGCTGCTCGAACCCTATTACGATTTCCGGCTCGAGCTGCCGGAGGAGAACGTCGGCCGCGCCATGACGGATATCCGCCGCATGGAGGGCGAGTTCGCCGCTCCGGAGAGCATCGACGGCACTGCGATACTCACGGGCAAGGCGCCCGTGGCGACCATGCGCGATTACGGCAGGACCGTCGCCGCCTACACCCATGGGCACGGCGTGCTGCGGCTCACCCCCGCGGAGTACCGGCCGTGTCACAACGCCGCGGAGGTCATAGCCGAAAAGGGCTACGATCCCGAAGCGGATCTCAAAAACACGCCCGATTCGGTATTCTGCGCGGGCGGTGCGGGATTCACCGTCAAATGGTACGAGGTCGCCTCCTACATGAAGCGCAGCTCGGGCGGCGCGGGCGAAAAGATGCCGACCAAAAAGCCCGCCCCCCGCGACGAGGAGGCCGAGCTCATGGCGATATTCGAGCGCACTTACGGCGCGGTCAGGAGCGGCTCGCTCCTCCCGGTCAAAAAGAAGGAGCAGCCCGCCGCGGAGCCGACCGCCGAGAGGGGGGACGAATACCTCCTCATCGACGGCTACAACGTCATATTCTCATGGGACAGCCTGAAGCTCATAGCGCAGGAGAGCATCGACTCCGCGCGGGAGGCGCTGATCCGCATGATGATCAACTTCGCCTCGGGCAGGGACGCCGCGGTGATACTCGTTTTCGACGCGTACAAGGTCACGGGCGGCGTCGAAAGGGTCGACCGGGTCGGAGGCGTCTATATAGTCTACACGCGTGAGAGCGAGATCGCCGACGTGTTCATAGAACGCGCCGTGCAGAAGCTCTCCGGCACGAAACGGAGCATCAGGGTCGTCACGTCCGACGGCATGGAACAGCTTATCGTAATGGGCAGGGGAGCGCTGCGCGTTCCCGCGCCGGCCTTCGAAAAGGAGGTACAGCTTGCCGACGAAAGACTGAAGGACGTCATGCACAGGCTCGAATCGGAGGGAAGGACGGTGCTGCATCTATGGCAGAAGATGATACCCTGAAACTGAGAAAGCGCTTTGAGGAGCTCAGCACGCGCGCGGAGCGCACGGGCGTCCGCGAGGAGACCAAGTTCCTCAACATGGCGGAGCAGTCCGTGCTTTTGAGCATGCCTGTCAGCGCGGAGCTGTACGGCGGTTACGAAGGCGCGGAAAGGCGCATAGCCGTGTTCGGCTGCGGGGACGCCGCGGAGCCGGAGTATCGGCCGCCCATAGTCTGCGTAAGGATAAGGCCCGCCTCGAAAAGGTTCGCCGACGAGCTCACACACAGGGATTTCCTGGGCTCGCTCATGGCTCTCGGCATAACGCGGGAGGTGCTCGGCGATATCATAGTTCGGGACGGCGAGGGCTGGCTTTTCTGCCTCTCGCCGATAGCCCCGTTCATTATCGAGAACCTGCGGGAGGTCAAGCGCACGCAGGTCAGATGCGAGGAAGCCCCTCCGCCCGAGACGGCGGAGGATCGCGGCGAGACGCGCAGCATAGTGATCGCCTCCGAGCGGCTCGACGCTGTGATAGCCGCCGTGTACCGCCTCCCCCGTGAGGAGGCCAAGGCGCTCTGCGAAAAGGGCCTCGTTTACATCAACGCGAAGCTCGCCGAAAAGGGCGGCGCGGCCATTCCCGAAAACGCCGTGGTGTCCGTCCGCGGCAGGGGCAGGTTCCGCTTTTCGGGAGCCGACCGCACAACGAGGAAGGGGCGCATCCGCGCGAACGTGACGATCTATTGATACGGCCCGGCAAAAAGGCGGCTAACGCCCTTTATTGCCGCACGGTATCGTGGTATAATGGAAGCATGAAGAAAAGAGAAGACGAAAACCTTTCCAACGACAGGATCAGATCCCTTGCGATGCACGGGGTATTCCTCGCGGTGATAGCGATGCTGACGCTGTTCGCGTCGGTGCCTCTGCCCGCCGGCACGGGGGGAGCGTACATCAACGCGGGCGACGCGGCGATATACGCCGCGGCTTACGTGCTCGGCCCCGTGGGCGGCGCGGTCACCGCCGCATTGGGCTCCGCGCTCGCGGACGTGCTGCACGGCGCAATGATCTACGCGCCCGTCACGCTCGTAATAAAGGGGCTGATGGGCCTTATCGCGGGCCTTCTGTTCAAGCGGCTGAGGCACGGCGCCCTGCCCGTCGCCGGGCTCGTGATGCCCGCCGGGTATTTCCTCTTCGAATACCTGCTCTACGGAAGGGGCACTGCGCTATTCGGCCTGTGGACCAACGCGATACAGTACGTTTTCGGCGTGGTCGCCGGCATCCTGCTGATAACCGCGCTCGGAAAGACGCGCGCCGTTCAGCCGGCCGCCGCTCCGCATGAAGGCGGGAACTTCAACGAAAAATCCGATGAGGAGGATCTTAAGGAATAATGGAGCTTTGGCAATTCATAGTACTGCTTGCCGCCGTAGTGCTTCTGGGAGGCGGCGCGATACTCGCGATAATCCTCACGAAGCGCAGGGACGGCGCGTTAGGCGACCTGCTGATAACCTACAAGAACGACAGCGAAAGGAGCATCGACCGCGCGCGCAAGGACATCTCCGAGGATATGGAACAGCAGCTCCGCTTCCTCGGCGAGAACATGCGCATCATGCAGACCGGCCAGTCCGAACAGCTCGCGAGCAGGCAGGAGGCGTTCTTCGGCCTCATGACGGAGAAGCAGTCCGCGATCAGCAGCAGTCTTGAGACGAGCGCGAAGAATACCGAGGACCGCTTCCGCACGTTCGAGAGCAAGAACGCCGCGGACCTGAACGAGATCCGCGAGACGGTCGAACGCCGCCTTTCGGCCATGCAGTCGGAGAACGACAAGCATCTGGACGACGTCCGCGACACCATGAAGAAGAGCCTCGACGAGGTCAGGGGCGTGGTCGACGAAAAGCTGCAGGAGACCCTTAACAAGCGCATCACCGAGAGCTTCCGCATGGTCAACGACCGCCTTTCGGAGGTCTATCAGGGCCTGGGCGAGATGAAGAATCTCGCCGTGGGCGTGGGCGACCTCAAAAAGGTGCTGTCGAACGTCAAGACGCGCGGCACCCTCGGCGAGGTGCAGCTCGGCGCGATACTGGAGGAGATACTGACCCCGGATCAGTACGTCAAAAACTTCGACGCGAAGCAGAAGAGCCAGGAGCGCGTGGAATACGCCGTGCGCCTCCCCGGCGAGGGCGACGCTCCGGTGTATCTGCCCATCGACTCCAAGTTCCCCTCCGACGCCTACGTCCAGCTGCTCGACGCGTACGACGCGGCCGATCCCAATCTCGTGGCGTCCGCGCAGAGGCGGCTCTGCGACGTAATAATGAAGTTCGCCCGCGACATAAGGGACAAGTACATAGATCCCCCGAGGACCACGGAGTTCGCGATAATGTTCCTTCCCACGGAGGGCATATATGCGGAGGTAGTGCGCCTCGGCATGGTCGAACGCCTCCAGCGCGAGGCGAGGGTCAATATCGCCGGCCCCTCGACGATGGCGGCGCTTCTGAACTCCCTGCGCATGGGCTTCTCCATAGTCGCGATGCAGCAGCGCTCGGGCGAGGCGTGGCAGGTGCTCGGCGCGGTCAAGGCGGAGTTCATGAACTTCGAAAAGGTGCTCACCACCGCCCAGAGCCGCATTTCGAGCGCCAACGACGAGCTTGAAAAGCTGATAGGCACCCGCACCCGCGCCATATTGAGAAAGCTGCGGGACGTGGAATCCCTCCCCGCGGAGAACGCGGCGCAGCTGAACGACGCGGCGGAATGATAATAGAATAAAAAAGACCGTTCCCCATCGGGAACGGTCTTTTGTTTTATCGTCATCTGTTCAGCACTATCGGCACGGCGTATTCCTCGACGTCTCTCACCGCCTTTTCGATATCGAGAGTCAGCCATTCGCCGTCCCTGTACAGCACGCGGCCGCGCACCATAGTCATACATACGTCCGAGCCGTGCGCGGAGTAGACGACCGCGGCAACGGGGTCGTATATCGGCCGCAGATGCGGCGAGTTGGAGTCGATCATGATTAGGTCCGCGTCGAGCCCGATCTCTATCCTTCCGGTCTCGTCGGCGCGGCCCTGAGCGCGGGCGCCGTTCACCGTCGCCATCTTCAGCGCCTCGTAAGCGGGGAGCGCGGTCGGATCCAGCGCTTCCGCCTTCGCGACGAGCGCCGCGAGCTTAATTTCCTCAAAGAGGTCGAGCGAGTTGTTGGAGCAGGCGCCGTCCGTGCCGAGGCATACGTTTATGCCCGCGCGGATCATCGCCGCGGTGTCGGCGGAGCCGCTGCCGAGCTTCATGTTGGAAACGGGGCAGTGCGCGACGGATACGCCGTTGTTCGCGAGCACGGCCATATCGTCCTCCTCGAGCCAGACGCCGTGCGCTGCGAGCACGGGGGTATCGAAAATCCCGTTCGCCTCAAAGGCGCGCGCCGCGCTCATGCCGTGGCGGGTCTTCGCCTCCTCATGCTCCGAAAGCGTCTCCGAAAGGTGGATATGCGTTATCACGCCGTATTCCTTCGCCCATTCGTGCACTCGCCTCCAGACGGCGGGGGGAGAGGTGTACTCCGCGTGAATGGAGACGTCCGCGCGTATGCTGCCGGAGGCGCCGTACTTCGAAAGGAGCTCGGCAGTCTCCCTTACGGCGCGGTCGTTCTCGAAAACGTAGCCGTCGCCCAGCGCGATCACCGCGTTGCACAGGTTCGCCTTCATGCCGATCTTTTCCGCGGCCTTCGCGACGGCGGGCTGGCAGAAGTACATGTCGGAGAACGAGACCGTCCCCGTGCGCAGCATCTCCGCCATGCCGAGCGTCGCTCCCGCGACTATCGCCCGCTCGTCAAGGCGCGCCTCGACGGGGAACACCTTGTCGTAGAGCCAGCTCTTCAGCGGGTAGTCGTCGGCGTATCCGCGCATTATGCACATCGCCGTGTGCGCGTGCGCGTTGATAAGGCCGGGCATCACGATACGGCCCCCGGCGTCTATCACCTCGCGGGCTTCGGGCGTCTCATGGCCGATATAGACGATCTTGCCGCCTTCGACGCCGATCGAGCAGTTGTCGATGACGTCGCCGGCGTCCGTCATGGGGATCGCCAATGCGTTTTTTATCAGTGTGTCGAGCATATCACAGTCTCTCAAGGAACTCGGTCACGTAGGAGGAGAGCCGGTTCGAAGCGGCGTTGCCCGCCTCTATGACCTCCTCGCCGGAGAGGGGCTTGTCCAGTATCCCGGCGGCCATGTTGGTAACGAGGGTGATGCCGAGTATCCTCATGCCGCAGTGCCTTGCGGCTATGCACTCGGGCACGGTGCTCATGCCGACGGCGTCCGCGCCGAGCAGACGCATCGCGCGGATCTCGGCCGGGGTCTCGTATTGCGGGCCGGTGCAGTAGAAGTACACGCCCTCGTGGATATTCTCGCCGTGCGACTCTGCGATCTCGCGGAAGAGGGCCATGTAGTCGCGGTCGAATACGCGGCTCATGTCGGGGAAGCGCGGGCCGAATTCATCGATATTGGGCCCGATGAGCGGATTAACGGCGTTGAGCTTGATAAAGTCGTTTATCAGCATGAGCTCGCCCGGCTTGAAGCCGGTGTTTATCCCGCCCGCGGCGTTGGTCACTATCAGCTTTTCGATGCCCATGAGCCGTGCCAAGCGGATGGGGAAAACGGCGTCCTCGGCAGCCCAGCCCTCGTAAAAATGGAGGCGGCCCTGCATCATCAGCACGTTCTTCCCTCCGAGCACCCCCGCGAGGAAGCGGCCCTTGTGGCCGGGCGCGGTCGAATACTTCATGTGCGGTATCTCGCTGTAGGGAACGGCGATGGGATCGTCGAGCCTGGAGCCGAGATCGCCCAGGCCGGAGCCCAGTATTATCAGCACCTCGGGGCAGAACTCGCCCAGCTTCCTGCAAAGCGTCTTTGCGCTTTCGACGTAATCCTCGTACTTAAGCATCTTTGTTCTCCGTCCTTGCTTTTTTTCTTTGGAATGCTTTATTGAAGTTCTCCTCGAAGGGGGCCGTCACGATCCCCTCCTCGGTGACTATACCGGTTATCAGACGGTGGTCGACGACGTCGAAAGCGGGGTTGTAGACCTTTATGCCCTCGGGCGCCATGCGCTTCTCGAAATAGAGCTCGGTTATCTCGTTCGGGTCGCGCTCCTCGATCCTTATGTCCTTTCCGCTCGCGGCGCCCATGTCGACGGTCGAGAGCGGCGCGAACATGTAGAAGGGTATCCCGTAGTGGTCGGCAAGCACGGCGAGCGACGATGAGCCGATCTTGTTCGCCGCGTCGCCGCAGCGGGAGGCGCGGTCGCAGCCGATGAACACCGCGCTGATCCGGCCTTCCTTCATGACCTGACCCGCCATATTGTCGCAGATGAGGGTCACGTCGACGCCCGCGTTATGCAGTTCGAACGCGGTGAGGCGGGCCCCCTGCAGGAGCGGCCTCGTCTCGTCGGCGAAGACCTTTATGTCCATGCCGCGCTCCTTGGCAAGGAGTATCGGCCCGAGCGCGGTGCCGTAGCGGCTCGTTGCGAGAGGCCCCGCGTTGCAGTGGGTCAGCACGCAGTCCCCGTCCTTTATCAGCGACAGCCCGTATTCGCTTATCCGCAGATTGGATGCGATATCCTCCTCGTGTATGGCTTTCGCCTCGGCGAAAAGGCGCTCGACTATCTCCTCACGCGGGAGCAGAGCGTTTTTGCGCAGGGTCTGGCGCATCCTTTCGAGCGCCCAGAAGAGGTTGACGGCCGTCGGACGGGAGGAGGCGAGGTACCTCTCCGCGTCGTCCATGCGGCGGAAGAAATCGGGCTCTTCCATATCCTCCTTCGCGCAGAGACAATAGCCGTACGCCGCGGCGATGCCTATCGCGGGCGCGCCGCGCACGCGGAGCCGGCTTATCGCCTCGAAAAGCTCCTCACGCGAGCGCAGCTCAATATACTCGAGCTCGCCGGGGAGCTTCGTCTGGTCGATTATCACGAGCGAATCGCCCGACTCGCTCAATCTTATGTTGGTAAGTTCTTCCATTTTTTCACAGTATGAATTGCAGAAGGAGCAGCAGCAGCACTCCGGGTATCCCGAGGAACCCCGCGACGAGCGAGGTCGCCCATGTGATGGGGATCTTGAAGAAGGTCATTTTGAGATACGTTACGAAGACTATGTCGAAAAGGCAGAGCATGCCCGCTCCTATAATCCCGTTTATGAGTATCTTCCAAAGGATCTTCGAAGTGACTCCGAGCAGCTTGAAAAACAGGAACGTCAGCGCGAGCACCGCGCAGACGACGATCAGCGGTATGTACTCGCTTATCTGTATGTTCAGCGTTTCGGAGACGGCGGAGGCAAAATCCGTGCTCATTGCGATCCAATCCTTTCTTTTAAGGGATCATTCTTCCTCCCGCAGGCAGCCGAATCTTCGCCTCGCGGCTTCCAGCTGCATTGCGGCGTATTCCGTTTCGGCGCGGCTCTCCGCGCCGTCAAAGAGCTTTTCACTGCGCATCCATTGAAGGAGCGCCGAGCGGAGCCCGTTATCTTCCGCCCTTTCGGCGGGTCTCGCTTTGGCCTTGTTTTTCACTGCAATATCACCCTCCTCGCGGTCACTGATAATTATTGCAGCTTGAAGGCCTTTTATTCCGACAGCGCCGCGGCTCCGCCCGAATAAGTCAAAATGCTCGTCCCGGCGACCTCGGGGAATACATGCATATCGCCGTCGGGAGCGTCCTTCGCGGCGAATCGCTCGTAACGCAGCCCGTCGGGCGCGATCTCGGCGCAGCCCAGCATGCCGCCGCGCTCGACCCGCATAACGTACCCCGATTCCGTAAGGGCGACGGTCATTATGATCGTTTCGCCGTCCGCGGTATAGGCGCATTTTAAGTCGGTGCCGGAGGTCAGAGTGCCGACGAGCTCGTCCCCGTTATCGAACGCGTATGAGAAGGAGTTCATATGCCGCAGCTGTCCGCTGCCCGCGTACGCGCCCGTGAAAGTGCCGGAGAAGGTCGATCTGCCCTCGTCCTGCGTGAGCATGCCGACCGTGACGAAGAGCCTCGATACGAGCGCCTCGTCCCCGGCGAGCGCGGCGTAGAGCCCGGTCAGCTCCGCGTCCCCGCTCATGAAAACGGAATCGAGCAGCCCCGCCGACGCCCTGCCGTATTCCGAAATGAATCCGGTAAGGAATATGAAGACGGGATTGGTCTTCTCCGTCGGGAGCGGCTCGTCGGTCGGAGACAATGTCGGCTCGAGCAGCGGGGCGTCGGTCGTCTTCGTGCCGGCGTCCTTTATCGCGCCGCTTATCCTCGCGCAGCCGGAAAGCATGCAGGCGGCCGCCGCGAGCAGGGCGATGAAGCAGTATGCTTTTTTTGCCTTGCTCCTCATTCGGCGCCGAGATAGGCTTCCTGCTCCGGGGTGAGGACGTCGAGCCCCAGTCCCATCGCTCCGAGCTTTATCATGGCGACGCTGCGGTCGATGCTTTCGGGCACGCTGTAAAGCCCCGGCGCGAGCCCGCGTCCGTGCTTCGCAAGGTATTCGGCGGAGAGCGCCTGAATAGCGAAGCTGAGATCCATTATCTCCGCGGGGTGGCCGTTGCCGGCGGTGATGTTGACGAGGCGGCCCTCTGCCATGAGGTTCAGTATCCTGCCGTCGGGCATTACGTAGCCGTCTATGAAGGGCTTGCGTTCGATCTTCTTAACGGCCATCTTCTCCAGATCGGTGCGGGACACCTCAACGTCGAAATGGCCGGAGTTGGCGAGCAGCACGCCGTCCTTCATCTTTTCGAAATGACGGGCGGTGATGACGTCCCTGCAGCCGGTGGCGGTGACGAAGATGTCGCCGAGCGGCGCGGCGTCGTCCATCTTCATTACGCGGAACCCGTCCATTGCCGCTTCGAGCGCGCGGAAGGGGTTTACCTCGGTGACTATGACGTTCGCGCCGAGGCCCTTCGCCCGCATGGCGATACCGCTGGAGCAGAAGCCGTAGCCGGCGACGACGACGGTCTTGCCCGTCACCATGTTGTTGGTGGTGTACATTATCGCGTCCCACGTGCTCTGGCCGGTGCCGTGGCGGTTATCGAACAGATGTTTGCAGTTCGCGTCGTTGACAGCCATCATGGGGAAGCGGAGATTGCCGTTTTTGACCCTTGCGCGGAGCTTCAGTATGCCGGTGGTGGTCTCCTCGCAGCCGCCGATGAGATTCTCGGCGTATTCGGGATGCTCGTCGTGGAGCATCGAAACGAACTCGCCGCCGTCGTCGATGACAACGTGGGGCTTGAACTCGAGCGTCTGCCTGATATGCTCATGATATTCCTCCGGCGTGGCTCCGAACCAGGCGTAGACGTTCATACCGTCCTCGGCGAGGGCGGCGCAGATATCGTCCTTGGTGGAGAGGGGATTGCTGCCTGTTATGGCGACCTCGGCGCCGCCTTCGCGCAGGAGCAGGCCGAGATATGCGGTCTTCGCCTCAAGATGCACGCAGACGGAAACGCGCAGCCCGCTGAAGGGCTTTTCACGGCGGAACCTCTCGCCGAGCTCCTTGAGGACGGGCATATAGCTCTTTACCCATTCGATGCGCTTGTGACCGAGCGGGGCAAGTGTGATATCGCGTATGGAACAGCTCATTGGGATCCTCCCGTAAACATATTTTCACAAATCGATTATAGCATAAAACCCGCCCTAAAGCAAGCGAAACGGGGCGGGGGCGGGCTTCCTCGGCCGCGGGAGGGGACCGCGGGCCCCGCGCTTTTCCGCCGAAAGCGCGAAATATACCGCCCGGGCGGCTTTTTTGCCGAAGCAGACTATTGACAAAGGGGCGGCGCGGGTTTATAGTATTGCCGCTGAAGAGTAAAGCAGCGTTCGTTAAGTGTTGGCCGGACGGGGAGTTGTCGGCCGAACGAAAAGCCGCACGGCGGCTTGCGGAGCGCGGCTTGCATCCCGCTTCATAGGGCAGCCAAAGAGTGCTTTATGCCTCCTTCCCATGTCGTATGAATGTGGCGGAAGGAGGTTTTATTATGTCTTCAACAAAGAAAAACGGCGGCATGACCCCCCGCGCGCTGAGGGCGATGATAATCATGGCCATGCTGATAGCCATGACCGTGGTGCTCGACCGAACGCCCGGTCTGTCCATAAAAACGCCCGGCTGGAAGATCGGCTTCTCGTTCATTCCGCCCATGATAGCCGCAATGCTGCTCGGCCCGATCGAGAGCGCGATCGTCTACGGCCTTTCCGATCTCATCGGCGCGCTGCTCTTCCCGTTCGGGCCGTACCATCCCGGCTTCACGGCCGTCGCCGCGCTCATGGGCTTCATAATGGGCCTGTTCCTCAACAAGCGCCCGCTCGCCTTCGCTCGGAGCGAAAGGGAGTGGAGCGGCATACGCTTCTTCCCGAACATGCTCCTGCCCGTGGCGATCAACTGCCTGCTGCTGGGCCTCGTGGTCAACACCGTCTGGGTCGCCCAGCTCTACGGCTCCAAGACCTACGCCGGCTGGTTCACGTACCGCCTGGCCGAATACGCTATACTCGTGCCCGTTCAGCTCGTGCTGATACCCGCGCTCCTGAAGCTCTGCGATCTCATCAAGCGCTCCGGCAGCCTTAAGCTCGACCGCAGGGGCTCCGAAGCCCGCCTGAAGGAGATCTCCCGGAACGAGAGCATACTCGGCCTCGAAAGGGTGACGGAGCTCCTGTCCCTCATGGGCGATCCGCAGGACAGGACCCCCGTCGTGCACGTCGCCGGCACCAACGGCAAGGGCTCCTTTACCGCCATGCTCGCCTCCGTGCTGAAGGCCGCGGGGCTCAAGGTCGGCACATTCACATCCCCCGCGATAACGGGCGTCACCGATCCCTTCCGCATCGACGGCGAACGCATAGACGACGCTCAGCTCGACTCCCTGCTCGAAAGGATAGAGCCGCTCTCCGCCTCCATGGAGGAGAAGCCCACCGAGTTCGAGGTCATGACCGCCGCCGCATATCAGCTCTTTGCCGATGAGCAGTGTGATATCGCCGTGGTCGAATGCGGCCTAGGCGGAGCGGGCGATTCCACGAACGTGGTCTCCTCGCCCCTCCTTTCCGTGATCACCAACGTCGAGCTCGACCATACCGGCAGGCTCGGCTCCACCACCGCGAAGATCGCCGTCCACAAGGCCGGCATAATCAAGAGCGGCTGTCCCGTGCTGTTCGGCGGCACCGATCCCGACGCGGACGAGGTCATCGCCCGCACCGCCGCGGAAAAGCGCGCGCCACTTACCCGCACCGATCATTCGCGGCTCGGCTTCGTCCGCTGCGGCCTCGACGGTACTGATATGGAGTTCTCCGGCTTCGGCAGTCTGCATTTGTCGCTCCTCGGCGAGTATCAGCCGAAGAACGCCGCGAACGTGCTCACCGCCGTCGAGCTCCTGCGCGAGAGCGGTCTCGACATCCCCGACGACGCCGTGAGGGAGGGCCTCGCGAACGCCTACTGGCCCGCAAGGTTCGAGCTCCTGCGCCGCGATCCCATAGTCGTTTTCGACGGCTCGCACAACCCCGACGGGATAGGCCTCGCCGCGAAGAGCATCGGCAGCTGCCTGCCCGGCGGCAGGGCCGCCGCGCTCATGTCCGTCATGGCGGACAAGGATTACGAAAGCTATCCCGCTCTGCTCAGGGGCAGCGTGGTCCGCGTATTCGCCGTGCGTCCCGCGCTTGACCGCGCTCTCGACGCCGACCGGCTCAAGGCGGTGTTCGAAAGGGGCGGCATCCCCGCGGAATCGTTCGACAGCTTTGACGACGGCGTCCGCGCGGCTTACGCCTACGCAAAGGAGAACGGCGTACCGCTCGTCGCCATGGGCACGCTCTACATGTACAAGGAGTTCCTTGAGGCGCTCGAAACGGTCGGATGACGGAACAAAAAACAAAGGACGGAGATCTTTCCCGTCCTTTTTGCATGCTTTTTTCAGCTTCAGAAATCCCTGCCGCTGCCGGAATGGCTCGTGCCGGAGGAGCCGGAATAGCCGCCGCTGTATGAGGAGCCGCCGCCTCCGCCGCCGGAGTGGCCCTCGCGCTCCTGCACTATGGGGCTGTATACGCGCGACTCGGTGGTGTGGGTGAATATGTCGCTGCCGCCGCCTATCATGAGCCTGTCGCGGACGAGGTGATCGCTCGCTTCATATGCCGTGCGGACCGTCCTCATGGAGCGCTTGGCCTTGCTCGACGAGATCGCGGAGCCGATTATCGAGATGACGCCCGCAAAGGCGGAGCGGATCGCCCAGACTATCGGCGTGCGCGGCACGCGGCCGGTCTTCAGGGTGCGGTCGAGATACGAGAGCCACCTGTCGGCCGCCTTGAAGAGATCGCCCTCCTCGGCGGGATCGGCCACCGCCTCCAGAAGGAGTTCGGTGTTCCTGTCGTTCAGCTTATCCTGCAGCCCGGGGGAGGAGTACATGTTCGAAGATCTGCTCTGGGTGAAGAGCGTGAGCTGCGTACCCTCAAAGCTGTCGCCCAGGCCGTAGCCCCTGTAGCGGAAGAAGGCGTCGGTATAGCTCTTCCGCGTGAGGCCGTATGTGTTGTCGGTGGTGTGGACCACGACGTCGACTCCGTATTTCTGCGAGATCGCGGCGGCCTTTTCCTCAAGATATTTGACCTGATCCGCGGTGAAGACGTGACCGTCGTCGACCACTCGCGGGGCTTCCGTGTCATGCGTGCGGACGAAGGGCTCGTTTATGGAGGGGAACCATTCGGGAGCGAAGGGGTACCCCTTTTCGAGAAGAGTGCCGATATTGCCGACCCAGTCGTAAATGCCGTCAAAGTAGCGGCCGCTGCCCAGATACGAGTAGAGCACGTCGTCTATGTCGTTGGCGTTCTCCTCGGTATAGAGGGAGCGGGGACGGCTGCCGGTGACGCAGCACCAGCCGCCGCGGGACTGCGGATCCATGCAGATAAACAGGCAGAAGCCGTCGTGCTCGGGACCTATGCCGTAGCCGTTGAAGTCGTAAAAGTCGGCGGCGTATACGGCCCTTTCGAGCCCGTGGGTGGAAACGTCGGTGAATACGACGATGTCCGCGGCGTTTTTCGCGGAGACCTCCGCTATCCGGGCGGATATCGCGGCCTCCTCCTCGTCGGTCAGTATGTCGGCGTCGTCGACCACGCGCGGCGCGTCGGGGGAGGCGGGAGTGAACTCCCACTCATCGACGTTTTCGGGATACCAGTCGGGCATCTCCCCGTCAGAGGGCGCCTCCTCCGCAAGCGCGGGAAGGCACGCGAATACGAGGAATGCTATGAACAGTATGACAAGCGCTTTTTTCAATGTGTTCATGGCCGTGCTCCTTAACAAGACAGGAAAGAGATCGCGATCATTATCGCGGCGAATACCGCGGCGAACGTGCCCCAGCGGCGCAGGAAGCTCCTGCCCTTGTCGGTGGGGACCTCGCCCACGACCTTGCCGGTCTGACCGTTCATCGCAAAGGTGTACTTCGTGCCCTTGTAGCCCACGCTGAACGTGTATACGGGAAGCAGCACGTACCTTGCGGTAATGGGGGAAGCGGTAAGATCGTTGCCCGCGGAAGCCACGCCGGAATATCCGACTCCGGCGTTCGCGTCGACTATGCTCATGACGCTGTTGGTCATGCGTTCCTCGGCCCTTCTTCTGACCTCCTCGGAATCCCGGTCGAAACGCTCGGCGAGGAAGCCCGAAAGGTAGCTCATGTTGAAGGGCTTGATATCGGTGATGTCAAACGGCTCGAGGGAGTCCATCAGCGCGTCGTCCAGACGCCCGCTGCCGTCGACGGGGATATCCTTGAAGTCCATGCTGACGTCGCGCTCGATATCGTAATGATCGCGTATCGTGACGAGGTAATCCCCCTCGCGCACGACGCGGTCCTTGTAGCCCTTGTAATACGCCTTGCCCTGATAGGTGCAGTCGTAGAGCCAGAACGGGACGTATACTCCGGCAAGATCCTCTATATTGCTCTCGCTGAAGAAATGGCGGGGGAGGAGCTGCCGGTCCTTGTAGAAGTTCTGCACCGCGGCGGGAAGGGACTTCTTGTCGATGCGGAAGGGGATTATTCCGTCGGGACGGAGCCCGCCGGAGACCTTTTCCGTGAATACGATGTTGTTCCCGCAGTAGGGGCATTTTACGGATGCGGAAACGGAATCGGTCACGATCTCCGCGCCGCAGGATCTGCAGTTGTAGCAGCAGAGCTCCTCGCTCTGCACGGAAGGCGCCTCGCCCGCGCCCTCCTCGGGCTCGGGTTCCGCGGTTTCGGGGATATCGTAGGAGGTGCCGCACCAATCGCAGACGGACTTGCCGCTCTCGGGATCGAACCTCAGCGGCGCTCCGCATGCGGGGCATTTCTGTTCGCTCAGACCTCTCTGCATTTTCTGACTCCTTTCCCGTGACAAAAAGTCCGATACGGTCCGCTTATATTATACAAAGAAAAAGCGCCGCTTGCAAGCATGAACCGCAGGCGGCGTGCTATTATTCCAAAAGGCCGTACTTGACCTGCACCCTGTTGAGCTTCTTCAGGAGCGGCTTCGCCAGCAGCAGCAGGAATATCGCGGTCGCTGCGGCGTTTATGAGGTTGAAGGGGACGCCCGCGGCGAATACCTTGCCGGCGAGCTCCCAAGTTACGTCGCTGTATGTGGTCAGCAGCGTGGACGTGTCGACGATGGGGCCGTAGACGAGGAGCACGGAGAGCACGCCGAATATCACGAGCGGCACTGTTTTGGGCGGAGCGGCGTTCTTTCTGTGGAAGAAGAGCCCGCCCAAAAGCCCCGTAAGGCCGAGCGCCTCCATCTGCCAGGGCGTCCACGGGCCCTGAACGAACATGAAGTTGGAAACGAAGGCGATCATCGCCCCCGCGATGAAGCCCGAATCGGCGCCGAAAGCGATACCGGTGATTATTGCGACCGCGATGATGGGCTTGAACTGCGGCAGCATGTAAAACGCCGCGCGCCCCGCCACGCCTATCGCGATCATCGCCGCAAGCACCACGAGCTCGCGCGGGCGTAGCTTCTTCCGCTCGAAGCGCAGCACGAAAGGCACTGCGGAAAGCAGCATTATTATAAGGCTCACAAGGTAGAACCTGCGGTCGTTCCATACGGAGACGCCGAGGAATATCGCCGCTGGCGCCGCTGCCGCTGCGACGAGCACCGTCACGATGATGCGGATGCGGCGGCGCCTGTCATCCCTCTTTTCGGGCAAGCCCGATCACCTCCCCGGTAAGCAGCGCGTTGCGGTATACGTCGCGCGCCGTGCGGTTCGCCGCCGTGGTGTAGAAGGTGTTCTCGCAGAAGAACTCACGCGCGGTGTTTTCGGATGCTATGGCGCCGTCGAACATGAAGCCCGCACGGTCGGCGTATTCGGCGCAGAACTCGATATCGTGGGATACGAGCAGTATCGCGAGCCCCGCTTTTTTGAGCTCGAGAAGCTTCCTGCCGAAGACCTCCTTTATGGAGGCGTCCATGCCCTTCGTCGGCTCGTCGAGCAGCAGCACCCGCGGCTCGGTCAGCAGCACCTTGGCTATCGCCGCGCGCTGCTGCTCGCCGCCCGAAAGGTCGTAGGGATGCCTGCCGAGCAGATCCTCTATATCCATGAGGCGCACCGCCTCGCTTATACGTTCATCCTCGTTGCCGCCGCCTCGGCCGTACGCCGCCTTTTTGAGGTCGTCCGCCACGGTATCGGCGCTGAACAGCGTGCGCGGATCCTGGTGGAGCATTGAGACGCGCTCCTCGAAAGCGCCGAACGCCGCCTTCTTGCGCTCGCCGTTTATGTACAGCTTC
Source organism: Clostridia bacterium (assembly GCA_017619735.1). Classification (GTDB taxonomy): domain Bacteria; phylum Bacillota; class Clostridia; order Christensenellales; family CAG-138; genus UBA3857. Next base: position 69,570 of record JAFZRT010000007.1, read on the forward strand.
CCGCGATAGGGGACGCTCACGCCCGAGAGCACGGAGAGCAGCGTGGATTTGCCCGCGCCGTTGCCCCCGACGAGGCCGTATATCTCGCCCGGGTAAAGCTTGATGTCGAGGCCCTTCAGCACGTCGCAGCCGTCCTTCTCGTAGCGGAAGAAGAGGCCCTTCGCCTCAACGGCGGGGGTTTCAGCATGCCGTGGAGCTTCGGCCGCGGGCAGCAGCTTCTTTTCGAGCCCCAGCGCTCTCAGCGCGGCGCGGCCCTCGTTGACCGTCAGCGGGAGCGGCGCCGTCATGCCCAGCGCGCAGCCGATGCGGGCGGCGGTGGGCATTGCGCGGAACATGGGGGAGGAGGTCTCATAGAGCTTCAGCGCGGCCTCCCTCGGCCCGCCGCAGACCTCGATGCGGCCGCCTTCCATGACTATCACACGGTCGGCAAAGGGCATCGCCTCCTCCAACCGGTGCTCGCTGAGTATCACGGTGATGCCGAGCTCGGTGTTGAGACGCTTCACCGTCGAGAGGAAATCGAAAGCGGCGATCGGGTCGAGCTGCGAGGTCGGCTCGTCGAGTATCAGCACGTCGGGGTTGAGCGCCATAACGGAGGCGAGGTTCAAAAGCTGCTTCTGTCCGCCGGAAAGCTCCGCCACGCTGCGGTCGAAGAGCTCTTCTATGCCGAAATAGCTCGCCATCTCGGCGACGCGCAGGCGCATGACCTCGCGGTCGGTGCCCAGACTTTCCAGCCCGAACGCCAGCTCGTGCCAGACCTTGTCGGTCACTATCTGATCGTCGGGGTGCTGAAATACGAATCCGATGCGCGCGGCCTGCTCGCGCTCGCCGACGGAGGACAGCGGCGCTCCGGAGAACAGCACATCGCCCGTCCGCTCGCCGTGGGGGGCGAGCACGGTCTTCAGGTGCCGCAGGAGCGTGCTCTTGCCGCAGCCGGACCGGCCTATGACCAGCAGGAACTCGCCCTCCGCCGCGTCGAACGAAACGGAATCGAGCGCGGGCGAAGCGCCGTTGGGATATGTGAAGGTAAGATCCTTTACGCTGTAGCTTGCCATGTGATCTCCTCAGCCGCCGTCGGCGGTTTTTTTGCTGAACGAGCCCGAGCCGAGGGCGCGGGCGAGCGACGCGCGCTCCCAAATGTTCAGGAGCAGCGGCGTTATGCAAAGGATAAGGAACGCGGCGTATCCGATGAGGGAGAGCGCGTCCGCGGGGCTGTATTTGACGGATGGATAGAAGCGGAAGCGGATATGCCCGGTCGCCATGGCGGCGGCGCTCAGCGCGAAGCACACGAGCATCGATATCCCCAATACCGCGTCGCGGCGGTCGAAGCGGAAGAGCGGAAAGCTCGTCCGCCCGGGGAGCCCGTAGCCGCGGCTGTGCATGCTGTCGGACACGGTGACGGCGCTCTCGAGCGCCCAGGTGACGGTGGCGGACAGCACGGAAAGCCCGTGCGACGCGGCCTTTATCGGACTTTTGCCGAAGCTCGGCGCGACGCTTTTCTGCGCCTCGGACACGAGCTTTATCCTCGCGAAGAGGCGGGGGACGAACCGCAGCACCATGGAGAAGACGAGCGAGAGCGTGGGTATCGCCCTGCCGAACAGATATACGTATTTATCGGAGGTCATGACTGCCGTGAGACACGAGCACCAGAGTATCAGCGCCGCGAACATGCATGCGGAGACGGCGCCGTAAAGCACGGCCTCCATGGTCACCGCGTTGCCGTTTTTCATGTAGAAGAGCACCGTCGTCCCCGCGTGGTTGAAGAGCGGGTTGAATACCGCGACGATCACGACCACGGGCAGAACGAACGTGAGGCAGAGCCTCAAGGTCTTTCGTCCCTTGAGACAGATCGCGTATGTCAGGGCGGCGGCGAGCGAGATGCCTGTGACGGCGGGGTGGAGGACGAAAGCCGTTATCAGCATCACGAAGAGGAAGAACGCAAGATCCACCGCCGGATGGACTGTGTGAAAAGCATCCCGGCGCATAATTGATCCCTCGTGTTTTGCGCATAATGAAGATATGCACTGCCCTTTATTATATCACGTTTTCGGCCCGCCGCAAGAAGCAAATGGCCCTGCGCAAAGTCCGCGGGGGGCGGTTTTCGCGGTTGACGGAGCGGCGGTGAAAATGCTATACTGATAAAAAGACAAAGGAAGGAAACACACCGAATGAAAAAGCATCTGAGACTGCTCGCCGCCGCGCTCGCAGCATTCGCGCTGATGATCTCCTGCGCGTCGTGCAGCAAGCCCGAGCCGCAGCCCGCGACCGTATCCGATCCGCCTGCGGAGTTCGGCTTCAGCGCATCGGATATCAACGGCGATCCCATATCCTTCACGGACTTCTCCGACAGGAAGGTCATTATGATCAACTTCTGGGAGACCTGGTGCGGCCCCTGCGTAAACGAGCTGCCCGATCTGCAGAAGCTCTATGAGGCCCGCGCCGACGACGGCCTCGTCATAATCGGCGTTTATTCGTCGTCCGAAAAGCAGGACGTCGAAGCCCTCGTAAAGAAGCTCGGCATCACGTATCCGATAATGGAATGCGTCCCCTCGCTCGAGGGCTTCAGGACGGAATACGTCCCCACGACCGTCTTCTTCGACGGCTCGGGCAACTTCATCGGCTCGACGCTGGTAGGCTCCCGCAGTTACGAGGCGTGGGACGGCGTGGTATCGTCCCTGATGAGCAAATGAGGCGCCGCGCATAATGGCAGAGACCACGGCATATCTTGAAAAACTCCCGTTCTGGGCGGAGCTTTCCGACAAGGAGCGCCGCTTTTCGGAGCGAAATTCCGCCATACGCCGCGCGCCGAAGGGCACCCTCCTCTACAGCCGCGACTGCGCCTGCATGGGGCTCGTGCTCGTCGTCTCCGGCGCAGTCAGGATATACCTCCTCTCGCCGGAGGGAAGGGAGATAACGCTCTTCCGCCTCGGGCCGGGCGATCCCTGCGTGCTCTCCGCCTCCTGCGTGATCCGTCAGATCGACTTCGACACGCACATGGTCGCGGACGAGGACTCCGAGCTCGTCATTATGAACGCGGAGGCCTTCGGCGAGCTTACCGACGGCAGCATACACGCGCGCTGCTTCCTCTTCGAGCAGGCGACGGAGAGCTTCTCCGCGGTCATGCGCACCATGGAAAAGCTCCTGTTCACGCGGTTCGACATGCGCCTCGCGTCGTTCCTCGTCTCGGAGTGCGAGCGCACCGGCTCGTATTCGCTCCCGCTGACGCAGGGACGCATCGCGGAGCGGGTCAACTCCGCGCGGGAGGTGGTCGCCCGCATGCTCAAGCAGTTTTCGGAGAGCGGCCTCGTCGCGATGAAGCGCGGCCGTGTGGACGTCACGGATATCGACGGCCTGCGCAGGATAGCGGGGCAATAAAATATATTCTCCGTTGTGTGACTTAGTCACGGTAAGCGACCTTTCGGCGGGGTAGAATATGACCGTAACAAAAACGAAAGGAGGCCCCGTCCCGATTGGGCCGGGGAGACGAAAATGAAAGAGATAGAACTCACCTACAGCAATTTCGAGGAAGAGGTCCTCAATTCCGACAAGCCCGTTCTGGTGGATTTCTGGGCGACATGGTGCGGCCCCTGCCGCATGCTCGGCCCCGTCATCGCCCAGATAGCGGAGGAGAACGACGATATCAAGGTCTGCAAGGTCAACGTCGACAACGAGCCCCAGCTCGCTCAGCAGTTCAACATCACCGGCATCCCCACGGTGCTCGTGTTCAAGAACGGCCTGCTTGCGGAAAAGTCTGTCGGTTTCCGTCCCAAGCAGCAGATACTTGACCTTATCAAATAACCGAGAAAGGGAGAACAACATGAACAAGTACGAAGGCACAAAGACCGAAAAGAACCTCTGGGAGGCCTTTGCCGGCGAATCCCAGGCCCGCAACAAGTACACCTATTTCGCCTCCAAGGCGAAGAAGGAGGGCTTCGAGCAGATCTCCGCGATATTCCTGAAGACCGCCGAGAACGAGAAGGAGCATGCGAAGCTCTGGTTCAAGGAGCTCAACGGCATCGGCTCCACCGCCGAGAACCTAACGGCCGCCGCCGAGGGCGAGAACTACGAGTGGACCGACATGTACGAGGGCTTTGCCAAGACCGCGGAGGAGGAGGGCTTCCCCGAGCTCGCCGCCAAGTTCCGCGCTGTCGGCGCTATCGAGAAGGAGCATGAGGCCCGCTACCGCGCTCTCCTCTACAACGTCGAGACGCAGCAGGTATTCGAAAAGTCCGAGGTCAAGGTTTGGGAGTGCCGCAACTGCGGCCATATCGTCGTGGGCACCAAGGCGCCCGAGGTATGCCCCGTCTGCGATCATCCCATGGCCTATTTCGAGATCAACGCCAAGAATTATTAAATCAAGCATACAAAAGAAAGGAGAACCCCCACTATGAAGTACATCTGCGACGCATGCGGCTGGGAATATGACGAGGCTCTCGGCGATCCCGAGAACGGCATCGCTCCCGGCACCAAGTTCGAGGATCTTCCCGACGATTTCGTCTGCCCCCTTTGCGGCGTGGGCAAGGATATGTTCAGCGCCGAGTGATCCGCGATACGGCACTTAAAGGAACGCCGGTCCGATCGGACCGGCGTTTTTTTGCGCTCCGCGCGGCGGGGAAGGGCATTTACTGTTGCGGCGGGACGCCGGGTTGTGATATAATCGACTGGTGCGGAAGCGCGAATATCAGGGAAGGGCAGAAGTATGCGCCTCGATACCGAAATACGCCGAATAGAGACCAGCTGGGGCAGCATGAAGCTCATTGTGCTCCGCCCGCGCGGAGCGGAGGGCGGACTGCCCGGCATACTCTGGATACACGGCGGCGGCTATTACGAGGGCAGAGCTGAGATGGTGTTCCTCTCCAAGGGGCGGGACGCCGCGATGGAGTACGGCGCGGTCGTCGTATCGCCCGAATACCGTCTCTCCGGAGAAGCGCCGTATCCCGCCGCGCTCGACGACTGCTGGGCGGCGCTGCTGTGGCTGCGCGATCACCGCGAAGAGCTGGGCGTAGACTTGATAATGGTCGGCGGAGAGAGCGCGGGCGGCGGGCTCGCCGCGGCGGTATGCATGCGCGCGCGCGACTCGCGGGAGGTCGATATCGCCTTCCAGATGCCGCTCTATCCGATGCTCGACTGCGACGATACGGAATCCTCCGCGGACAACAACACCCCGATATTCTGGAACACGAAGCGCAATCACGAAGCGTGGAAGCAGTATCTCGGCCCGCTGTGGGGATCGGAGAACGTGCCGCCCTACGCCTCGCCCGCGAAACAGACCGACTATTCCGGCCTGCCGCCGTGCTACACCTTCGTCGCGGACGGGGAGCCGTTCTACGCGGAGACCCTGCGCTACGTCGAAAACCTCAACAGAGCGGGCGTTCCCGCGAAGGCCGACGTGTTCCATGCCGAGATGCACGCGTTCGACGCGCTGTTCCCTTGGCGAAAGGCGTCGAAGGACGCGAAGGCCGCGTTCCTGCTGAACTTCGGCGAAGCGCTTTCGGCGATTCGAAACAACAACGATCCAACGGGGGAGACAAAGTGAAAAAGGAGTTTCTGCGCACGGTCAAATACCTGCTGATCGCCTGCTCGGCGGGCATAATTCAGTTCGGCAGCTTCACGCTGATGAACGAGCTCATCGGATGGGACTACTGGATCAGCTACCTCATAGCGCTCGTGCTTTCCGTCATCTGGAACTTCACGTTCAACCGCAAGTATACCTTCAAGAGCGCGTCGAACGTGCCGAAGGCCATGGCGCTCGTGTTCGCCTACTACTGCGTGTTCACGCCGCTCTCCACCCTAAACGAGCATTTCCTCACGACCAGGCTCGGCTGGAACGAGTACGTCGTAACGCTTACCAACATGGTGCTGAACCTCGCGACGGAGTTCCCGTTCCAAAGGTTCGTCGTGTTCCGCAAGACCATCGACACGAACGAGATCGCCCGGCGCGAGCGTGAGAAGGCGGAGGCGGCCGCCGCGGAGAACGCCGCGGAGGGATCGGAGGACTTAAACGGAGAAAATCCGTCAGAATAAATCTTTTACGGAGAAAACGACATGAAAAGATCAAGGCTCATCTGCGCGCTGACCGCGCTCGTAATGACGATGGCTCTGCTCCTGCCCGCGGCGGCTTCCGCCGTTTCCGGCACGGAGACGGAGACATTCGCGATCACTCCGGTCGCGTCCGACGGCGTCACCCTCACGTACGACGAGGCGGACTTCACTCTGCTCTGCAGCAGGATGTTCGGCCTTCTTAAGGCGGAGGAGGAGAAGACGCTCACCCTCACCGCCGAGTTCGGCGAGGGCTGGACCTACAACGCCGACTATACCAACTTCTTCCGCGGGCGCGACGGAGTCTCCGTGACCACCGGCTCCGGCGGATCGAAGATATTCTCCTACACCGTGCGCAGGGGCGACCTCTTCACCGAGGACGAGCTCATGACGATCGGCGTGTACGCCTCCGCGGCTGAGCTGCCGAAGTTCTACATCACGACGCAGATCCCCTTCTCCCAGATAGGCAAGACGGAATACGTCGACGCGAGCTTCACGCTGACGCTCGGCACGAAGCAGTTCTCGGGCGGCGATTACGAGGGCACTGGTTACATCAAGGGCCGCGGGAACACCTCATGGTCGCAGCCCAAAAAGCCCTATTCCATAAAGCTTTCCTCCAAGGCGTCGCTGCTCGGCATCCCCAAGACGAAGAAGTACGCGATAGTCCCCAGCTATTCGGACGACTCCATGATAAGGAACCTCATGACCTACAAGGCGTGCGCCATGCTCACCGGCATCGACTACTGCCCCAGGTGCGAGTTCGTGGAGGTGTACCTCAACGGCGTGTACAACGGCATCTACATACTGGTAGAGCGCGTATCCATCGAGTCCAACAAGATCGACATCGATGAGGCGTCCGCCGACGATCTCACGGGCGGCTATCTCATCGAGAAGGACATCGACGGCAAGATCGACTACTCCGCCGATCAGTGGTTCAACTGCCCCTACTGGGCGAATCAGAGCAAGGACTACTTCGTGCTGAAGGAGCCGGAGCCCGACGACAGCGAGCTCAGGAGCCAGATGCTCTCCTATCTCGAAAACTACATGCAGGATCTGCACGACGCCGTAATGGGCACGAGCGGCGAACCCTATACGAGATACGTCGACGTCGATTCGTGGATCGATTTCATTATAGTCCAGGAGCTGTCGAAGAACATCGACGGCAACCTCAAGACGAGCTGCTACATGGTCAAAAAGTCCCAGGACGACAAGCTTTATCTGACAGCCCCGTGGGATTTCGACCTTGCCTACGGCAACCCGGCGACCACGTGGAACAACGCCGACCATACGCACAACGACTATTACGACTGCCCCAACGCCACGAGCCCGCAGGACTTCATGGCGATCAACAGCTCCTGCCCGTGGTTCGACACCCTCTATGACGATCACGGGGAGTTCCGCACCGCGCTGATGGAGAAATACGCCGAATACAGGCGCAGCATGATCCCCGCGATGCTCGCCATGATCGACAGCCAGGCCGCATACCTCTCCGCCGCCGTCCCCCGCGACGAGGCGAAATGGGGCGTGCGCTTTGTAAACGGCGTGACCCAGCTCAAGAGCTGGTTCGCCTCCCGCATAGAATGGCTCGACGGCCAGTGGCTCGGCGAGAGCGAGACCATCGATCTCGACTACGCCCTCAACGTCGAAAACGGCACTCTGCACTTCACGCCCTCCGCGCAGTATCCCTTTGCCGGCACGGTCAAGGACGGCAGGATAGCGGGAATGAGCGGCAACTCCGGCGCAGACAGCTCCGAGAGCAGCTTCACCGTCACGATAGACATGCAGGCGGGCGAGACCGTCTCGTTCGACTACAAGGTCAGCTCGGAGGAGAATTACGACAAGTTTCTCTTCATCGTCAACGGCGCGACGCGGCTCACCGTCTCCGGCGAGCACGATTGGCAGAGCGAGACCTTCACCGCGCAGTCCGACGGCAGCTACACTTTCAAATGGAGCTTCACGAAGGACTATTCCGTCAGCGGCGGCAGCGACTGCGTCTGGGTGGATAACGTGTTCTACTCGGGCGATCAGCTCGCGGGCCTGCTCGGCGACGTGGACGGCAACGGCGTCGTCAACACCGCCGACGCGCTGCTCATACTGCGCTACGCCATGGGGCTTCTGGATACGCTCCCGCATATCGAGAACGCGGACTATGACGGCAGCGGTACTATCGATACCGCAGACGCGCTGCTGGTTTTGCGCTATGTGACCGTTCCCCGCTGACGACCCGAACCATAAGGCGGCTCATGCCGCCTTTTTTATTGCCCGATTTTATCGAAAAAAGCCGAATACCGCCGGATTGCGAGCATAGGATCGATATCAGATGAATGAGAGGAGCAGGCGGAATGCTCACTGCGCTTATAGAGTTTTTCAAGCGGCTGTTCGTTTTCACGGGATACGTGGACGGCAGGAACGGCTTCCCCGAGAAGCTGACGGAGAAGGAGGAGGCGGCGCTCCTTGCAAGGCTCGCCGAAGGCGACGAGGACGCCCGCAGCGAGCTCATAGAGCGCAATCTGCGCCTCGTCGCGCATATCGCGGGCAAGTACCGCGGCCGGGGGCGGGATACCGACGACCTCATATCGATCGGCTCGATAGGCCTCATAAAGGCCGTGTCGACCTACAGCCCTTCCCGCGGGAGATCGCTCGCCGCCTACGCGGGCAGATGCATCGAGAACGAGATACTGATGTCGATAAGGAGCGAGCGCAGACGCCGCGGCGACGTGAGTCTGGAGGAGCCGATAGGCGTCGACCGCGACGGGAACGAGATCACCGTCGGCGACATTATAGGCACGGACGAGGACGCGGTTTTCGGAAGCGCGATGGACTCCGTCTCGGCGGAAAGGATACGCTCCGCCGTCGAAAAGGCGCTGCCGGAGAGGGAGCGCCGCATAGTCATACTGCGGTTCGGGCTCGACGGGGGAGAGCCCAGACCGCAGAGGGAGGTCGGGAAAATGCTCGGCATTTCAAGATCGTACGTATCGCGCATAGAAAAGCAGGCGCTCAAGGCCCTGAGGGAGGAGCTGGGCGAGGCGGGGAAGGAGCTTATCTGATCGATTTTCGGGAGGACGGGGCAGTTTGACCCGCCTTCTTTTTTATTCGGCGGGCGAAAAAAAGGCATCCTATTGAAATAAAAAAGAAATGCGGCAATCTTGTGAAATCTGCAATATACATCTTGACATTTTTCAATTCGGTGGTAAGATTCTAATGGTAGGTTTTATCCAAAACCAAAATTTTATGGAGGAATGCAACCAATGACCAGAAAACTGTTGAGCATTGCACTCGCTGCGGTCATGGTACTTGCTTTGGTACCCATGAGCGTATTTGCGAAGGCATTCGAGAGCATAGCTATCGACAGAGTCCCCGTCGAAGCCGAAGGCCGCGATCCGGCATATGACGTACTGCCGGGTTCTTCCGTCACCTTCACGGGCGACACCTATAACGTGACCGATCCCCAGGTCGGGGATACGTTCTACTGGTACTTCACGATTTCGGAGAACTCCAATCTCGCGAACGCCGTATGGACTATCACCTATGATACCGATTACCTCACGCTGAAGAATACTTCCGCTACATTCTCGGGCGGGATCATGTCGCTGATCAACGCCCAACACGATGAAGAAGATTTTTCATCCGACAAGATCGATATAACGATAAACGATGCCGATCCCGGAACGGTCAGTGCCGTTATGTACACAAAGACCTTTGCTCCGGGGATAGTCGGCGTCAACGTCGCCGGTCAGGTTTTGAGGCTCAAGTTTGAGTGGAAGGCCGTTCCCGAGTCCTCCGCCACGATCCCCGTGGGACTGGTGAATAATGAGAGCTACATCTTCCAGGTCAACGAGACGGGCGGGATCGAGCATTCCTACGTTTATGAGGATGTCACCACGACTCCCGGCAGCATAAACGTCACTGTCAGCGGGCCGGCCCCCACCGAGGAGCCCACTCCCGAACCCACCGCCGAGCCCACCCCCGAACCCACCGCTGCTCCGAGCGCACCCGCGGTCACCTACACAGGCGAGACCGTAACGGATGAGAACATCGCAGTCGGCGATATGTTCTTCTGGAAGATATCCGTTTCCGCCGCCTCCTCCCTCTATTCCGGCAACTGGCTGATCGAGTACGATCACAGGTTCCTTACATGTGCTTCCGGCAGCGTCGATTGGTCAGGCTCACTGACTACGCAGATCTACAATACTTGGGATGATGAAGAGGCATATTCAGATAAGCCCTCCTTCGTTTTCAATATCAATTATGAGGGCCAGACAGGCAACAATCCCCTGGGCGAAACCGGCAAATGGTACAACGTCCTCGGAATGTATATTACCTCGTTCCAGTATAACGGCGTGCAGATGGGCGGCGACATGGCAAGGTTCAAGTTCCAGTGGACCGCGATCCCCGGCGCCGACGATCTGCAGCATGACGAGGTCGGCGATTATCTGCCGCTTCCCATAACCGTTCTCGAGTCCAAGTATTTCGTTACGGTCAGCACCGGGCAGCCGCATACCGACGTCACGGTCATCGACGGCAAGGTCTATGTGACCGTACCGCAGGAATACACGCTCACCATCAACTATCAGTATGCGGACGGCACTGAGGCCAACGAGCCCTATACCGCCACGCTTGAAGCCGGTTCCGAGTACTCCGTCGAGAGCCCCGCGATCGAGGGATACACCCCCGATCCCGCCGTCGTTTCCGGCACTCTCAACGAGAACACGACCGTCATCGTAACCTATAACCCGAACAACTACACCATCACCTACACCGTCAACGGCGAGGCCTACACCACGCAGACCTATGCTTACGGCGCCGCCGTCACCGCTCCCGAGTACGAAGTGCCCGAGGGACACACCTTCAGCGGCTGGACCGTACCCGAGACCATGCCCGCTCAGGACCTCACCCTTGACGCGACCCTGACGGTCAACGAGTACACCATCACCTACACCGTCAACGGCGAGGCCTACACCACGCAGACCTATGCTTACGGCGC
>JAFZRT010000045.1 GCA_017619735.1 Clostridia bacterium
CGTCTCAAAAGAGGAGATTTTTGCGCCCATCGAGGCGAAAAGCGCAGGAATACTCGTCAGCGGTCTTTCGAGCATTTTCAACGAAGAGGGGCGCAAAAAGATACCTTTTGAGGCTGTGTATCCTTATGTGAATGCGCCCAAAGCTCCGCTTTTTTTGCGTTATTATCAGCCGAAGAGCACTATCCTCAGAAGCGCGAGCGCGTCGGAGGTGTTGATGACACCGTTGCCGTCCACGTCGCAGTAATCAAGGAGAGCGTCGGGAATGGTCTCGAGCGACATGGCGTAGCGCAGTATCAGCAGCGCGTCGGTGGTGGTGAGCTCGCCGTCGCCGTTGGCGTCGCCGGTCTGGATGTCTCCGTTGACCGCATAGATCGTGTAAACGTCCATCGCCTCGGTCACGCAGGTGATATCGTGATCCCAGCCGACGAATACGAAGCCCTCATGCTCGGGCGGGGCCGGCACATTGGGCACCGCGCCGCCGTGCTGGGCATATCTCGTCGCGATCTTTTCACCCGTGATGCTGTCATAGAAGCGTACGCGGTAGGTCTTGATAATGTAATTCGCGGTGATGGTGGTCGGGCCGGTGATGATGGGCGGGGATGCGGGATCCCAGCTGGAGAAGGTATAGCCCTCGACCTCCGGGGGTTCGGGATATACGGGGATGTAGCCGGCATGCACGGACTGGGTCGCGAAGATCTCGCCGGTGACGCCGTTGACGAAATCAACGTCGTAGTAGTTGTCGGAATAAACGCCGAGCCAGTAACCGATCTTGTTGACGAGGTTGTTGTAGGTCGTGCCGCCGCCGATGAAGTCGATGACGATACCCTCGCTGTTTACGATGAAGGTCTGGGGAACGTAGTTATTGTGGGAATAGAGCGACTGCAGGACGGAGTCCTGAATGACGTTCATGTAGGTATAGCCGTTGTTCTGCAGATGGTTCCACTCGCCGGAATAGGAGCCGTTGATCCACAGGGAGCAGCAGCCGACGACGAGTACGCCCTGATCGCCGTATTCCTCATGCACCTGCTGGAAATAGGGCATCTCGGCAACACAGGGGCCGCAGCCGTCGGACCAGACGTTGATGAACGTTATGACGTGGGAGGCGAAATCCTCGGCGGTGAGGAAGTTGGTCGTCGAGGGGTTGCCGCCCGCGGTAAGATACGCCGCGTGCACTGCGGAGATATCCGTGCCGACGGGATCCCAGTCTTCGGTCTCCACGGCGGTGACGGGCACGCAGAGCATGACCATCATCAGCGCGACGAGGAGCGCAAGTATCTTCTTCATGATATTCATTCCCTCCTGAAGGTTATTTTTGAGCCTCGGCTCTTTCTCAATATACATTATATCATCCGTGCGGGCGGGAAGCAACACCGGAAAAAGAAAAAGTTTGACATTGGGCGCATTCACATAAGGATACACAGCCTCAAAAGGTATCTTTTTGCGCCCCTCTTCGTTGAAAATGCTCGAAAGACCGCTGACGAGTATTCCTGCGCTTTTCGCCTCGACGGGCGCAAAGATCTCCTCTTTTGAGACGCTTCGCGGTTTTCGGCCGCGGATCTGTTTATGTTTCTGTTTGCTTTACAGGCCGAAAACCTGCGTCTCCTTAAGTGAGTGCACCCTCCGGCGCATCCCGCGGGGGAAAATGCCGCTTCAAACATTCCTTTGCCTTATCAAATAAGATGTGCTATAATCTTTGTAACTTTGATCGGGCTGTATCCGCCGAAGGAAAGCTATGACAGAAACGCTGCTGCATTCGCTTGCCGCGGTCGCGATCGTTATGTGCATCGTCGCCGTTGGCTGGCTTTTCGCCCGCAGGGGCTATATCAGGCGGGAGCATAAGGGGCTCATGACAAAGCTCATAATCAACGCGGGCATGCCCGCCCTCGTTATGAGCAATATTTTGGGCTCCCTCGATCTCGACAAGCTGGAAAATCCGCTGCTGCTCATTGGTCTCCCCATACTGTCGATGGCGGCGACTCTCGCGATAGGGCTGCTGCTCGCGCTCATACTGAAGCCCGCCCCCGTGAGGCGCGGCGGCTTCGTCGTCATGTGCGCGTTCTCCAACTCGATATTCGTGGGGCTGCCTATGAACACGGGCCTCTTCGGAGAGGCGGCCGTCCCGTACGTGATGATATTCTACATGGTCAACACGACCTTCTTCTGGACCGTCGGGAACTACCTAATCAACAAGAGCGGCGAAGCGGGCAGGGGCGAGGCGAAGCCGAAGCTGAACCTCAAAAAGCTTCTCTCCCCGCCGCTCATCGCGCTGATGATCGCAATACCCCTGCTCATACTGGAGTATCGGCTCCGCAGGAACGCCGGCTTCATGGAGGCGTTCACCTCCTGGGGCGGGCACGGGATAGTCACACTCGTACAGAGCTCGTTCGTCAGGATGTGCTCCTACGTCGGCAATATCGTGACCCCGCTCGCGCTCCTGTACATCGGCTCCGCGCTGCATGAATACGGCGTCAGGTCGCTTAAGCCCGACAGGGATATGATCGCCGCGATACTGGTAAGGTTCATCGCCGCGCCCGCGGTGATGCTCCTGCTGTGCATGGCGCTGGGGCTCGGCGGCGTCGGCTCCGGCGTGTTCGTCGTCGAGGCGGCGATGCCCGTAATGACCCAGGCGGTCGTGCTCGCGGCGTCCTGCGACGCGGACGAGAGCTTTGTCGCGGCGGGCATGTGCCTGACTACGCTGGGCTGCTTCGTGCTCGTGCCCGCGCTCATGCTGATAATGCGCGCGGTCGGGCTCGTCTGACGGAGCGGCAAAAAAGGAGAGAAAATGGGCTTCACAAACGCATTAAAAAAACTCACAGCGCTTGCGCTCGCCTGCGTTATGCTGCCGGCGGCGCTTTCCGCATGCGGCATGAAGCCCCAAAACCCCGATCCAACCGAGGTCCCGCACACCACGCCCCTGCCGGAGGCGCCCTGCACGAAGACCCATTACATAAGGTACTGGCCGGAGGACGCCGATTACGAGACTTGCGATTACGCCTGCACTATCGAAAAACCGGAGTTCTCGATGGAACACTATGCCGGCGGGTATCTCAACGCGGCGGTCGAGGGCTATATCGAGGATCTTGAGGAGCGCATCGAGCGGCAGTACATGCCCGCGGCGATAGCGCATCCCCCCTATACGCAGGTATCCTGCGAGGTCGAATACGTGAACGGCGTGACGAACATCGTTTTCACGGAGAAGCACTGCTTCGAGGCGCAGCCCTTTACCGAGACGCACGCCTATATGTTCGACGACCGCGGAGGCGAGATCAATATGCGCGATATCTTCCTCTCCTACCGTGCGGAGGAGCGCGTCGCGGAGCTCATAGCGCGGAGCATCAAGGACAGGCCCGGGTATTATCAGGCCGACGCAAACACGGTGCTCGCGGCGATAGACGTGCAGCACGGCGCGAAGGCGACGGAGGACGGCTGCGTCGTGTACGTAAAGGCCGGACTGCTCGCGCCGTACGAGGAGGGCGAGCTGGCGTTCGTCGTCAAGTTCGCGGACGTATGCCCCGATTTCGTGGGCAGGGTGATGAGCGCGGACGAATACCGCATGGCGGCGGAGCTCATGAGCTATGCCGCGGCGGCGGCCGCCATCCGAGGAGAAAACATCGAAAACGGGGAGATATCGCCCTTTACCGCGACCAAGTTCATGGGACTAGTCGCGCCGACCCTCGGGATAGCCCCCTCTGCGGGCAGGATAAACGTGCCTGCGGAGCGCTTCGAGAGCGTGTTCAGGGGCTGCTTCGGGGTCGAATTCCCCGGCGTGGATAAGGACGCGCATGATATCGAAGTTAAGGACGGCTTCTACTGCGTGCTCGCCTCCCGCGCGGGATATGAGTGCAACGTCGACATGGCGGAGGCCGCCGTCGAGGACGGGCTCATAGTCATAAAGGGCGACGTCATGGACGGCAGATACGGCTCCCCCGTGAGCAGCTATATCTGCCACGCGGTCGTCAGGCTGGAAAGAGCGCCCGGATCGCCCTTCGGGTTCATTTTGAGAGGATACACCGCTTCCGTCTGACGGAAACGATACGGAAACAACACGGCTGATCGCCGGGAAAGGCAAATAAATGAAGGTCAGAACGAGATTTGCGCCCAGCCCCACGGGCTTCATGCACGTGGGCAATCTCCGCACCGCGCTCTACGCGTGGCTGTGGGCAAAGAAGAACGACGGCGTTTTCATGCTCCGCATAGAGGACACCGACCAGGCCCGCTTCGTCGAGGGGGCGGAGGAGATGGTCTACAAGACACTCCGCACCGCGGGGCTCACATGGGACGAGGGTCCCGACGTGGGCGGCGAATACGGCCCCTACGTGCAGTCGCAGCGCAAGGATATGTACCTGCCCTACGCCAAGCAGCTCGTCGAGATGGGCAAGGCGTATTACTGCTTCTGCACGAAGGAGGAGCTTGACGAGCGCAGGGCCGCGGTCGAGGCCGAGGGCGGCACTTTCAAATACGACAAGCACTGCCTCTCGCTTTCGAAGGAGGAGGTCGAGCGCCGCATAGCCGCGGGCGAGCCCTACGTCATAAGGCAGAACGTCCCCACTGAGGGCAAGGCCGATTTTGACGACGCCATTTTCGGGCATATTGAGGTCGACTGCAGCGAGCTCGACGACATGATACTCATCAAGGCGGACGGTATGCCCACCTATAACTTCGCGAACGTCATCGACGATCACACAATGGGCGTGACGCACGTGCTGCGCGGAATGGAATATCTGTCCTCCACGCCGAAGTACAATCTCCTGTACGACGCTTTCGGCTGGGAGAAGCCGACCTACGTGCACCTTACGACCATTATGCGCGACGCCACGCACAAGCTCTCCAAGCGCGACGGCGACGCCACTTTCGAGGATCTGGTCAACCTCGGGTATCTGCCCGAGGCGATAATCAATTATCTCGCTCTCGTCGGCTGGAGCCCCGGGGACGAGAGGGAGTTCTTCACTCTGGACGAGCTGAAGGAGGCGTTCTCGCTCGAGGGCCTTTCCAAATCCCCCGCGATATTCGATCACAATAAGCTCAGGTGGATGAACGCCGAGTACATACGGCGCATGGACGGCAAGGCGTATTTCGAAAAGGCGCTGCCCTGGCTCTGCAGGGCCGGCCTCGGCGAGATGGCCGCAAAGCCCGAAAACGAGGAGATATTCATCAGGATACTGCAGCCGAGGACGGAGGTCTTCTCCGATATCGCCAACGTGGTCGATTTCCTCGCGGAGCTCGGCGAATACGATATCGAGCTCTTCACCAACAAGAAGTCGAAGACGAATCCCGAGGTGTCGAAAGCGGTGCTGGAGAGCGTTATACCCCTCATGGAGGCGCTTCCCGACTGGAACGAGACCGCGCTCCACGACCTGCTCATCGGCTACGCGGAGGCGAACGGCATGAAGAACGGCACGCTGCTCTGGCCCGTAAGGATCGCCATGTCCGGCCGTACGGTCACCCCCGGCGGCGCGATAGAGATCGCCGCGCTCCTTGGCCGCGGTGAGGCGCTGAGAAGGCTGAAGCTCGGGCTTGATAAGCTGGCGGCCGTCTGAAGATGTCTTCAAGAGGATATTTCAAGTTCATATGCTTTTTGGCGCGCCTTGTCTATCCCAAAGCAAGGACCGTCTGCGAAACGACCCCCGACGAAGCGCCGGGGGTATTCGTGTGCAATCACGCAAGGATCCGCGGCCCCGTCATGATCACGCTCGATTTTCCCCGCCCCCATGCGAACTGGATCATCGCCTGCGCAATGGACAAGCGCGGGTGCGAAAGCTACGCCTTTCACGACGTGCTGATCGGCGAAAGCCGCAGGTTCAAGCCGTTCTGGCGCCTTCTCGCAAAGGCGGTGCGCGTCGCCCTCCCGCCCATACTGGAGAACGTCGACTCCGTCCCCGTGTACCATGACCGCCGGGCAGTCGAAACGCTCAAAAAGAGCGCGGAAAAGCTGGAAAGCGGGAAGGATCTCGTGATATTCGCCGAGTCGCCCGTCGGCCATTCCGAATACGTGAACGAGCTCCAGCGCGGGTTCGTCGACGTGGGCAGATACTATTGGAAAAAGACCGGCAAAAAGGTCAAATACTATCCCGTGTACGTCGAGCGCAGCAACCGCGCGATATGTATCGGCGCTCCCATCGAGTACGACCCCGAGCTCCCCGCGAATGAGCAGAGGGAGAGGGTCTGCGTCCATCTGCAGGACGGCGTCGACCGCTTGGCCCGCGGGCTGAAGAAGCACAGGCCGGTAACGTTCATGGAGCGGCGCTGGTACGACGCCTACGGACGGTACGTCAACGATTTCGAGGGCTACTGGCGCATGGTCGAAAGCGGCGAAGGCCTGAAGAGCGTGCCCCGCGGAGAAGAGCAATGAGCGAGTATCTGCACGGAAAAAAGCTTCTGCTCATAGCGAATCCCGCCGCGGGCAAGCGCGCGATGGCGCAAAAGCTCCCGCAGGTCTCGGAGATATTCTCCGCCGCGGGCTGCACCGTCACGGAGGCGGTCACATCCGCCCCCGGCGAGGAGGAGGATATCGCGTTCCGCCTTGCTTCTCAGCACGATATAATAGTCAGCGCGGGCGGCGACGGCACGCTTTACCAGATACTCAACGGCATGCTCCGCGCCGGAGCCGATCTGCCGATAGGGCATATCCCCTGCGGCAGCACCAACGAATTCGCCTCCGCTCACGGCATGCCTAAAAGCATCACCGAGGCCGCGCGGCGCATTGTCGACGGCGGGGAAAAGACCGTCGACCTCGGCATTTTCGGCGGCAGATATTTCCTCGGCACGGCCGCGTTCGGCGCGTTCTCGTGGATGGGGTATTCGACCGATCAGAGCATGAAGAACCGCTTCGGCTACTCCGCGTACATCGTGGAAGGGCTGAAGGGGGCGAAAAAGAACGGCCCTCACCATCTGCGGATAACCGCCGACGGCGTACGGCAGGAGGGGGATTATCTCTTCGGCGCGGTCTGCGCCACGGACGAGCTGAGCAGGCGCATCCGCCGCGGGCGGGATAAGGGCCTTACGGAAAGGAAGGCGCTGGAGCTGCTGCTCGTAAGGAACATCAGGCGCGTTTCGGACGCGGGCTCCATAATCCGCAGTCTGGCCACGGGCGAATACGGGGATTCCGCCCTGTTCTTCACCCGCGCGGACGAGATAACGATAGAGAACGAGCCGGGCCTCCTCTGGTCGATAGGCGGCGAGAGCTCCGGCGAGTTCGACAGGGCGGATATCGGCGCCCTAAAGAACGGGCTCAGGATACGCGGCGCGATAAGATGATCCGCAAATAAAAAAGCTTCCCGATGCTTCGGGAAGCTTTTTTTGTTATTTCGCGCTCTCGCCGGTGTACCGCTCGCCAAGGCGGTCGGCGGAGTTTTCCGGGAAGCGGTCGGTGTAGCCGACGCCCCGCGTGCGGTAGCGGGAGTAGTGTTTGCCGAACCTCCTCGACCAGATCACCGAGGGCAGCCCCACCACGGGCAGGTACAGGGGCCCGAGCATCAGCGACTGCACGACGTGGCCGTACTCGTGCACGGCGACGCTGCGGCGGTAGTCCTCGCTCCACGTCTCCGGTATGAATATGAACGCGGAAAGCGAGAACGCGCCGAGCTTTTCCGCCCGCTTTTCCCCGCGGTAGAGGGTCACGAGCGAGCCGTGGTAGCGGTACCTTTTCCCGCGGAACACGAGCGCGGCGGCCGCGCCAAGCAGGTTCTGCGGCAGGCACCAAGTGAGCTGCAGCAGGTGAAAGAGTATGGCGCGCAGAGCGCGGGGGAGTTTTTTTGCTGCTTCGATCATGCTGTTATTCCGATCCGAGCTCGACCCAGGTCATGGGGCGCACGGAGTAGTTGCGGTTGTCGGTGTAGTGGCCTACCCAGATGATGTCGCCCTGCGGGCTGACGACGACCATCCTCGGGACCACGTCGTTCATGCCGGAGGTCCTGAGCCACCACCAGGTGGGGGTGGTCGGGCCGCCGTACGCGCCGCGGCGCCTGGAGGCGTACAGTGTGGGGAAGAGGAGACGGTCCTCCTCCGTCGGGAAGTAGAGCTCCAGTTCCTCGGCGCTCGGTATGAAGAGATAATCCTTCGTGTTCACGCAGGCGATGCAGGCATAATACGGGTTGTCGGGGGTCTGCGCCGTCTCGCGGTGAATGATCTTCCGCTCGCCGGAGCTGAAGGCCGAAGTCAGAAAGTCGCGGTTGAGCCACTTGCGCAGATCGCTGGTCGCCCAGCAGACCTCCACATCAAGGTAGTCCGCCTGCACCGGGCGGCCTTCAACGGCGTATTTCGTGACGAGCAGCAGCCGGCTGCCCTCCTTTTTCAGGACTATCCACTCAATGGGCTCCTTGCCGTTAAGACGGTTTTCGTCCTGCTCGTACATGCCGAACAGCACCGTGTCTCCCGCCGCGGCGGTCTTCAGCTCGTCCCTGACTATGCGGGCGACCTGATCGGCGCTGTCGAGATAGTCGATCCCGCGAAGCAGCAGATACGCCTCGCGGTCATTGCCCTTTTCGATGAGGGCCATAGCCCTGTTGTAGCAGAGCCGCGGTTCGATCTTCGTCCGGTAGAGGTGACGCCCGCCGAAGAAGAGCCCCGTGCCCACAACGAGTATAACGGAGGCGAGTATTATGATCCTCCTTATGAGCTTCTTCCTGCGCTCCTCCTTGTCGGCGGCGGCACGTGCGCGGGCGCGCTCGGTCTCCGAATCCCGGCGGATCTTAACGATCTTTTCCTCGGCCTCGCGGATCTTCTGATCCGAATCGCGCCAGCCGGGTATGCGGCGGAAGAGGTTTATCGCCTTCTCCTGACCGCTGACGATGGGGGAAAGGGACGCCTTTACAGCGGCGGCGTAGATCCTGTCCTTATCGTCGTCGGAGGCAAGCTCAAGGCACTGCTCCCGAAGCTCGCGCGAATCCCTGTAATCGGGTATGCGGCCGAACTCGTCGGCGGCTTCCTCGTACAGCCCGCCCTCCATAAGGCGGAGCGCGTTGTTATAGATCTTTTCCATCGGGATCCTCCTTTCGGGGCGGCGCCGCAGGTGCCTTTTTTCTTAGTCTGATTATAATCTCCGTTCGGCGGCCTGTCAACGAGGCCCGCCGCCGCGCGGGTAAAAACTGTGTAAACTCTTTGTAAAGAATCGCGCCGGGGCCTTGAAATAACGCGTGAACGGCTGTAATATCCTAATAACAGAACGAAACGGAAGGGATGAGGATATGAAGTTCAAGGAGAGGATGAAAAGGTTCCTGACGGGCAGATACGGCGGCGACGGTCTTACGACGGTGCTGAGCTTTGTCTCGCTCGCGAGCTTTATAATATCGGCGGTGATACGCGCCGCGGCGCCCGATACCGTGGGAAAGGTGCTCGGAGCGGTATTCTGGATCATCGCGCTCGCGGTCCTGGGCTACAGCACGTTCAGGATATTCAGCCGCGACCTCACCGCCCGACGCGCGGAGTACGAATGGTACCGCTCGCATATCGCCGCGCCTGCCGCGAGACTGAGGAACGAGACGAAGACCCGCTTCCGCCAGCGCAGGACGCACCGCTTTTTCAAATGCCCCAAATGCGGCCAGACGGTCAGAGTGCCGAAGGGCAAGGGCAGGATCAGGATCACCTGCCCCAAATGCGGCGAAAGCTTCACCAAAAACACCTGATGTACCGCGTAAAAAAGCACGCTCCGCCGAGCGTGCTTTTGTTATACGTTGGCTTTTTTAGGTATGAAGATTCGCATCTCCTTAAGCGAATTCGCTCATAAGAAGTGATCGCCTGTTTTACAGCGTGCCGAGCACCTTTATCTTGTTTCCGATGATCTCGGTGATGCGCTGATAAGCGGGGGCGAAATACGCGCTCGTCATGCCGTTGTTGTACGGTTTTACGACAGGCACGATGGCGTAATCCTTATTGAGGAATAGCTTGTACACCCTGCAGGGGATATAGCCCTGCTCGCTCAGCGTGATCGCGCCGGTCTCGTCCCTTTTCAGAACCACGCGCAGTATTATCGTATCCTTCGTGCAGACCTTCGTCTGATGCGAAACGAAATTGCCCATGGAGTAGATCACGGGCACGGTGCGGCCATCGGAGCTCTTTACCGTGGAATAGGGCTGCAGCGCGTGCGGATGCGAGCCGACTATGAAATCGGCGCCCGCGTCGGCGATCTGCTTGGCGTAGAAGAACTGGGAATCGTCGGGCTCGTTCATGTACTCTGTGCCCCAGTGGATGTAAACGAATACGAACTCCGCTCCCGCGGCGCGCGCTGCGGCGGAATCCCTTTCGACCTTTTCCTTTGAATAAATGTTAAGTAGAGCGTCGCGCCCGGCGGCGGTAAGATGCTCCTCCTTCGTGTTGAAATAGACGGAGTAGCTCAAAACGGCGATCTTTATGCCGTCGACGTCGATCACGTTATAGCGGGGCTCCACGGTATTGCGGTAAAGACCGGTGTGGATAAGACGGTACTCGTCCACCCTGTCGAGGGTATCGTAAATGCCGCGAACGCCGGAATCGCAGTTGTGGTTGTTGCTCATCACGACCATATCGAAGCCTGCGTAGCGCACCGCCTCGAGGAAGGAAGCAGGGGAGTTAAGGTGCGGTCTGCCCTCGACTTCTATGGATTCGGCCATATACGGCGCGCTTTCGGAGAGCGTCGCCTCAAGGTTGCCGACGACGAAATCTGCCGTGGCGAAGATGCTTTTCACGTAGTCGAAACTCTCGATGAAGGAATACCCGGTCGCGGTCTTGCCCGCCTCTTGCTGGCGGGTCTGGCACATAAGGTCGCCGGTCAGCATTATGACAGCCTCGTTGTCGCCCGTTGCGGAAGAGGAACGGTAAACGCCGTCCTCGCCCATTGAGTAGCGGGGCTGCGTGATGGGGTAATTCGGCTCGACCTTAGCGCGGTCGATCGGATCATACGCCAGCTTGTAGGATTCGTAAACGCGCACCGCCTCCTCGACGTCTGCGGGCACGAACGGAGGTACGGGCGTCGCGGTAGGCTCCGGCGTCGGCGCTTCGGTGGGCGCTTCTGTCGGCAGCGCGGCGGTCTGCTCTGTAGGCGAACCTATATCGACTATCAGCACCGCCTTTTCCTGCGAGCAGGCGGCGAGCGAGAGCGCAATGATCAGCGCGAGGAGCGCGCATATTGTTTTTTTTAACGGAGATCTTTTCATATTGTCGGTTCCTTGGTTATCGGGCTTCATTGGAGATACGGGCGCGTTCCTTCTTCGGCTTTATCGCGGCGAGCTCGTTCCTTCTGAGCCGCGAGAGGCATATGAGACTGACGGCGAGGGACACTCCCTCGGCGATTATGAACGACCACCATACGCAGTTGAGGTCGTGGGTGACGAGGGCGAGTATCGCCGCCGCGGGGAGCAGCGCGAACAGCTGCCTCATGAGCGAGACTATCATGCTGTACATGCCCTTGCCCGTCGCCTGGAACAGCGTGCCGCAGGTTATGCAGACCGCCGCTATCGGGAAATGTATCGATATCGTGCGGAAGGCGTTTATGCCCGCGCCGGTTATCGCGCCCTTCTTGTCGAATACGGAGACTATCTGCCGCGGGAATATCTGGAAGCAGATGAAGCCCGCGGTCATTATTATCACGCAGATAACGAGCGTGCGCTTCCACGCGGACATCAGCCGGCGGTAGTCCTTCGCGCCGTAGTTGTACGCGATTATCGACATGGAGGCGTTGGTTATGCCGAACATCGGCATAAAGATTATCGACTGCATCTTATAATAGATGTTCATTATGGAAACGCCCATGCCGTCGGTCAGGAACCGCGTCAGCACGAAGTTCATGCCCGTGTTCATAACGGAGCCGATGCCCTGCATTACTATCGACGGCGCTCCGACGCGGTATATCTCCTTTATGGAATACCCGCTCGGGCGGAAGCCGCGGAACGAGACCTTTATCTCATGCTCGCCGCAGACCACAAGCAGCAGCGATATCACCATGCTGACCCACTGGCCGAGCACCGTCGCGATGGCGGCGCCGGCCACACCGAGCTTCGGGAAGCCGAAAAGGCCGAATATGAGTATCGGATCCATCACGATATTCGTGACGGCTCCCGCGAGCTGCGCGGCCATGGAGAGCGTCGTCTTGCCCATGGACTGCAGTATCCTGTCGAAGCCCAGATGGATGAAGAGACCCATGCCGAACACCATGCAGATCCGCAGATAGCTGATGCCAAGGCCGTACAGCACGTCGTCGTCGGTGAATATGCGGAAGAACGGGCCTATCACCGTGAGGCCCAGCACGAGGAACACGAGCGCCGAAACGAACTCCAGGAACAGGCCGTTCGACGCGGCGGAATTGGCCTCGTCAAAGCGCTTTTCGCCGAGGCGGCGGCTCATGAGCGAGTTCATGCCGACGGCCGTTCCTATGGCGACGGCGAGCATCAAAAGCTGTATGGGGTAGGCGAGGCCGACCGCGGTCAGAGCGTTGTTCACGCCGTTCTCGGTCATCGCGGTATCGATCCGCGCGACGAAAATGCTGTCCACGACGTTGTAAAGTGCCTGCACCAGCATCGATATCACCATCGGCAGGGACATGTTGAACATGAGCCTGCCTATCGGCATGGTCCCCATCTTGTTCTCTTTTACCGGCTTTTCCACGTGCATCCTCTTTCGAATCGTTATAACCTAAATATTCTATCATAAAAGAGGACGTTTGGCAAATGAAAAAAGGGGGAGCGGCGCTTATTCCCCGTATGTCAGCAGAGCAAGCTCCGTTCCCGTGTAGAAATGCTTCAATATCTCCTCGAAAGTGCTGCCGGCTCTCGCCATCTCGTTCGCTCCGAGCTGGCTCATGCCTACCCCGTGTCCGTAGCCCGTGCAGGTGAACCGCAGAGTGAAGCCGTCGTGCTCCACGCTGAACGCCGTGCTCCTGAGCCCCAGCACCGCGCGCATCTGCACGCCGGAGATCACCGCCCCGCCGATGCTGATGAGCTGTACCCTGCCGGAGCGGGTGCGGCCCCATACCTCGAAATCCTTGGGGGACAGGGGCACCGTCAGCCCCGCCTGCGGGAACGCCTCGTTGAGCTTCGCCGCCGCCTCCTCGGCCGAGAACTCCTGCACGGATACGGTCTCCTTCTCGCCCTCGCAGCTGTCGACCGAAACGAGGTAGGGCTGCGCCACCGCGAACACCTCCGCGCTGCTTTCCGTCGCGGGGCCGCTGGAGGCGTGGTACAGAGCGCTTATGAGCTTGCCGCCGTAAGTCGCCGCGAGAGAGCGCGTCGAACCGACAGCGGCGCGGATCTTTTCGATGTTCGCGTCGTACCGATCGCCCCAGAACGCGTGGAGCTCGGCGTCGGTCATGTAGGCCTGACAGCAGTGCGGATCGGAACAGACCGTGCAGCCGCTCCGGCATTTGGCGCGGCCCTCCATGTGCAGCGCGGTGAAAGTCCTCGCGGCGACGGCCTGCGCTTCGAGCGCCGCCGGCTCGGAGGAGGCGGACATCTCCGCCGCCACCACTCCCACGAGATAGTCCTCGAGCTCCATCGCGGCGGGCTCGCCGTGCACGCATACGGTGATCGCCGACGACGCAAGGCGCACCTCGGGCATGGACGCGTCACGGGGGGCGGTCACGGGCTCGTCTTCTGCCGCGGGCGAGGGAGCGGCCCCGGTCGGCTCCGGCGTAAGCTCTGGCGAGAGCGCCAGGAGCGGGTATTCGGGGGCCCTCGCCTCCGTCTGCCTCGGGGACAGGCCGAAGCCGATAACGATCCCCGCCATGAGCGCCGCGATAAGCGCCGCGGGGCGTATGGCGCGCTTCCTGCGCGCGCGGTATGAAAATGCTTTATGCTTGTACATATTACTCAATATGCCCGCGCCGCGCGGGATATGACGGGGCGGGGGAGAGGTTTTATTTCCCGCGGCTATTTACACGGGCGCCGAAAAATGATAAAATCCATCGAAAGGGCGAATGCCCAACGGAAGGGGAAGCATGTCAAACTCGGTCCGCATCGTAAAGAGGATAGCCGCACTGGCCGCCGCGCTCATGACGCTGCTGGTCCTGTTCCCGCGCGGCCGCGGAGCCGAGACCGCCTCCGCCGAGCCGGCGAACGGCGGGCTCACGAGCATCGAATGCTCCGAAGCGGACGCGATAATCGTGGAAAGGGCGATGCGCCTCGCCTTCCTCGGCAGCCCCGAGGGGACGAACACGTGGACCCCGCGCTACAGCTTCTACGCCTGCAATTCGCAGAAAAAGTATCAGGCCGGCGTGCCCGAAAACAGCATGCCCTATTCGCGGAGCGCGCTCTTCAACACGACCGATTTCGTCGGGAAGCAGCAGTACGTCGGCTGGGTCGACGCCGACTCCGGCGCGACGCCCGATTTCGCGTACTCGATCGCGAACTTCCTTAGGATGGCCAACGAGGCGGGCTCGGATTTCGACCTCGCAGCCCGCGCCGCCACGGCGCAGGGGGCCAACTGGGGCGCGCTGCTCGGCTCCGACTGCTCCGCGTTCCTCTCCTACGCGTGGCAGATACCGCATATGACCACGTACATGTTCACCTCCGACGCCGTCGAGTGGAACATCTCGCGTCAGGTCCCCGCCACCCGCGGGCATGAGAGCGCGTACACCTACGCCGATCTGAAGGCGCTCTGCCCGGGCGACGCGATGATCTGCTGCAACAGGAGCGGCACCGACGAGCACGGCAACCCCATCTACCGCGGACACTGCATAATCATAACCGACGTCAAGCTCGACGCCTCCGGTACGCCGAAGATAGTCGAGACGGTCGAGGAGATATCCCCCCGCGCGATATTCAAGAGCCGCTCCGCCGACGAGTTCCTGACCTACGCCAACAAACTCCATTCGAGCGGCGCGTACTACAAGTTCTACCGCCTCGTGTCGAAGCGCCATCTTAAGCTCGAGATCGAGATCACATACGATCCCGTCGGCGGGACTATGGAGGAAAACAGCATCGCGTTCGTCTTCGCGAAGGACGCGGATGGCCGCCGCGCGGTCTACGGCGACGCGCTCGCCCCGCAGCCCGAAAGGGAGGGGTACACGTTCCTCGGTTGGGGCCTCGACCTCACGGGAAGCGACGTGCTGTCGCCCAACACACCGATAGACCTTATGCGCGACCACACCCTCTACGCCAGATGGAGCAGGGATTGAGAATAAAAAAAGGCCCCCCGCGGGGGCTTTTTTGTTTTGCCTGTATTAAAGCAGAGTCGCGTAGCTGATCTCCTCGACAATGGAGCCGCCCTCATAGCGCAGGCGCAGAGCGTAATCGCCCGCCGAGCCGTACAGAACTATGGCGTCCCTGCCGGAGTCGTAGATGAAGCGGGGCATGGTGGTAAGGAGTATCTGTCCGTTCTCGGAGCCGTTGACCGAGAGTACGGCGCTGTCGAAGACTATCTCGTCGGGCGAGCCGTCGCCGTCCATATCGAGCGAGATATGCCTCCTGTCCCCGTTCACGCGGGAATAGAGCATGGGATTGTGCAGCATCACGTCGAGGCCGTTCCTGATGTATTCCTCGACGGAGGAGCGGATGACGAGCCCGTCGGCGCTCCCGCTGCGGGCGATGGCGAACAGGCGACAGTAAAGATTGCCGTCGGGATCGGGATAGAACACGCGGTAGCCGTCTACGCCCTTCGTCTCGACGACGAACACGATATGCTCCCCGTCGAGCGAGGCGAGCATTATGCTGCTCCCCACGTCGAGGAAGGGTTCGCCGTCTATGCAGAACGTCGGGCCGCCGTTTGTGTCTTTGACGCGCAGAGCGTTCGGCACGCCGTCGCCGTCGACGTCGACATCCTCACCGGCCCAGCCGTCCTTGATCGCCTTGCCGCCGTTCAGAGGGTATATGAGCCCCGCCAGTATCTTCCCCTCGAGCGAATCCGGCTCCGCGGTAGGGGCGGGCGTCGGTTCCGGCGTGACGGCCGTCTCGGCGCCGTCGGTGCCCGTCGGTATGTCGATGACCGAAGCTGTAGGCACGGGATCGACGCGGGGCGTCCTGCATCCGGCGAAAATCACGGCGCAGAAAAGCGCGGCCGCGGCGAGCGCCGTGAGCCGGATGATGCGTTTTTCTGCGGCGGAGCGGATCAAGACAGCCTCCAAAAGCGTTTTTCTCATTATAGCAGATACGCGCGCGGATTACAAATCCCCCGGCGCGTTTTTTTGAACGAGAGCCCGCGAAGAATAAAACTATTGTGCAGGCGGCGGGAAACTGCTATAATATAAGATAGTCTGAAAAAGGAGGGACGGGGCGTGTACAGGGTCGCTGATCTGGTGTTCGAAGCGGACGGCTGCGGCGAAATGTTCCGTTCCCGCGCGGAAAAATACCGCGTTTCATCGGGCGAGCCGGAGTTTACCGTCTCCGTTTCGGAGGAGGAGATCCGCAGTGTCGACGGCATATCCTCCCTCGGCGACGACGCAAGGCGGTACATGCTCTCCGGGACAAAGTTCTACTTCGAGCTGATAAAGCGCTCCGGCATGCTCCTCCACTCGTCGGCGGCAGTGCTGGACGGGAAGACGTATCTCTTCTCCGGACCGTGCGGGGTCGGCAAATCGACCCACGCCGCCCACTGGCTGGAACTTTATCCCGAAGCGTACATACTCAACGACGACAAGCCCGCGATACGGCTCTTCGAAAACGGGGCGAAGGCGTACGGCACCCCGTGGAGCGGCAAGCACGACATAAGCCGAAACGAGAGCGCCGATATCGCCGGGATCGCCTTCGTCGAAAGGGCGGAGGACAACTTCATCGAGCTCATGCCCACGGCGGAGGCCGCGGCAAAGCTCCTCTCGCAGACCGTGCGCCACATCAGCGAGGAGCGGATGGACGAGCTCCTGCGTACCGTCGACCGGCTCCTTTCCGGGACGCCCGTCTACAGACTGGGCTGCATCAACGATATTTCCGCCGCCGTGTTAAGCTCCGGCGTCATGATCGGCAAAAAGAGGTAAAACATAATGAAGATCAGGGATGGTTTTGTATTGAGGCAGGTCGCGGACGCGACCATAGTCGTTCCCGCGGGGGAGGCCTCGATGGATTTCAACGGCATGATCACGCTCAACGAGACCGCGGCCTTCCTGTGGCGCCTCCTCGAGAAGGAGACCACAGAGGAGGAGCTCGTTGCCGCCATGCTCGGGGAGTATGACGTCGACGAGGAGCGCGCGAAGGCGGGCATAAAGCGGTTCGTCGAAAAGCTCGGGAAGGAAGGCCTCCTTAAATAACCCGCTCAATGGACGAGGCACCGAAAAAGCTGCATACCTCGCTTTATGAGGTGGAGGATCTGCTGACCGAAAAGCTCGTTTCGGGCGGCAGGGTCACGTTCTCCCCCAAGGGCGTCAGCATGCTCCCGATGCTTCGCGCGGAGGGCGACTCGGTGACGCTCGTAAGGCCTCCTGCCCGGATCAAAAAGGGCACGGTGGCTCTTTTCATATCCGAAGCTGACGGGGAAAGGAAGTACCTCCTGCACCGCCTCGTCGCGGTGAAGAACGGCGAATACCTGTTCTGCGGCGACAAGCGGAAGGTCTGCGATCCGCCCGTTTCCGCGGACGCCGTTATCGGCGTGGTCGACGGCTACACGAGCCGCGGCAGGGAGCATTCCCTGCGCGAGCCGTGGTACAGGGTCTATTCGGCGTGGATGGTCGCCACGTACAGGATCAGGAAGACCTCCCTCAAGATACAGGATCTCGTTTACAGGCTGTGGAAAAAGATATCCCGATGAAAACGGAAAAGAACAGCTCAAGGGGGACTTTGAGGTTCCTCGCGGCAAGGCTCAAAAAGCAGATGCCGACGCTCGTGCTGCTGTCTGTGATGATGGCGGCGGTGTCGGTGCTTTCCGTTTCCATGGCGCTGTTCATGGCGCGCGCAATCGACGCGGCGGTCGCGGGCAGCACGCGCAGGATGTTCACGGAACTGGGCATTATGGTCGGCGTGACCGTCGCGGGGCTCTCGCTGCGGTTCGCAGCAAAGTTCCTTCAGGCAAGGATGAACTTCCGAATGGAGATGAGCCTGCGCCGCTCGCTCTTAGCCCGCATACTCGACCGCGATTACATGGCGGTCTCGCTCTATCACAGCGGCGACCTCATGAACCGCCTCACCAACGACGCGGGCGTCGTCGCATCCGCCGCGGCGTCAATGCTCCCCCGCGTGTGCGAGCTTGCCGCCCGGATCTGCTTCGCGTTCGCGTTGCTCGCATATTACGACTGGATATTCGCGCTGATCGCCCTCGGCGCGGCGATCGTCATCGCCGTATTCGCCTATATCCTCCGCCCGATGATAAAGCGGCTCCACCGCCGCATGCAGGAGACGGAGGGCGACACGCGCGCCTTCATGCAGGAGACCATCGAAAACCAGCTCGCCGTCCGCGTTTTCGGCGCGGAGGAGCGCATGCTCGGCAGGACCGACGACCTGCAGGAGAGGGGCTTCCGCGCCGCCATGCGCAGGAAGTTCGTCGGCGTGCTCTCGGGCGAGGGCGTTTCGTTCATATTCACTCTGGGCGTGCTCGCGGCGCTCTGCTGGGGCACGCTGAGTCTGGCCGGCGTTTTCGGACCGGACAAGGTCATTTCCTACGGCGCGCTCGCGGCGGTGCTGCAGCTCGTGTCGCAGGTGCAGACCCCGTTCGCGGCGCTCGCGGCGCTCGTTCCGCAGTTCTTCTCAATGACCGCGTCGGCCGAGAGACTGCGTGAGATCGAGGAGCTCCCGCACGAACCGCGCGCGGAAGACTGCGGGGATATGGACTTCCTCGGCATAGACGTCGAGGGCCTCTGCTTCTCCTACGGCAAGGAGGGCGGCGAAACGGAGGTGTTCCGCGGAGCCTCCGCACACATCTCCCGCGGGGACATGGTCGCGGTCACCGGCATTTCCGGCATAGGCAAATCAACGCTGATGAAGCTGATACTCGGCGTGTACCGTCCCGACGAGGGCCGCGTCACGATACTGACCGACAGGGGCGAAATGCCCGCCGACGCGTCGACGCGCCGACTGTTCGCCTACGTGCCGCAGGGCAATATGCTCCTCTCCGGCACCGTCAGGGAGAACATAGCGTTCTTCCGCGGCGACGCCTCCGACGGGGAGATAATGCGCGCGGCGGAGATCTCCTGCGCGGCGGAGTTCATAAGCGAGCTCCCGCGCGGGCTCGACACCGTGATAGGCGAGCACGGGGCGGGGCTTTCCGAGGGACAGGCCCAGCGTCTCGCCGTCGCGAGGGCGCTGCTCACGGGCGCGCCTGTGCTGCTCCTCGACGAAGCGACGTCCGCGCTGGACGCCGAGACCGAGGCGAGACTGCTCGGCAATCTTCGCGGCAGCGGCATAGAGACCGTCGTAATAATCACGCACAAGGCGGCGGCGCTCAAGGTCTGCAGCAGGGAGCTGCGCATCGAAAAGGGCGGGATAGAGCTCACGGAGCTTTGACATCGTACAAAACCGACTGCAAATACAATTCGCCCGTAAAGGGGCGGGGGGAGGATCGAAATGATCATTATCGGCATCTGCGGCGCATCCGGAAGCGGCAAGTCCACTCTGGCAAAGGAGATCAAGAACTCGCTCGACTGCGAGACCGTGATAATCGGACAGGACTGCTATTACAAGGATCAGAGCTACAAGCCCTTTGAGGAGAGGGTCACCACGGATTACGACGATCCGGAGATATTCGATTACGACGAGCTGATAAACGACATGAACCTGCTCGCCGACGGCAAGCCCATAACCAAAAAGGGCTACGACTATGCCAACCACGTAAGGGCGGACAGCGACGAGCTCATACAGCCGCCGGACGTGGTGATACTGGAGGGCATACACGTCTTCTACAACAAGGAGCTTATGGACCGCATGAGTCTGAAGGTCTACATGCACGTCGATCCCGACATGTGTCTGCTGCGCCGCATGCTGCGCGACACGCAGGAGCGCGGCAGGGAGATTGAGGGCGTGGCGAGGCAGTACTGCAAGACGGTCAAGCCCTGGTATGACGAGGTCATTTCGAAATACATCCGCCGCGCGGATTTCGCCGTAATGCACGGCGGCAGGAACCAGCGCGCCATCGACGCGATAAGCGCGTACATCACCGTCGAGCTCTGGGCCGAGCGCAGGGGCAAATAAAATAACGACAAAACAAAAGCGGCTTCGGCCGCTTTTTTACTTGGCATAACCGGCCCTTGACACGTACAGAATACTCGTGTGAACGGAGCCGAAGCGAAACAGCTGAAAAAATACGCGGCCGCGGCGGTCATCGTCTTTTCGGCGGTGCTGCTTTACCGCGTGCTCGAGGATCCCGAAAAGGTCAGGGCGGCGTGGGGAACGCTGAGGCGGGCCGCGGAGCCCGTATTTTTCGGCCTGTCGCTGGCGTTCGCGGCGGATCTGCCGGTGAGGGCGATCGAGACGAAGGTGCTGAAGGGCCTCGCCTCCCGCAGGCCGCGCCTCGCAAGGGGTATCGCCATGGCGGTCTCCTACGCCGCGATCCTCGGCGCGCTCGCGCTCGTCGTGTCGCTCGTCGTGCCCAAGGCGATAGAGAGCCTGCGCCTCCTCGCTTCGAATCTCGGGGACTGGATCGCCGCTGTGTCGGAGCGTATGGACGGCATGAAAAAGCGGCTTGAGCCCGCGCCGGAGATCTGCGAGATG
This sequence comes from Clostridia bacterium, assembly GCA_017619735.1. Taxonomy (GTDB): domain Bacteria; phylum Bacillota; class Clostridia; order Christensenellales; family CAG-138; genus UBA3857. The sequence goes on from JAFZRT010000045.1 coordinate 20,529, forward strand.
CTGGAAAGAGCCGGCGCGTCCGCCGCCGAAAGCGCGCTGCGCTTTGCGGAGGAGCTTGCGCCGAAGCTCCCGAGCTTCACCGTCAGCGCGATAGGCGGCGTGTTCCGCGCGCTGCTAGCCGCCGCGGTCAGCGTGCACGCCGTCGCCTGCAGGGAAAAGCTCGCGCGGTTCTTCAAACGGTCTGCGGCGGCGCTCCTGCCCGAAGGTCGGAGGGAGGGCGTGCTTCGGGAGATCGGCCTCGCCGCGGGCACCTTCCGCAGATACCTTACGGGGCAGGCGGCGAGCTGTCTGATCGTCGGCCTGCTCTGCTACATCGGCATGCGGGTGACCTCCATGCCGTATCCGGAGCTCATTTCGGCCTTCATCTGCATCGGCGCGCTCGTGCCCGTCGTCGGCCCCTGGGCGAGCACTCTCCCGTCTGCGCTAGTGATACTCATGGCCGAGCAGGATAAGCCCATCACGGCGCTGTGGTTCCTGCTGATGATCGGAGCGATACAGCTCATCGACGACAACCTAGTCTGCCCGCGCATAGTGGGGGACGCGGTGGGCGTGCCCGCGATACTCGTGATCTCCTCGGTCGCGGTGGGCGGCGCGCTTTTCGGCTTCCCCGGCGTGGTCTTCGCCGTGCCGACTGCGGCCGTCGCAAAGCGGCTGTTCTCGCGGTGGACGGCGAGACGGCTCGGACGGGCGTAAAAAAGAAGCGGCATGACTTTCATCATGCCGTTTCCGTCTCCGCCCGAAGGCGGTTCGCGGCCCTTGGCCGCAGCTTTGCTTTTTCAGAAAGGAAGAAAAACCAACTGTCGCCATCCTCGGGGTGACCAAACCCGGGGGGAGCGTCGGAGGGCTCTTTTGTCCTCCGTCGCTTATAAAACGCACGCCGGGGCTCCGGGGTTCCCAAAATAACGCAAAAGAATTGTAAAATCTGTGTAAAGTCGCTGTATATTTCGCAAATACAGTTGAAAACAGGCGAAATACGGCTATAATGAGCTTGTAATACTATCGATCTTTCGGAGGATCCCATGGCAAAAGAACCCAAAATCTGGACAGTCACCACCGCCGACGGCGATCACGTGGTGGAGTTTTACGAGGGTACGGCCTTCAAGGCCGCGAGACTTTTGATCGACGGCCAGCCCGCAGTGCTCGACCTCAGCCGTTCCGCGTACGAGGGCATCGATCAGCCCATTCTGCGGGGCGGCGGTCACGATATCCGCATCGTCAGCAAAAAGGGCTTCACCGACCTCGCCTACGACGGCGTGTATCTTGACAGCGGGAACAACTACGAGCCCCTTCCCAAGATGACCAAGGCAAACTGGATATTCGTGATAATATCCCTTGCCGCGGGCTTCATCGGCGGCGTCATTCCCTGGCTCGTCGGGCTCGGCGGCGCCGCGGCGGGATCGGCCGTCGCCATGAACCGCAGCCTCGACAACAAAAAGAAGATCATCCTCGGCGCGATACTGATGGTCGCAACGTGGGCGCTCGCGATCGTGCTGAGCATCGTATTCGCCAAGGGCGTCCGCAAGGTCGAAAAGAACGTCGACAAGATCTTCTCGAAGGACGAGTACTCCATCACCCTCACGCGGGAGTTCAGCAAAGACAACGACACCGACGGCTTTGCGGACGACGGCTTCGATCTCCTCTTCGCCGCCGGCAGCGAGAACGTCTACGCCTACGCCGAGAAGATCACCGCCAAGAGGGCGCGCCTCGCCTACGGCTGGAACTTCGAAAGCGTCGAGGATCTCATGTGCGCGCTCTATGACGTGCAGCCCGCGGATCTCAAGACCGCCGCGAACGGCGACAAGTACGTCATATTCGAGGAGAACGGCTATTACTACGTGCTTAGCGTGGCGGACAAGAACGACACCTATTACATGACGGAGATGTACTGCCTCGACGAGGACAAGGCCGAGTACGGCCCCAAGATGATCGACTGGGTCGGCAGCGTAAAGATTGAGGAAGCCGCCGCAGCCGATTGAACGAAGATATTAAGTATCGCCGCCCGAAATGACCCGGTGCGGCGATTTTTTATTGCCTTTCGGCGGGGAATGGAATATAATAAAGGTTGAAGGCAAAGCGCGCCGGGCATTCGGCCGCTTCGCGGAAAGGCATAGGACAATGGATCCCGATCGCAGCATAAAAAAGATACATCTTATTGGCATTGGCGGCTGTTCCATGAACGGCCTCGCGCAGATACTCCGCGCCAGAGGGTACGAGGTCGGCGGCAGCGACCGCTCCGTATCCCCGTTCACCGAAAGGCTCGGGGAGCTGGGCATACCCGTTTCCATCGGCCATAAGGCGGAGAACGTCGACGGGAGCGATCTCGTCATCTACTCCGCCGCGATAAAGCCCGACAATCCCGAAAGGGCGCGGGCGAAGGAGCTCGGCATACCCGAAATGGAGCGTTCCGAAGCGCTCGGCTGGATCAGCGAAAGCTACGGCAGCGTGGTGGGCATCGCCGGCTGTCACGGCAAGACCACCATAACCTCCATGCTGGCGCTCATCGCCGAAAAGGGCGGCCTCGACGCGACCGTGCACGTCGGCGGCTTCGTGGAGTTCCTTAAGGGCGGCACCCGCCTCGGCAGGTCGGATCTCTTCATCACCGAGGCCTGCGAATACGTCGAAAGCTTCCTGACGCTCCGTCCCACGGTCGCGCTCATCAACAACATCGACGACGACCACCTCGATTATTTCAGGGACATCGACCACATAACCGACGCGTTCCGCCGGTTCGTCGCCCTCATCCCCGAGGGAGGCATGTTCATCGGCTGCACCGACGACGAAAGGGTCAGGGGCCTCCTGGACGAGTACCGCGGCAGGGTCGCGGAGCTCCGCTACGGCCTCGATAAGGAGCATGAGCCCGATTACTACCCCGAAAACGAGGAATACGACCGCCTCGGCTGCCCCTCCTACGACCTTATGTTCAGGGGCGTCAGCTGCGGCAGGGTCGTCCTCCACGTTCCCGGCAGGCACAATATGCTCAATTCCGTAGCCGCAATGGCGGTCGCGCTGTCGCATGGGACCGATTTCGATACCGCGGCGCAGGCGCTGTCGGAGTTCAAAAACACCCGCCGCAGGTTCGAATACTACGGCGAGCGCAGGGGCGTCCGCGTGTTCCACGATTACGCGCACCATCCCGCGGAGATCAGGGCGGCGGTCGATTCGGCGCTGCGCACCCCGCATAAGGACGTCTACTGCGTGTTCCAGTGCAACAGCTACACGAGGGCGAAGACCCTCTTCTGCGGGCATCAGGGCGACTGCTTCGCCGGCGTCAAAAAGGTGCTCGTGCCCGATATCTACCCCGGAAGGGAGAAGGACGACGGCTCCGTCCACGCGCGCGATATGGTCGCCGCCATCAACGCCGCGACGGGCAACGCGCTCTATCTCGCCACATTCGGGGAGATATCCGACTGGCTTCTCGAAAATGCCTCCGAGGGCGACGTGGTCGTCACTCTCGGCAGCGGCGACGTCTATATCCAGACCAACAAACTGCTTGAGGACAAATAGCAAGGGGGATAACAACAATGCTGACAGTCTGTATTTTCTCGGTGTTATTCGGCATAGTAATCGGCCTCGTGGGGCTTCTGGCCGCCTACATCGCAAGGAAGCGTCCCACGATGAAGCTCTTCAAGAAAACGGTGCAGACCGAAAGGGTGATGGACGTACTGTTCCTGCTCTTCGTGTTCGTCGCGGTGTTCCTCCGCGCGTTCCTGCTCGCCGGCGACTGGCAGCGCGTGCTGTGGAAGGCGATCGTCGCCACCGTCTGCGCGCTCATCCCCGCCGTGCTCATTATCTGGCTCGGGTACCGGCTCATACTTCAGAAGCGCGTGCCCGTAGCGGAGGACCCGGAGGACATGGACAAGGCGTGATGCCGAAAAAGCTTGCGGCCGGGGGGATCTCCGGCCTTTTTTACGGCCTTCGCGATTGCCAAGCGCGGTCGGCTGTGCTATACTCTTAAGGATATAAGTGCCCGCAACGGGCGGAGAGGAATCAACCCGATGAAGAAGAAGAGGGCTGCGGAGCCCGCACCGGAAAGGAGACGCTGTTCCGTCGGCGGCCAGGCCGTCATGGAGGGCGTCATGATGAAGTCCGACGTCGGCATCGCCATGGCGGTGCGGAAGGCAGACGGCAGCATCGTCAAGAATTACACCAAGTTCAAGTCGAAGGCGCAGAAGGGGACGTTCTGGGGCCTGCCCGTCGTGCGCGGCGTCGTCGCGTTCGTCGAATCCCTCAAAACGGGCATGGACACCACGACCAAGTCCGCGGAGCTCCTCGGCGAAAGCTATGAGGAGGAGCCCTCCAAGTTCGAAAAGTGGCTCGCCTCCAAGCTCCATATCGATATAATGGACGCCGTCATGGGCGTCGCCGTGGTGCTGGGCGTGGCGCTCGCGGTGGGGCTGTTCATGTTCCTGCCGCAGTTGATCGCCTCGCTGATATTCGGCAAGGCCTCGTCCGCCGCTGCCGACAGGTATTACGTCTGGCGCTCGCTCCTGGAGGGCGGGCTGCGGCTCGCGATATACGTCGGGTATCTGTTCCTCGTCTCCTGTGTGAAGGATATCCGCCGCCTGTTCATGTATCACGGCGCGGAGCATAAGACCATCGCCTGCTACGAGGCGGGCACGGAGGAGCTTACCCCCGAAAACGCCATGAAGTACAAGCGGCTCCATCCTCGCTGCGGCACGAATTATCTGTTCCTCGTTATGGCGATATCGATAATCGTGCTGACGCTCGTCGATATAGTCATGCACTCGCTGGGCTTCCCGCCCGAGGGTATGAACAGGATAGCCGCGTTCCTCATAAGGTTCCTCGTCAGGATAGCGTTCCTGCCTATCATCGCGGGCCTCAGCTATGAGGTGCTCCGCGCGGCCGCAAAGACCGACAACTGGTTCACCAAGGCCGTAAGGGCGCCCGGCATGGCGCTGCAGCTCATCACCACCCGCGAGCCCGAGCTCGACATGCTCGAGGTCGCGATCTACTCGTTCTACCTCGCCATGGGCGAAAAGAACCCCCTTGAGGAGAAAAAGCTCCGCGAAGAGGCGGAGCGCAAAGCCGCTGAGGAGAATAATGCCGAAGACGCGGCGCAGACCGTCGATATCCCGGAGGCCGAAGCCCCGGAGACCGCCGAAGAGGAAGGCGCGCCCGATGAAGCTTAAGGAGGCATACCTCCGCGCACGGACGGCGCTCTCGGCCGTGACCGACGAGGCCGCGCGGGAGGCCGACCTCATTTTCGCGCGGTTCGCGGGTGGCAAAAGGCCCGTCCTCTCGCCCGATGAGGAGATCGGCGAGGAAGCCCTCGCCGCGGCGGAACGCGCCGTCGAAAGGCGCCTGAAGCGCGAGCCGCTGCAGTACATACTCGGCAGCTGGGGCTTCATGGGACTGGATTTCGCCGTCGGGCCGGAGGCGCTGATCCCCCGGCAGGATACGGAAACGCTCTGCGAAGAGGCGCTGCGCCTCATAAAGGAGCGCGGGTATGAGACCCTGCTCGATATCTGTACCGGCACGGGCTGCATCGCGGTATCGCTCGCAAAGCTGGGCGGGGTCCGCGCGGAAGCGTCGGATATTTCGCCCGACTGCGTGCGGCTTGCGCGGCAGAACGCCGAAAGGAACGGCGTCCATCTGACCGTGCGCGAGGCGGATCTTTTCCGCGGCGCGGGGGTCTACGACGTCGTGACGGCCAATCCGCCCTATATCACGGATGAGGACATGGCCTCCCTTCAGCCGGAGGTCGCGTTCGAACCGGCGCTCGCCCTTGCGGGTGGAGCCGACGGACTGGACGTCTGCCGACGCATCGCGCGGGAGGCGGATGCGCATATAAGAAGGGGCGGCGCGCTCCTTATGGAGGTCGGCGCGGGAGAGGCGCGGGCGGCCGCGGCGCTCTTTCCGGGCAGGACCGCAAGGATAATAAAGGATCTCAACGGCGTCGAAAGGGTCGTCGTCGTTGAGTTTTGACGGATATGCTCGAAAAGCTCGCAAAAATGAAGAAGCATTATGAGGAACTGGGGGAGCGGCTCGGCACGCCCGAGGTCATATCCGACCAGGACCTTTTCCGCGGGCTTGCGAAGGAGCATTCGCAGCTCGGCGAGATAGTCGCCAAATACGACGAGTACCGCGCCGCGGCCGATTCCGCGGCGGACTGCCGCGCGCTCCTCTCCGACGAGAGCGACCCGGAGCTTCGGGAGCTCGCGCACGAGGAGCTGAAGGAAGCCGAGGACAGGGCTGCCGCGCTTGAGGAGGAGCTTAAGATAATGCTCCTGCCGAAGGACCCCAACGACGAGCGGAACGTCATCATCGAGATCCGCGCCGGCATAGGCGGGGACGAGGCGGCGCTCTTCGGCGCGACGCTTTTCCGCATGTATTCACGGTATGCGGAGCGCCACGGCTGGAAGCTCGAAGTGATCGACATGAACGATACGGAGATAGGCGGCGTAAAGGAGGCCGTGTTCCAGCTCTCGGGCAGGTCGGCCTACTCCCGCATGAAGTTCGAAAGCGGCGTGCACCGCGTGCAGCGTGTGCCGGAGACCGAGTCGCAGGGCCGCATCCACACGAGCGCGGCGACCGTGGCCGTGCTCCCGGAGGCGGAGGACGTCGACGTCGTCATCGACCCCAACGACATACGGATCGACACCTACCGTTCGAGCGGCGCGGGCGGGCAGCACGTCAACAAGACCTCGTCCGCCATCCGCATAACGCATATCCCGACGGGGCTCGTGGTGCAGAGCCAGGACGAGCGCAGCCAGATACAGAACCGCGAAAAGGCGATGCGCGTATTGAAGAGCCGCCTGTACGACCTCTATTCCTCGCAGGCGCACGATAAAGAGGCCGCCTCGCGAAAGGCCATGGTCGGCTCCGGCGACCGCTCCGCAAAGATAAGGACTTATAACTTCCCCCAGAGCCGCGTCACCGATCACCGCATAGGGCTCACGCTCTATAAGCTGGAGGCCTTCATCGACGGCGACATGGACGAGATGATAGACGCGCTGATACTCGACGAGCGGATGAAGCTCCTGCAGTCGGACGCGGAAAGCTGAAACAACGAAAAAATAGGGAACCCGAAACGGCTCCTGTTCGTTATATATATGAATACGAACGGGGAGGAACGAGTTATGAAAACCGTTAAAAAAGCAATATGTCTTCTGATCGCCGTGCTCCTTGCCTCGGCCGTGCCCGCTTTTGCCTCCGGCGCGAAACAGTATGACGAGCACGACGCCGCGGCGCTGCGCGCGTTCTTCGAGCAGGTCGGCCCCGACGGCGTGAAAAACGGCGAAAAGCTCTTCGATAACTACGATCCCGACGATCCCGCTTCTTGGAAGGGCCGTTCCGATTTTGTGGACGACCGCCCCGAGAGGGTGATATGGGATGAGGACGGCAGGCTCACACAGCTCGCCGTCGGCTGCGAGGACGCGGATCTGTATGGCACGCTCGACGTTTCGGGCTGTACGGGGCTCATTTTCCTCGAGTGCGGGAACGGAAAGCTGACCGCTCTTTGCGCCGCGGGCTGCGGCAGCCTTCAGATAATTGAGGCGGGCGGCAACGAGATAGCGAGCGCCGATCTTTCGGGCTGTACCGATCTTAGGGAGCTGCGTATGCAGGATAACAGGCTTTCGGACATTGACCTGACCTCAAGCCTCAGATCGCTCGTCACCTTGATTTTATCGAACAATGAGTTCGAAAGCTTTGATTTGACGGGCATGGATCTTCTCAAGGACCTCGTTATCGACGGCAACAGGCTGGTCCGTTTGACCGCCCCTGCGGATAACGATATTTATATGGTCAACGCCGAGAATAACGAGCTTCGGGAGGTCGAGCTTCAAGGCGGAGTCAAGGTGCTGCGTCTTGCGGGAAACCCAATTGAGAAGCTCGACCTGAGCGCATGCACGTCGCTCGAAACGATCGGTTTTGTCGACTGCCCCCTGAAGGAACTCGTTATTTCAAAGGACGGAGGGACGACAAGCATAGTCTCGGAGGGCGGCACGTTCAGCGGCAGGATCGAACTGAACACCTACGCTGGAGAGATGGACGAGGAAACATGCGACATGATCGCGATCGACGGCGTTCCCGAAGGAGGCTATGAGTACAGGGGCGTTTTCGACGCCGAGGGGAACCTCATCTGCGGACCGGGTGAGTGGCGCTATATGGATAAACTTCCCGTCGGCACGCTCAGAGCGGTATTCGAAGGGAACTCTCCGGAGGAGACCGCGGCGCCCACCGATACGCCCGAGGCGACGGAGGAACCCGAAACGACTGAGACCGCCGATACCGAGACGCCCGCTGGCCCCACGGAGGCCCCTGCGGGATCCAACGCCCCGCATACAACGGCCATAATACTCGTGGCTGCTGCCGCGGTCATCTGCGTCGGCGCAGCCGTGTTCGCCGCGCTTAAGAAACGAGGGAAGTAACGGCGGATCAAAGCAAAAACCGACCGAAAACAATAACCTGACCAGATAAATGAAAACGGAGATATTCAACGCAATAACCCAGAAAGAGAACGGGACGAACTATGCCGGGCGGGTGATCCGCGCGGGCGGGCTCGTCGCGTTCCCGACGGAGACCGTATACGGTCTCGGCGCGAACGGGCTGGACGGGGAAGCCGTCGCCAAGATATTCGAGGCGAAGGGCAGACCGCAGGACAACCCGCTCATACTTCACGTCGCCAAAAAATCCGACGTAAAGGCGCTCTGGCGCCACATCCCGGATAACGCAAAGAGGCTCATGGACGCCTTCTGGCCCGGGCCGCTCACGCTGATATTCGTCAAGAGCGAGATAGTCCCGGAGGAGGTCACGGCGGGCCTCGACACCGTCGCCGTCCGCATGCCGGAGCATAAGACCGCGCTCGCGCTGATACGC
>JAFZRT010000046.1 GCA_017619735.1 Clostridia bacterium
AAAAAGCCCGATTACGAATCCATGGTCGAGGAAATCTTCGGGCCCATCCTCTCCGTGTACGTCTACCCGGACGACGCGTTCGAAGAGACTCTGAAGATTTGCGACGAGGCCTCTCCGTACGCCCTGACCGGCGCGGTCGTCGGGCAGCAGCCCTTCGGCGGCGCGCGCGCTTCCGGTACGAACGACAAGGCCGGTACGGCGCTCAACATGATCCGCTGGATGAGCCCGCACTGCGTGAAGGAGACCTTCGTTCCCTCCACCGCCATCGCCTACCCCTACATGTCGGAAAAATAACAGAGATACGCTTAGAAGCAAGCCGGTAAAACGGCTTGCTTCTGCTGATAAGACCCATCTTCATCATCAATGAAAGGATATGCGGAAATGAGGATCGAACAACACCCGATACTTAACTTCGACCGCGGCAGGGAGATCAATTTCACCTTCAACGGTCAGCCGATGAAGGGCTACGAGGGCGAGACCATCGCGGCCGCGCTCCACGCCGCCGGCGTGAAGGTGCTCGCAAAGAGCCCGGAAAAGCACCGCCCCCGCGGCTTCTACTGCGCCATCGGCAACTGCGCTTCCTGTCAGATGACCGTCGACGGAGAGCCCAACGTCCGTACCTGCATAACCCTGCTCAGGGAGGGCATGACGGTCGAGACCCAGGAAGGAAAGGGGAGGCTCAAATGAAAGAAGTCGAACTGCTCATCATAGGATCCGGCCCCGCGGGCCTTTGCGCCGCCATATCCGCGGCAAGGTCCGGAGCCAGAGTGCTCGTTCTCGAGCGCACCTTCAAGCCCGGCGGACAGCTCATCAAGCAGACCCACATGTTCTTCGGCTCGGAGAGCCAGTACGCCTCCCACAGGGGCGTGGACATTGCGGGCATACTCCTTAAAAAGGCGGAGGAGCTCGGCGACCGCATCGAGATAATGCTCAACGCCACCGCCGTCGGCTTCTACGAGGACAACGTCGTGACAGTCCTGAAGGACGAGAAGGAATACTTCAAGATCAGGGCAAAGTCCATAATCTGCGCCACCGGCGCTTACGAAAAATCCCTCGCCTTCCCCAACAACGACCTGCCCGGCATTTACGGCGCGGGCGCGGTGCAGACGCTGATGAACGTCTACGGCATCCGTCCCGGCGACCGCGTGCTGATGGTCGGCGCGGGCAATATCGGCGTGATCGTGAGCTATCAGCTCCTGCAGGCCGGTATCGAGGTCGTCGCCGTGCTCGACGCCGCTCCGCGCATCGGAGCGTACCTCGTGCACGCCTCCAAGCTCGCCCGCATGGGCGTGCCCATACTCACCTCCCACACCGTCAAGGAGGCCATCGGCACCGACTGCCTCGAGGCGGCGATAGTGTGCGAGGTGGACGATAAGTTCCGCCCCATCCCCGGCACGGAAAAGCGCTATGACGTCGACGTCTTATGCATATCGGTCGGCCTCAGCCCCCTCAACGAGCTCCTCGCCATGCGCGGGGTCGAGATGAAATACGTTCCCCAGCTCTCCGGACAGGTCCCCATGAGGACGGAGAACTGCGAGACCAGCATCCCCGGCATATTCGTCGCGGGCGACGCCTCCGGCATAGAGGAGGCCAGCTCCGCCATGGCTGAAGGATATCTCGCCGGTCTCTGCGCCGCGGCCAAGCTCGGCCACGTTCCGGAGGATTTCGAGGAGCGCAGGCAGGAATACCTGAAGCAGCTCGAAGGCCTGCGGTCCGGCCCCGTCGGAGACCGCATCCGCGCGGGAATGAAACTAAGTGAGCTTAAGGAGGAATGAAAATGTTTGAGAAAACAGGTGTGGCCTCACGAGAAATGGTCATGGAGAAATTTCCTCCGATAGAGAGGATCAACAAGGGCCCCGTCGCGGTGGTGGAATGCTATCAGAAGATCCCCTGCAATCCCTGTCAGACCGCCTGCCCCGTCGGCGCGATCTGCATCGGCGAGGATATAAACAACATCCCCGTAAGGGATGAGGAGAAATGCGGCGGCTGCGGCATATGCGTTTCCAAATGCCCCGGCCTGTCCATAATGATAGTCGACGGCTCCAAATCGCCCGACACAATAGAGTTCCGCATCCCGTACGAGTTCCTTCCCCTGCCCGAGCCGGGCGAGAAGGTGATCGGCCTTGACCGCGCGGGGCAGCCCGTCTGCGAGGCGAAGGTGATAAGGGTGATGAATCTCCCCGCCTTCGACCGCACCCCGGTCGTCACGCTGGAGGTCGGCAGGGAGTACCTTTACGACTTCAGGAATTTCAAGAGGGAGGTGTGATCGAAGTGGACGAAAACACCATCATTTGCCGCTGTTCCGACGTCACTTTGAAGGACATAAGGGACCTTATCGCGCAGGGCTACGTCACATACGATGAGATCAAGCGCATCACCCGTATCGGCATGGGCCCCTGCCAGGGCAAGACCTGCGGTCAGCTCGTGCTCCGCGAGATCGCCAACGCCACGGGCCAGAACATAGCCGATCTCAAGTTCCACAACATTCGTCCCCCGGTGGTCGGCGTCAAGCTGCATCTCATCGCCGAGGAGGCCGAAAAGGAGGGCGAAAACAAATGAAGAACAAAGCTGATATCGTCATAATCGGCGCCGGAATGTCCGGCTGCTCCATCGCCTACAATCTGGCGGTGCGCGGCGCGAAGAATATAGTGGTGCTGGAAAAGGGCTTCATCTGCTCCGGATCCACCGGCGCCTGCGGCGCGGGCTTCCGCATGCAGTGGGGTACTGAAATGAACTGCCGCATGTCCAAGTTCTCCACGGAGTTCTTCGAGCATGCGAACGACATCCTCGAATACGACGGCGACATCGAGCTCCGCCAGAGCGGCTACCTCATGATCGCCGACACCGAAAAGGAGCTCACCCAGTTCAAGAAGAACATCGAGGTACAGCATGCCTGCGGGATACCCTCCCGCATGATGAGTCTCGAGGAGGCCAAGGAGATGGTCCCCCACCTCAACACCTCCATACTCTCCGGCGCGGCCTACTGCCAGAAGGACGGCTTCCTGAATCCCCACAAGACCACCGACGCCTTCTACAAGGCCGCGAAGCGCCTCGGCGTTGAGTTCAACACCTATACCGAGGTCACCGGCATTAAGGTCGAAAAGGGCCGCATCGTAGGCGTCGAGACGAACAGGGGCTATATCGAGACCCGCATCGTCGTCAACGCGGCGAACGCCTGGTCCCAGGGCATCGCGAAGATGGTCGGCGTGGATCTGCCCCTCTATTCCGAGAGGCATCAGATACTCGTCACCGAGCCCGTCGATCACATGCAGGATCCCATGGTAATGGCCTTCAACCTCAACCTCTACGTTCAGCAGACGCCGCACGGCTCGTTCATAATGGGCCGCAGCGACTCGTCCGAGCCGAGGGATCTGCGCAGGACCTCCTCCTGGCACTTCCTTGAGGAGATGGCGAAGACCATCGACAACGTGCTTCCCCCGATCGGCAAGCTGCGCGTGATCCGCCAGTGGGCGGGCCTTTACAACATGTCCCCCGACCGTCAGCCCATTTACGACAAGGTCGAGGGCGTAGAGGGCTTCTACGTGGCCGTCGGCTTCTCGGGTCACGGCTTCATGTTCGGTCCCGTGACGGGTACCGTAATGGCGGAGATGATACTCGGGCTCGAGCCCACCATCGACGCCTCCAGACTGAAGCTCTCCCGCTTTGCCGAGGGCAACCTCTTCACCGAGCCCTCCGTCGTGTAAGGAGAATAAAAACGGCCGGCCGCCCGAAGCATTCGGGCGGCCGTTCTTCTTTGCGCAGCTATTCAGATGGATATGAGAAATAACAGGACTTCCCGGCCGCGTCTGTTGCGGTATACGCAGCCGTCGCTCTCGAACCCGAGCTTTTCATGCAGCCGTATGCTCGCCGCGTTGTCCGTGCGCACCTGATCGAAAACGATCCGGTATCCCTGCTCCGAAGCGTACCGCAGCAGCAGGCGGACCGCCTCCGCGGCAGCGCCCCTCCCCCGCTCGTCGGCGAATATCTCCGCGCCGGCGGAGACGACGGAGCGGCTCTGCTCATACAGCGAGACGTACCCGACGATCCGCTCGTCGGAGACCACGGCGAACGCGTCGAAGCGGCGGCCGCCGTACTCGCAGGTGTTCCATTCGGCGATCATTTCCGAGACCTCGGACAGAGCCATATCCGGGTACAGCCCGCGCCGCAGCGCCTCGGCGTCTTCAGCGGCAAATCTCCGTATCGCGATCAAATCGTTTTCCTCCCGGGGATCCTTGATAACAATTTCTCCTAGTTGATTTTCTTGCGGTTATAAGTAAAAACGCGGAACGCTCCTGCGCAGGATCGAACGTCGGCATTATCCCCTCCCTGCTTTGGGAGGCGGCACAGCCTGCCGGATCCCTGCTGTGTCTTTGCAGCAAAATGCCCTGTGTGCAGCTTATTTCGGTATCAGAGCTCGATCAGACCCAGCGAGGCGCGGAGTATCGTTAAAGCGTCCGTACCGGATAAGCCTCCGCTGAAGTCGACGTCGCCGAGCATGACCTGCTCTTCGCCGAGCTCGACGAGGCCCAACGCGCAGCGCAGAGCGAGCAGAGCGTCGCCGCCCTCGACGGCGCCGTTCCCGTCGATATCGCCGAGCACGTACTGCTCATAGCAGGGGAAGGCGATGGACTGCACGTACACGCAGCCATCGAAATACTGATGGGGCATTACAAGATCGACGTAATCCGCGCGCCCGTTGATGTAGAAAACGCAGTCGTCGGCGAAATAATAGCCTTCGCCCGCGGCGAGCATGCAGCCCTCGCTGTATTGGTGGCTGATCACGAACGGGGACTGCTCATCGAACATATCGTGACCTTCCGTGTTGTCATGCCAGTAGGAATAGACGTGGGAGTAGATATCGAAGACCTCCTCGTCCGTGAAAAGCGGATGGGCGAATTCCGGCGTGGAGCCTGCGACGGCGGGGCGGAAGCCCTTGATATAGACCTCGTGTATCGGGATAAGCTCGTCAAGGGGCCCGGGCTGCGAATCGGCGAGTATCGAAGAAGGCAGCGCGGCGATCAGAAGAACGCAGAGCAGCAATGCAATGATCTTTTTCATGGTATTTCTCCTTTTCGGCGGGGTTATTGCAGCAGCGGCGCCGCCCTAAATATCAGTATAACACAGCAGAGAGAAAATAGCATCAGGTTTCCTTCATGATATTGATGTTATTGCAGCGCCGTCCGGGTCTTTTGCTGCGGGTTTCGACGGGAGCAAAATAAGGCGGAGCGGGTGGGATTCCTTTTGCAAAAGATGCGTCTTCGGCTTGTGCTCCGCACTGCGCCTCCGCGCCTTTTGACAAAAGCCGGCCTCACGCCGTCTGATTCGTCCACAGGACGGACGGCGTGTGGCTTCGAATCCCACTATTGCAAAGGCACACAAAAGGGGAGGCGTGTGCCTCCCCTTTTGTGTGCCAGAGAGCGCGTAAAAGGTACCAACGCATAGAAAGACCACGTAAAAAACAGTTACATCATAGAACGTGGTCTTCTTTTGATTCTATAAACCTGTCTTGAATCCTTGCACAATCAGTGCATCTTCCGTATTCATCGGTTCGCGCATTCGATGTCATGGAGGATCGTCCGGTACAGTGCTTCGTCGGTTCTCGATCTGCTTTGGATAACTTGAATATGATTCCGGTCAACCAACGTCCCAATGTATCAATCGATCTCAGTCATGCCGGAGGTGAGCAGATTGTCGATCCAGCCCTGCAGGTCGGGGATCATGGAAGCCATCATCTCAAAGAAGCTCGTTTCGGTAACGGTGACGACACAGTTGCCGTCCACGGTACCGGTCTCTTCTTCCTCAACGTAAGCTGCGGCCTGCTCCTCGGTTTCGAATACCGATACGCTGTACATATAGACGGCCTTGTCGTCCTTGCCGTAGATGACGTTGAAAGAATGCCTAAGACCGGAGCCGTAGAAGAAGTCGTCTTCAGGGGTTTCGGAGTAGAACACCCTGCGGGTGTCGTACTCAAGGCCTTCGGGATCGATCACGGTGTACATATCCATAAGGTTCACGGTGTTGTCGGTCGTGGGCTCTTCAGTGGGAGCTTCGGTCTCAACAGGAGCTTCGGTCTCAACAGGAGCTTCGGTCGCGGGTACCTCGGTAGCGGGGGCTTCCGTCACGGGAGATGCGGTGGGATCGGCGGGCTTGTCGGAATTAGCGGAACAGCCGGCGAACAGAGCGGCGGCCATAAGGACAACGAGAAGAACGGGAATCAGCTTTTTCATTCTATTTTCCTCTGAATTCATTTAATTAGTCATCGAAGTTGGGAACTACATAATACTGGAGCGTGAGCGTCTCACCGTCATGCATGGTGATGTCGTCGAAAGTGCCGGTCATCATATTGCCCTTTGCATCAAGAGGCGCCCAGGTGCAGCCGTCGTTTTCAACATCCGCAATGTGTCCGTCGATATCTTCAACGAAATAAGAA
The DNA here is from genome assembly GCA_017619735.1 of Clostridia bacterium. Taxonomy (GTDB): domain Bacteria; phylum Bacillota; class Clostridia; order Christensenellales; family CAG-138; genus UBA3857. Next base: position 6,431 of record JAFZRT010000046.1, read on the forward strand.
CCGAACTGCTCCTCAGAGATGAGCTCGTTCTCAAAAAGGATGTTGCGGAGGGAAGCCCCGTCATCGAAGGAGACCTCATATGTGTACTCGGTGCCGTCCTTGTCGATGAGCTTGATGGTGCCCTTGGCCTTCTCGCCGTTGTTTGCGCCGCTGCAGGCAACGGAGAATACGATGCCGAGGCATAGGACGAGGATCAGAGTGATGGAAAGAAGCTTTTTCATTTTTGGTTCTCCTTTTGGATTATTAGCGTTTTGCCTGATACCATTATACATTAAAAACCGCATTTGTCAAATATATTATTATCATGATAAGAAAAAACTTGACAGGCATGATCTGCTGTGTTAGTATATTGACAGATAAAACAAGCGAAAACGAGGTGCGAGGTATGAACGCTGAAATCGAGAGGTACTTAAAAACCGCGGAGTTTCTCTCTGAAGCTCTTCCCGAGAACTATGAGATCTCACTCTTCGATCTGACCGCGAAGGGTATGCCTGTGGTCGCTTCCTTCAACGCGAAGAAGTCGAACGAGGATGAAGTGCGGCGTTTCCTCCGAACCGTATTAAAGAACGTAACGATAATCGAGAACGGCATGCTGCTGAACAGGTCGGAGTCTTCGACCAAGACAAGGCTTTCGAAGCATTCCGTTCTTTTTATAAAGGATGAAAGCGGCGCCCCCGTCGGCGCGCTCGTTATCCTGATCGAGCTTTCGAACCTCATCACCGCTTCCGCGCTGATAAACGATATCCTTTCCTTTAATCATACGGATATCGAAAACATTCAGCCCCGCGATGATAAGCCGAAGAAGGACGCTCCGTCGCTCGAAATGATAGAGAGGATGGCGTACGAATTCTCCGAAACTCCCGCAAGGCTCACGATGGACGAGCGCACGGAGCTTTTGACAGACATGTACGACGAGTACGTTTTCTCAGTAAAGGGCTCCGTTGCTAAAGCAGCGGAGGTGCTCGGCATGAGCGAGCAGAGCGTTTACCGTTATATTTCCAATATAAAGAAGATGAGGGGAGAATAAACGGATGAGACCTAAAAAGAAGGAACCCGATGAGCTCAAAGACCTCGCTGCAGAGAGCGGCGCAGTCGCAAGCGGCGACGAAGGCAGCGCCAAGGTCAAACAGCGCGGCGTATGGAAGAGATTCTTCCATACCATGAAGGTCGCGCATCTTCCCTACGGCTGGCTGGCGCTCTTCGTCGTGCTCACAATACTTGAGGGCTTTATAATTGTTAAGCTGCCGCAGATCAACGGCAACTTCTTTGCGGGCGACGTGAGTCCTAAGAGCATCGCAATGTTCATCGGCATCGAGCTTTTTTCGACCGTCATCACGACGGGTATGCTCTTCGTCAATCACACTATCAGGTACAGGACAAACCGAAACCTCAGAAACGTCCTCTGGGGGAAGATACTGAAGCTCAAGCCCTCGTACTTCGATAAGGTCACTGCCAACACGCTCATCAGCCGTATCACGGACGACTCCGACGCGATAAACGAGTTCGTCATGGATATCGTGATCGAAGGCGCGACGCAGATCTATTATCTTGCGATCACCATAGCCGCAATGAGCGCGGTGAGCATTAAGGCCGGCCTCATGCTGCTGGCATTCACTCCCGTTTCCGTCCTCATTGCTTTCATATCCGGCAGACTGAGCCTGAAGTTCGAAAACTCAGCTAAGTTCAGCATGGCGAACATGACCGAATACCTCTCCGAACTGATCTCCTGCCTGCCGCTCCTCAAGGCCTTCAACATGCAGGCATACGAAGCGCGCAGGGGAAAGAAGGTCTCCGACGACTACTTCAAGGCAAACGCAAAGCTTACCGCCCTCGATTTCGGCAAAAACATCGTCGGCACTCTTTTCGGGATACTGCCCGAGATAGTCATCATCCTTATCGGTATCAAGATGCTGAAAGAGAGCACCGTTGACGCTGCTGGCTGGTATGCATTTTACCTCTACGCCGGCACCTTTATCGGCTTCGTCGGCACCCTCGGCGGTATCTGGACAAGGTCGAAATCCATCCAGGGCAAGCTCTCCAAGGTGTCCGATATCCTGTATGAGGAGAACGAGGAGCTCGGCGAATACGTCGAGGGGATAATCGCGGACGGCGACGTTATGTTCGATAAAGTCACCTTTGCCTATGAAGAGGAGCCGGTCCTCAAGGACGCCTCGTTCACGATCCCCGGCAAACAGGTCACTGCGATCATCGGCTATTCCGGCTTCGGCAAGACGACCTCGGCAAAGCTTCTCGAGCGCATCTACGAGCCGGACGAAGGAAGGATCCTGATGGGCGGCAAGGATATAAAAGATTGCGGCATCGCTCAGTGGCGTGAGGGGATCGCCTACGTCATGCAGGATACTCCGCTGCTCTCCGGCACGATACGCGACAACCTCCTTTACGGTCTGCGCCGCGAGGTGACGGAAGAGGAGATAAACGAGGCGGTAAAGCTCGTGAACCTTGATAAATTCATAGCGGAATCCCCCGAAGGCCTCGACCGCGAGGTCGGACAGTTCGGCGAAAGCCTCTCCGGAGGTCAGCGGCAGAAGATAGCGATAGCGAGCGCGATACTCACCGGTTCGCCGATACTGATACTGGACGAGCCCACGGCAAGCCTCGACATAATCTCCACGAGTGAGATCGTCAATACGGTCAAGTCCCTTAAGGGCAAGCGCACCGTGTTCATGATCACGCACGACCGTGAGGCGGTCAAGGCGGCGGATCACGTTATCGTCGCGGAAGAGGACAGGACCTTCGTCGAAGGCGACAATAACAAGGTCTCGCTCCTCAGCGGTTTCTACAACATGCTTATGAAGGGGGGCGAGGCTGCATGAAGCGGAAAAAGACCGAAAAAGGAGCCGAAAAGCTCGGCTTCAGGGAGCTCTTAAAGCTCTATAAGCAGGTCAAGATCCCGTGGGTGATGCTGATATTCGTAGTCGGCCTCTCCATGCTGATGAGGGAAGCCCAGCTTTGGGTGGTGCCATACACCTCGAAGATCCAGATGGGTCTCATAACCGAGGGCGGCTTCCTCGGAGCTTTCATCGGCTTCTCCCTGCTGTATGCATTCATCGAGGCGATACAGGAATCGCTGAACGAGCTGACGGCGCTCGTGCTGAAAAGGAATGTCAGGAACACCGTCTGGCGCAAGATACTGCACCTGCCTTTGAGCGAATACAACGGCATCGACAATCAGGAACTCGTTTCCCGCGTCACGAAGGACACCGACGGTATGTACGGCGCGATCGCCGCGATCGTCATGCTCATTTCGGTGGTGTACGGCATATGGTCTGCGTTCACCAAGATGTACGCGACATATAAGACGCTTGCGCTCATAATGCTCTCGGGCATCCCGATGACGCTGATCTCCGCGTGGATCACCGGCAAGATGCAGTACAAGGTTATACATATCCAGAACTCCGCCGTCTGCCGCATGACGAATTTCTTTGCGGAGCGTCTGCCGAATCTTTTGAAGATCAAGACCGCCCGCATGGAGGACGAAGAGTACAAACGCGGCGTCGATGAAAACAACAGGCGCTTCAGGGCCGAGATAAAGCAGGAAGGGATATTCATCTTCATAGCTCCAATCGGCACTCTGGCGCAGTACATAAATGAGATCGTGCTCCTTGTGGTCGCCTCGGCAATGGTAAGGAACGGCGGAATGAAGCAGTATCAGCTCGTGAACCTTTACAACTACTTCCTGCTCTTTATGTCAAACTCCTTCATGCTCTCCGCCATCTGGCAGAGCATCAAGCTCTCCCACGGCTCCGGCGCGGTCATTTCGAAGCTCGCTTCGGCAAAGGATGAGGATCTCGAATCCGGCAAGCCGGTGGGCGAGATCGGAAACATTTACGGAAGGAACATATCCTTCTCGTATGACGGGAGCAAAAAGGTGTTGGACGGCGTGAGCTTCGATATCCCAGCGGGCAAGATCACGGCTATAGTCGGCGAGAACGGCTGCGGCAAATCCACTCTCGTGAAGCTGATCGAGCGGTTCAATATCGAAACGGGCGGCACGCTCGAGGCCTGCGGCGCGAACGTTAAGGACCTAAACCTCCGCGATTGGCGAGAGAACGTAGGCTACCTCTTCCAGGGCAACCAGATAATCCACGGCACGATCCGCGAGAACATCGCCTACGGCGTGCACCGTGAGTTTACAGAGGAAGAGCTTTACGAGGCCGCGAGGAAGGCCAAGGCATATGATTTCATTCTGGGTAAGGACGATGGCTTCGATACGCAGATCAGCCGCTTTGACGCAAAGGTCTCCGGCGGTGAGATGCAGAGGATAGCCATCGCGCGGATGATACTGAAACAGCCCAAGCTCCTCATAATGGACGAGGCCACGAGCGGCATCGACGTCGTGAGCGAGCACGAGGTCATGGAAGCGCTGATGAATATGATGGAGGGCAGGACCGTCATAATGGTCAGCCACGACATCAACATGATAATGAAGGCAGACAACCTCATAGTGCTTAAGGACGGTAAGGTCGAAGCCTCGGGCGATCTCGATTCCGTAAGGCGCGAGAGCCCGCTTATGAGGGAATTCATAGAAAAAGGAGGAGCCGCGGCATGATAGTAAAGTCAAAAGCTATAAGGATATTCGATTATCACGATATCGACGTCGGGCAATTCGCAGAGCCCTTCTCGATGAGCGAAGAGGAGCTTGAAGGGAAGCTCAAGAAACTGCTTCTCCGCCATGCCGAGACTGTCGACGCGGACATGATCGAGGCAGACGATATCGTTACCGTCGACACCGTCTCCGAAACGCCGAGGTTCAACAAAAAGGGCGTGCAGCTTAAAGCCGGAAGAGGGCTTTACAGCAGGGAACTTGAAGCGGAGCTCATGGGTATGCGCGTCGGCGAAGAAAAGGCGGTGACGATTCCGGAGGGCGAAGTGACCGTGACCGTCATCTCCGCCAAGCGCAAGGTGCTTCCCGAGCTTACGGATGAAATCGCAGCTTCACTCGGAATTGACGGAGTGAATACGGTCGCGGAACTCAAAAGCCATATCGAGGATGAAGCCCGTTCGCAGTATGTTGAGGACGTTACCGAAGGCATAGCAGTCGCTGTCTCGAACGAATTGAACGAGAGGAGCGAATTCGAGCTCGATCCCGATGAACTCGAGACCGTGAGAGCCGAGGGAAAAAGCATGGCGGATGATATGCTTCGTTCATCCGGTCTCGATCCCGAAACAGCGACCGATGAAGAGGTCACAGCTGTCGCGGGTCAATCCAAAGCCGCACACTATTCGTTCCTCGATGCCATCTCGGTCGACGGTCTGAAGAGCGCGGTTATCGGCAGCGTGATGATGGAGCGTGACGGCGAAGTCATACAGCCCGGTGAATACGAAGAAGCCGTGAAGCTCTGCGCCGAGGGCATGGGGCTGACGAGGGAGGAAGCGGAAACCGTTATCACATACCCGAAATTTTTGCGCCAAAGGGCAGGCAATTACTGCTTTGAAGCCATAGTCAAATACGTTAAAGAATATCTTGAAAGGAAATAAATAACATGAGCATCAACATCGCACACACCGATACCTTTGAGGAACTTACCCGCGAGGGCTTCGTTATCGTAGATTTCTATTCCACCACCTGCGTCCCCTGCAAGATGCTTTCCCGCATTCTTGAGGACCTGACCGAGGACTATCCCTTCGTCAATATCGTTAAGGTCAACGTCACCGACGATCCGAAGCTCGGAGCTGATCAGCAGATCGAGGCCGTTCCCACCGTCAAGTTCATGCGTGACGGCGAGATCCTCGAGACCGTCGTCGGCCTTATGGACGAGGATGAGATAATCGAAAAGATCAGCGAGTATTTCTATAACTGAGGTGTTTTATGGCAGAGGCTTTGAGGATAAAGACCCGCGCGGCAAAGACTTACGACTACCGCAGCGTTGATATTTCGGAGTATGCGGTCGGCTTCACGCCCGACGAGGAGCAGTACGAAAGGGATCTTGCCCGCGTGCTGAAAAGGTACGGCACGAAGCAGGAAGCCCAGATCGTGGAATACGGCGATACCGTGACGCTCACCTGCGTTTCGGAACTTCCGCGCTACAATAAGACCGGGCTGCCCGTCATCGTCGGCAAGGGTCTCTTCGGAAAGGATATAGAGGACGCGCTCGTCGGAATGAGAAATGGCGAGACCAAAACCGCCCTTGTCGACGAAAAGCCGGTTGAAATAACGGTTTCACGCATAGTCCACACCGTGCTTCCCGAGCTGACCGATGAAAATGTCGCATCCTTCGGTATGGAAGGTATCTCCACGGTTCGCGAGCTTCGCCGTTCTCTTATAAAGAAGCAGGTAGAGGGCTTCGTGCTCGAGGATGAGAACGCCGATATGGCTTCCGCGTTCATCTGGCAGGAGGTCGCAAGAAACAGCGTCATAGAGCGCGATCCCGAAGAGTACGCGCACATCCTCAAAAAGGCGGAGAGAAAGATCGGAGATTTCGCTGCGGAACAGACCGAGGGGATGGATCACGACAGCCTCGTGAACATCTTCGTTTCGGAACTCGACCTCGCCGCGATCGGCGCAGATATGATGGAGAAAGACGGCACCTGCCTCACAGTGGAGGATTACAATAGCTACATTGACAAGCTCTGCGAGGCGTATCCCGACCGCAGGCGCGAGGATATCGCCGCCGATCACACCGTGCTCGATTACGCGATCGAGAACTTCGCCAACTATCTTGCCGGCGCGATCGACCGATATGTTGCCGACTGCTTCAAGGAACTGCTCACTAAAGGTATCTGATCGGAGGAAACCATGAGATACGACGTCGCAATAATCGGCTCCGGCCCCGCGGCGATATCCGCCGCGCTGACCTTGAAGCTGCACAACAAATCCATAATATGGTTCGGCTCGAAGAACCTTTCGCCGAAGGTCGAACGCTCCGAGATGATAGCGAACTATCCGGGCGTTAAGATGGTAACGGGTACCGAGCTCAACCGTCTTTACCGCGAGCAGATCGAGGATGCCGGTCTCGAGATAGAAGAGCGTCAGGTCACAAACATCTCATCGTCGAGGCGCGGCTTCATGGTACTCGGCGGTAACGATATCTACGACGCGAAGACGGTGCTTCTTGCACTCGGTTCTACGTCGCCGAAGGGCTTCCCCGGAGAAGCGGAGCTCTTGGGTCACGGGGTCAGCTACTGCGCTACCTGCGACGGCTTCCTCTATCCGGGCAGGACCATCGCTATATTCTGCGGCTCAAAGGAATTCGAGCATGAAGTCAACTATCTTGCGGAGATAGCCGCGAAGGTGTATCTCTTCACCTCCTGCGGCGAACCCTCCGTTTCCCGTGAGAATATTGAGGTCAACCCCGGCAAGCTCAAAACAATACAGGGCGAAGAGAAGGTAACGGCGATCGAGCTCACCGACGGAACGACTGTCCCTGTCGACGGCGTGTTCGTGCTCCGTCCCGCCGTCGCTCCCGGCATGCTCGTCAAGGGCCTCGAACTGAACGGCGCGGACATAGTCGTTGACCGCCGCATGGCGACCAACAAGCCCGGCGTATTCGCCGCGGGCGACTGTACCGGAAGGCCTTATCAGCTCGCGAAAGCCGTCGGCGAGGGCAATATCGCCGCGCACAGCATAGTTGAATACCTTGCTGAAAAGGAAAAGCAATGAAGCAACATGGATTTATCCTGAAAAATGAAAGGGTTTTGCCGGAGTTTACGGCAAAACTCTTTGAATATGAACATGAAAAGACCGGCGCGAAACTCTGCCGTATGGAGACGGACGACGTGAACGCCGCATTCTCTATAGCGTTCAAAACCATCCCGGAGGATTCGACGGGCGTGTTCCACATACTCGAGCATTCAGTGCTTTGCGGCTCAGAAAAATACCCGGTGAAGGAACCGTTTGTAGAGCTTCTTAAAAGCTCCGTACAGACCTTCCTCAACGCCATGACGTTTGCCGACAAGACAGTATATCCCGTTTCGAGCAGGAACGAAAAGGATCTTCTCAATCTTATGGACGTCTATCTCGACGCGGTGTTCCATCCCGCGATATACGGTCGCCCCGAGATATTCCGTCAGGAGGGCTGGAGGTATGAGGACGACGAGCTTTCCGGCGTCGTGTTGAACGAGATGCGCGGTAATTTCGCCTCGCCCGGCGCAGTGCTCTCGCGTGAGATGAACAAGCTCCTGTTTCCAAACAGCTGCTATCGCTTCGTCTCCGGCGGCGATCCCGACGAGATACCGAACCTCACCTATGATTCCTTCATTGAAGCTCACAGGAGATTCTACCATCCCTCCAACGCTTACATAACTCTTGTCGGCAGGATAGACGCCGACGCCGCGCTTGAGAAGCTCGACGGGTATCTTTCTGCCTTCGAACGCAGGGAGATGGATCTCAATATCCCCATCCAAGGGCCGACCAAACCGCGTGCTGTCACGGCTTGCTATGAAGCGGGAAGTGAGGACGACGGCGCGCTCGTTTCGTTCGCGTCGCTGCTCTCGTCGTATAACGACAGGCAGAAAAACTATGCCGTCTCCATGCTCGCGGATTATCTGACCGGTGATGATGACGCGCCGTTAAAACGCGCAGTGCTCGAAAAGGAGCTTGCGCAGGATCTCTCTGTCTCGGTGCACGACGGGATAAAGCAGACATGGGTCTCCGTCGACGCAATGAATGCCGACGCCGATCGGCTTGAAGAGCTTCGCATGACCGTTCGGGATACATTAGAGAACATCGTAAAGAACGGTCTTGACCGTGAAAGGCTTCACGCATGCTTCAACAGGTATTCCTTCGCTATGCGCGATTACGAGGGCGGAGGCATGCCGCAGAGCGTCACCTTCGCGCTCGATATGCTCGACTCGTGGATCTACGGCGGCGATCCCGCGGATGGGATCTGCGTCGATCGGGTGCTGAACGAGCTTGCAGAAAAACTCGATACTGATTTCTTTGCCGGTTTGATACGCGATGTCTTCCTCGATAACGACCGTTTTCAGACCGTGGTATTGCTGCCCTCATCCGAAACGGTGAAGAAGGAATTCGCATTCTCCGATGATATAATAAAAGAGCTCTCCGTCGAGACAGAAAGAATGTACGCATGGCAGGAGACCCCGGATACCGAAGAAGCAATTGCCACGATCCCGAAGCTTTCCCTTTCCGACCTTGCCGAAAAGCCTGAGCCGCTCGAGTATTCAGTAAAGGGTGTGAGCGGCGCGAACGTGCTTTTCCACGTCGCCGGCTCGAAGAACGCGCTCGTACACGCGCATTTCAACGCCGCCGATACCGAGAGCCGGGACCTTTTCAAGCTTTCGCTCATCGCGAGGATGCTAGGAAATATGGGCACGAAGGCGCACACAAGGGACAAGCTTCCCCTTGCCGTTAAGAATACCTTCGGCAGGATCGAATTCTATCCCACGGCTTTGCCGGGAAAGAACGCAGAGGGATGCAAACTCATGCTCACCGCTTCGTTCGCGTGCCTGCCTGAAAACACGGATAACGCCTTTGTACTTCTGCGCGAGATACTCCTCTCGACCGACTGGACGGACGTCTCACAGCTCCGCGACGCGCTTATGCAGATGGAGTTCGGCGCGAGGTTCGCCGTTCCCGCGGAGGGCAACCGTTATGCCATGCTCCGCGCCGGCGCTCGCGTGACCTCACATACCGCCGCGAACGAGCTCATGGGCGGCATTTCGTTCAATGAAAAGGTGAAGAAGCTAGTCGGGCTTGATGACGGTGCTCTTCTTGCACTGCTCGGAGAGATGAGGGCTCTCGCCGAAAAACTGTTTACAAGAAACAGGCTCACGCTCTCCGTCTCCGAAACGGTGAGCGGGGATATTGCACACGGCTTTATTACTTCCCTTCCCGAAAGAAAAGAGGCCCTCCCGGAGGATGGTCATTACAAGTTCGAGGCAATGCGTCGTGAGGATATTCCCATCACGTCCGACGTCGGCTTCGCTGGTATTGCCGGCAGTCTCGAAAGCCTCGGTGTGAAATACTCGGGCTCGATGGAGGTGCTTGCGGGGATACTTAACTATACACACCTGTGGAGTGAAATACGTCTCGCGGGCGGCGCATACGGCTGCGGCTTCTATGCCGGACAGAACGGCGATCTGTTCTTCCATACCTTCCGCGATCCCGATCCCGAAAACTCCCTGGAAGTTTTCAAACGCTCGGGCGATTTCATCCGTGACTATATGGCGAACGATCCCGATCTCACGGGCTATATCCTAAGCTCCGTTTCCGCGCTGGATCCTCTCCGCGCCCCGGAGGGAAAGCTCTCATCGGCTGAAGCACGCTTCTTCACCGGCAAAACCAACGCCGACGCCGAACGAAACTACTGCGATCTCATACACACAACAAGCGACGACGTTCTTGCTTGTGCCCAAATGCTCGACGGCTTCGCAGAAAAAGGCGCTGCGGTGATACTGAATCGTGGTGCCGCTCGAGAAAACAGCTGACGCAGCTGAATCCCCGTGCAATCTCCTTCAAAACGAGTTTCAGCCTTATAACCTCCCGGATCGCCTGAGCCGAGGGCGTTGAGGAAGAGCTCAAAGCCAGCGTTCACGGAGGCGATCAACGCCCTTGCCGCCCACTGCGGCGTCGCTCCCGATTTCATCGGCAGATAATTCGATCCTCCTGACAAGAGAACAGTGCTAAGATGGCTTAACGCCCCACGAAAACCGGGGGCGTTTTGCTTTAGTGATAAGCATTAGTAGCCATGAGCAGGATGGACTAGAGCCCGTTCAGTTCTGCTATAATATACTTTTACAAACCAAACAACGGACTATTGACTTGGAGCTAACTCCATGTAGTACAATGGTCTCAGGAAGAATAACCGGAGGTGATAAGGATTGACGATAAAGGACGTTTGCGAGAAGTTCGGCATTACCGCCGACACGCTGCGCTATTACGAAAAGGTCGGGGCGATACCGAAGGTAGCGAGATCTTCGGGCGGCATACGCGAGTATGACGACGAGGCGCTCAACTGGGTGCAAAACGCCGTCTGTTTGAGGAAGGCGGGGGTCTCGGTCGAGGCGATCGCAGAGTACGTGCGGCTCTTCAACATGGGCGACGAGACGCTCAAAGCGCGGCTCGATCTGCTCTCAAATGAGCGTGAAGAGCTGGGCAAGCAGCTTGCGGAGCTTACCGAGGCCGTTGAACTGCTTGACTGGAAGATATCCCGTTACCGCAAAGCGGTGGAAACGGGCGTACTGACTTGGGACAAAGAAGAAGGAGAATGAACATGAATCTGATTATTTATTATTCGAGAAAAGGCCAGAACTATTTCGGAGGAGCTATCCGCAGTATCGATAAGGGCAATACCGAGATCTGCGCGGAGTACATACAGAAGGCCGTCGGAGGCGATTTTTTTGAGATCGATACCGTAAAGCCCTATTCCGAGGACTACATGACCTGCACCGAAGAGGCGAAGGCGGAGCTTCGCGCGAACGCGAGGCCGGAGCTCAAGAATATGCTGACCGATATCGACAAGTACGACAACATCTTCGTCTGCGGCCCCTGCTGGTGGGGCACCTATCCCTGCGCGGTGTTCACTCAGCTCGAGGCGCTCGACTTTACCGGAAAGCGCGTCTTCCCCCTCATGACGCACGAGGGAAGCGGTCTTGCGGGAGCCCCCGCGGCGCTGAAGAAATACTGCAAAGGCGCGGTAGTGGGACAGGGCCTCGCTGTGCTCGGCTCGAACGCAAAGAGCTCCGAAAAGGCCGTCGCCGACTGGGCGAAGGCACAGATGAGATAATAATTAAAGGAGAATGATAATATGAGCAAAAAGGTACTTATTCTTTCCGGCAGTCCGCGTAAAGGCGGCAATTCCGACGTCCTCTGCGACAGGTTCATGGCTGGCGCTGCCGAGGCCGGTCACGACGTCGAGAAGATCCGCGTTGCGGAGAAGAAGATAGGCTTCTGCAGCGGTTGCTACTACTGCCAAAAGTCCGGCGGCGTGTGCGCCAAGAAGGACGACATGCCCGAGATACTGCAGAAGATGATCGACGCGGACGTTATCGTGCTCGCGAGCCCCGTCTATTTCTACTCCATCGACGCGCAATTGAAAGCCCT
>JAFZRT010000047.1 GCA_017619735.1 Clostridia bacterium
GGCAGGCATTTCTTCAGATCGCGCGGGACCGCCTGCGGGCGGTAGGTGGGCTTGACCGCCCCGAAAGCCCGGGGCTCATCCCCGCTCAAAAAGTCCGCGACGCGCTCCGCGGGGGCCGAATAATCGCCTCCGCCCAGACGGAACGCCGCCCGCTCTATCCTCTCCTGGAACTCGACGCCGCAGAAGGGTGCTCCGCCCAGATCGGATGGGTTCACCTGTACTATTATGCCCGAATTTGCGTTTTCTGCATCACGCGCGGCGTAGCTCATACCGTTGGTGACGACCTCGCCCCTGTTGGAGGAGGACGCCACGACGAACCCGCCGGGGCACATGCAGAAAGTGTAGACGCCGCGGCTGCCGGATCTGCCGGTCAGGCGGTATTCCGCCGCCCCGAGGCGCGGGTGCCCGGCGAATCTGCCGAACTGCGAGCGGTCGATGAACGACTGCGGATGCTCTATCCTCACGCCGACGGCGAAGGGCTTTGCGGCGATCTCCACGCCCCTGTCGAACAGCATCCGGTACGTGTCGCGCGCGGCCTGACCCAACGCCAGCACCGCCGCGCAGCAGGGGATCCTCTCCCCGCCGTTCACTATGACCGCCTTCAGACGGCCGTCCTCCGCCTCTATATCGGTGAGCTTCGTGCCGAAGCGAACCTCGCCGCCCGCGGCCTCGATGGCTTTCCTTATGTTGGAAACCACCACGCGCAGCACGTCCGTGCCGACGTGGGGCTTCGCGTCGACGGCTATGCGCTCCGGCGCGCCGTACTTGACGAGCGTTTCAGTCACGATATCCGCGCGCGCGTCCTTTATCCTCGTCGTGAGCTTGCCGTCGGAGAACGCTCCGGCGCCGCCCTCGCCGAACATGATATTGCTGTCCGTGTCGAGCTTGCCGCGCTCCCAGAACATATCGACGTCCGCCCTGCGCTCCTCTATGCGCTTGCCGCGGTCGATCAATACGACCTTGTAGCCGCGTTCCGCGAGCGTGAGCGCCGCGAAGAGCCCCGCAGGGCCCGCGCCGACCACGACCACGGGATCGGGCTGCGGCACGTCGCCGACGACGGCAGCGACCTCCGGCTTTTCGGGCGCCTTTACAACGGTCTTCGCGAATCTGCCGCCGTGCTTCCTGTAGTCGGCGTCGTCGACCTCGAACGTTGCGGAGTAGATGAACCGTATGTCGTTCTTGTCCCTCGCGTCGAGCGACCTTTTTACGAGGCGGATATCGTTAATCCTCTCGGCGGGGAGCCGCGTATCGGCGCTGATCAGCAGCCGGAGCGCCGACTCGTCCGCGTTGAAGGGCATATTTAGATTTGAGGCCAAAAGCTTCATGCTTCCTCCGTGGTATTACTCCGTTGCGGGAGGCCAGACGATCTCCACGTGCACGGTGGGCTCCGCGATCCTTACGTCGAGCTCCGCGTAGAGCTCGTTATCGATGAAGCGGTATTCGAGCGGGAGATCGTATTCGCCCGTGCCCCTGCCGCCGACGTTGACGGTGATTATGAGCTCGGAGCTCAGGAAGTCGCGGACTATCCTCGCGGGACCGCTGATCACAACGTCGACCGTGGTGAAGCCGTAGCGGTAGCTGAGCGCCGCATCCTCGCCCGAGAAGAGTATGGGCACGTCGCTAAGCTTCTGCTCGACCTGTCTGTCGCCGATGATAACGGTGAGCTGCACAGTCGAGGGGTTGACGCCGCCCAGTATCACCGCGTCGTCCGGTATGCCGTACAGCGTGAGCGGGAACGCGTAGCTGCCCGCCTCGGTTATGCCGGAGATATGCACGGGATCGCTGGTAATGCTCTCAATGGAGGCGAGCACCTGGGGATCGGCGGCGATGTCTATCGATTCGAAGTTGAGGCCCGCGCCCGTCACCTCCAGGAGGTCGGTGAGCTGATCCTCGTCGGCAATGTCGTAGACTATGGGCACATGCCTGTGCGGGAGCACGTTCATCTGAACGGACACCGCGGGGATTATGTTCTTGAACACGGAGGGATCCATCTCGTTACCGTCCTTGTCGATGACGCTGAGCGGGAAGGAGCGGTTTATGCTCTCCGTGACGTTGGTGAGGTCGATGTAGAATATCGCGTTGGAGACGTTCATGAGGTCGGTCTTGGCGCCCTCGAGCGTTGTCGCGGTGGTGAGCATGGTCGGCATGTCGTGCCAGTAGCCCTCCGGCAGCTCGCCCGTGTAGTCGAACGTCACGGGCACAGTGCGGCTGACGATGTCGTCGACCGTGAGCTCGATGGTGGAGGGGTCGATCCCGACCACCGTGCCGATGGTGCTCGTCGCCTTGATCTCCAGCGTGTAGGTGCCGGCCGAGTGTACGTCGTTGAGGTTGACCGTCGCGGTGATGTTGTTCTCCTTTATCTTGGATATCTCGGTCAGCGGCGCGGATACGGTCACGTTGACGGTGTCGAGTATCTTCGAAATGTCGCCGTAAACCGTGAGCTTCCTTGCGAGGAGGTCGGCCTCGGCGCCGGATTCGAACGAGAGGGCGACCCCGGTGAAGGTCTTCGTCCTGTCGGGGTTCTTGGTCATGAGGACGTAGCCCCAGAGGAACATGGCGAGCAGCACCGAGAGGACGAGATAGAATATCCTCCTAGCGAGAGGGAGCTTATACCACGGCTTGCGCTCGCCGAAGCTGGCGTATCTGCCGCTCTTCAGCGGGATCAGGCTCTTTACCTTTTCGATGAACTCAGTTCCTCTTCCCGTTCTTTTTTCCTTTGCCGTTTCGTTTTCCACGCGAGCTCACCTCCTTTTTTCCGTTCTTGTCGCCGGCGTCTTCCTCATCCCCCGTGGGGAACTGGAAGGTGCTGTCCTGGTTGGGGTTGAAATGCGAGGTGAGGAGCGCCTCCAGAGTGTCGTGATCGACGTTGCGTACGAGCCGGCCGTCGTGCGCGAAGGAGATGATGCCCGTCTCCTCCGATACGACGAGAGTTACGCAGTCGCTGACCGTGGATATTCCGAGCGCTGCCCTGTGCCTCGTGCCGAGCTCCCTCGCGATGTTGGGATCGTCGAACAGCGGAAGCACGCACGCAGCCGCGTAGACCCTGTCGTCCCTCAGTATAACGGCTCCGTCGTGGAGCGGGGTCTTTGGCTCGAATATGTTTTCGATCAGAGCGTCGGATATCTCCGCGTCGATGACCGTGCCCGTCTGGACGTAGTCGCCGAGCTTGGTGTTGCGCTCCAGCACTATGAGCGCGCCGACCTTGCGGCGGGACATGTTCTCGACCGCGAGGCAGAGCTGATTGACTATTTCATAGGAGGGGGTGTCCCGCTGAACGATGTTCAGACGGAAGCGGCCGATCCTTTCGAGAGCGCGGCGCAGCTCCGGCTGGAAGAGCACGACCACGACTAAAATACCGGAGACCAGGAAGGAGTTGAGGAGGTATCTTACCGTTATGAGATTCAGTACGTTGCTTATGATGAATATCAGGAGCAGCACGATAACGCCCTTCAAGACCTGCGAGGCCCGGGTGTTGGTCGTGAACTGGATGAGCTTGAATATGACAAACGCGATTATGAGAATGTCAAGCAGATCCTGAATCCTGAATTGTGAAAAGCCCGTCTGTATCGCGGCGAGCACGTCGGCTAACGACATATTCCTCACTTCCCTCTTTGGCAAAGTTCCTTTTTCCTGTCCGGCGCGGGGACTGCGGGCCGCCCTCCGCCGAAAAACGGCGTATGGAAACAAGGCGGGTCCGGCTACCCCCACATAATAATACCATACAATCGGACAAATTTGTACCCCCAATTTGCGTTTTATTATAAAAAAGATAAAAAGCCCGTGTTTACGGACAAAACGGGGCCCGGCCCGCGGGTCGGGGTTTTTTTCGGACAAAAAAAGTATTGATTGCCTTGCGCGGCAAAGTATGTTATAATCATAATGGATAATTGTATGAAAGGCAGTGTTCCCATGACTGAAAATAGATCCGATAAAAACATTCCCGAGGAGACCGTCCCCTTTCCCGACGAGATCGACGAGGTCGTGCCCGGCGAGGAGCTCGGCGAGCTCATTGACGGCGAAGCGGCTGACGCGGTCCCCGAGGAGGAGGCGCTCACCGCGGAAGACGGCGTCGTCGATGATTACCCCGCCGATATAACCCTCGTCGACGAGGTCAAGCCCCCGCGCCGCAAAAGGACCGCCGAGAAGGGCGAGGGCCGTCTTTTCCGCAGGAAGAGGACGGCGCGTCCCTTCCTTTTGAGCTTCCTGTTCGACACGCTGAAGATACTCGCGGTGCTGATCGTGCTTGCGGGCGTGGGCGGATTCGGCCTGCTCATGGGCGTCGCTAAGGCGTACGTTGACACCACCCCCACTCTGGACGTATCCCGCCTCACGAGGTCGGAGCGCACGAGCTACATCTACGACATGAACGGCGAGCTGATAACCACCTTCGCCGGCATGGAGTACAGGGACTGGGTCGACATCTCCGACATACCCGACATGCTCAAGAACGCGCTCATCTCCATCGAGGACGTCCGCTTCTACAAGCACGGCGGCGTCGACTTCAAGCGCCTCTTCTCCGCGGTCGTCAACACCTTCCGCAATGAGAACACGCACGGCGGTTCGACGCTGACGCAGCAGCTCATAAAGAACAAGATACTCTCCAACGAGAAGAGCTACAAGCGCAAGATACAGGAGGCGTACCTTTCCTACGAGCTCGAGAACGTGCTCTCCAAGGACAAGATACTCGAAGCGTACATGAACGACGTGTTCCTGGGCGAATCCAACTACGGCTTTGCGGCCGCCGCCAAGGACTATTTCGGCAAGACGCTGAACGAGCTTACGATAAGGGAGTGCGCCATGCTCGCGGGCATGGTCCAGAAGCCCTATTACACCAACCCGCGCGCCAACACCTACACACGCTTCTACGAGGACGGCACCAACAAGATGGACGTCACCGACAAGCGCACGAACATGGTGCTCGCCGCAATGTACAAGGCGGGCTGCATCACATACGATCAGTACAAATCCGCCCTCGACGAGAAGGTGCACATAGTCGAAAAGAGCGAGAGGACGAAGCTTTACGACATGCCCTATTTCGTGGAATACGGCGTGTACGATGTGATCACGCATCTGCTTGAGCAGCGCGGCCTCGAGGACACCAAGAACAACCGCACCGCCATAGAAAACGAGCTCCGCTCCGGCGGCTACCATATCTACCTCACGGTCGATCCCGCCATGCAGAACACCGTGCAGGAGACCATCACCAACTGGGCGAACTACCCCGGTCTGCAGAACCCCTCCGCGTCCGTCCAGATCACCACCACCGCGGACGGTACCGTAATGGAGGTGCTCCAGCCGCAGGCCTCCGCTGTCATTATCGATCAGCATACCGGCCAGATCCGCGCCTGCATAGGCGGCAGGCAGGAGCCGACCCTGAAAAAGCAGCTCAACCGCGCTTACCAGAGCTCCATGCCCGTCGGCTCAGCGATCAAGCCGCTCTCCGTATACGGCCCCGCGCTCGACCTCGGCCTGTCGTGCAACTCGCCCATACTAAACGCCGAGGTGCCAATCGACGGCTACGGCGGAACGAAGGGTTATCCCGCGCTCGGCTCCACCCGCTGGATGGGCATGATACCCATCCGCCGCGGTATCGAGCGCTCGCTCAACATAGTCGCCGCGAGGACGCTCTTTGAGTACGTCACCCCGCAGGTCGGCGCCGAATACCTCGTAAGGCTCGGCGTAAATCCCTCCAAGATCAACGTCGACGGCCCGGGCCTCGCGCTGGGCACCACGGGCATCACGCCGATACAGATGGCGGCCGCTTACGCCACCATCGCCAACGGCGGCGTTTACAATCAGCCCATCTCCTTCACGGTCGTGCTCGACCGCGACATGAACGTCGTGCTCGACGCGAAGGACGTTCAGAAGAGCTACCGCGTTTTCGAGGAGACGAGCGCGTTCATGCTCATCGACATGCTCAAGGACGTCGTCATGAACGGCACCGGTAAGAACGCCCAGATCGAGGGCATGACCGTCGCGGGCAAGACCGGTACGAACGACGACTACACCAGCGTTTACTTCGCCGGATTTACCGGCTACTACACCTGCTCGCTCTGGATCGGCCACGACCTCTATTCCGAGAAGCTGGCCTCCGGCTCCACGGGCGGCAACTCCGCCGCTCCCCTGTGGCAGGCGTTCATGGAGAAGATCCACGAGGGGCTCCCCGACAAGCCCATATTGGACGTCTCCCCCGTCGACATCGGCCTCGTGCAGGTCACGATCTGCTCCGTTTCGGGCAAGCTCGCGACGGAGGCCTGTATGCACGATATCTACAATCCGCCCATCACCGACTGGTGCGCGGTCGACAAGATGCCCTCCGAGTACTGCACCATGCACTGTCTGGTCGAGGGCTGCTCCGCCTCCGACGAGCTCGCCGGTCCCTACTGCCCCTCCGGCAGCAGGTACAACAAGTGCGTGCTGCTCGTGCATCCCGATTCCGTGTTCGCACGGCTGCAGTACGTCATCCAGTATGACGAGAACGGCGATCCCATAATGCTCAACGAGGACGAGTACGACTATATCAACTACTTCAAGACCATTTTCCCGAACGGCGTAATAACCGAGCTCGATCCCGAGCATTACCACGCCTACTGTCTGAAGCATGGGAAGGTCTGCAGCGTGCACGGCTCCGGAGGCGGCTCCGGCAGCTCCGACAGTCTGGAGGCGCTGATCAGCAAAGCGTACGAGCTGATCTCGGCGGTCAACAGCTACCTTGCCGAGGTGCAAACCCTGCCCGACACCGACAGGGCGAACCTCGTGCAGCAGGTCAGCGAGCTCGAGGCCGCTCTCCCCACGGAGAATTACGACACGATCAAGACCTGCATGGATCAGCTGAAGACGAACTACGTCTACCTGTCCGGTCTGTATCCCGCGCCCATCGCGACGGAGACCGATCAGCCCGGGCTGACGCACGCGCCTACGCCCACGGAGACGCCCGCGCCGACCGATCCGCCCGAATCGACCGATCCGCCCGGAGGCAACTGACGGGCGACCCGGGCGGCTTACGGCCCGGTCAGAATGCCGCGCTGCCATGCGCGGCCATTTTGGCGCGGGGCTGTCGCGGGCGGCGCCGGCCTCATATTATGGGAATAGGGGGAAACCCCATACTGTATAAATGGAGTTGATCAGATGATCTATTTTGACAACAGCGCAACTACCGCCGTGCTCCCCGAGGCGGCGGAAGCCGCGAGAAAATACATGTTGGAGCGGTACTATAACCCCGCCGCCGCATACGCCCCCGCCGTACAGCTCGAAAGGGACGTTTCCGCGGCGCGCGCGAATATCGCGTCCAAGCTCAACGCCGATCCCGCGGAGCTCATATTCACCTCCTGCGGGACGGAATCCAACAACACCGCGATATTCGGTTCGCTGAAGGCCATGCACGGCAGCGGCCGAGTGATAATATCCGCCGTGGAGCATCCCTCCGTATACGAGGCGGCGACGGACCTCAAGGAGCGCGGATACGACGTGCGCCTCGCTCCCGTCGACGGCACGGGCAAGGTGCTCGCGAAGGAGCTCGCTGAGCTGCTCACGCCCGATACCCGGCTCGTGAGCATCATGCACGTCAATAACGAATCCGGCGCGATAAACGATATCGACGCCATATACTCCCTCATCAAAAAGACCGTGCCAGACGCGCTGCTGCACGTCGACGGGGTACAGGCGTTCATGAAGGAGCCGCACGTCCGCTGCGATATGTATTCGGTCAGCGGGCACAAGCTCCACGCTCCCAAGGGCGTAGGCGCGCTCTTCATCAAAAAGGGCGTCCGTGTGAAGCCGTATCTCCTGGGCGGAGGTCAGGAGTCCGGCATGCGCTCCGGCACGACCAACGCGCCGGCGATAATGGCGTTCTCCGCTGCGGTCACGGATTATTCCGAGCACCGCGCCGAATACCGCGATTCGATGCTCGCCGTGAAAAAGCGCCTGTACGGGAACCTCATGCGGCTGCGCGACGTGCGCCTGAACGGGCCCGATCCCGATCACGGCGCGGCGCACATACTCAACGTGAGCTTTCTCGGCGTCCGCGGCGAGGTGCTCCTTAACGCCCTCTCCGAAAAGGGTCTGCTCGTCTCGACCGGCTCCGCCTGCGCGGCGCATAAGCGCGGACGCAACAGGATACTCAACGCGATGGGCATATTGGGCGAAAGGCAGGACGGCGCTATCCGCTTCAGCTTCTCGCATTACAACACCGTCGCGGAGGCCGACGCCGCCGCGCAGATGATAGAGGACCAGGTCGGGATACTGCGGCGCTTCCGCAGGAGATGACCCTGCATCACAAATGAAAGGATATCGAAAATGGAAAGGGTACTGCTTGTAAGGTACACGGAAATACACCTGAAGGGGCTGAACCGCCCCTATTTCGAGCGCGCGCTCGTCGACAACATGAAGCGTGCGCTTCGCGGGCTCGAGCCGAAGATCGAGCGCGAGCACGGCCGCATCTACGTACGCGGCGTCTCGGAGGAGAACTTCGGCGAGGCCCTCGACCGGCTCACGCGGGTTTTCGGCATTCATTCGATCAGCCCCGCCGCGGCGGTGGACAAGGACTGGGAGACGGTCGTCTCCGCGGCGCTGGAGCTTATGGAGCCGATGGTCGCCGAAAAGCCCGATTCCACGTTCAAGGTGCTCGCGAGGCGCTCCGACAAGCGCTATTTCATGAACAGCGACGCCATCAACAAGGAGCTGGGCGGCAGGGTGCTCGACCGCTTCCCCACCCTCTCCGTCGACGTTCATAAGCCGGAGATCAAGCTCTCCGTCGAGATCCGCGACATGGCGTACATCTACTGCGACGAGATCCCCGGTCCCGCGGGCATGCCCACCGGCACCGCCGGCAAGGCGAGCCTGCTGATCTCCGGCGGCATCGACAGCCCCGTCGCCGGATACATGATGGCCAAGCGCGGCCTGACGCTTTCCGCGGTGCATTTCTACTCCTACCCCTACACGAGCGAGCGCGCGCGCGACAAGGTAGTGGAGCTCACAAAGCTCGTCTCTCGCTACGCCGGCGAGATCCGCCTCTTCCTCGTGCCCTTCACCGATATCCAGATGACGATCTACGAGAAATGCCCCTCCAAGGAGACCACGGTGCTCATGCGCCGCCTCATGATGAGGATCGCCGAGAGGATCGCCCGGAGCGAGGGCGCAATGGCGCTCATTACGGGCGAGAGCTTGGGTCAGGTCGCGAGCCAGACCCTCGAGGCGCTCTGCGTCACGAACGACGCGGTCGACATGCCCGTGTTCCGCCCGCTCATCGGCTTCGACAAGGACGAGATAATGGACATAGCGCGCCGCATAGGCACATACGAGACGAGCATACTCCCCTACGAGGACTGCTGCACCGTGTTCGTGCCCAAGCACCCCGTGACGAAGCCCAAGCTCGACGAGCTCCGCGCGAGCGAGGCCGCCGTCGACTTCAGTGAAATGATAGAAAAAGCCATTGAAAACACGGAGCTCATGATAGTCCGATGAAGATATCGAGGTCTCTTATCGCGTATATGCTCGCCGCAGTGCTCGCGCTCTCCGCGTGCGCTATGGCGGGCTGCGTGAAAAAGACCAAGCCGGGCCCCGATCCCGCCCCTCCCGAATACTTCGTGGAGCCGGGCGTCCTGCCGGGCGAGCAGAGCATAGTCCGCTACGCGCTGCCCCTTATCTCCAAGACCGCGCAGACCAACGGCTGCACCGTGCAGTATCCCTATATCTGCAGCGCGGGAATGGATCTTCTGAACATCAACATGCACTCGGTGTTCATGGAGATCGCCGACGAAATGGAGGTCAGCGGCGGCAGGATCGGCTACTCGGCGGAGTTCAATAAATACGGTCTTTTGTCGTTCCTCGTGACGTACTTTTCGGACGACGGAGCCGTGCTCGGCGCCGACACGGCGAACTTCGACTGCGACACCGGCAAAAGGGTGTTCATTTCCGACTGCTTCGGCCCGGGCGCATCGGAAGCGCCGGCAGTGCTCCGCGAGATAGCCGCGCGCGTCGCCGACATCAACGGCTACAACGTCATTTCCGACATACCCGAGGTGACCGACGCGAGCCCATTCCTCTTCACTTTCGGCGGGCTGTACCTCGTCTACCGCGAATATGAGCTCACCTCCGACCCGGGCGTATTGAGGATCAAGGTCCGCTGCGACGAGGTCGCGTCCCTCATATCGGACGACGGGCTCCTCGCAAGGGTGAACTGACGCCGCCAGCATATCCCCCTCGCCGCCCGCCGGGCGGTTTTTTTCGCAAAATATATAGCAAAACGCGCGTTATTGCCTGTTGCATCGCGCGTTTCGTTATGTTATAATGATTTTTGGCATAAAACTCACCCGGGTGGACTCGCAGGCCCGTCCGCAAAAAAGCGGTACCTGGCGGGGATGAGATCCGGGGAGGAATTAATTAACGGGAGGTTATTTTTATGTCAGTCATTTCTATGAAGCAGCTCCTCGAGGCGGGCGTCCATTTCGGTCACCAGACCCGCCGCTGGAACCCCAAGATGCGCGAGTACATCTTCACCGAGCGTAACGGCATCTACATCATCGACCTTCAGAAGACCGTCAAAAAGATCGACGAGGCGTACAACTTCGTCCGCGACGTTGCCATGGATAACGGCACCGTTCTTTTCGTCGGCACCAAGAAGCAGGCTCAGGAGTCCATTGAGCAGGAAGCAAAGCGCTGCGAGATGTTCTACGTCAATCAGCGTTGGCTCGGCGGCCTTCTCACCAACTTCAAGACCATCCAGAGCCGTATCGCGAAGCTCCGCGAGATCGAGCGCATGGAAGAGGACGGCAGCTTCGATCTGCTCCCCAAGAAGGAAGTAGTCAAGCTCAAGTACATCCAGGATAAGCTCGAGAAGAACCTCGGCGGCATCAAGGAGATGAAGAAGCTCCCCAGCTGCATGTTCGTCGTCGATCCCCGCAAGGAGCACATCGCCGTTCAGGAAGCCCGCTGCCTCGGTATCCCCATAGTCGCCATCGTCGATACCAACTGCGATCCCGATGACGTCGATTACGTCATCCCCGGCAACGACGACGCCATCCGCGCCGTCAAGCTGATCGCCGCCAAGATCGCCGACGCCGTGCTTGAGGGCAAGCAGGGCGAGCAGATGACCGAGCACGCCGTCGATACCACCATCGAGAAGGCGGAAGAAGAGGACAACTTCTAATACCCACGAGTAAATCTATCGGAGGAAAAAACTATGGAATTCACCGCTAAAGACGTTATGAACCTGCGCGAGCGTTCCGGCGCCGGCATGATGGACTGCAAGAAGGCGCTCAAGGAGTGCGACGGCGATATGGAAAAGGCGATGGACTATCTTCGTGAGAAGAGCCTTGCCGCTTCCGCCAAGAAGGCCCTGCGCATTGCCGCCGAGGGCATCGTCGACTGCTTCGTCTGCGATCAGTGCAACGTCGGCGTTATCGTCGAGGTCAACTGCGAGACCGACTTCGTCGCCAAGACCGACGCCTTCAAGGAGCTCGTCCACAACATCGCGAAGCACATCGCCAAGATGAACCCCGCTTCCGTTGAGGAGCTCATGGCTCAGACCTACGCTCTCGACGAGTCCATGACCATCGAGAACCTCATCAACACCGCCGTCGCCAAGATCGGCGAGAAGATCACCGTCCGCCGCTTCGAGCGCATCGAGGGCGTCTGCGATTCTTACGTCCACATGGGCGGCAAGATCGGCGTTCTGCTCCAGGTCTGCTGCAAGGAAGAGGCCGCTGCCGTTCACGACGTCGCCATGCAGATCGCGGCTGCCAAGCCCACCTGCATCGACAAGGACGACTGCAACCAGGCCGAGCTCGATCACGAGCGTGAGGTCCTCCGTGCCCAGGCCATGAACGAGCCGAGGCCCAAGCCCGCCGCCATCATCGAGAAGATGGTCGAAGGCCGCATCGAGAAGTACTACAAGGAGGTCTGCCTGCTTGAGCAGCCCTTCGTCAAGAACCCCGACGAGTCCGTCCGTCAGATGATCAACGGCCGCTTCACCGTCAAGAAGTTCGTCCGCTACGAGATGGGCGAAGGCCTCCAGAAGCGCGAAGACAACTTCGCCGAGGAAGTCGCCGCTCAGGCCGCCAAGATCTAAGGCAAACAAACAGCAAGCCCCCCGCAAAAGCGGAGGGCTTGTTTTTTATCGTTTATCATTCCTCGGGATCGTCGGGAGCGTAGTCGCCGCGCTCCGTATCCGGGAAGCTCTCTATCTGCAGCGGCGCGAACCGCACCGCGTCGGCGGAGCAAAGCGTGTACGTCACGCCGTTGCGCTCCCCGCGGAAGCCGACCTCCCACGCAGGGCTCCCGTGCAGATGCCCGTAGAGGCAGCGCCGGACGCCGTGCTCCTCCATCAGCTGCGTGAAGCCGGTCGGGTTCCCGTCCCGCATGAGCGGCGGGAAATGCAGCATGCACACGATGGGCTTTTCGCCTCCCGCAAGGCGCTCCGCAGCGGAGAGCGACAGCTTAAGCCGTATGAGCTCGCGCTCGTAGATGCGCCTGTCGTCCGCCGTGAACTCCGGATCGGAGGGCAGCACCCAGCCCCTCGATCCGCAAACGACGCAGGGGCCGATGTCGCAGGCGTCGTTCTGTATGAGTTTCATGCCCGCGGGCAGAGCCGCGCGCATACGTGACAAAGAGCTCCACCAGTAGTCGTGGTTGCCGCGCAGCAGCACCTTTTCACCGGGGAGCTCCGATATTGCCTTAAGATCTGGCAGCGCCTCCGAAAAGCGCATTGCCCATGATATGTCTCCGGGGATGAGGACGGCGTCGCCCTCCCCCACCGTTTCACGCCACGAGCCGAATATGCGATCGCTGTGGCCCGCCCAGTTCTGCCCGAAGACGTCCATGGGCTTGCCCGCGCCGCCGTCCAAGTGTAAGTCGGCTATGGCAAAAAGCTTCATCCTTATCTGCGTTTCCTTCTCGCGGGGGTCATGCCCTCGTCGATCTCGTCGTCATCGTCGGCGTCGTTCGCCTCGTCCTCTTCGAGTTCCTCAATGGAGAGGCCGTTCGTGAACTCGATCTCGCCGTCGTCCTCCTTGGGGCCGGACTCGGGTATCTCGTCCTCGAAATCCTCCGCAAGCTCGTCGGGGAGGCTGCCGGTCGGTATCTCCTCGTCGGGGAGGGTCACGTCGTTCACGTCGTCGACGTCCTCAAAATCCAGGTTGGACACGGATTTGCGCTGATTCTGCAGGTGCTGCTGGCGGAGGCTCTCCTTGTAGCACTCGGCGCAGATCTCCTTTCCCTTCATTGCGGGATGCTCTCCGCATTCGATGCACAGGAGCTCTTCTTCGGGCTCCTCCTCGTGCTTGGCGGATCTGCGGCAGACGTTGCAGAGCTTTTCGTCATCCCTTATATAATTAAGTTCGCATCTCGGACACTTTTTTAAAGCCATATCGATTCCTCCAAAGACAGGTCAGGCCGTACGCCCGGCTTTTTCGTTACTTATTATGCGTTCCCCATCCTCATATGTCAATAGGCAGTGAAAAAATATTATTCGTCCGTTTCGGGCGGACAGACTATCGCGCCTATCCTGCCCAGCAGTTCCTCCCTGCCGTCCCCCGTTTCGGATGAATACGCCACGGCGTAGGGAGGCGCGCCGAGGAGCTTTGCGGCGGCGTTGGCCGCCTGACGGCGCTTGGTCTTGGCGAGCTTGTCGGCCTTGGTCGCGACGAGAGTGTATGGGATGCCGTAATAGAGTATGTACCCGAACATCCTGCGGTCGAGCTCGGTCGGAGCGTGCCTGATGTCGATTAGCATATAGATATGGCTGACCCTGCCGGAGGAGAGATAATCCTCCATGAGCCGGCCCCACTTCTCCTGCTCCGACTTGGGCGCTGCGGCGTAGCCGTAGCCCGGAAGGTCGACGAGATAGAAATCCTCATTGAGCAGGAAGAAGTTAATAAGGCGCGTCTTGCCCGGGGTGGCCGAGGTCTTGGCGAGCTTGTTCCTCCCGCAGAGCGAGTTTATAAGACTCGACTTGCCGACGTTCGATTTGCCGACTATCGCGATCTCATGCGCGCGGGGCTCGGGGTATTCGCTCCCCAACCCCGCGCTCGTTATGAATCTTGCGCTTTTTACGGTGAAATCCATCCGTTCCTTTACTCCAGGAGCATGTCGTCCTTCTTGATCCAGCCGAGCTTACGCATGAGCTCGGAGGCGGCGAGGGCGATGACGGCGGGCAGCACGATGTGCAGGAGCAGCACCTTGATCGTTATCCACCACCAGCTTTCGCCCATGCCGAGCATCGTTATATATGTGCCGATCTGACCGACGAAGCCGCAGGTGCCCATGCCGGCGTTAATGCCCGTGTTGAACATGGGCAGGAGCGTCGTCGAGATGGGGCCGAGTATGGCGGCGGCGAGGGTCGGCGGGATGATTATTGCGGGGTGACGGACGATGTTCGGCACCTGCAGCATGGACGTGCCTATGCCCTGCGACATGAGGCCGCCCCAGCGGTTCTCGCGGAAGGAGGCGAATGCGAAGCCGACCATCTGGCAGCAGCAGCCGACCGTCGCGGCGCCAGCCGCGAGCATGAGGCCGCGGGCCGCGTCCGCCTCAAGCGTTTCGATAATGGAGCTTGAGAATATCATCGCGCAGATCGCGGCGCTCGATATGGGGGCCGTCAGTATCCAGCCGACGAGCACGGCGACGATGATGCCCATGGGAACGGGCACGAGCGCCGTTGCGAGGCCGATGACGTGCGCGAGCCATTTAATGAACAGAGCGAGAGGCGCGCCGAGCAGATATCCCACGAGGCCGCCCGTCAGTATCGAAACGATGGGCACCGTCAGTATGTCGACCTTGGTCTTGCCGGAGACGAGCTGACCCAGCTCGACTCCGATTATCGCCGCAAAGTACGCGCCGATGGGGCCGGCGGTGATGGAGACGTCAGACGCGACGAAGCTTATCGCCTTGTCGCCCACGCCCGCGCAGTAGCCGACGGCGCCGGTGACGGCGGCGGAGAACAGCACGAGCGGAGCCGCCTTCATGCCCTGCGCTATCGCGATGCCGATGGCCGCGCCGACGACGTAGTTGTTCTTCGCGACCGCCGCTATGGCGTTGAGGAACGCCGTTATCGCGGCGAGCGCCTTCTGCCAGAAGCTGAGCTCGACCTCGCCCGAGGGGACGAGCATGCCCAGCAGCATCGCGACGGCGCCTATGATGGTGCCGACGAGCAGCGTGGCGAAGAGGCCCTTCGCCATGGAGCCGAGAGCGTCTATGAGATATCTCTTGACAAAACGGGAAGCGGCGCCGGGCGCCTTATCCTTTGCTTTTTCCATTTCGATCTCCTGTATCCCGCGTGATGCGGAGCTTATTCGCGTTCGCCGCCGTCGGACGGAGCGTTTTCTTCCTTGTTGAGGTTCGCGAGCACGTCGTCGAGCGTGGGCTCGTCTTCGTCGAACTCGAACGCCGCGGCGGGGGAAGCGGGCGCGGCCATGCCGCCGCCGGCCTGCGCCTTGGCGCGCTTTTCCTTATCGGTCATCCTGCTGTTGACGACCGCCATGGCGATAAGGCCCAATACGGCTGCGCCGAGCAGCACGAGCCGCGCGACCTTCGACCAGTCGTAGATGCTGAAGTAGATCACGACCACGGAGGCGGCGATGAGCAGAACGCCGGTCGCTATGGCGATGGGGAGCATAATGCGCTTGTAGTCCTTGAGCTTATCCTCCTTGATGAAGTCGGTGCTGAAGAACGCGCCGGTGCCCCTGATCGCGCTGAAAATGAGGTATACGCCGAGGAAGCCGATTATGAGGTCGATAAGCGAGAACTTGACCCTGTTGACGGAGAGCTGTCCGCTCGTCTCGCCGGTCTCCTTAGTATGATCGACGTACCTGACGGTGAATACGTAGGGATCGTCGGATGGGGCGAGCTTTATCGTGTTCCCCTCGAGGGTGACGCACTCGGTATCGGCGTCGACGCCGAGTATCAGCTGATCCTCGGTCTCGACCGCCTTGCCGGACTTATCGTAGTACTTGGCTACGATGGTGTACGCGTGCTTTACGAACAGCTCCGCGCCGCCTCCGCCCATGCAGCTCGACGCGGCGGAGGTCTTCATCTCCTCGCCGTTTTCGTCGAATATGGTGAATCCGACGGTGAGGTCGCTCGTGTTCGCGGTCTCGGTTGCCGCAGCTTCGGTGGCCGCGGTATCGCCGCCGTCGGTATCTCCCTCGGCGAGCGCTGCGGCGCAGACGGTGAACGTGAGCAGCACGGCCAATATGAGCATCAGTATCTTCTTGATTTCGCGCATGTTTTTCTGTATTGCCCCCGGCGTTCGGGGACGTCCTTTCCCGGCGGTCCTGCCGTTGATTTACTGTTGATATGCCCTTTCGGGCCAATGGATCAAAGCTTCTTGAGCTTCGCTCCCTCGGGCGTGTCGACTATCATGTAGCCCGCCGCCTTAACCTCGTCGCGGATGGCGTCGGCGGTCGCCCAGTCCTTCGCCTTCTTGGCCTCGGCTCGCTTCACGAGCAGCTCCTCGAGGCGCTTCGTGTCCTCCGCCGCGGGCTCCTCCTCCGGTTCGCCGCTCGTAAGATCGAGCGAGAGCACGCGGTCGAAGTCCTCTATCACGGCGAGCTTCGTCGCGCTGTCCAGATCCGCCTTCAGCACCTCATAAAGGAGCGTGAGGCCGAGTGAGGTGTTGAGGTCGTTTCCGACCGTCTCGATGAAGCGGGCGCGGTATTCGGCGACCCTCTCCTCGTCGGGAGCCGCGTTCTCCTTTTCGGCGGCGGCCTTCACGGCGGCTACGCGCGAAAGGAGCTTGTCGTACGCGGAGGCGGCGTTGTCCAGCGACTCGTAGGTGAACATGAGCTGCTTCATGTAATGGCTCTGCAGGCAGAAATACCTGTACGCAAGGGGCTTGTAGCCGTTCTCCTCCAGTACGGAGACGGTCAGTATCCCGCCCTTCGACTTGCTCATCTTGCCGGACTTGTCGTTAAGATGCCTCGGATGGAACCAGTACGAGCACCATTTATGCCCTATGGCGGCCTCCGACTGGGCTATCTCGTTGGTGTGGTGCGGGAATATGTTGTCCACGCCGCCGCAGTGGATATCGAGGTATTCGCCCAGGTATTTGAGACTTATCGCGGAGCACTCAATGTGCCAGCCGGGGTAGCCGTAGCCCCAGGGGGAATCCCAGCGGAGCTCCTGCTCGCCGAATTTGGAGGTCGTGAACCAGAGCACGAAATCGGTCTTGCTGCGCTTGTTCTCGTCCTCCGTAACGTCGTCCCTGACGCCGACGAGAAGATCGTCCGCGCTGTGGCCGGTGAGGCGGTAGTAATCGTCCACCTTTGAGGTGTCGAAATACACGTTGCCGCCCGACATGTAGGCGAAGCCCTTTTCGAAGAGCACGCCGATCAGATCGATGAACTCGTCAATGCAGCTCGTCGCGGGGATTACTATCTCCGGCTTTTTGATGTTCAGCTTTTCGCAGTCCGCGAAGAAGGCGTCGGTGTAGAAGCGCGCGATCTCCATGGCGGTCTTGCCCTCGCGCTTGGCGCCGGCGAGCATCTTGTCCTCGCCCGTGTCGGCGTCGCTCGTAAGGTGGCCGACGTCGGTTATGTTCATGCCGCGCTTCACATCATATCCTGCGAAGACGAGCAGTTTTTCAAGCACGTCCTCCATTATGTAGGTGCGCAGATTGCCGATGTGCGCGTAATGGTAGACCGTGGGGCCGCAGGTGTACATGGTGATCCTGCCCGGCTCATGCGGGACAATGGGCTCGATCTCCCTCGACGCCGTGTTGTAAAGTCTTATCTCCTGCATTTATTACCTCCGAATGATGGGTTCAAAGAATATCTATGAGCTTTGTGAACTCGTCGCTGACGCCCAAAGCCCTTATTATCGTCACAGCGTCGCGCGGGGGCTCCTCGTCCGGGGACACGGGATAAAGCCCGTAATCCATGAACCGCGCGAGCGCGTCCGCGGAGCCGCTCTTCATCTGCGCCTTCAGGCTTTCCTGATCGGCGTTCCGCAGCCCCGCCACCTGATAGTGGCGCCGTGCGAGCTTTGCCACTCCGTCGAAATGCGTCGCGATCACGGAGTAGGCGTTGCTCCTTGCATTGAAGAGCCGCGCCGCCGCCCTTACCAGCGCCGCCCCTTCATGGGGATTGGTGCCGCGGGCGAACTCGTCGAGCAGCACGAGCACGGTGTTTTTGTCCTCCGTTGCCCGCAGCATGCCGTCGAATGCCTTCATCTCCCCGCCGAAGCTCGAAAGTCCGCTCATGGCGTCCTCCCTGTCCTCGCTGAGGAGGAATATGTCGTCGAGCACGGGCAGCTCCGCCCTTTCGGCGAACACCGCAAAGCCGCACATCGCGAGCATCGCGTTGAGCGCGAGCGTCTTTATCGCGACGGATTTGCCGCCCATGTTGGCGCCGGTTATCACCACCGCGCCGCGCGTGAGCTCCAGCGAAACGGGCACGAAGCGTCTGCCCTTGTCGGCAAGCGCTTCGGCGATGCGGGGATTGGTCATCCCCTCGAACGCGAGCGTCCGCGCGCCGACCTCCGGTATTACCGCGCCGTATTTTATCGCAAGTCTCGCCTTGCCGAGAGCAAAGTCGAGCCGGCCTATCGACGCGGCGTTTTCAAGGAGCTCTTCGCGGTATGCGGCGAGCTTTTCGCAAAGCTCGGTCCTCACGCGGGCGTTCTCCTCCTCCTCCTCTGCGGCGAGACGCGTCCTGACTATCGACAGCTCCTCGCTGCCGCCGCTCCGGCGCATCTCCTCGTCGACCTTTCTGCGCTCCGCCCTTATCGCGGAGAGCCTCTTCGAGAGGCGGTCGGATACGTAGAACGAGGGCGAGCGCGTGCCGTCGGGATCGATGAGATCGAGCGCCTTGGGCATGGCGGTTATGCTGACGCCGCCGAGCTTCGTTCCGAGCTTTTTGAGCTGCGGAGCCATGAGCTCCAGCTGGAGGAGGAAGCGTTTTACCTCGAACAGCTCAACCTCCGTGAGCGTCCTCTCGGCGAGGGCGCTGATGGAGCGGCGTATGTCCTTGACGGGCATGAGGAGCCGCATAAGGGCGTTGACCTCGTCCCCGTTCGCGAGGACGGCGCGCATGAGCTCCCTCATGTTGTCCTGCTCCGTCCGCAGAGCGTCCGCCTCTTCCGCCTTGTAGAAATGCGGACGGCGCGCAAGCTCCTGCCCGTAGGGGGTCAGAAGCTCGGTGTTGTCCGTCACCCAGCGGAAGCCTATTTCCGATAACTGTTTCGTATCAAGCATTTTTCACATCCATAACGGGCGCCCTGACGCCTGCCCTTTCAAGCGCGTCCGCGACCCTGTCTTTGAACTCGGCGCCGCTGTAGTGGCTGCCGTATGCGGAGAACGGATTGACCGTGACCGCTATGAGCCTCGTGCCCTTAAGGACCTCGAAGCCCTTTGTGAATCTCATCAGTTTTTCAAAGCCCGCGCCGCGCAGCAGCAGCCGGCTCGCGTCCTCGGCGACTATGAGCGTGTCCTTTAGGAGCTTGCCTGTGTTCAGAAGCTCCTTCGCGGTGCTGTCGGTGAAAGCCCCGCGGAAAATGAGCGCCTGCGCGCCGCCCTTTATGACTGGCAGCAGCTCGTTCACGGACTCCGCCTCATGCACTTCGCCTTCCGAAACCGCGGCGACCCTGCTCCGGGAGCCCGCGCCCTCTCCCCCGTATACGGGGAGCGAGAACAGCCGGGCGATGAACGCGGTATCCTCCGCGTTGACGGCGACGTCGGGATCGTACGACGCGCCGGAGCTCAGTATCACGCCGTCGGCAAGCGTGGGCGTGCCGAGGGATTTGCGGCTGATCGCGCCGTCGATGAGCACCCTGTCGCAGCCGAAGGAGAACAGCTCGTCGCGCAGGAGCTTCTGATGCTCCGTGATCGACGCTCCGCCCAGCTGGACGTAGCCCGCCGATCTTGCGCGGACTATCACGATCTCCCCCATGGGGGTCGGGAGGCCGGTCGCCTCCAGCACCTCGCGCGAGATGTCGCCCTCACGCAAAAGCCCCTCCGCGGTCGCGATGACCGCGCCCTCGCGGACGAATATCTCCGGCTTTTTGGTGTTGGTGACGAGGTCGCTCCTCTCGCCGTCGCGGCCGATGGAGGTGAGGCCCAATACCTCGCCCATGCTTTCGCACTCGGATATGAGCGAATTGAGCACGGTCGTCTTGCCCGCGTTCTTGCACATACCTATTACGGACAGCGTCTTTACGCCGCCGATGAGCTCGTAAAACATGACCCTATACCTCCAAATTGTATTATAACATATATCGGTCGGGTTTTTCAAATAGTATTGGCAAAAAGCGGCAAAATATCGTTCGGCGCTTTTCCGGCTGCCGCCCCTCCCGCCCGCGGCGTACGACCCGGCGCGCGTCATCGAAGCGCCCCCGGCGCGCCCTCGGCCGAACGGCCGAGGGCGTTTTCCCGGATTATTCTCTTATCGGGAGAGCGTTTATGTAATTAATCTCTGATTATTTGATTTTCCATGCATAAAAGTATTGCGTCCGGCTGCGCGCGGTGCTATAATCAAGGCATAAAAGCATGGGAGGCGAAAGCATATGGAGTTCGGAAAGAGGCTTACGGAGCTGCGCAGGGCCGCCGGTTTTTCACAGCAGGAGGTGGCGAAGCTCCTTTCAAAGCATACCGTGCCCATCACGAACCGCGCAGTCAGCAAATGGGAGACGGGCGCTTCCTACCCCGACGCGGCGCAGTTCATCTGGCTCTGTGAGATATACGGCGTTACCGACGTAGTGTCCGAGTTTCTGGGCATCGGCGGCGACAGCCCCTACTCCGGCCTCAACCGTGAGGGCGTCCGCATGGCGTCCGAGTTCATATCCCTCCTCCGCCTCTCCGACCGTTATTCGGAGCGGCTCCCCGCTCCGCCCGCCAAGGTGATAAGGACCGTCCCGCTCTACGATCTTCCCGTATCGGCAGGCACGGGCATATTCCTCGACAGCGACAATTACGAATCCTACGAATCCGATTCCATACCGCCCGAGGCCAATTTCGCCGTGCGCATAAGCGGCGATTCCATGGAGCCCATGTTCTCCGACGGGCAGATAGTCTTCGTCCGCAGCACGACGGAGCTCGCCTCCGGCGATATCGGCATATTCATCTACAACGGCGACTCCTACTGCAAAAAGCTCGACAAGTCCGACGGGCTGCGCCTGATGTCGCTCAACCCGCGCTACAAGCCCATCAGCATCAAGTACGCCTACGAGCTGCGCGTTGTGGGCAAGGTGGTCGGATGACGGCGCGCGGCGCGGCGCGTCCCCTACCCCGCGGCGTCGCGTTCAGACCCGCGGGGCTTTCCGACGCGGAGACGATCTCCGCCCTGCGCAGGCGCGTGTGGGACGAGACCTACCGCGGCGTCTATCCCGACGCGGCGATAGACAGCTTCGACTTTGCGGCGCACATCGCCCGCGACAGAGCGCGCATATCGGATCCCGCATACCGCGTTTACGTCATCGAGGACGGCCCGCTCCCCGTCGGCTACCTCTATTTTGAGGACAGGGGGAGGGTCCGCGTGCAGTCGCTCTATCTGCTGCGCGGATACCGCGGGCGCGGTATAGGCGGCGCGGCATTCGGGCTCGTCGCGGACTACTGCCGTGAAAAAGGATACGGCGGCTTCACCTTCAGCTGCAACGCGCACAACCGCCCCGCCCTCGGATTTTACGAGCACATGGGCGCGGTAGAGACGGGCCGCGACGTCGGCCACGAAAACCGGCAGGAGGATCAGATCTCTTTCCGGATCGAAGTTTGAAGACACATAAAAACAGCGGAGCAAACGCTCCGCTGTTTCTTTTTTACGCTCAATACTGGTAGAAGCCCCTGCCGGTCTTGCGGCCGAGGAGGTTCGCCCTCACCATCTTCTTGAGGAGGGGATGCGCGCGGTACTTGCCGTCCTTCGTCTCGTTGAAGAGCGTGTCCATTATGGCGAGCACCACGTCGAGGCCGATGAGATCGCCCAGAGCCAGCGGGCCCATGGGATGGTTCGCGCCGAGCTTCATCGCGGTATCGATATCCTCCGGAGAGGCGACGCCCTCGGCGACGAGGCCTATCGCCTCGTTGATCATCGGTATCAGTATGCGGTTCACGACGAAGCCGGGCGCCTCGCTTACCTCGACCGGGGTCTTGCCGATGTCGGCGGCGAGGTCGTAAACGGCGCGGAACGTCTCATCGGAGGTCGCCATGCCGCGGATGACCTCGACGAGCTTCATGACCGTGGCGGGATTGAAGAAGTGCATGCCGATACATCTGTCGGGCCTTGCGGTGGCGGCGGCTATCTCCGTGATGGAGATCGAGGAGGTGTTGGTCGCGAATATGGTCTCCGCGGGGCAGAGCGCGTCGAGATTGCGGAACACGGTCTTCTTGACCTCGACGTTCTCGATTATGGCCTCGATCACGAGGTCGGCCTGCTTCGCGTTGTCATACTGCGTCGTAAAGGCGATGCCGTTCATGACGGCGTCCTTCTGCTCCGCCGTCATCTTGCCCTTTTCGACGCGCTTCGAAAGGCCCTTCTCGAGCCTCGCGCGGCTGCGGGCGATGATCTCGTCCGTCATATCGTAAACGGTCACGGGATAGCCCGCGCTGCAGAATACCTGCGCTATGTCAAGCCCCATTGTGCCTGCGCCGACGACAAAAATGTTTTTCATATCGATTGCCCTTTCCTTGGTTTATTTGCTCATTTCCCCGTAAACGGGGCCTTTTCGGACTTGTTGACGAAGGCCTCCATGGCCATCTTCTGATCCTCGGTAGCGAAGCACGCGCCGAACAGCCCGGCCTCCGCTTCGAGATCCTTTTCGAGCGACGCCCCTGTGAAGCGCCGTATCGCCGCCTTGGAATTGCGCACGGCGACAGGAGCGTTGGCCGCTATGGCGGAGGCGAGCTTCATCGCCTCGTCCATGAGGCATTCGGGCGCGACGACCCTGTCGACGAGGCCCAGTGCGAGCGCCTCGTCCGCCTTTATCATGCGTGCGGTAAGTATCAGCTCCATCGCCTTCGACAGGCCGATGACGCGCGGCAGACGCTGTGTGCCGCCGAAGCCCGGGGTAATGCCGAGGCCCGTTTCCGGCTGGCCGAATTTGGCCTTTTCGGAGGCGATCCTGACGTCGGCGCAGAGCGCGAGCTCGCACCCGCCGCCCAGGGCGAAGCCGTTGACCGCGGCGATGACGGGTATGGGCAGCCCCTCTATTGCGGCGAACGCCGCCTGTCCGGCAAGGCCGAACGCGCGGCCGCCCTGTTCGTCAAGGTCCTTCATCTCGGCAATGTCCGCGCCGGCTACGAAGGCCTTACCCTCGCCCGTGATGACGAGCACGCGGATATCCTCGTCCGCGCTCACCTTCTCGGCCGTCTCCTTCAGCTCCGCGAGCGTCGCGCTGTTCAGCGCGTTGAGCGCCTCCGGGCGGGACACGGTCAGAATGGCGATATGATCCAGTTTTTCAAGCTTTATCATTCCGTTTCTCCTTTTCTTTTGGAGTATGCTTTATTATACCATTTTTATATACAGATTGTAAAGTGCAAAAACCGCCCGCCCGCTCCCAATATCGTCCGCCGCGCCGTTTTTTTGCGCTCGGGCTATTGTAATTCCCGCATGACGGCGGTATAATTTTGCCGAGCAAATTCGCGTGATTCGGGAGGATCGCTCATGGAGAACTTTTCCGTATTCGATATCATCGGCCCGCGCATGACGGGCCCCTCCTCCAGCCATACGGCGGGAGCTGCGCGCCTCGGCTACATCGCGCGGCGCATAATCGGGGACGAGATCGAGCGTGTGCATTTCACGCTGTACGGCTCCTTTGCGGAGACCGGCCGCGGGCACGGCACCGACAAGGCGCTGATCGGCGGAGTACTGGGCTTTTCGCCCGACGATCAGCGCATAAGATCCGCATATAAGCTCGCACGGGACGAGGGCGTGAGCATCGAGTTCACCTACTCGGACGAGCACGCGGATCATCCCAACACCGTCAAGATCGAGGCGGTGGACGTCAACGGGCGCGAGACCGAGGTGGTCGGCCGCTCCATAGGCGGCGGCAACATTCTCATTACCCAGATAAACGGCCTCGACGTGGAGGTCACGGGCGAGTATCCGACCATTATCATAAGGCATCAGGATCAGCCCGGCGTCATATCCGACGTGGCGCGCGTGCTGTCGCAGCTTGGTATTAACATCGCCAATATGAAGGTCTTCCGCCGCTCCCGCGGGGACAGGAACGCATTCATGTGCATCGAGTCCGACGAGCCCATGACCCCCGATATGAAGGATATCCTGATGCGGCTCTGCCCCGCCATACAGGAACTTATGATAGTGTGACGAGGTATCAATATGAATTACGATTTTTCATCCGGTATCGAACTCATAAAGCTCTGTGACGAGGCGGGCATCAAGATCTCCGAGGCGATGATCCGCCGTGAGGAGCAGATAAGCGAATCCACGCGCGAGCAGATAATCGCCGAGATGCAGCGCGATCTGCGCGTAATGCGCGAATCCGTGAAAAAGGGCCTGACCGAAAAGTTCCAGTCCGTCTCCCGCCTTTCGGGCGGCGAGGCGATGACCCTTTACCGCTACGCCGATTTCGGGCCGCTCTCCGGCTCCGAGACTTGTCACGCGGCCGCCGCCGCGATGGCCGTGGTCGAGGTCAACGCCGCCATGGGCCGCATTGTTGCCGCCCCTACGGCAGGCGCCTCCGGCATACTTCCCGCCGTGCTTCTGGAATGCGGGCACTCGAAGGGCTGGAACGACGATAAGCTCGTCGAAGGCCTCTTCTGCGCGGGCGCTATCGGCCTGCTCTTTGCAAAGAACGCGACGATCTCCGGCGCGGAGGGCGGATGTCAGGCAGAGACCGGCGTCGCCTCCGCAATGGCCGCCGCCGCGCTCGTCGAGCTTTCGGGCGGCGAACCGCTCCACTGCCTCGACGCTGCGGCGATAGCGATAAAGAACATCGAAGGCCTCGTCTGCGATCCCGTCGCGGGACTGGTCGAATGCCCCTGCATAAAGAGGAACGGCATGGGCGCGGCGAACGCGATGCTCTCCGCCGATATGGCGCTCTGCGGGATAACGAGCCTCATCCCCTTTGACGAGGTCGTCTCCTCCATGTACATCGTCGGGCGCGAGATCCGCCCCGAATACCGCGAGACCGCGAAGGGCGGCCTAGCCGCTACCCCGACGGGCAAACTCATCGCAGCAGGCATAAAGCGCATGAACGGCCGCAGAGAGGACTGAACAGGCAAATAAAAAGCTCCGGAGCGCTCCGGAGCTTTTTTGCGTCGTTACTTTGTCTCGTTGGCCGCGATCTTCCCGCCGATGAAACTCATGAACTCCTCCTCCGTGCCGACGGTGAAGCCGTCTCGGCGGAGCATGTAGCCGAGCCTCGCGCGGGTGACGATGATAATGAGGTTCTTGGTCGTTATCGTCTTTTTGATGGACGAATAATCGACCGTCGTGCGCTGCTCATCCCCGTTGGAGACGATCACCGCGTTTTCCTCCGTGAAGGTCGTTATCGTTTCGACAGGACTTCCGTGCGAACGCTCGCAGACCCGCTGCCAGACCCTTTTT
Source organism: Clostridia bacterium (assembly GCA_017619735.1). GTDB lineage: Bacteria > Bacillota > Clostridia > Christensenellales > CAG-138 > UBA3857. The sequence continues at coordinate 25,491 of JAFZRT010000047.1, forward strand.
ACGCGAAGCGGAAACAGCGCAATCACGTATGCGGAAAAGAGTACGGCCAGTATGGCGATGGGGATCATGTCCTTGTTCCTGCTCATGACGGCGCTGTACAGGGCAATAATCAGCGCGCCGATCGCGATCACGGAAAAGGTAAGGTGGTTGCCCGCCCTCCATGTAAACTCGCGAAGGTCATCCATCGTTAGGAAATAGCGATTCTCAAACAACGGTTCCATGTCCGCATCCTCCTTATCCCGACTATTATACATCCGCCGGAGCTTTTTGTAAACCTCTCTCCGTCTTCGGAGCGTCTTCAAATATATTATCGCTTTTTCAAAAAAAGCTTGCATTCGCCGCCCCTTTGCTGTATAATAACCTTCGCTGCGGAAAGCGGCGGAAAGCCGAATAAACCTTGGAGGAGTCGCCTAGTTTGGTCGAGGGCGCACGATTGGAAATCGTGTAACGGTCATAAGCCGTTCGAGAGTTCGAATCTCTCCTCCTCCGCCATGAAAAGGGATGAGTGCAAAGCACCCATCCCTTTTCATCACGAAAGACATTGATTTGAGCTCCGAATTTGCGTCAGCAAATTCAGGCGCAGCGGCACGCTGTCGGAGCTGTCACCAAGTTA
>JAFZRT010000048.1 GCA_017619735.1 Clostridia bacterium
ATCGACTCCGCTTCCTTCACTCAGATCGAGGAGGCCTGCGGCGGCGACGAGCAGAAGATCGGCGAGATGATAATGGGCATCGTCGCGGAGCGCGGCAAGCAGCAGAACCCCGTTACCGGTTCCGGCGGCATGTTCATCGGCAAGGTCGCCTACATCGGCGAGGACCTCAAAGATCGCGACCTCAAGGTCGGCGACAAGATCGCTTCCCTCGTTTCCCTGTCCCTCACCCCGCTCAAGATCGACGAGATACTCGCCATCCATAAGGATATCGACCGCGTCGATATCGTAGGTCAGGCTGTCCTCTTCGAGAGCGGCATCTACGCCAAGCTCCCCGACGACATGACCGAGACCCTCGCTCTTGCCGCTCTTGACGTTGCCGGCGCTCCCGCACAGGCACGCAAGCTCCCCAAGGAGGGCGACAGCGTCCTCATCCTCGGCGCAAACGGCAAATCCGGCGTTCTCTGCGGCTATGAGGCCATGAAGAAGGTCGGCCCGAACGGCAACGTCGTCGGCGTCGTCAGGAACCCGAAGCAGGTCCCCGCTCTCATGGAGCTGGGCGTTTACAACAAGGTCGTCGTCGCCTCCGCGACGGAGCCCATCGCCGTGCTCGAGGCCGCTCTTGAGGCCAACGGCGGAAAGGAGTACGATATCTCCATCTGCTGCGTCAACGTCGAGTCCTGCGAGATGAGCGCCATACTGCCCGTCCGCGACGACGGTATCGTCTACTTCTTCTCCATGGCGACCTCCTTCACGAAGGCCGCTCTGGGCGCAGAGGGCATCGGCAAGGACGTCACCATGATCATCGGCAACGGCTACACCAAGGACCATGCCGAGATCACGCTCAACGTCCTGCGCGAGAACGAGAAACTGCGCAAACTCTTCGACGAGAAATACTGCTGATAACGCAAAATGCCGCTCCCGCCAAGCGCGGGGGCGGCGATTTAGAAACCGGAACTCTTTAGGAGAACGTCCCCACATGAAGAAGCTTTTATCCCTCATGCTCTGCGCGCTCATCGTACTGACCGCGCTCCAGCTCGCCGCCTGCAAGAAGCCGGATCCCGTGCCCGAAGGCCCGACGAACGTCGACTACGGCACGGTCGCCTACGTCCCCTTTGACGACGGCACCGCGCTGAAGTTCGAATACCTCGACTGCTTCACCCGCAGCTCGGACGAGGACACCGCCTTCGTCGCCAACACACCGGACGACAAGGGCGTGCTCGCGTACGAGTATTTCGATTCCTTCAGGGATTACACGAAGACCCACGAGGAGTACCTTATCCCCTCGCGCAGCTATGCGGAGATCGCCGCCTACAGCGAGGAGGAGGCGAGGAACTATCTGGAGATAGCCCTCGGCATGGTATCCTCCCAGGGCGCCGAGTACACCATCGACGACTTCAAGCTCGAGAAATACGACGATCACGTATACCTCTACATGGAGGTCACCGCGGAGTATGAAAAGACCGGCGAGATACAGAAGATGTGGATCGCCAAATACGTTGTTGAAAACGAGCGCGTCTACACGCTGCACGCATTCGTGCCCGCCTCCTGCGTCATGAAATACGGCCCCGTTTTCAAAAACGTCGAATTCGATATCCGGAACGCGCTGACCGAAGGCGCAGCCAACCAATAAACCCAAACGAAAGGAACAGAATATGGTCACGATCAATCAGAGCCGCGCATACGGACTTTTCAAGGATGTTCCCGATGAGCTGTGGAACGACTGGCAGTGGCAGGTAGCCAACCGCGTCGAGACCCTCGAGGATCTCAAAAAATACGTCAAGCTCACTCCCGAGGAGGAGGACGGCGTAAAGAAGTGCCTCGGCACTCTGCGCATGGCGATCACTCCCTATTATCTCTCGCTCATCAATCCCGACGATCCCTACGATCCCGTAAGGCGTCAGGCGATCCCCACCGCGGCGGAGCTCTATCAGGCCCCCGAGGATCAGCTCGATCCTCTGCATGAGGATACCGATTCCCCCGTGCCGGGCCTCACCCACAGGTATCCCGACCGCGTGCTCTTCCTCGTAACCGACCAGTGCTCCATGTACTGCCGTCACTGCACGAGGAGGCGCTTCGCCGGCCAGACCGACACCGCCGTTCCCGACTGCCAGGTCGAGGGCTGCATCGAGTATATCAGGAACCATCCCGAGGTGCGCGACGTACTGCTCTCCGGCGGCGACGCGCTCATGATCTCCGACGAGAAGCTGGAGTACATCATCTCCGAGCTCAGGAAGATCCCCCACGTCGAGATAGTCCGTATCGGCAGCCGTACCCCCGTCGTCTGCCCGCAGAGGATCACTCCCGCCCTCTGCAATATGCTCAAGAAGTATCATCCCATCTGGCTGAACACGCATTTCAACCATCCGAATGAGATCACCGAGGAATCCAGGCGCGCCTGCGCCATGCTGGCCGACGCCGGCATCCCCCTCGGCAACCAGACGGTGCTCCTGCACGGCGTCAACGACTGCGTCCACGTCATGAAGAAGCTCGTTCAGGCGCTGGTCTACATCAGGGTCAGGCCGTATTACATCTACGTCTGCGACCTGTCGATGGGCCTCACGCATTTCCGCACCCCCGTTTCGAAGGGCATCGAGATCATCGAAGGTCTCAGGGGACACACCTCCGGCTACGCCGTGCCCACTTTCGTGGTCGACGCTCCCGGCGGCGGCGGCAAGACCCCCGTCATGCCCAACTACGTCATCAGCCAGACCCCGAGGAAGACCATCCTCCGCAACTTCGAAGGCGTCATCACCACCTACACCGAGCCCGAGCATTACGAGGAGGACTGCCACTGCGAGGAATGCCGCAAGGCCAAGGCCGAGCGTCATGAGCCCGTGGGCGTCGCCGGCCTCGAGCAGGGCCGCAAGGACGGCAATATCTCCCTTGAGCCCAGGGGACTCGCCCGTCTCGAAAGGGGCAGGAAGCACTGAGCGGACTGCTCCATCATACTAAACAGCGACAGCTGCGAGGAGTGAATATGACAGAAAAACTCAGATTGAATCAGGAAAACGTCAATAAAGCCCGCGAATCCGCGCACCGCATAGCGGTCGACACGCAGAGCTTCATAGATCTGCACACGACCGTCACGGTGGAGCGCACCGTATGCAGGCTGCTTGGCATTGACGGCGTGAACGCCCTCGACGTGCCCCTGCCCAACGTGGTGGTCGACCACATGACGGAGAAGGGCCTGCTGGGCGTCGGCGCCGCATACCTCATCGGCACGGCCATGCTCGACACCGGCCTCGGTCCCCAGGCGATCGCCGAGGGCATCGACGACGGCAGCATCGACCTTTCGAACCTCCCCCCGCGCACCGAGGCGGAGATCAGGTCGGTCATAATGCCCGTTGCCGAGTCCACCGTCGAAAGGATAAAGAAGAACGTCGCGAAGCGCAACGAGTATCTCGCGGAGTTCGGCGACAAGAAGGATCCGTATCTTTACGTCATAGTCGCGACGGGCAATATCTATGAGGATATCACCCAGGCGAAGGCCGCGGCCAAGCAGGGCGCGGACATTATCGCGGTCATAAGGACCACCGGACAGAGCCTCCTCGACTACGTGCCCTACGGCGCGACGACGGAGGGCTTCGGCGGCACCTACGCCACGCAGGAGAACTTCCGCCTGATGCGCGCCGCGCTGGACGAGGTCGGCGAGGAGCAGCACCGCTACATCCGGCTGTGCAACTACTGCTCCGGCCTCTGCATGCCGGAGATCGCCGCAATGGGCGCTCTGGAGCGCCTCGACGTGATGCTCAACGACGCGCTGTACGGCATACTCTTCCGCGACATCAACCCGCAGAGGACGATCATCGACCAGTTCATGAGCCGCGTGATCAACTCCTTCGCCGGCGTCATAATCAACACGGGCGAGGATAACTACCTCACCACCGCCGACGCCGTCGAGGAGGCGCATACCGTGCTCGCGTCCCAGTTCCTCAACGAGCAGTTTGCCCTTGAGGCGGGCCTGCCGGAGGAGCAGCAGGGCCTCGGCCACGCCTTCGAGATCAACCCCGACGTCGAGAACGGCTTCCTCTACGAGCTCGCTCAGGCGCAGATGGCAAGGCAGATATTCCCCAAGGCGCCGCTCAAATACATGCCCCCGACCAAGTTCATGACGGGCAACATCTTCCGCGGTCACGTACAGGACGCGCTGTTCAACATCGTCACGATACTCACGGGGCAGAAGCTGCATCTGCTGGGCATGCTGACGGAGGCGATACACACCCCGTTCATGAGCGACCGCGCGCTTTCCATCGAGAACGCGCAGTACATATTCCGCACCATGCACGATCTGGGCGACGACATCACCTTCCGCGAGGGCGGCATCATGGAGACCCGCGCGAACGAGGTGCTGCAGAAGGCGACGGACCTCCTTGGAGAGATCGAGAAGATGGGCCTCTTTGCCACTCTGGAGAAGGGCATTTTCGCCGACATCAAGCGCTCGCGCGACGGAGGCAAGGGCCTTTCCGGCGTCACGCGCAAGGATACGGTCTACTTCAACCCCTTCATCGAGCTTATGAAAAGGAGTTTGTAAATTATGAGCAGCGGTTTGTATAATACTCATAAAGCGGATTTCGATACGAAGTTCGATCCCACAAGGGTAAAGGCCTACGGCGACACGATGAACGACGGCAAGGTGCAGTTCTCGTTCACTCTGCCCGTCAAAAACGACGAACGCGGCGTGGAGGCCGCGCGTCAGCTCGTCCGCAAGATGGGCGTCGACGAGCCGAACGTTGCCTGCGCGAAGACACTCGACAAGGAGTTCACGTTCTTCGTCGTGTACGGCTCCGTCGCTCACTCCGTCGACTATGAGAACATCCACGTTCAGACGGTCGAGGAGGAGACAATGAGCATGGAGGAGACGGACGAATACATCAAGGAGCATTTCGGCCGCAAGATCATCATGATCGGCGCTTCGACCGGCACCGACGCGCACACCGTCGGCATCGACGCCATCATGAACCGCAAGGGCTTTGCGGGGCATTACGGCCTCGAACGCTACGAGATGATAGAGGCGTACAACCTCGGCGCGCAGGTCCCGAACGAGGAGTTCGTCAAGAAGGCGCTGGAGGTCAACGCCGACGTGCTGCTCGTATCCCAGACCGTAACGCAGAAGGACATCCATATCCAGAACCTGACGGAGCTCGTCGAGTATCTGGAGGCGGAAAACTTGAGGAGCCGCTTCATACTCTGCTGCGGCGGCGCGCGTATCACGCACGAGCTTGCAAAGGAGCTGGGCTACGACGCCGGCTTCGGCGCGGGCAAGTACGCCGACGACGTCGCCACGTTCGCCGTGACCGAGATGGTGAAGCGCGGGATGAAATAAATAAGGAACGAAAGGCGGCCGGAAGCTTCTTAAAGCGCGGACTTCCGGCGGCGGAGACAGTATGCGATCCGGGGATGCGGTCATCCCCGGATCTTTTTTTGCCTGCGCGGGGGAAAATCGAAGGTTGACTTTCGCCGCGAACGGGATATAATAAGAATATGGAACAAATGAGCGAAAAATCCTACATCTGCATAGACCTCAAATCGTTCTACGCCTCTGTGGAGTGCGTCGCGCGCGGGCTGGATCCGCTCGCGGTGAACCTTGTAGTGGCGGATGAATCGAGGACGGAGAAGACGATATGCCTCGCCGTTTCGCCCACCCTGAAGGCGTACGGCATCTCCGGCCGCGCGCGGCTTTTCGAGGTCGTGCAGAGGGTGGGGGAGCTCAACGCCGACAGACGGCTGAACGCCCCCGGGAGGAAGCTCACAGGCTCGTCGTATTTCGACGCGGAGCTGAAGGCCGATCCGCGCCTCGCCATCGACTACATAGTCGCGCCGCCGCGCATGGCCCGCTACATGGAGGTCAGCGCCCGCATATACGAGATATACCTGCGATTCGTCTCGCCGGAGGACATACACGTTTACTCCGTCGACGAGGTGTTCATCGACGCCACGAACTATCTCTCGACATATCACCTCACCGCGCGCGAGCTCGCCTCGCGCATGATCGCGGAGGTGCTGAAGGAGACGGGCATCACCGCCACTGTCGGCATAGGCACGAACATGTACCTTGCCAAGGTGGCGATGGACATCGACGCGAAGCACCTGAAGCCCGACAGGAACGGCGTCAGGATATCGGAGCTCGACGAGATGAGCTACCGCAGGCGGCTGTGGTCCCACATGCCGATAACGGATTTCTGGCGCGTCGGCCCGGGCATCGCGAGGCGGCTGGAGGAATACGGGATACTGACGATGGGCGATATCGCGCGGGCGTCCATCGCGGACGAAAAAAGCTATGTGAACGAAGCGTTTTTGTATAAGCTCTTCGGCGTGAACGCGGAGCTTCTGATAGACCACGCGTGGGGCTGGGAGCCCTGCACGATGGAGGACGTGAAGGCCTACCGCCCGTCGGCGCACTCGGTCAGCAGCGGGCAGGTGCTGAGCGTCCCCTACGATTTCGACAAGGCCGAGCTCATAGTCCGCGAGATGGCGGACGGGCTCGCGATGGACCTCTTCTCGAAGGGGCTCGTCACCGACAGGATCAGTCTCGCCGTCGGCTACGACACGGAGAACATATCCGATCCCGAGCGGCGCAGGCGCTACCGGGGCAGCGTGGAGGCCGACCGCTACGGCCGCATGGCGCCGCGGGGCGTGCACGGCTTTTCCAAGCTCGGGCGGAGAACGTCGTCGGCGCGGCTCATAACCGAAGCCGCGGTCGGGATATTCCGCCGCATAGCCGACAGGAGCCTCACCGTGCGCCGGCTCACGATAGCCGCGGAGCGCGTGGCCCCGGAGGGCAACGTGAAGCTCTGCATGTACGAGCAGCTCGACCTGTTCAGCGATCCCGACGAGAAGCTGAGATCGCACGAGGCGGAGGAGAGAGAGCTCGAGCTCGACCGCAAGCGGCAGGCGGCGGTGCTGAAGATACGCACCAAGTTCGGCAAGAACGCCATACTGAAGGGCATGAGCTACGAGGAGGGCGCCACCGCCAGGGAGCGCAGCGCGCAGATCGGCGGGCACAGAGCGTACGGCGAGGAGCCGGGGAAGGGGGATGACGGCGATGAAAAAGCGTGACGAGCATTCCTACGACGATATCATCGGCCTGCCCCATCACAAGTCGTCCTCCAGGCCGCACATGTCCAACGCCGACCGCGCGGCGCAGTTCGCGCCGTTCGCCGCGCTTACGGGCTATGACGAGGCCGTCGCGGAGACTGCGCGCCTCACCGCGAAAAAGCCGGAGCTTGCCGAGGACGAGAAGGCGATCATCGACGGCTATCTGCAGTTCATAAGGGAGGACATCGGCGAGCGTCCCATGGTCGGGATAACGTACTTCAGGCCCGACGCAAGAAAATCGGGCGGCGACTTCATCGAAAAATACGCACCCGCTCTCGCCGTGGACGAGGTACTGCGCGAGATAGTCTTCACGGACGGGACCCGAGTGCCCATAGACGATATCGTCTCCGTGGACGCGGGATTCAGAGGCGGTTTCGAGTTCGAGCTATACTGACCGGCCGTTCTTTCGAACGGCAGAGAACAGTCGTACGAACGGCCGAACGCCGCCGGACGAGCGTACGATAAAACACAAAAAATCAAGGCGCCCAGCGCCTTTTTTGTTCTTGGCTAACGAAACGCGGCTCGCCCGCTTGCCAAGAACGCGGGCGTGATGTATCATAAGAGGGAAGGGAGGCGAACGCGCATGAAGAACGGACGTGAAGCCGCGTCGGGAGCGGGAAAGCTCGCGTTCTGCGGTCTGATGGCCGCGTTGGGCGCTGCGGTGATGCTGCTCGGCGGCGTATTGGGCGTTGCCACGTACTGCGCGCCGCTCATCGCCTCCGCGTTCCTTATACCCGCTCTGACGGAGTACGGCCGCGGGTACGCATGGCTCGCCTGGCTCGTGACGGCCGTGATATCGGTGCTGCTCTCGGCGGACAAGGAGTCGGCGTTCTTCTATGTGTTCCTTGGCTATTACCCGATTATACGCGCGCTGTTCCTGCGGATCGAAAAAAAGCCCCTGCGCATCGCGGCAAAGCTCTTGTACTTCGCACTGGCGGCGGCGCTCCTGTACCTGTTCCTCTGTTTCGTATTGAAGCTGGACGCCGTGCTGGAGGATCTCGGCTCGGTTTCCGCGGCGGTCAACGCCGTCTGCTTCGCCGTGCTGGTCGCGCTGATGCTCGGCTGGGACTACTCGCTCGGGCTGGCGGAAAACCTCTACCTGAGGCGCATACGCCCGCATCTGCGGTCCCTGCGGTGAAAGCGGCTTGCAATTTAATTATCTTTTGATATAATGTCATCATAAAGCGATCTCGGAGACTGTATGAGAAAGTACTTCGGGGACAGGGCGTTTTACCGCAGGCTCTTCGCGGTGATGATCCCCATCCTGATCCAAAACGTAATAACGAACTTCGTCAGCCTGCTCGACAACATCATGGTCGGCAAGCTCGGCACGGAGCAGATGAGCGGCGTCGCGATAGTCAATCAGCTCGCCTTTGTTTTTGCTCTGTGCATATTCGGCGGCATATCCGGCGCGGGCATTTTCACAACGCAGTTCTACGGCTCCCGCGACGACGAGGGCATACGCCACACGATAAGGGTCAAGCTCTACATCGCCCTCGGCGCTGTCGCCCTCTTTGTCGCGGCGTTCGTGTTCTTCGGCGACGGGCTTATCTCCCTCTTCCTGCATGAGGGCGAGGAGAAGCTCGACCTCGCGGCGACGCTCGGCTTCGGCCGCCGGTACATGAACATTATGCTGCTGCAGATGCTGCCCTTCGCGATAATGCAGGTCTATTCCGGCACCCTGCGCGAAACGGGGGAGACCGTCGTCCCGATGGTCGCGGGCATCATCGCGATATTCGTCAACCTCGTGCTCAACTACATACTGATATTCGGCAAACTCGGCATGCCCGCCCTCGGCGTTGAGGGCGCGGCGGCGGCAACGGTCGCGGCAAGGTTCGTCGAGCTCGGCATAGTCGTGATATGGACGCACACGCACAAGGAGCGCTGCACATACGTAAAGGGGCTGTACAGCTCCATGCGCGTGCCCGGGGAGCTGCTCGGCAGGATAGCCGTGAAGGGACTTCCCCTGCTCGTGAACGAGGTCATGTGGTCGAGCGGTATGACGATGCTCAACCAGTGCTATTCGAAGCGCGGGCTGGAGGTCGTCTCCGCCGTCAGCATATCCTCGACGGTATCCAACCTCTTCTTCTGCTCGTTCTTCGCCATGGGCTCCACCGTCGCGATAATGGTGGGGCAGCTGCTCGGCGCGGGCGAGTATGAGCGCGCCGTCGACGAGGACAGGAAGCTCATCACCTTCTCCGTGCTGCTTTGCACCGCAACAGGTATCGTCATGGCGGCGCTTGCGCCCCTCGTCCCGCAGATCTACAACACCACTGCGGGCGTCAAAAAGCTCGCCTGCGACCTGCTCATAGTCTCGGCCTGCATGATGCCCGTCGACGCGTTCACCAACGCGAGCTACTTTACTCTCCGCTCCGGCGGCAGGACGTTCATCACGTTCCTATTCGATTCGGTGTTCGTCTGGACCATCTGCGTTCCCGTGGCGTTCGTGCTGTCGCGCTTTACCGGCATGCCCATACTGCCGATGTTCATCATCGTCCGCTGCCTCGATCTGATCAAATGCGTGATCGGCTTCATACTGATAAAGCGCCGGACATGGGTCAACAACCTGACAAAGGCGGAGGGCTCCGCCTGAACCGAATAACGGAATAAGAAAGCCGGGACGGTCTCGTCCCGGCTTTTTGATCGTTTGGCTGTCTGCCGTTTTTTTCAGCGTTTTTTCAGTATGTTCAGTATCCCGCGGAATATGGTGCGGCCGAGCTCGCGGCCGATGGAGGTCATCGTGGAGTTCGCCACCTTGCCCAGTGACGAGGTCTTTTTGCGGCGGGATTTCTTCTTCGCCTTCTCCTTTTCGGCCTTGGCGGCCTCCTTGGCGCGCTCCTTTTCCTCCTTCTCGCGGGCCTTCTGCTCCTCTATGGCCTCCTTGGCCTCCTCCTTGGCGCGCTCCTCCTCGAGCTTTTCGGCCTTCGCCTTCTCATAGGCGGACTCGTCGTCGACGGGGGTCTCGTACTTGCCGTAAAGGTCGTCGGCCTCGATCTCCGCCTTGCGGCGCTCGTCGTCGATGGTGCCCATGGCGGACTGCGGAGGCAGTATCGTGACCCGCTCCGCAACGGTCGGACGGCCCTTTTCGTCTAGGAAGCTTACCACCGCCTCGCCCGTGCCGAGGTTCATTATCGCCTCCTCCGTGTCGAAGGCGGGATTGGCGCGGAAGGTCTGCGCGGCGGCGCGTACGGCCTTCAGCTCCGAGGGGGTGTACGCCCGCAGCGCGTGCTGCACGCGGTTGCCGAGCTGCGCAAGTATTGGATCGGGCACGTCGGAGGGCTGCTGCGTGATGAAGTACACGCCCACGCCCTTGCTCCTTATGAGCTTAACGACCTGCTCGATGTTGTCGCGCAGGGCTTTAGGAGCGCCGTTGAACAGCAGATGCGCCTCGTCGAAGAAGAACACGAGCTTGGGCTTGTCGAGGTCGCCCTCCTCGGGCAGCTCCTCGAAGAGCTCAGCGAGCAGCCACAGCATGAATGTCGAGTAGAGCAGGGGGGAGCGGAAGAGCTTTGCGCAGTGGAATATGTTGATATAGCCGCGGCCGGATTCGTCGGTCTTCATCCAGTCGCGAATGTCGATCTCCGGCTCGCCGAAGAATATGTCGCCGCCCGCATCCTCGAGCTGCAGCAGAGCGCGCTGCACGGCTCCCGCGGACTGGCGCGTGACGTTGCCGTATTCGTTCAGTATCTCGGAAGCGTGCTCTGCGGCGTAGGCGACCATCGCGCGCAGATCCTTTATGTCGGTCAGGAGCCAGCCCTTGTCGTCCGCCAGGCGGAAGACTATCGCGAGCACGCCCGTCTGTGCCTCGGTCAGGCTCAGGAGCCGCGCGAGGAGAGTGGAGCCCATGTCGCTGACGGTCGTCCTCACGGGGTGGCCGCCCTCGCCGAACACGTCCCAGAAGCGGACGGGCCAGCTCCTCATGGGGAAGTCCTCCTCAGAAAGGCCAAGCGCGGCCGCGCGCTTCTCCACGGCGGCGTAGTCGCCCGCCTTCACGCAGCCGCCGAGGTCGCCCTTGACGTCCGCGAGGAACACCGGTACGCCCATGTCTGAAAAGGACTCCGCCATCACCTTCAGCGTGATGGTCTTGCCCGTTCCGGTCGCGCCGGATATGAGGCCGTGGCGGTTAGCCATACCGGGGAGTATGAAGGTCTCCGTTTCGCCCTTTCCTATAAGCAGTTTTCCGTCCTTCAGCATGGGGGATCCTCCTTTGCGCCGTTTATATGGATACTATATCAGCGCGGGGCGGTTTTGTCAACGCGCGGCAGGGGGATTTCCCGGCGGGTGAACGCAACAAATATACATTGAAACGGGCCGCGCTCCCTCTTTACTTTGAGCCGCGGTTATGGTATCATTTTCGGGTAAAAGGTATTACCATTCGCCGCGTTTCGGCGCACGGGGAGGCATCCCCGCCGGCGCTGCGGCGGCATAATAAAACCACGCCGCATAAGGCGGAAGGAGCGTTATGAAAAAGACAGCCCTCATACTGGGAAGCGACAGCGATCTTCCCGTCGCCGAGAAGGCGATGCAGGTACTCGAAAAGCTCGATATGCCCTACACCGCGCATATAATGAGCGCGCACCGCACCCCCGAGCGCACGGCCGCATTTGCGAAGGCCGCCGCGGGGGAGGGATACGGCGTGCTCATCGCCTTTGCGGGCAAGGCGGCGCATCTTGCGGGGGTATTGGCCTCGCAGACGGCGCTCCCCGTTATCGGCGTGCCCATAAAGGGCAGTGACCTCGGCGGGCTCGACGCGCTCCTTGCGACGGTGCAGATGCCCTCCGGTATACCCGTTGCGACCGTCGCCATCGACGGCGGCGCGAACGCGGCCTGGCTCGCGGCGAGGATGCTCGCGGCGGGCGATCCGGAGCTTTACGCAAGGATCGAAGGCGAGATGAAGGCCATGGCCGCGGCCGTGGAGGAAAAGGACAGGAAGCTTGGCGAACGCCTTGCCGAATAACGGCGGGGCTGAAATAATCACATGAAAGCCGCCCCTTCGGGCGCAGACGGGAGAAAACGAATATGAAGAGCAGCAGCAAGGCATACGCGGACGCGGGCGTCGACATCACCGCGGGCTATGAGGCGGTCAAAAGGATAAAGGAGCACGTCGCGAGGACTACCATCCCCGGCACGGCTTCGGAGCTGGGCGGATTCGGCGGAGCGTTCGAGCTCATGGGCTATAAGGAGCCAGTGCTCATCTCCGGCACGGACGGCGTCGGCACGAAGCTGAAGCTCGCCTTCCGCATGGACAAGCACGACACGATAGGCATCGACTGCGTCGCCATGTGCGTGAACGACGTGGTCTGTTCGGGCGCAAAGCCCATATTCTTCCTCGATTACATCGCCACGGGCAAGCTCCTTCCCGAAAGGATCGAGCAGATCGTCAAGGGCGTGGCCGACGGCTGCGTGGAGTCCGGCTGCGCGCTTATCGGCGGCGAGACCGCCGAGATGCCCGGCTTCTATCCGGAGAACGAATACGATCTCGCGGGGTTCTCCGTGGGCGTGGTCGAAAAGTCCGAGCTCATGGACAATTCCAACGTCAGGGAGGGCGACGTGCTGATAGCTCTGCCCTCGTCCGGCGTGCACTCCAACGGCTTCTCGCTCGTCAGAAAGGTGTTCGACGTTGAGGGCGACGAGCTGTTCGGCTTCGTGCCGGAGCTCGGAATGACCCTGGGCGAGGCGCTGCTCACCCCCACGAGGCTCTACGTCAAGCCCGTAATGGCACTGCGCAGGGCGGCGGAGGTGCATTCGCTCGCGCATATCACGGGCGGCGGCTTTTACGAGAACATCCCCCGCGCCATCCCGAAGGGCCTCACCGCAAAGGTGTACCGCGACAGGGTGCGCGTACTGCCGATATTCGACATCATCGCCCGAAAGGGCGGCATAACCGAGCGCGACATGTTCAACACGTTCAATATGGGCGTTGGCATGGTCGCGACAGTACCCGAGCGCTGCGCGGGAGCCGCTGTCGACGCGCTCCGCGGGGCGGGCGTCGACGCCTACGAAGTGGGCGAGGTCGTCGCCTCCGATGAGGGCGTGACGGTATGCTGAGGGCGAGAACGGCCGTGCTCGTATCGGGCGGCGGCACCAATCTGCAGGCGCTGATCGACGCGGGCAGACGGGGAGAAACGCCCCATTCGGAGCTTGCGCTCGTTGTCTCCAACAGGGCGGGGGCGTATGCGCTGACCCGCGCGGAGGAGGCGGGCATCCCCGCCGTGTGCATCGAAAACGGCCCCCTCTTCGAGGAGCGCCTTTCGGAGGTGCTTGCGGCTTACGGTATCGAGATGATAGTGCTCGCGGGGTTTTTGCGGATACTCTCCGCGGACTTCATCGGGCGCTGGGAGGGGCGGATAATCAACGTGCATCCGTCGCTCATACCCTCCTTCTGCGGCAAGGGCTTTTACGGCCTCAAGGTGCACGAGGCGGCGCTTGCCCGAGGAGTCAAGGTCACGGGCGCGACGGTGCACGTCGTCACCGCGGAGGCCGACGCAGGCCCCATACTTCTGCAGAAGGCCGTCCCCGTTATGGAGGGCGACACCCCCGAGATACTTCAGCGGCGCGTGATGGAGGAGGCCGAATGGAAGCTCCTCCCGCAGGCCGCGGAGATGCTGGCTGAAAGGATTACGACATTGTAAAGGGTGAAAAGCATGAACGATCTCTATTCGCTCCTCAGGACTCAGGAATACTCCGGCCGCGGGATAATACTCGGCACGACCCCCTCCGGGAAGGCCGCCGCGGCATACTTCATAATGGGCAGATCCGCCTCCTCCCGCGCGAGGCGCTTTGAAAGGAACGGCGCGGATCTCGCCATCAAGTACACCGCCGAAAAGGATCCCGAGCATGCGGAGCTCATAATCTACTCCCCGATCCGCATGCTGGGCAGGCGGATGATAGTCACCAACGGCGACCAGACCGACACCGTGTACGACGGCATACGCCTCGGCGGCAGCTTCGAGTCGGCTCTGCAGACCCGCTGCTTCGAGCCGGATCCCCCTCACTTCACCGCGAGGATAAGCGGCATGATCGACTTCTGCGGCGGCCCGTCCTTCGAGCTCTCCGTACTGAAGGCGGGCGATCCCGAGGGCAGGACCTGCGTCAGGAACTTCTTCCGCTACGAAAAGCAGGCGGGCGTCGGGCATTTCATACATACCTACATGGGCGGCAGTGAGGTGCTCAAGACCTTCTGCGGCGAGCCGTGGGAGGTCGGCGTACCCGACAGCATCGACGAGTTCACCCGCATAGTCTGGGAGGGCATAAACGAGGACAACAAGGTCGCGCTCTATACCCGCTTCATCGACCCGGAGACCATGGAATACGAGGACCGTCTCATCAACAAATACGAATAACACATCCGCATAAATAAACAAATACCGCAGGAAAGGACGCCTTTGCAGGGCAAAGGCAAAGGAACGTGAACATGAAAGAGCTCAAGCTCAAATACGGCTGCAATCCGAACCAGAATCCCGCCTCCCTCGACATGAAGGACGGGAGCGATCTCCCGTTCGAGGTCGTCAACGGCAATCCCGGCTACATCAATTTCCTCGACGCGCTCAACTCCTGGCAGCTCGTGAAGGAGCTCAGGGCGGCTCTCGGCATGCCCGCCGCCGCCTCGTTCAAGCACGTCAGCCCCGCGGGAGCCGCAGTCGGCGTGCCCCTTTCCGACGTTATGAAGAAAAAGCTCTTCGTCGATCATATCGAAAACATCAACGATTCGCCCCTGGCCTGCGCCTACGCGAGGGCCCGCGGCGCCGACCGCATGTCGAGCTTCGGCGACTTCATCGCCCTCTCCGACAAATGCGATCTCACGACCGCTCTCGTGATAAAGCCGGAGGTCTCCGACGGCGTCATCGCCCCCGATTACGACGAGGAGGCGATCGAGCTTCTGAAGACCAAGAAGGGCGGCAAATACTGCATTATAAAGATCGATCCCGACTATTCCGCGCCCGAGAGCGAGACGAAGGAGGTATTCGGCGTCCGCTTCACGCAGAAGCGCAACGACGCGGTGCTCGACGCGGGCGTGCTCACGAATATCGTCACCGCTTCGAAGGAGCTTCCCGACTCCGCCAAGCGCGATCTCATAGTCGCCATGATCACACTCAAATACACCCAGTCGAACTCCGTTTGCTACGCCGTCGACGGGCAGGCGATAGGCGTCGGCGCGGGCCAGCAGTCGCGCATACACTGCACGCGGCTCGCGGGGGACAAGGCCGACAACTGGCTCCTGCGCGAGCATGAAAAGGTGCTCTCGCTCCCCTTCAGGGAGGGCATAGGCCGCCCCGACCGCGACAACTGCATCGACTGCTACATCGGCGCCCATCCCGAGGACGTGCTTGCCGAGGGCGAATGGCAGAGGTTCTTCACCGAGCGTCCCGAGCCGCTGACCGCGCAGGAGAAGCGCGCCTTCCTCGATGAGAGGGCGGGCCTCGCGCTGGCCTCCGACGCGTTCTTCCCCTTCTCCGACAACATCACGAGGGCGGCGAAGAGCGGCGTCAAATACATCGTCCAGGCGGGCGGCTCCAAGCGGGACGCGGAGGTCGTCGCCGAGTGCGACCGGCTTGGGATCACCATGGTAATGAACGGCATAAGGCTGTTCCACCACTGACGACCGGAAACAGACGAAAGCCGGCGAAGGCTGGCGGGACACCGCAAAGGATACGATACTATGAATATTCTCATTATAGGCGGCGGAGGCCGCGAATACGGCATTGCGAAGAAGCTCCGGGAGGACGAAAGGGTCGAAAAGCTCTGGGCGCTGCCCGGCAACGGGGGCATGGAGGAGCTTGCCGAATGCTTCCCCATAAAGGCGACCGACATGGAGGGCGTCTGCGGCTTTGCCGCGGAGCATCCCGTCGACTTCGCCGTGGTCACGCCCGACGATCCCCTCGCAATGGGCATGGCCGACCGCCTGCGTGCGATGGGCATACCCTGCTTCGGCCCGTCGAAGGCCGCCGCGCGCATAGAGGCGAGCAAGATATTCTCCAAGCGCCTCATGGAAAAATACGGGATACCCACCGCGAAGGCAGCCGCGCTCGACTCGCTCGATGCCGCGCTCCGCTTCGTTGAGGAGAACGAGCCGCCCATGGTCGTCAAGGCCGACGGTCTGGCTCTGGGCAAGGGCGTGTTCATCTGCCGCACGCGTGATGAGGCGGAGGCCGCCTGCCGCGAGCTGATGGAGGACAGGCTCTTCGGCGAGAGCGGTTCCCGCGTGCTTATCGAGGAGTTCCTGGAGGGACCGGAGGTAAGCGTGCTCTCCTTCACCGACGGGCGTACGATAGTCCCCATGGTATCCTCCATGGATCACAAGACCGCGGGCGAGGGCGGTACCGGCCCCAACACCGGCGGCATGGGCGTTATCGCGCCAAACCCCTTCTATACGGAGGCGGTCGCCGCGGAATGCATGGAGAGGATATTCCTCCCGACGATCCGCGCGATGGAGCTCGAGGGCTGTCCGTTCAGCGGATGCCTCTATTTCGGGCTTATGATCACGAAGGACGGCCCCAAGGTGATCGAATACAACTGCCGCTTCGGCGATCCCGAGGCGCAGACAGTGCTCCCGCTCATGGAAACGAGCCTGCTCGACGCGATGCTCGCCTGCGAGGCGGGCACGCTTGACGGGACGCCCGTCGCGTTCTCCCGAAGGGCCGTGGCTGACGTCGTGCTTGCGTCGGGCGGCTACCCCGGCAGGTACGAAAAGGGCAAGCTCATAACCGTTCCCGAATTGGACGAGGGCGTATGCCTCGTGCACGCGGGGACGAAGAGGACGGAGGAGGGGTACGTCACCGCGGGCGGCAGAGTGCTGAACGTCGTCGCCGTGGCGGACACGCTCCCCGAGGCGGTCGAAAAGGCGTACGCCAACGCGGAGCGCGTGACCTTCGATGGCGTGTACATGCGCCGCGACATCGGCAGGACCGCGCTTGAGATCATCGCCAGGGGCGATGCTCGATGCGAATAAACGCAGGTATCATCTGCATAGAATACCGACTTAATGTGAAAACGGCGGTCCCCGCCGGGAAAGGCCGCCCCGACAGAGGGCGGGCAGGTCAATATGGTTTACAGGGTCTATTCCGAAAGGAAAAAGGAGTTCTCGCATGAGGCGGAGGCGCTCAAAAACGATCTCGTCGATCTGCACGGCATAGCCGGCGTCGAGGAGATACGTATACTGCGCCGCTACGACGCGGAGAACGTGTCCGAGGAGACCTTCATGCAGTGCGTGAAGGGCGTTTTCTCCGATCCCAGGACGGAGGTCAGCTTCTTTGAGCTGCCCGGCGGCTACGATCACGCGTTCGCCGCGGAGTATCTGCCCGGTCAGTACGACCAGTGCGCCGACGCCGCGAGGCAGTCGATAATGCTCGCCTCCATCGGCTCGGACGAGGGCGCGTCACCCATCGTGCGGACCGCGCGCGTGTACCTAATTAAGGGCGATATCGGCGAAAATGGCCTTGCCGCAGTAAAGGCGAGCCTCATCAACCCCGTCGACAGCCGCGAGGGCGCCATGGAAAAGCCCGACAGCCTTGCGCAGCGCTACGACGAGCCGGAGAACGTGGAGTTCATAGAGGGTTTCACAAAGCTCGACGACGAGGGTCTCGACCGGCTCATCGCCTCCATGGGCCTCGCTATGGACAGGGCGGACGCCGTCTGCTGCCGCGAGCATTTCAGGGCGGAGGGCCGCGATCCCTCCGTGACGGAGATAAAGGTGCTCGACACCTATTGGTCGGATCACTGCCGCCATACCACCTTCAACACGCATATCGACGGGATCGAGTTCGAGGATGAGGACGTGCGCGCGGCGTACGGGCGCTATCTGCGCATGCGTGAGGAGCTGGGCGACAAAAAGCCCGTCTGCCTTATGGACATGGCGACCATAGGCGCGAAGTATCACAAGCGCGTGACGGGGCTGCTCAGGAGCCTCGACGATTCCAAGGAGATCAACGCCTGCACCGTAAAGGCGAGGATCGACCACAACGGGACGGAGGAGCCGTGGCTCCTGCTGTTCAAGAACGAAACGCACAACCACCCCACCGAGATAGAGCCCTTCGGCGGAGCCGCCACCTGCGTCGGCGGAGCCATCCGCGACCCGCTCTCCGGCAGGGGCTACGTATATCAGTCCATGCGTATTACTGGCGCCGCCGACCCCACGAGGCCGGTATCCGAGACGCTCCCGGGCAAGCTCCCGCAGAGGCGCATCGTCACGGAGGCGGCCGCGGGCTTCTCCTCCTACGGCAACCAGATAGGCCTTGCCACGGGTCTCGTAAGGGAGATCTATCACGAGGGCTACGCCGCAAAGCGCATGGAGGTCGGCGCGGTCATCGCGGCGGCTCCGGAGGCAAACGTACGGCGTGAGGAGCCGATACCCGGCGACGCGGTCATACTGATCGGCGGACGCACGGGGCGCGACGGCTGCGGCGGTGCGACCGGCGCTTCGAAGGCGCATACGGCCTCCTCGCTGGAGCTCTGCGGAGCCGAGGTGCAGAAGGGCAACGCGCCCGAGGAGAGGAAGCTCCAGCGTCTGTTCAGGAATCCCTCGGCTTCCCGCATGATAAAGCGCTGCAACGATTTCGGCGCTGGCGGCGTTTCCGTCGCAATAGGCGAGCTCGCCGACGGGCTCACCGTCGATCTCGACAAGGTGCCCAAGAAGTACATGGGCCTCGACTCGACTGAGCTCGCGATATCCGAATCGCAGGAGCGCATGGCGGTCGTGGTCGCCGCGGAGGACGCGGAGGCGTTCATGGCCCTCTGCTCCGGCGAGGGCATAGAGGCGACGCTCGTCGCCCGAGTGACCGACGACGCGCGGCTCACGATGTATTTCAAGGGCAGGAAGGCCGTCGATATTCCGAGGGCGTTCATAGATACCAACGGCGCGGCCAAGCATACGCGCATCAGGGTCGCGAAGCAGCAAAGGTACGAGCCGGAGGAAAAGCGCGGCTCCTTCCGCGACAGGATGATCGCCGTCGCTTCCGACCTCAACGTCTGCTCGCAGAGGGGCCTTGCGGAGACCTTCGACTCCACCGTCGGAGCGAACACCGTGCTCATGCCCTTCGGCGGCAGGAAGCAGCTCACGCCGACCCAGGCGATGGCGGCGAAGTTCCCCGTGCCCGACGGCAATACCACGACCTGCTCCGTTATGGCTTACGGCTTCGATCCCTATATCTCGGAGGCCTCGCCCTACTACGGCGCGTACACGGCCGTCGTGCATTCGCTGTCGAAGCTCGCGGCTGCTGGCGCGGACATGGACGAGTGCTGGCTCAGCTTCCAGGAATACTTCGAGCGCATGCGCTCGGAGACCTCCTGGGGCAAGCCCATGGCGGCGCTCATGGGCGCTCTCGACGCGCAGAGGGAGCTCGGCGCCGCGGCGATAGGCGGCAAGGACTCCATGAGCGGCAGCTTCGAATCGATACACGTGCCTCCCACGCTCATATCCTTCGCGGTGGCGGTGGGCAAGGTCAGGAACATAACCTCCCCCGAGTTCAAAAAGGCGGGCAACGGCATTTGGCGGCTCTCCGCGGCCAAGCGAGAGAACGGCCTCCCCGAGCCCGGAGCCGTGAAGGCGCTCTTCGCAATGATAGGCGAGGGCATAAGGGAGGGCAGCTTCACCGCCGTTTACGTGCCCGAGAGGATGGGCGCGGCCGAAGCTGTGATCAAGATGGGCATGGGCAACGGCATAGGCGCAAAGCTGGCGACCGACGACATATTCCGCCCGGAATGCGGCTCGTTCATAGTCGAGTGCGGGCGCGAGATACAGAACGCCGACGGCATACTTGCCGAGAAGATAGGCGAAACGACGGCCTCCTACGGTTTCATCTTCGGTGAGGAAGAGGCCTCGGGCGATGATATCGCCGCCGCTTACGAGGGCCGTCTCGACGGCGTGTTCCCGGCCTCCGCCGACGGCGGGGAGCTTATTGAGCTCGCCTGCGCCGACCGCCCCTACGTAAAGCCCTTCGGAGTCAAGACCTCCAGGCCGACGGCCGTTATACCCGTTTTCCCCGGCACCAACTGCGAATACGAGACCGAGCGCGCCTTCCGCACGGCGGGCTTCGAGGTGAAGCCCGTGGTCGTCCGCACAGGCAGCGTGGCGGGGCTCAATGATTCGATAACCGACTTCACCGCGGCGCTCGACGCATCCGAGCTGCTGTTCCTGCCGGGCGGCTTCTCCAACGGCGACGAGCCCGACGGCTCCGGCAAGTTCATCGCCGCCTTCCTCATGAGCGAAAAATGCCGCGCTTCCGTGGAGGCGCTGCTCGCCCGCGGAGGACTTGCGGGCGGCATCTGCAACGGCTTCCAGGCGCTTCTTAGGACTGGCCTCCTGCCCTCGGGCAGGTTCATGCCCATGACGGAGGACACGCCCTCGCTGACGCACAACGTCATTGCAAGGCATATGTCCCGCATTGTCCGCGTCAGGGTGGAGACCTCGGCCTCCCCGTGGCTCAGGAACGTCAGAAGGGGCGAGATCTACTCCGTGCCCATCTCCCACGGCGAGGGCCGCTTCACCGCGCCCTTAAAGGTGCTCGAGGGCCTTGCCGCCAACGGTCAGATAATCACCCGCTACGTCGATACGCAGGGCGATCCCTCGATGGACATGGCGTTCAATCCCAACGGCTCGTTCGGCGCGATAGAGGGCGTATGCTCGCCCGACGGCCGCATATTCGGCAAGATGGGCCATTCCGAAAGGATAGGCGGCGGCCTTTACAAGAACGTCGCCGGCTGCTACGATATGGGGCTGTTCCGCTCCGCTTTCGATTTCTTCAACTGATAAGGAGGCAAACATGGCTGCACTCATCGACGGCAAGGCGATAGCCGCAAAGGTAAAGGCGGAGGTCGCGGAGGGGGCGGAGGCCCTCGTCCGCGAGTTCGGCGAGGAGGCGCGTCCCAACATGACGCTCATAGAGGTCGGGCACGATCCCGTCTCCCAAAAGCTCGTCGGCATGAAGGCCAAGGACTGCGAGGCAGCGGGCGTGATACCCACCGTGATATCGCTCTCGGCCGCCACCTCGGAGACGAAGCTCCTGCGCCTCATCGACCGCCTCAACCGCGACGACGACGTCAAGGCGATACTCTGCCAGCTCCCCCTGCCCGAGCATATCTCCACCAAGAAGGTGCTCGCCGCCATCGCTCCCGAAAAGGACGTCGACGGCTTCTCCGCGCGCATCGACTGCGACGATTACGACGTGGCCGCCTGCACCCCCGCGGCGGTGATGCGCATGCTCCGCGAAAACGGCGTGGACGTCGCGGGCAGGCACTGCGTGGTGGTCGGCCGCAGCAACATCGTCGGCAAGCCCATGGCGATACAGCTCCTCCTTAACGACGCGACGGTCACGGTCTGCCACAGCCGCACGGAGGACGTCGCCGCCTATACCCGGATGGCGGACGTCCTTATTGTCGAGGTCGGCCGCGCGGGCTATATCACCGCCGACATGATCAAGGAGGGCGCGGTCGTCATCGACGTCGGCATGAACTACATCGACGGGCGTCCCACGGGCGACGTGGATTTCGCCGGCGCCAGCCAAAAGGCGTCGCTCATCACCCCCGTTCCCGGCGGCGTAGGCCCCATGACGAGGGCATATCTGCTCGTCAACGCCCTGAAGCTCGCCGAAAGGAGAGTCGGAAAGGAAACCGACGCTGAAAGGAAAGCAGATCACGAATAATGAATGATCGATGTCAGAAAAGCGCGCAGGCGCTTTTCTTTTTATTCCCATCCAACGCCGGCGCGGTCCATCTATGGTTGATCTATAGCACAAATGTTCTGCAAAATCGAGCCGAACGGGCCTCGGCCCTTAACAATATGGGAACATATGTGCTATAATATTATCAGGGGGGTACCGATGGGCGGCCTTTATGGAAATAAAAAAGCGTTGGCCGCATACCCGTATCCGGATGCGTCAACGCGCTTTTCCTGCCTCTGCCACAGGTCGTATTTCGTTCGTTATCCGCCGGTGCTCCCGCGGTCAGGCGAACAGATCCTCAAGCTCCCTTTCCAGTGCGCGGGCGGCTTTTTCGAGGCCTTGGCGGTCGTCCTCGGTGAAGCGGGCGGGGAAGGGGCTGTCGATATCCAGCACGCCGACGACGCGGCCGTGCGCATGGAGCGGTATCACGATCTCGCTCACGGAGGCGCAGTCGCAGGCGATATGCCCGGGGAACTCATGCACGTCGGGCACGACGATAGTGCGGTCCTCCTTCGCCGCGGTGCCGCATACGCCGCGGCCCAAGGGGATCTCGATGCAGGCGGGACGCCCCTGGAACGGGCCGAGAACCAGCTTGTCGCCCTCGGCAAGGTAGAAGCCCGCCCAGTTGAGGCGGTCGAGCTGCTCCCACAGGAAGGCGGAGGCGTTGGCGAGGTTCGCCGTGAGGTGGGGCACGCCGCTCGTCAGCGCGGCGAGGGCGGATGCGATATCGTCGTAAGGGATCATGTGCTCCTCCTTGAAATGCGGGGCGCGGGCCCCGGTGTCTCGGGTCGATTGTACAGGACTGGAGCCGCTTTGTCAAGCCGCGGCGGGGGTCATAACGGCATTCGGCTTTGCCGCAAAAGGTTGAAATTTCGCACATTATGGATTATAATAAAGTGTTGGGAGAGCAGGGCGCAGAAGCCGCTCCCACATGCGAGTTCATACTGCGGGGATCCCGCTTTTTATCATAATTCATACCGAAAGGCATCATATGGAGACCAAAACGTTGAACGGCGAGCTCTTTGCCAATATGGTGGGGGGCGGCGCAGCAAGGCTTAAAAGCAACCGCGTGACAGTCAACGAGCTCAACGTATTCCCCATTCCCGACGGAGACACGGGCGACAATATGTTCATGACCATCGATTCCGGCTTTTCCGCCGTCGCGGGGGAGCGGGAGGAGGCCCTGGGCATGGCGGCGGAGCGCATATCGAAGGGTATGCTTCTCGGCGCGAGGGGCAATTCGGGCGTTATACTGTCGCGCATTTTTGCGGGCATTGCGCAGGGCCTTAAGGGCATCGAGGGCGCGGACGTGAGGACGTTCGCCCGGGCCATGGAGAAGGGCGTGGAGGAGTCGTACAGCGCGGTGCAGAACCCCGTCGAGGGGACCATACTCACCGTCTACAAGGACGCGGTCAAGGCCGCGAACGGCGCGATGGACGAATCCACCGATTTCGAAAAGTACTTTGACGATTTTTTGAAGGAGCTCCGCGAGTCGCTCGACCGCACGCCGGAGCTGCTTGCCGTTTTGAAGGAGGCGGGCGTCGTCGATTCCGGCGGCGCGGGCTTCGTCTACATCGCGGAGGGCATGCGCGACGCTCTGGAGGGCGGCGGGCAGAGCGCCTCGGGCGACAGCCCCGTCAGGGCGGCAAGGACGGACGTTTCCTCCCTCACGGAGGATTCACCCTTCGAATACGGCTACTGCACGGAGTTCCTGCTCCGCTTCCGCACGGAGAAGGTCGGGGCCGTGGACGCCTTCGACGAGAAGCCGCTCGTGGACTGGCTCAACGAAAACGGCGAATCGGTCGTGGCCTTCCGCGACGGCAGCATTTTGAAGGTGCACGTCCATTCCATGACGCCCGAAAGGATACTCGCCCACTGCCACGAATACGGCGAGTTCCTGACGCTGAAGATCGAGAACATGATGCTCCAGCACAACGAGACCAATATCCGCAACAACTACGCGAAGCCCGCAAAGCCGCGCAAGAGGTTCGGCATTGTGGCGGTCGCGGCGGGCGAGGGCATAAAAAAGACCTTCACCGACCTCGGCGCGGACGCCGTTGTCGACGGCGGGCAGAGCATGAACCCCTCGGCCGAGAGCTTCCTCGAGGCGTTCGCCCGGGTCAATGCCGAAAACATACTCGTCTACCCCAACAACAGCAACATAATACTCACCGCGAACCAGGCGGCGGCGCTGGAGAAGAACGCCAACGTGCGCGTGATACCCAGCCGCTCGATAGGCGAATGCTACGCCGCGCTGTCGCTGCTGGACACCTCATCCGGCGACATCGACGAGATCGAGAAGAGCTCGGTCGAGATAATGCGGAGCGTTACCTGCGGCACGGTCTCCCGCGCGAGCAGGACGACCGAGCGCGACGGCGTGAGCGTGCGCGAGGGCGACTTTATCGGCTTCTCCGAGGGGCGCATCTACTCCGACGCGCCCACGGCGTACGAGGCCGCGATGAAGCTCATAGACTCCCTCTCCGCGGACGATTACGGGATACTCATGGTGGTCTGCGGCAGGGACGCCGACACCGGCGAGGCGAAGGCGCTGACAGAGGCGCTCGGCGCGGCGCATCCCATGCTGGAAACGATATTGCTGGACGGCGGAATGCCGATCTACGATTACATATTCATACTGGAATGATAAGGAGCGTACCATGCTGAAACTGTTTACCGACACCGACTGCGACGTCACCCCCGAAATAGCCGCCGAGTACGGCTATTCCCTGATCAGCATGCCGTATTCCATCGACGGCGTGACGACCTACCCCTACGTGGACTTCGACGAGTTCGACGCCCGCGCATTCTACGACCGGCTGAGGAACGGCGCGCTCCCCAACACGAGCGCCATCAGCCGCGAAAAGTACGTCGAGGCGTTCGAACCCGTATTCGCCGCGGGCGACGACATACTCTACGTGCACTTCTCCCGCGCGATGACCGCGACATTCGACGCCATGGATCAGGCGGTGAAGGAGCTGCTGGAAAAGTACCCGGGCCGCAGGTTCTGGGACATCGACACGAAGGGCATCACGATAGTCTCCCTCAACATAGTGCTCGAGGTCGGCGACATGGTAAAGGCCGGCAGGCCCGTTGAGGAGATCATGGAGTGGGCGAAGACCGAGGTCGACAGGTTCGCGATCTATTTCTTCGCGGACGACCTCAAGTTCTTCAAGCACAGCGGCAGGGTATCCGGCCTCGCCGCCACCATGGGGACGCTCCTGGGCGTGCGCCCCATAATATTCATGAACAGCGAGGGCAAGATGGTCTCCGTCGGCACCGAGCGCGGCAGGCAGAGGGCGATAAACCGCCTGCTCGCATACGTTGACGAGCTGGGCGACGACGTGAAGGGCCACCGCGTGATAGTCGGCAACACCGACGCCCCCGAGATAGCGGATGAGGTAGTCCGGCTCCTCAAGGCCAAATACGGCGAGGATCTCAACGTGATGACAGTAGTCGTCAATCCCACCACGGGCGGGCACTGCGGACCCAACGGCGTGGGCGTCTGCTTCCACGCGATACACAGGTAAGGCGTATGGTCACTGTAAAGGAAGTAAAAACGAAGAGGGAACAGCGGGAGTTTTTGAACTTCCCCCTTGAAATGTACAGGGACGAGCCCAATTTCGTGCCGCCCCTCTACCTCGACGAGAAGAAGATATTCCGCAAGGATTACGTCTACTACGACACCTGCGAGGCGGTCTATTACAACGCCTACCGCGGCGGGAAGATGGTCGGTCGCATCTCCGGCATACTGCAGAAGGCCGCCAACGAGAAGAACGGCGAAAAGCGCGTCAGGTTCACGAGGTTCGATTCCGTGAACGACAATGAGGTCGCGTCGGCGCTCTTCGGGGCGGTCGAGAACTGGGCGAAGCAGAAGGGCATGGACATCGTCTGCGGGCCTCTGGGCTTCTCCGATCTGGAGCGCGAGGGCCTGCTCATAGAGGGCTTCGATCAGCTCTCCACGTTCGAGGAGCAGTACAATTACGACTATTATCAGGATCTGATCGAGGCCTGCGGCTACCGCAAGGAGGTCGACTGGACCGAGAGCCGCATATACCCCCCGGAGGAGGACGACGGCAAGCTCAAGCGCATTGCCGACAAGCTCATGGCGCGGTATAACCTGCACTTCGGCCCGGCAAAGAACGTCAACGACTTTTTGAACAGGTACAAGGACGGCCTCTTCGAGCTGCTGGACAGCTCCTACGATCAGCTCTACGGCACCGTGCCGTTCTCCGACGGCATGAAGAAGCTGATGATAGACAATTTCCGCCTGATAATCGACCTGGATCACGTCGCCGTGATACTCGACGAGAACGACCGAGTGGTCTGCCTCGGCGTGTGCTTCCCGTCCATCGCGAAGGCCGTGCAGAGATCGAGGGGACATCTGACCCCCGCGGCGCTCGTGAGGATACTGAGGGCCATGAAAAAGCCGGAGATAATCGATCTCGGCCTCATCGGAGTCGATCCCGCGTGGGCGATGCGCGGCGTTTCCGTCGCGATATCGGCGGAGCTGGAGCGCATGCTGCGCGCCCCCGGCGTGAAATACGCGGAGACGAACCTCAATCTCGAGGACAATCTCATGATACAGAACCAGTGGAAACGCTTCAAAGAGGTCAAGCATAAGCGCCGCCGCGCGTATGTGAAGAAGCTCGGGGAGGAAGAATGATAAAGCTCGTCATCGACTGCTTCGGCGGCGATCACAGCCCCGGAGCCAACATAGGCGGCGCGCTCGCCGCGCTGCGCGATCTGCCCGATCTGTCGCTCGTGCTGACGGGCGACGAGGGCATCATAAAGGCGGAGCTCGAGGGCAAAAGCTACGACGCCTCCCGCGTGGAGATACTTCACGCACCGGAGGTCGTCGGCTGCGACGAGGTCCCGACCATAGCCATCAGGCAGAAGAAGGACAGCTCGCTCATGCGGGCCATAGAGCTCATCCGCGCGGACGAGAGCGTTCACGGCATTGTCACCATCGGCTCGACGGGCGCGCTCGTCGCCGCCGCTACGCTGAGGGCGGGACGCATACCGGGCGTCAAGAGGCCCGCGTTCTGCCCGCTGCTGCCCACTATGGCGGGAGGCATAGTCGGCGTGTGCGACAGCGGAGCGAACGTCGACGTCAGCCCGGAGATGCTCTGTCAGTTCGCGGTGATGGGATCGCTGTATTTGGAGTGCGCCTACGGGATAAAACGCCCGCGCGCGGCGCTCCTCAACATCGGCGTTGAGGCCGAAAAGGGCGACGAGCTGCGCAAGACCGCTTATCCCAAGCTCGCGGCGCTCAGAGACGTCAATTTCGTGGGCAATATGGAGAGCCGCGACCTGCTCTCCGGCAATTACGACCTCGTAGTGACGGACGGATTCGCCGGGAACGTGCTCATAAAGAGCACGGAGGGCGCCTGCCTCGAGATGCTGAAGAAGCTCAAAAAGGATATCTATTCGCGCACCATCAACAAGATCGGCGCGCTGCTGATGAAGCGCATGTTCGACGAGGAGAAGCGCTTCATGGACTACCGCAACTACGGCGGCAGCGTGCTGCTGGGCTGCAAAAAGATCGTGGTGAAGGGCCACGGCTCCTCGAACGAGGCCGCCTTCGCCAAATGCATCGAGCAGGCCTACCGCATGCAGGCGGCCGACCTGATCGAGAAAACGCGCGAGGGCATTGCCGCCATCGCCGAAACGGAGGAATGAGTGGAGAACACGGCGGGTAAGAAGGGCATAAGGAGGGCCGAGGCGCTGCTTTCGGCCGTCGCCGCGCTCGCAGCCTGCGCCGCGTTCGCGCTTTACGCGCACAAACACGCCGGAGCGTACGCGATACGGGACTATCTCGCTCCCGCCGCCGCGCTCCTTTTGTTCGTCCTCGTGTTCGTCGCCGCCGTCCCGCGCATAGTCCGCGCCGTAACGGGCAGGGAGGAGCTCTCGGCCCCCGACGCGGCGGGGCCGTGGCGGACTTTCCTCATCATATGCGCCGCCGCCCTCGCGATACATATCGCGGCGGGCCTCGCGGGAGCGCTCATGTACAGCTCGATCGCAAATTTCGACGGCGGGCTGTACGCCGCATGGCGCAGGGCGTGGATGAAGACCAACACCGACGCGGGGCATTACCTGACCATCGCCGAAAACTGGTACGTCAAGACCGGGGACGACCGGCTGCTCATAGTGTTCTTCCCGATGCTGCCCGTATTGATACGCGGGCTGAACCTCCTCACGCACGACGGTTTCATATCGGCCCAGATCATAAACGCGGCCGCTTCCTCGCTTGCCTGCGGCATGACGTATATGGCGCTGAGGAGAGCCGTGGGGGAGAGGCGTTCCCGCGCCGCGGCGTTCATCGCGCTGCTGCTGCCCGGGGCGATATTCATGAACTCTCCCATGACGGAGCCGCTGTTCCTGCTGTTCACCGCATGCGCGTTTTATATGATGCAGGAGAGGCGCTGGATCGCCGCCGGCCTGTTCACCGCCCTCGCGGGAGCTACACGCTCGCTGGGCGTGCTCGCCGCAGTGCCGCTCGCGTTCATGGGCGCGTGCAGGGTGATATCGCTCATCAGGGAAAAGCAAAAGTGGGGCGGGGAGCTTGCTCGGCTGCTGATCGGCCTCGCGCTGTCGACGCTCGGCACGCTCGCGTACCTCGGCATAAACTACTCCGTGCACGGGGATCCGTTTAAGTTCCTCGAGTACCAGTGGTCGAACTGGTATCAGAAGGCATGCCCGTTCTTCGACACGCCGCGGTACATACTGGACCGCTGCATAAAGTGCGTCCCGAACGATCTGCCAAAGCTCTGGTCGCTCTGGCTGCCGCAGATGGCCGCGATATTCGGCTCGCTTA
The DNA here is from genome assembly GCA_017619735.1 of Clostridia bacterium. Classification (GTDB taxonomy): domain Bacteria; phylum Bacillota; class Clostridia; order Christensenellales; family CAG-138; genus UBA3857. The sequence goes on from JAFZRT010000048.1 coordinate 28,564, forward strand.
TAATAATGCTTTTCGCGGCGAGGCGCCTTCCCGCGGCGTATACGCTGTATTTCCTGTGCTATTTCGCCGTGTCGATCGGCTGCACGTGGCTCTTGTCCTCCGTGCGGTATCTGTCCGCGGCGCTCCCGCTGATAGCCGCGATCGCGCTCCCCTGTGAGAAACGATGGCGCACCGCGGCGATACTCGCCGTCTCGACAGCGCTCTACGCGGCGTACATGATGATGTACATGCAGAGGCTCGGGATCTATTGACAGAAAAAGACGTTGACAAAAGCCCGCGCTTGGGCTATAATCACATTTGCACGCGGGTGTAGCTCAGTGGCAGAGCGTCGGCTTCCCAAGCCGATAATGTGGGTTCGATTCCCATCACCCGCTCCAAAAACACATGGGGGCCATCGGCCCCCATGTGTTTTTGTTCGCTTGGATGGGAATCGAACGGGTCCGCAGCCGGTCGCGAAGCGATGTCGAGCATCCGGTGAATGCTCGGCAAGGCAGAGGACGGGCGGCAGTCTGTTACGAAGGAACAGCAGTCCGCCCCGGGAGAGACGGCGCAGCCGAGAAAAGGGCCGCGGTGCGGCGCTTTTCAGCAGCCCGGTGATTGGCAGGCCGCGACTCAGAGCCGATTCGACGCCCTCCCATCATCTCCTCAATCAAACCGGCGAGCCAAAACCAACAACGCCCGCGGATC
>JAFZRT010000049.1 GCA_017619735.1 Clostridia bacterium
AACAGATCCGCGGACAAAACGATTTGCGGATCTGTTTTCATTTCTGCGGACGAAAACCGCGAAGCGTCTCAAAAGAGGAGATTTTTGCGCCCGTCGAGGCGAAAAGCGCAGGAATACTCGTCAGCGGTCTTTCGAGCATTTTCAACGAAGAGGGGCGCAAAAAGATACCTTTTGAGGCTGTGTATCATTATGTGAATGCGCCCAAAAGCGGCTCTTTTTTATCGGATGCTTTATTTCTTCTTCCTGTTGACGATATCCTTCATCGCCTTGCCGGGCTTGAAGGCGGGGACCTTCGACGCATTGATCTTGATCTGCTCGCCGGTGCGGGGATTGCGGCCGACGCGGGCGGTGCGGGTCCTTACCTCGAAGGAGCCGAAGCCGGGGATGATGACCTTGCCGTCTGCGGCGAGGCCTTCGTTGATCGCCTCGATAATGGCGTCGACGACCTTGTGCGCTTCGACCTTGGTGATCTCGGCCTTGGAGGATACGACGTCTACCAGTTCAAGTTTTGTCATGAGAATCGATTTCCTTTCGTGTTATTTGGAGCTTGTTCAGTATACTACGCTTTTCCCCGAAATGCAAGAGAAAATTGCGCTTCGGCCGTATGGAACCGGTCATGGTTCGTCCTCCGCCCAATAGCAGTCGTATTCGCGGGCAAGCTCATATCCGAGCTTCTCCGCGAGGCGGACCGAATCCATATTCGCCGCGTCCCAGCTGGGATAGAGGCCTTCGCCGAGGCAGAGCAGTATCAGCGCGGCGCCGACCGCGGAGGCGAGGCCCTTCCTGCGCTCATCCTCGGCGGTGTCGATCTCTATCTCGATCCCCTCGCGGTACACGGTGTAGGAGGACGCCGCCGAAACGAGCCGCCCGTCCTTCAGCACGGCCATGCCGCGCCCGCGCGCAAGGTAGTCGTCCTTCGAATCGAAATGGCTGACGCAGTCCGTGAAAAGCGGGTCCCTTAAGCACATGTCGTATATCGCGCCGTCGATCCTGCGCAGCTCGTACCCCTCGGGGAGGGAGGCGGCGATCGACGCCAGCTTCCGCTGGTCGAACCTCGTGTCCTTCCTGATGGCGTATCGGGTCAGCCGCGCGGCGTTCGGACGGCACTCGGTAATGAGCTTCCTCCAGCCGTCGTCGGGCGGGACGAAGCAGAACGGCCCGCCGGGCCTGAACGAGGCGAGCTCCGCGGAGGGCTCCCCCGCGGGGAAAGCGAAGCACGCGAGGCACGCCATGGCGGACTTCGGCGCCTCCGTGTCGGTCACGTAGATACTGCCCATCACCCCTTCGAGGCAGGAGAGGATCATCGAGTCCTCCGCTCCCTCGAAAAGCTTTGCGGCCTTTGATCTTTCGGCGAGCTCGAATATCATGCCCGAGGCCCCCCCTGCAGGGATGTTTGGCGGAGCCCGCCGCCGTCCCTCATGTAACGCTCGATGAGCTCGATATCGCGGAGGTCCTTCTCGCGGCCGAGCTCCATTTTCATTTCGACGAGGCCTTCCGGCGTCACGACCCGCAGACCGTCGAGCGTGACCGTGCCGCCGCAGAGCCATCCCTCGAATATCTCGATGCAGCTCCCGAAACGGAACCAGCGTTTGCCGTTGTCCCGCAGGCGGTAAAGGAGGCCGTCCGCCTCGAGCCGGTCGGCGAGCTCCGCGGTGCAGCCGAGGTCGATATCGGCCGTCTCCCCGCGTATGCCGTAAAGCGCCATCGCGCCGCCCATCAGCACCCAGTATTCGCCGCGGTCGTAGGGGAACGCCGCAAGCTCCTCGATTATACGCTGTCTGTCCATTTTTCGCCTCCGCAGGTTCGATGCGTAAAGTCTATCATATCCCGCGCGGAATAGCAATCGGCGCAAAAAAACCGCCCCGAAAGGGGCGGGGAAGCGGCGCCGGACGCAGCCCGACGCTTACCTGTCGTCGCAGGCGTTCTGCGAGCCGAGACGCACCGCGTCCGACTCCCTGAGGGGGGCCTGCTCCTTTATGAACTCCCCGTATTCCTCGGTGAAGCGGGACTCCGGCGCGTTGATGTCCGCGGGGTCGAAATCGAGGGGCTCCGGCGCGGCTTCGATCCTGCGCTCTACGGCCTCCTCGGCCTCGGCCTCGGCAGCTTCGAGCTCCTCAGCCTCGGCCTCGGCAGCTTCGAGCTCCTCCGCTTCGGGCGCGGGCGCTTCCGCGGCGTTCCCGAGCTTGCGGGCGAGCTTCTCCCGGCGGCGCTCCTCGCGCTTTTGCTTCTTCATCCTGAACCAATCCCTGAGCTTCATATCGTTCCCTCCTAAAGGAATAAGTCTTCTGTAATGCGGTTTGACCGCCTTCTGCGGATCCACGGGATAAGTCTACCACATTCCCGCGGGTTTTTCAATCGCAATGTACAAAAAAAGCCGCCGAAGCGGCAAATACGGGGAGCGCCGATCCGCTCGTCACGGCACTTCCTCCCCGTCGAGGCACGCGGGCAGCTCGCGCAGATCCCTTATCACGTAGTCCGGGCGGTATCCTTCCGGGACGGGAAGGCCGAGCGGGTCGTACCAGCAGGCGACGATGCCCGCGTTCATCCCGCCCAGTATGTCGCTCGTCAGCGAATCGCCGACTATCATGACCTCACGCGGGGCGGCGGGCGGTATCCCGGCGAAGACCTTTTCGAAAAAAGCGGGGCTCGGCTTTTCAACGCCCAGCTCTTCGGAAAGGAACACGCCGTCCATCAGCTCGCCGAGGCCGGAGAGCTTCAGCTTCTTCGTCTGCGCGGCGACGGTGCCGTTGGAGACGACGAACTGCCGCACACGCCCCCTGAGCGATCTGACGAGGTCGTAACTGCCGTCGCGGAAGACTATCGTGTCGCCCAGCTTCAGCTGGTAGCGGTCGTTGAACTCCGGCACTGCGGATACGTCGACGCCGTATTCGCCGAAGAACTGCTCGAAACGCCCGGTGAGCACCTGCTGCCGGGTGAGCTCGCCGCGCTCCAGCCGCTTCCAGAAGCCGACGTTGATCTCGTCGTATCGGGCGAGCATTTCTTCCGTGCACTCGCCGAAGCCGAACTCGGCGAAGAGCGCCGTTATCGCCGCCCTCTGCGCCGCTTCGAAATCCAGAAGCGTTCCGTCAACATCCCACAGTATCGTCTTTATCATATCCGGCCTCTGCTTGGGTTTTTATCGAACAGCATGCGCCCCTGCTGTCAGCGGGAACGGGCAGTTGGTTTTTACTCCCATTCTTTTTCTACTTTCTCTTTCCCTGTATTTAGGCTCTGAAAGCCTGTAAAAACGGGGCTTTTTTTCTGCTCATTATTTGCTTTATATTGCTTATCTTCGCTCGTGTTGCAGAAAGTGTTGCAAAAAGGCCTAAAGAATAATGAGCAGTGGTTATGTAGTTGTGAAAGCCAGCGTCCACTAACGCAGGTGCATAAAGCCCGCCCAGTGGAATACGGCGGCAAGATTATATCAGAGATTAGTTTTGATGTACAGGTGATCCACGAGATTCGTTATCAGACTGATGTTATCCAATTCCTATGTGGGATTTCATATCCCATTATAATCAAAACGAGTTCGATTTCAATAGGGCCAGGGGCGTGGTGTCGATCGTGACTGACATCAAATTTCGAAAAAGAAAAGAGATGGCGCTCATAAGCACCATCTCCGCGAATTTATTAATTCTATTCTTCAGTTGAATGGGTTTCTGGCAAATAGTATAGTTTCCCGTCTTTTGCAATTAGACGGACATCTTCTTTAAACAGATCCGGATCTTCTTGTGAAGCAATCGTCTTCTGTCCAGCACTTTGTTTTGAAATCATGGATACCGTTCTTTTAGGTACATCCTTATAATGCAAATCATCATTAAACAGCGCTGGGATATTCATAAAGAAACCTTCTATTCCTTGCCGACGCCTTCTGTTTGCATCAAGGTCTATTTGCAGGACTGCACCTGTTTCCTTATGCCAAGCTGCTAATGCTTTTAGCGAATCCTCGGCCTGTCGAGCATAAGGAAGAAACATTGAATAACAGTTCTCTTTGGATACCTGACCAAGATTCAAAGCATATGTAAGCTCTTCAATTTTTAGCATTATTTCCAAAAGAATCTGCTGGTACTGGTACCATGTTTGGGCTTCTGCCACTTGCTTCTCATATCCGGAATAATCAAGTCCCTTTTTCTTTTCAAATTCCTTTAGTGTCAGATTAGCTTGTCCAAGAAGCTTGGCGCACTCATCTTCAAGGCCTTTCAAATGGCTAAGTTCAAGCTTTCTCAGCTCTTCATTTTCCACTATTTCAACTTGGAATTGGGAGCACTTCTGAACTGCGGCAACAAGGGCATAAATCCTTCCTTGGTATTCTTTATCTTGGAAGGTCGCTATCTTATCCAATTCGTTGTTGATTTCACCAAGCTGATCGTTGATCTGTGTCATATAGTATTGACCAACAACCATAGCAGCTGCACCCATTGCAGCGTTAGCGACATTCATTGCCGCAAGTCCTTGAGCGGGATTGCCATCAACAGGAACAAGATGTGCTTGACCCTGTATTCCCTTTGCGTTACGGTAAAATCCTCTTACCGCACCATTCATGTCTTTGGCATTTACCAGCTTGGCTCCTTGAGGGATGATAGCTTGATAAAGCTGCCCCATGTTCTGAATTGCTTGCTGTGCATATTGAGCAGCTCCTGCGTTTCCCATAACTTGTAATGCTCCAGGGACGGCGTTATCAATCCGTGCAAGCAGCTTTTGGTCCTTAATCTCAACAAGCGCTGCCTCTTCTTTTTCAGTCAAAGAAGGAAGCTCTTCAAATGTGATAGACAATTCCTCTTGTGTTTTTTTAACTGGTGCACTTGTTGAGACAGCAATAAGATCACTGTTTGCCTGTTCAGAAGCCTTATTATCGCATACGTTGCGGGACCTTTTCTTGAGAAATACTAACCCCACCACGACAGCCATCACAACTATTCCTATAAGAATGACGACATATGGTTCCATGTTATTCACCGTCAGCTTTGCTGTTTCAGAGTTTTTTCAAAGCAACGTGTTGCAAAAGTGTTGCAAAAACAGTTTGCCGGATTCCGTCGATGCTGCAAACCCTTGATTTTACTGGGTTTTTTGGCACCACGTATCCATATTATTTACTCCCATTCTATCGTCCCGGTGGGCTTCGGCGTCAGGTCGTAGAGGACGCGGTTGACGCCCTTGACCTCGCGGGTGATGCGGTCGGTGATCCTCTGCAGGAGGGCGAAGGGGACGTCCTCGACGGTCGCGGTCATCGCGTCGCGGGTGTTGACCGCGCGCAGTATCACGGGCCACTCGTCGCAGCGGCGGCCGTCCTTTATGCCGACGGACTTGAAATCGGGAACGATGGTGAAATACTGCCAAACCTTGCCCGCAAGGTCAGCGTTCGCGAACTCCTCCCTGAGGATCGCGTCGGATTCCCTGACCGCCTCGAGACGGTCGCGTGTGATGGCGCCGAGGCACCTGACTCCCAGACCGGGGCCGGGGAAGGGCTGACGGTAGACCATGCCGTCGGGCAGGCCGAGCGCCTTGCCTACGACGCGGACCTCGTCCTTAAAGAGTATGCGGACGGGCTCGACGAGATCGAACTTCAGATCCTCGGGCAGGCCGCCCGCGTTGTGGTGCGCCTTTATGCCGTGCTCCGATTCCAGTATGTCGGGCCAAATCGTGCCCTGCGCGAGGAAGGTCACGCCCTCGAGCTTTCTTGCCTCCTCCGCGAAGACCTCGATGAATTCGCCGCCGATTATCTTGCGCTTCGTCTCGGGATCGGAGACCCCGGCGAGCTTGTCGAGGAAGCGGTCGACCGCGTCGACGTAGATGAGGTTCGCGTCCATTTCGTCCTTGAACACGCGAATTACCTGCTCCGGCTCGCCCTTCCTCAAAAGGCCGTGATTGACGTGCACGCAGACGAGCTGCTTGCCGATCGCCTTTATGAGCAGAGCCGCGACGACGGAGGAATCGACGCCGCCGGACAGCGCGAGAAGGACTTTGCTGCCGCCGACCTGAGCGCGGATATCGGCTATCTGTTCGGCGATGAACTTTTCGGCGAGCGCGGGAGTGGTGATGCGCTCCATGTTTTCGGGCCTTGTGAGTACGGGCATATTGACGACCTCCGATTGTTTTTTTATCGGAGAGGATTATACCAGATTTCGGCGGAGATGTAAATACGGACAGCGCCGCGGCGGTTGAAAAACGCGCCGTGGTCTGATAAAATAACGTGATCGGAGCGACAAGGAGGCTCACATGCTCAAAATAACCGAGGCCGACATAAACGGCATTTTTACTGACTTCGGCATCCCCGGCCGCTGCCGCTCGTTCGAAGAGCTGCAGAGATACGATTACGAGGACAGCGACCCCACAGGCAGATCCGTGCGGCTCATAGTCAAAGCCGAAACGGAGGACGGGAGGCCCTACGTGCTCCGCTTCAAGAACGAGGAGGACGTCACGCCCGATATCGTCGAGGCGCAGAGCCGGTTCGCCGCCGCCCTGCGGGAGCGCGGCATCGAAACGCCGCGGGTATACGCCTCGGACGGGCGGTTTGCGCGGGTGTACGGCATAGGCGGGTACGAGGTCATAGTCACGGCGGAGGAGTTCGTCCCGGGCGAGGTGCGCGTTGTCGACGCGGAGACCGCCGAAAGGACGGGCATGCTGCTCGCCCGTATGCACAACATCGCGGAGGAGGCGGATCTGCACGTCGAAAACGAGGTGCTGTTCGATCCCCTGACGGGGAACGATCTCTTCGATCACGAGATGTTTTCAAAGCACGAGAGCGTCCTGAAGGAGATCGACGCGGAGCTTTACGACAGTATCGAAAGGGAGCATGCGCGGCTCGCCAAAGCCGTCCGCGCACTGGAGGCGGAGCCGAGGTACGCCGTGCAGGGCGATATCAGCGACTGCAATCTCTATTATACGGAAAAGGGAGAGCTCGGCGTATTCGACTTCAACCGCAGCGGCGACAACTCGCTTTTCGCCGACGCGGCGATGCAGGCGATATTCGAGGCGCGGCTGATGGACTACCCGCCGGAGATCGAGGCGGATCCGGAGCCGGTCATACTGCCCGCGTTCCTTCGCGGCTACGGCCGCGTACGCCCCTTCACGAAGGAGCAGCGCGCGCTGTTCCCCTGCCTGTACGCGCTCGTCTCGGCTTTCTGGCTCGGCGACCTCAAATGGTGCGGCGAGAGCCTTGAAAAGGCGGTCTCCTCCGGGGACGCGGAGGCCGTTCACGGGCATATGAAAAGGGTGCTCGGGCGGCTCGCCTCGCCCGCGCCCGACATCCTGCCCTGAGACCTGACATTAAAAGAGAGCCGCTGTTGGGCGCATTCACATAAGGATACACAGCCTCAAAAGGAATCTTTTTGCGTCCCTCTTCGTTGAAAATGCTCGAAAGACCGCTGACGAGTATTCCTGCGCTTTTCGCCTCGATGGGCGCAAAAATCTCCTCTTTTGAGACGCTTCGCGGTTTTCGGCCGCTGAAATCAAAACAGA
>JAFZRT010000050.1 GCA_017619735.1 Clostridia bacterium
CTGCTCCGTCTCCTACAACCCCGGGCATTGCCCGTTAAAATAGGATCATTTAGATCCCCCACATACGGCACCATAGCCAAGCGGTAAGGCAGCGGTCTGCAAAATCGCCATTCTCCAGTTCGATTCTGGATGGTGCCTCCAAAAAACAAATACACCCCGCTTATGGGGTGTGTTTGTTTTTTGGCTTAGAAACCACCGGAATCGAACTGGATTCTATCTCCGGACACGGGCGTCCTCTCTACCTGCGCTCACGTCCTCCCTCCCGCAAAAAAGCCGCAGGCCTTTGCCTGCGGCTTTTCTTATTTCAGATATCAGTCCACCGTGAACCTTGCGCCGAGCACGAGCTCGGTGAAGTCGGCGTTGTCGACGTTGACGTAGGAGTACGCGGAGTAAGCGTCCATTTCCAGCGTGATGTTGATTATCATCAGCGCGCCGGTGAAGTTCGTTCCGCAGAGCTTGAACACGGATGTACCGGGCTCGGTGAACTCCGGATCGATGAACGTGCCGTAGAAGTCGAACCCGTCGATCGTGTAGTGGTAGAGCTCAGTCACGTTGGGCGTGTTGCCGAGCAGGAACGATAGCCCGTCGGTGTTCCATGCGGAGACGGTGAAATCGACGCTCCTGACGCGCCGCGCGGGACAGGCGAGCTCGAAATCCATGAAGTTGTTCTTCACTATCTCGTAGCCCTCGGGCAGTATCACCTTGATACGGCCGTCGGCGCTCGTCACGTATTCGCCGGTTACGGGCGCATCGGTGGGCTCGACATCGCCCGTGAAGAACACGTGGGGATCGTACCCCTCCGCCGCGGTGACCTCGGGAAGCTCCGAGGTGCTGCCGCCGAGCTTGTCGATGACGCCGACGAAGCCCTTTTCGAGCAGGTAGCCGAAGGCGTCGGGCGTGAGGCCGCTGGAGGCGAGAGCGTCGGGACGGACGAGCATGATCTCTATGCGCATGTGGTCTTCGACGTCGCCGTAGACCTCGCTGAGCTTGAGAGTGCCCTTGTCGAGGGTGAAAGTCCACTCGACGGCGGCGGTGTTGATCATGCCCTCGAGCACTAGCTTGTCGGGAGAGGCCTTCGCGCTGCAGAGCGCGAACACGTTGGAGCTGCCGCTGACGGAATCGCGGCCCATGCCGTTGACCTGCAGATAGCAGCTGCCGGCGCCGAACGAGTCGAGCGATACGCGCATGGCGCAGTCGTTCTTTACGTAGGCGTTGAGGGCGTAGATGCCGCGCGCCTCGGGGATGCTGTACACGCCGTACCAGTCGCCGATGAAGCCGTCAAGGATGTTCGCGTCGATCTGGGAGGGGATCTCCGTGGGCTCGGGCGTGGGGATGTCGATCTGGGAGGGATCGTCGTGCCTGTGGAAGAGCTTGCAGCCGGCGCAGGCCGCCATGGCGAGGGCCAGCAGTATCGCGAGGGAGATTTTCAATGCCTTTTTCATACGGCGTCTTCCTCCCTTCTTCTGGAATTATCGGGGAGTATCGCGGCGGTCTTGGTTCCTCCGAAGGGTACGAGGTAGTTGCCCGTGGGGAACACGGGGCCCTGCTCCGCGGTCTCCTCATCCGCTATGAGGCGGAAGTTGAGCATCAGCTTGCGGCCGCCCCTGATGTTGAACTCGACCGCGAATTCATAGGAATTGGCGCCGGTCAGCACGCCCTTTACGGAGCAGGAGCGGTTGGTCGCGATATCGTTGACGAACTCGACCGAGGCGGGAAGGTTCCCGTACAGGTCGGAGAACGTGAGGTAGTCGGATATGCCGTCGATGAGCGGGATGTCGAACTGCGAATTGATCGCCACCCTCTGCACGGTGTCCGCCGCCCTCTGCCAGAGCGGGAAGGCGATGTAGCTGCCTGTCGGCGAGGGCTCGGGAGTGATCGTGGGCTCCGGAGTCACGACGGCGCCGGTCGGGCCGGGCGTGGGCGTGTAGCCGGGATTCGCCGTGGGGGTGGGCGTCGCGGGCTGCGCGGTGGGCGTGGCCGTGGCGGGGATGTTCTCGATCACGAGCACGAAGAGCTTGTGACAGTCGGAGTTGGCGCTGTCGGAATGCGCCTGGATGTAGAACTTGAACGTGCCGGCGGCGATCGGCCTGCCGCTGATGAGGCCCTCCGCGCTGAGCGTCAGACCCGTCGCGGGGAAGTCGTTGGAGCCGGAGGGGTTGTTGTAGATCTGGAAGGTGGCGTCGCCGTAGTTGGCCCGGATCTGCACCTGATAATCGTGCCCCACCCTGCCCGTGGGCAGCTTCTCATCCGTGGTGATGCGCAGGGGCGTATCGGTCGGCCCCGCGGTGGGAGTCGGCGTCGCCTGCGTGGGAGTGGGCGTGGGGGTGTCGTCGGGCGTGGGCGAAGGCGTCGCCGTGTCGGTAGGCGAAGGCTCGGGCGTATCCGTCGGATCGCCGGGCTCCTCGCTCAGTATCGTGACGCGGCTCCTGTAGCCCGCCGCTCCTCCCGCCTGCACCGTGACGGCGCAGAGGAGCATGAGCAGCACAAGCATGAAGCTCGTGAGTTTTTTTATCATTTCAGCCTCCCGTGGCTTTTGAGGTCAAAAGCCGGTGTGATGTTGTCATATCGATTCGGCGGGGCGGTTTTCCGCTTTGACGCGGGTTTTTGCGGCCCCATAGTTACCTGATTTTATTATAGCAAAAGCGGCGCGGTTTTGCAAGCCCCCCGCGCCAGCCGCCCGATTGACAAAGCGCGCGGCGTGTGATAACATCATTTCGACAAAGGCGGCTCCGTGCCGCAGACGAGGTGTTAATAATGAAAAAGCTCATCGCGATACTCATTGCGGCGCTCATGCTGCTGCCGCTGGCCGCCTGCAAAAAGCCCGGCTCCGCGGATTTCAAAAAGGACGGCTATACCGATATGTTCGACGCGGCGATAAAGCTCGCCACCGATTTCGACCGGGAAACGCTGGACAAGGTGCAGCACCCCGCCGAGATCAGCTACAAGATTAGCGAGTTCAAAAAGAAGGACGTCGACTATATCGAGGCGCTGAAGGACGAATTCGCCGGCGTCGCCGCCTCCTATGACGAGAAATACGGCCCCGGCTGGGTCATCACCTACACCATTGACGAAACGGTCGAAAAGGACGAGGACGGTATCGAAAAGTACAAGGCCTTCGACGAGTTCTACTTCCGCACCTACGGTATCGATACCGACAAGTTCCAGGCGGTCACTTTCGTAAAGCTCACCGTGCACATCAGCGGCCCCCTCGGCAGCGGTGAAAAGGCCCGCACCGTGCAGTGCTTCTGCATCGACGGCGTGTGGTATTCGCTCTACGCGATACGCCTCGCTCTGAAGCTGTGACAGTATTATAATGTAAGCGCCCCGCGGCCTGCCGCCCGGGGCCTTTTATTTTACCCGGACTTTACATATTCATTACCCGCTCTTGATTGATTTTGCTCCGCGGATGATATAATATGTCTCCACTGCCCGGGGAGCTGAGCTCCCGAAATAGTGCATGGGCAGGAAAAAAGGAGACATAAAGGAGAAAGAAAATGAAAAGGAACATCGGAAGGACCATCCTCATCGTGAGCGCGGTACTGGTATTCGTTATCGTCGCGCTCTGCTGCGTAACCACAGTACCCACGGGCTACACCGGCATAGTGACCACGTTCGGCCGCGTCGAGCCCTACACCTTCGACGCCGGCTTCCATGTGAAATCCCCCTTCCAGAGGGTCGTCAAGATGGACAACCGCACCCAGAAGGCGGTGGAATCGCTGCAGGCGTTCTCCTCCGATATCCAGCAGGTCGACATACTGATCGCGGTGAACTACTCCATCGATCAGTCGACCGCCGAGAAGCTTTACAAGACCGTCGGCGAGGAGTACTACAGCAAGATCCTCTACCCCCGTCTTCTGGAGAACACCAAGGCCATTTTCTCCAAATACACCGCGGAAAAGCTCGTCGCCTACCGTGAGACCCTCTCCACCGAGATCACCGCTCTTGTGGTGGAAGACGTGAAGGACTACGGTATCACCGTGAGCTCCATAGCCGTACAGGACATCGATTTCACCGACGCGTTCACGAACGCCGTCGAAGCGAAGCAGGTCGCCGCGCAGAACAAGCTGACTGCGGAGACCGAGCAGGCCCGGCTCACGATGCAGGCCGAGGAGGAGGCCCATCGTCAGGTGATCAAGGCGCAGGCCGACGCGGAGCAGGCGAAGATCGCCGCCAAGGCCGAGCTTGAGGTCACCAAGATCCAGGCGGACGCCGCCGAGTATGCAGGCCTCAAGGAGGCCGCGAAGAACCGCGCCGTCGCGGAGAGCATCACTCCCGAGCTGGTAAGGTACTACTACATCCTCCAGTGGGACGGCCGGCTGCCCGAGACCATGCTGGGTGAGAACGCGAACATACTCTTCGGAGTGAACTGACGCACACACAAGCGGGGGATCCCCCGGGTCCCCCGCGCAGTCATTTGAAAGGAGGCCCCCATGAGCAACAAGAATGCAAGGTTCGAGGTGATCTACAAGGAGGGCGGAGCGTTCTCCGCCACCAAAAAGATAGTGCAGGACAACGAGACCGGCGTACAGTACCTCCTGGTCGAGTGCGGCTACGGCTTTTCGATCACCCCCCTTCTTGACAGGGACGGCAAGCCCGTCGTCGACCCCAGGTACGAATACTGACCGTCTGTACATAAAAAGAGCCCGTGGTCTCACGGGCTCTGATTTTGTTTTTACTTTTTCCGTCTGTACTTTTTCGGGGGCAGCATGCCTGCGATCGCCTCCCTGAGAGCCGCGGCCTGCTCCTCCGTCATCTCGCATTTGCGGAGGACGTAGGCGACCATGGCGCTGCGGAAGAGGAAGAACCTCTCCCCGTCCTCGGCGACCTTTTCGAACGAAGCGTAGTTCACCGTGTTGGTGCCGGATTCGAGCTTGTTGCGGAACTCCTCCTCGAAGCGGTCCTCATAGAAGGTGAACTCGCACTCGGTCTCGCCCATCTTCGCGACGTTCCTTCTCACGGATCTCCGTGTGAGGGGCTTTGATATGCATACGCATACGAGCACGAGCAGTATGCACGCGCCGAGCAGTATCAGCATCGGATCGACCGACTCCAGTGCTATCGCCTCGATCGCGATTATCAGCGCGTAGGCCGCAAGCAGCACGGAGAATACTATCGTCACGATGCGCCTCGGCTTTCCGGCGACCGTCTCGTTGAGGGCGATCTGGTCCTCCTCCGTCAGGCGCGTCGATACCTTGAAGGGAAACATCGGCGCCCCTCCCTTACGGATTGAGCCTTATGGGGCTCCTGAATATGAACTCGGCTTCCTTTATGCCGATGTCCAGGAGCAGCATGGTCATACGGTCCACGCCAAGGCCGAATCCGCCGTGGGGCGGGCAGCCGTAGCGGAAGAAATCCATGTAGAACTTGACGTCCTCGCCGAGGCCCTTTTCGTCGGCCTGCCTGCGGAGCTCCTCGTAGCGGTGCTCGCGCTGCGCGCCGGTGGTGATCTCCGTGCCGCGCCAGATGAGGTCGTAGCCCTGGGGAACGTCGTCCTTGCGCATGTGGTAGAACGCGCGCTTGTCCTTGGGGAAGTCGGTAACGAACAGGAACTCGTGGCCGTAGACCTCCTGCGCGAATCTGAACGAGAGCTTCTCCGCGTCGGTGGAGAGATCGACCTTCTCCTCCTCGGGCACGGTGTAGCCGTAGCGCTTCTCAAGCTCGTCGTAGAGGTCATGGAGCTTTATCCTCGGGAAGGGCAGCGTGGGGACCACGGTCTTGAGCCCGTAGAGGCGCTCGATCTCTTCGCCGTACTTCTCGGCGATGTTCTTGAGGGAGTAGGTCAGCATCTCCTCCTCGATCTTCATGACGTCCTCAAAGGAGTCGATATAGCTCATCTCAAGGTCGAAGCCGGTGAACTCGGTCGCATGGCGGGAGGTGAAGCTCTTCTCCGCGCGGAACACGGGGCCTACCTCGAAAATGCGCTCGAGGCCCGCGGCCATCGCCATCTGCTTGTAGAACTGCGGGGACTGCGCAAGATACGCCTTGCGGTCGAAATAGGTGAGCTCGAATACGTCCGCGCCGGATTCGGATGCGGCGCCGATGATCTTCGGGGTGTGGATCTCGACAAAGTTCCTCTCGAGCAGGAACTCGCGCATGGACTTCGTGAACTCGGTCTGCGCCTTTATCATCAGCTTGTTCTTCTCGGTCCTGAGATCGATCCAGCGGTAATCGAGGCGCGCGTCGATAGCGGAATCCGCCATCATGGGCAGCGCCTCCGCGACGGACTCGACGACGAGCTTTTCGACTATCATCTCGCGGCCGCCCATCTTGACGGCGGGGTTCTCCACCACCTTGCCGTAGGCGGTGACGACGGACTCGACGGTGAGCTTGTCCACCTCGGCGGCGACTTCGGGATACGCGCCCTTATCGACGGTTAGCTGGAGCTTGCCGGAGAAATCGCGCAGGACAATGAACGCCATCCAGCGCTTGTTGCGGAGGTTTTCTACAAAACCCGCGACCCTGCAGTATTCGCCGTTCTGCGCGGCTGCGACCAAAGATCTTTCCATAAGAAAAAACTCCTTTTATGACTTTGCCGTGTATTTTACCACAAAGAACGCCGATTTACAATAATAAATACAATAAAAGCGGGCCGCCGGCCCCGGTTTTTTCACATTCTCCCTCCCGGCAAAACAAATGCTTGTATCACTCCCCCGCCGTATGGTATAATAGGTTTTACCGAAAAGCTCCGGCGAAAGCCGAATAAATCTGACCCCGACGCGGGGTCGTAAGGAAAGAACCATGAAAAAAACCGTTAAACTCATCGCCGCGCTGATGGCCGTCATATTTATATGCGCGCTGTTCGCCGGCTGCAAGGAAAAGGATCCCGACGCGGAGAAGAACCCCGTCGTGCTGAAGCTCGGCGATATGACGCTGACCCGCTTCTACTGGGACAGTCTCTACGGCACCAACAAGAACTACTACCACCTCTCCCAGGGCGCGATCTCCATGGAGGATTACTTCAAGATCGTCCAGGAGGAGATGGAGCGCTACGCCGTCACGCTGAAGGCCGCTCGCGATAAGAACTTCGAGCTAACCGCCGAGGAAGAGGCCTCCATCGAAGCTGACGCCGAGAGCCAGTGGGAGTACATAAAGGGCGTGTTCATGGACAAGGTCGACGAGTCCATCACCGATTCCGACGCCGTGCTCAACGAGTTCGAGCGCCTGTTCGAGCTCGACACCGGCTACTCCAGCGAGCTCTACCGCAAATGCCTGCGCGAGACCCTGCGCGACCGCCTCCTCATCAAGAAGCTCATGGCCTCCATGACGGAGGGCATGGAGCCCGACGACGCCGAGATCCGCAATCAGATCGACCTGCTCATCAACTCCGAGTCCCAGTCCGGCTTCTCCTCGTTCGTCAGCCGCTTCAAGAGCTACGCCGCGGGCGAGGGCGATCCCTTCGTGTTCGTGCCCGACGAGTGCTTCACCGTCGTTCAGTACCTCGTCAACGACGGCGACGGCGCCGATCAGCGCATGGCCGAAGCCGACGCCGCGCTCGAGGCAGGCATGACCTCCGCCGAGTTCACGGAGCTCGTCGGCTCCGACTCCAACGACGACGAGTCCATGCGCGAGGAGCGCGCCCGCTCCATGGGTTATCTCGTGCACGACGACCTCCGGGACGAATACACCACCGAGTTCTTCTACGCCGCCAACGTGGCGAACGGCCGCAAGGTCGTGCCCGGTATGCAGATGGGCTCCATCCCCGAATACGACGTGTACAAAACGACCGACAACAGGATCGTCGTCAAGATCCACGAGGAGGGCTGCACCCGCTATCTGATGGTCGCCCGCAAGTACATAAAGGGCAACGTCAGCTACAAGGCCGGCGACGACATCTGGGAGCTCGGCCGCAGGACCGCGACCGAATACATACAGCGGAAGTACTTCGACGATCAGGTCGAGGAATGGTACCAGGCAGCCCTGAAGGGCAAAAAGATCAAGTGGTACTTCGACAGGTTCAAGTCCAGCTACCTCCCCCGCATATTAGAGGATTGACGATATCGAAAACCGCCGCGCGATGTGCGCGGCGGTTTTTTATGCCCAAGACCACATACCGTCCAAAAGAAATACCGCCGCGGGCACACTGCCCGCGGCGGATATTCGTTTTTATCAGACCTTCGTCATCACGCCGTGCGCTATCATGAGCGCTATGGCGACGGCCAGGAAGCCCAGCCCGACGAAGATGAGATGCGCTGCGACCTTGCGCTTGCCCTTAACGGACTCCTTGTAGTCGTAATAGGACTTCGGCGTGCCGTCGTCGGCGCGGAAATTGCGCCTGACCCTTCGCATGGACTTGAAGCTGTAAGCCAGTCCGTCGAAGGCGCCGCCCTTGTTGACCGCTGTCAGGAGGCCGACACAAAGGAGCAATATGCCGGGAATGGTGAACGCGTCGCAGATCATGCGGAGCCTGTCGGCGGCGTCCTCGGCTTTGAAGGCGCCCTTCGCGAAGCAGTAGATCAAAGCTATCGCGACGCCCGCAGCAGCTGTCGATACGTACTTTATCCAGCCGGGTAAGGGCTTACTTTCCCGCATTGGCGTCTAACCTCGCGACTTCTTCGCGATACTTCTCCAACTCCTCGGAGTTGCAGTATACGAAGTGGCCGGGGATGACCTCCTTGAACTCGGGGCCTTCCTTGGTGTAATCATGTGTGAGCGCGGGAACGTAGGTGATACGCTTGCGGCGCTTCTCATAATTCGGGTCGGGAAGGGGGATAGCGGAAAGCAGCGACTTGGTGTAGGGGTGCAGAGGATGAGCGAAGAGCTCATCGGAATCCGCAAGCTCGACCATCTTGCCGAAGTACATAACGCCGATCCTGTCGGAGAAGTACTTGACGACGGAGAGGTCGTGCGCGATGAACATGATCGTAAGGCCCATCTCGTCACGCAGATCGTTCATCAGGTTGATGACCTGCGCCTGAATGGAAACGTCCAGAGCGCTTATGGGCTCGTCGGCGATGATCAGATCGGGCTGGAGCACGATGGCTCGTGCGATGCCGATACGCTGACGCTGACCGCCGGAGAACTCGTGGGGATAACGCTCGGCGTGTTCGGGAACGAGGCCGACCTTTTCGAGAACGTCGGAGACGCGCTCGTCGATGAACTGCTTGTCGCGGATGCCGCGGATCTTAAGACCCTCGGCGATGATCTCACGGACGGTCATGCGCGGATCGAGCGAACCGACGGGATCCTGGAATATCATCTGGATCTTCGTCATGAGGTCGCTGTGGACGACCTTGTCCTTCTTCAGCTGCTCCATCTTGGCGGTGTCGCCCGCGGACTTGGCCTCCGCGTACTCCTTCTTCCAGCGCTTCAGCGCCCCGGCGCCCATGCCGATACGCTTGCCGCGGAAGAACACGTCGCCGTCGGTAATGGGATACAGGCCGATAATGGAACGGCCGGTGGTCGTCTTACCGCAGCCGGACTCGCCGACCAGACCGAAGACTTCGCCCTTCTTGATGGTGAAGCTTACGTCGTCGACGGCCTTGGTGAACTTGAAGTACTGCTTCAGATGCTCAACGCGAAGAATGGGCTCCTTCTCGGGATCGAAATCGGGGGTGTAGTTGTCTACACGCAGCATTTCGTCGAGCTTGTTGTCCTTATTCTCTCTTTTAACGTTCTTCTCAGCCATTGATTTCACCTCTGTTCTCCTCGTTGAGCTTCTTCATACGCTCGATACGATCGGTGACGAGCTTCGGGGGCTCGACCTTCGGTGCATCGGGATGGAGCAGCCACGTTGCGGCATAGTGGGTGTCGGAGATCTTGAACATCGGGGGCTGCTCCTCGAGATCGATCTGCATAGCGTACTTATTGCGCTCCGCAAAGGCGTCGCCCTTGGGCGGGAAGATCATGTTGGGAGGAGTGCCGGGGATGGCGTCCAGCTTTTCCTTGGTGTCAAGGTCAGGCATGGAGGACAGCAGCGCCCAGGTGTAGGGATGACGCGGATCGTAGAATACGTCGTCCGCGGTGCCCATCTCGACTATCTTGCCCGCGTACATAACGGCGATCTTATCGGCCATGTTGGCGACGACGCCGAGGTCGTGGGTGATGAAGATGATGGAGAGCTTACGCTCGGCCTTCAGCTTGTTGATGAGCTCCAGTATCTGGGCCTGGATGGTAACGTCCAGAGCGGTGGTCGGCTCGTCGCAGATGAGGATGTCGGGGTTCGCGGCAAGTGCGATAGCGATAACGACACGCTGCCTCATACCGCCGGAGAACTCGAACGGGTACTGACGATAGCGCTCGCGCGGGTTCTGGATACCGACCTCTTCCATAAGCTCAATAGCGCGGATCTGCGCCTTGCGCTTGGAGACCTCATAGACCTCCTTGGAGGACTCTTCGCAGAGGAACTCTACCATTTCGTTGGAGAGCTCGTCGTAGTCGAGCTGCTCAGCAGCGTCGTACTGCTCCTTGAAGGAATCGCGCGCGCGGGTCATGTCGAGGCGGATATTGTTCTGATACAGATCGATATCCATCCTGTCCTTGAAGAGGCGCTCCTTCTTGTTGGGGTGCTTCATCTTCTCTACCTTCAGCGCGTGATCGTAGGTGCTGACGGCGGAGTTGATGCTGGACTTGAACGTGTAGGCCACGCTGTCCTTGTGGATGGCCAGCCTGTCGAGAGCGTTCTCGATCTCGGCGGAGCACTTCTTGGCCTCCTGCTTGGCGACCTTGATGTCGATGCGCTCGCCCTGGTCCATCTTTTCGAGGGCCGCGTTGAGGCTGTCGATGATGCCGGCCTTCTTTTCAAAGGACTTCTTGTTGGAGTTCTCGAGGCCCGCGGCAACGTCCTTGCGGAAGCTGTCGAGGAAGCCGTTGTTGAAGATCTCCTCGGTGGCTTTGTTGAGCTCGTTGATGTCGCCGTTGAACTCGGGCATCTTGTTGTTGAGCTTGCAGTAAGCCAGCGCGTAGAAATCGGGCTTGGGCCTTTCGAGCGCGGCCTTAAGGGGAACGATCATCCTCTTGAGGACGTCGTCCGTCTTCTCGTGGCTCTTGGTGGAGACGTACTCGGGGATCGCCTTTTCGAACTCCTCCAGGAGGGCGGGAAGCTCCTTATCCTTCTTATCGATAAGGAAGGTGTTGTAGGCGTTGACCGCGTCGGCCTTGATCAGCTTCATCTCTTTGGCGACGGCCTTCGGCTCCTTGTCGATGGAGTCGATCAGCACGGCCTCGATGTTCTTGACCATGGACTCGATACGTTCACGGGAATAGTTGTAATCGCTCTCGATCTTGCTGCCGCGTTCGGTGACGTTGTCGAAGATCCTGTACTTGGAGTCGACGTCCTTGACGCCGGCTTCCTTCATTTCCGCACGGAGAAGCTTGCCCTTTTCCGAATAGACGCGCTTCGCTTCGCGCTGGTTGGCCTTACCGTTGAGGATCATGGCCTCGGTCAGCTGCTTGCCTATGCGGACGATGGGGTTAAGGCTGGAAAGAGGATCCTGGAATATCATCGAGATCCTGTTGCCGCGGATCTTGTGGAAATCCTCTTCGTCGATCTTCATGAGGTCCTGACCGTCGTAGATGATCTCGCCGCCCTCGGGGATCGCGTTCTTGGCAAGTATGCCCATTATGGCCCTTGCGGTAACGGATTTGCCGGAGCCGGACTCGCCGACTATCGCGAGCGTTTCGCCGCGCTCGAGGTCGAAGGAGATATCACGAACGGCTTTGACCGTGCCGTTATTGGTACGGAAGGAGATTATGAGGTCTTTTACTTCGAGTTTCTTAGCCATTAGTCGTCAGCTCCTCTCAGGGAAGGATTAAGGGCGTCGCGCAGACCGTTGCCGAACAGGTTGAACGCGATCATCATGAGCGCGATAACGGCTGCGGGGATCAGCAGGATATGGGGATACTCTGCGAGGAACTCCTTGCCGTCGGCCATCATGGTACCGAGAGAGACCGAGTTGCGGCTGTTCAGGTTGACGATTCCCAGGTAAGAGAAAGTGGACTCACTCATGATGATACCGGGGATGACGAAAACCGAGCTGGTAATAATGGTACCGATAGCGTTCGGGAAGATATGCCTGAACATCAGGCGCAGATCCTTCGCGCCGAGGGTCCTTGCCGCAAGAATGTACTCCTGGTTCTTGAAGCGGTAGAACTGCGTACGGACGAGGGACGCTGTGCCTATCCAGCCCGTCACGCAGAACGCCATCAGCAAGCCTCCGAGCACCGACGCCTTACCGGTGTTGACGAGATGCATCTGGAACAGAACGACTATGATGTACAGAGGCATACGCCAGAGCACGTCGACCAGTCGCTCGAGGAGCATGTCGACCCAGCCGCCGTAGTAACCTTCGATCGCGCCGAAGAACGCGCCGAACAGGAAGCAGACGACCGCGACGCCGAAGGAGAGGACGAACGACGTGCGAAGACCGTAAGCCATACGGGTCGCGATGTCGTAGCCGCCGCCGTCGGAGCCGAACACGAAGGAGGGCTCATGGCCCTGGGTGTAGCGGTAATAGTTGCAGTAGAGCACGCGGACGTTGCACATCGACTGCTGCTTCTTTACATAGACGACGTTGCCTTCGCTGTCACGCAGATAGTTGTCGGTAAGGCCCTTTTCCTTGACCTCGTCAAGGGTCATCTGATGATTGTTCTCATCGCAGGGCCAGCCGCGCTTGGTGCGGTACCACTGGTTCGCGTCGGAGGGATCGATGCAGTAATCGTTGTCCACGTCGACCATCGGGTAAATGACCTGATAGCCGGACTCCTTCTCCCAAGCGAGGATCTTGTCGACCTCGGCCTGCTGGAGATGGAGATACCTGAATCCGATGATGTCATAGGTGCTGACTCGGCCGTCGCGCTTGGTGACTTCCTTGCCGGCTTCCTTGACGATCTTGTCCTCGCCCATGTGGAGCACGGGATTGTGATCGGACTCCATGCCGATCTCCCATGCCTCGGCGCCTTTGTCATATGCGTTTTCCGCGCTTATGCCGATGCCGACGAGGTTGATCAGGTACTTGTCGTTAAGACTCATGGTCTTTGCGCCGTCGAATATCGCGACGTCGCCGATGTAGAGCCTCGGGTTCATCTTCTTGTAGACCATATCACTCGCCACGCCGAGTTTGTAAACGGAGAAGAAGGGAACGAGTATGGCATACAGAAGGATAATGCCCAGAACGATAGCCGCCGCGACGGAAGCCTTGTTCTTGCGGAAGCGGATCCACGCATCCTTGAAGTAGCCGATCGGCTTTGTCTTCAGGGCCTTGTCGTGGAGCTTCTCGTTCTGCTGCACGAAACGGAACTTATCCATTGAAAGATTTGCGTAATTGTTTTCTGCCATGCTTATCGCTCTCCCATCTTGATGCGCGGATCGAGGAATCCGTAGCTAAGGTCAGTCAGGATACCTGCAAGCAGACCGATCAATGTATAGAACATCGCAGTGCCGACAAACAAGTCATAGTCAGGACCGGCAAGAGACTTCAGCGTGAGGTCGCCGACGCCGGGGATCGCGAAGATCCTCTCCAGAACCATGGAACCGCCCATGACGCTGAGGAAGGTGCCGATGACTACGGGGAGTATCGGGACCATCGCGTTCTTCAAAGCGTGATGGATAACAGCCTTGGACTGGGTGAGTCCCTTTGTCCTGGCAAGAAGCATGTAATCGCTTGTCAGAGCTTCGGTGAGCTCTGCACGAACGGTACGCGCGAAATATGCAATTTCATAGAATGCACTCGCCATGATAGGAAGCATGAGCGAGTAGACCATCTTCCATGTGAACAATCCGCCCGCTTCCGCCTTCGAAGCCATGACCAGCGGGAACCAGCCCAGCTTGAACGACAGGAAGTATTGCAGGAAGAATGCCAATACGAACGAGGGTACTGAAATGAAAACTACGATGATAACCGATACGACGTGGTCGATCCATGTATTCTTTTTGAGAGCTGCGAATATGCCGAGCGCTATGCCGAGCGGCAATCCGAGAAGGATCGAAAGGACGTTAACGAGTATCGTAGGCGGCATACGGGAGAGGATGACATCGCCGACGGGCTGCATGTATGCTACCTTAAGAGAAGTACCGAGGTCGAACTTCGTGAATAGATTACGGAGATAAATGCCATACTGGACGAGAACCGGTTTATCCCAGCCGAGCGCCTTACGCCTTGCCATTTCCGTCTCGCCCTGGGGGCCGAGAGGAACTTCGGACTGAAGAGTCTTGACGAGGCAGAACGTTATCGTCAGTATTATGAAGAAGGTTATTACCAAGAATAACAACCTCTTTAGTACGTATT
Organism: Clostridia bacterium; assembly: GCA_017619735.1. Lineage (GTDB taxonomy): Bacteria > Bacillota > Clostridia > Christensenellales > CAG-138 > UBA3857. The sequence continues at coordinate 14,223 of JAFZRT010000050.1, forward strand.
TTAAAGTTCTCATAGGCTTATTCCTTATCTGAAAGATTTAGCCTTCCGGCTATCACGGTCGCTACGTAGCAGTTCAGTCTCGAAGCCGGTCGCCCGACTTCGAGACTGTACAAACGTTAATTTAGTAAAACCTTATTCAAGTATTACTTGTAGTCGAGGGTGCCGCCCTGAGAAGCAACGTACTCGGTCCACTCATCATCATTGAACAGGAACTTCATGAGGCGGACTCCGCCGTAACCGTACATGATGTTGTATTCAGTGGTGGCGTACTCGATCTTCTTGGAGAAGAGGGAGCAGTCGGTGTAGGTGCCGTAGGGGATGCACTGATAGGAACCGAGAACAGCAGACTCGATGTTGCTCAGGATCATGAGCTTGAGATCGACGTACTCATCATTGTAGTACTCGCCGCCGGCGTTGATGGCCTTCGCCCAGTTCTGGATGGTCTTGGTCATGTCTTCGCCGTTGACGTTGATGGTGATCTCTTCCTTGGTGGGATCCCAACCGCAGGACTCATGGATCTTGGTCATACCGCCCATGTAGTCGGGCTCGCAGTAAACGCGGATGGTGGAGAAGGGATAGAAGGCAGCGCCGCCCCAAGCACCACGGATCATCTCGATCTTACCGAGAGCAACGTCCTCATAACGCTTTTCGATGTTGCCGAGGAACTCGAAGGTGATCTTGCCCTCGAAGCCGGTGCCGACGGTCGCGGCGGCAACATAGTCGTTCAGGTACTCCTGCTGACGGGTATCCTCAGCCGCAAGAGCGGCAGCGGAAGCTTCGCAGCGGATGTGGATCTCCTGGCCGTCCTGGTAGTTGCCATCGGCCTTGGCCTGCTCGTAGACCTGCTGGAAGAGGGCCTTTGCGCCTTCTACGTCGTAACCGGTGATGGAAGCATAAGCCTCTTCAGCGGTGGCGTAGGGAGTGCCCTCGCCGTACTCTACGCCATACAGGCGGAGAACAGCCTCGCGGCCTTCGTCGGTGTTACGATACTGAGACTCGGTGTTGTGCTCGATATCATAGTAGTAGAGGTTGTTGAGGAGGAAGTAAGCGGGCTTGAAGCCGGAGGTGCAGTCCGTGCAGAACTGAGCACGGTTGATGGACATGGAGATCGCCTTGCGGAAATCGTCATATACCAGGACCCTCTTGTTCTTGCCGTCGTTAGCTTCATCTTCGAGAGCCTTCAGCTTCTCGAGATCGGTAGCGAAGATGTAGCGGCCGGTGTAGGTCTCATCGGTCTTGAGGAGGTACTCGGACATCTTGTAGTTTACAAGGTCGTCAGCGGTGAGGGTGACCTCATCCAGATCGCCCTTGTTGAACGCCATCAGAGCGGTGGCATGCTCGGGGATGATGTCGTAGATGACCTTGGTGGCCATGTACTGACCCTCGTGGTTGCCGTCGGTCCAGCCGTACCAGTTCTCGTTGCGGGTGAGGACGAACTGCTTGTCGGCCTCGAAGGAATCGAGCTTGTAGGGACCAGCAGACATGTAGGTCTCAGCGCTGGTGCCGTAATCGGTGGCGATCAGGTCTTCCTTCTGCATCTTGCCGGCCTCATAGAGGTCCTTGTAGACGATCCAGTTACCGGTCATCATGGACTTCATGTAGAACTCGGAGATGGGGTTCTCATTGATGTAGTAGAGGGTGTAGTCGCCCTCGGCAACAAGACCGACATCCTCCCAGGGGGTCTCCTCGAAGGTGCCGGTAACGACGAAGCAGAACTCCTTCCAATCGTTCTCGGGATCGGGGGTTTCGAAGTTGCCGCCGACAACGATCAGATCCTGGATGACTTCATCGGTGACCTCGACGTAATTGTCGGGGTTCTCCGCGTCGAAGTACTTGGCGAAGACGTCAACGTCGCCGTTCATGAAGAGATCATTGTAACCGGCATCGTAATAGTCCTTCGCGGTGTTGCTGGAGCCGAAGAATACGGACAGAGTGTTGAAGTTGAGGTAGAAGGGACCCTCTTCAACGCCCGCGGCGTCGCCGTAAATGGGCTGGCCGACCTTGTCGTTGTTGTAGTAGTTCTTCGCGTTCTTGATAGCGGTGTCGCCCTCGAAGTAGCTGTTAGCACGATAGTTGTGCATGGTGGGATCGAGGCACTGCTGCATGGAGTAGATGTAGGTCTCCGCGGTGATGGGAGTACCGTCCGCCCACTTCGCATTGGGGTTCAGGTCGATCTTGTAGATGACCATCTCGGTGGGGAGGTTGCCGTCCGCATCGGGGGTGAGCCACTTCTCACGATCGGGATAGGTGGCGGTGACGTCGGTCAGACCGACAGCGCCTTCCCAAACCCACGTGAAGTTGTGGCCGTCCTCGGCGATGGTGAGGTCGACAAGGGGCATCTCGATGAAGCTCATCATGGTGCTCTCATTGTTCATCTCCCAAGCATGGGGGTTCCAGTTAACGGGGCTGGCGCCCATGGAGAGGTGATAAGTGTAAGAAGCAGGAACGGGCTCCTCGGTGGGGTTGGTCACGTCTTCGGTCTTGTCGGGAGCCTGAGTGGGCTTGTTGTCGTCGGGCTTCTCGGGAGTTTTGCAGGCGACAAGCGCAACAACCATGACAAGGACCAGAAGCATTGCCATTAGTTTCTTCATTTTCTTTCCTCCTATTGATTTCTATTCTATAAACGCCGGACATAAAACGGCATTTATATAATCACAGATATTATACAAAGTGTTCATAATCTTGTCAAGATATATTTTGACTTTCTATATTCTTCCGCTTATATTTTTTTACTGCTGCCGCTTGATCTTTTTGACTTCGGCACGGCATTATTCAAGGCGCGGCCTTGCTTTTTCCCGTATCCGCCGCGCGGGCCCGGACGCCGCCCGTTCCCGTTTCTTTTTTCGGGCGCGGAGGCGGTTTTTGCCGTTTTTTCTTCCGGCGCGGCGCTCTGCGCGGGGGCGTATGCGGGGCCGTAAAGCTCCCTCGCGGCCCTCGTTATCTCCTTTCCCGCCTCGCTCAGCGGCTCCGGAAGGCGCTTTTCGGGGGCTGCGGGCGCTTCCGCCCGCTCCAGCGCGATAACGCTCATCTCCTCCATGAGCCGGCGTCTCTCCCCCGCCGCCTGACCCGTGCAGCCGAACGACGCGAGCACGCCCGCGCCTGCGACCGCCGCGGCGTAGATGCCCGTGTCCGGGATCACGGCCCCGCCGCGGACTATCGGGGCCTCCGACGCGCCATCACTGCCGCGCGTTATCAGGCGCATGCCGTCCGCGAGGCCCGACAGCCGCAGTTCGACGGCCGTGCTGCCGCCCGATTCCGTGAGCTTTGCCGCGCCGGACAGCCGCCCGGTCATGGTCATCCTTCTTATCACTTCGTTTTTCATGCTCCATTATATGCGCGGGATCGCGAAAAGCCCTTTATTTTTTCGGCGTTGTCTGGTATAATTTTAAGGAAGGGACGCCTCCGCGCCCGATCATCGGCACTCCGCCGGGAAAGGAAGGCTTTGCGCCGCAAAGCATCAGATGACATGAAGGACAATACCGCCGGATCGATACTCCTCGCAGCGGAGGAGCTCTTTGCCGAGCAGGGCGCCCGCGGCACGAGTCTGGGCGACATCGCGAAGCGCGTCGGCATAAGCAAGGGCACGCTCTATTACTACTACCCCACCAAGCAGGACATCGTCGACGCAGTGACGAAGCGCTGTCTGACGGCGATCGGCGACCGGCTCTTCGCCTGGGTCGACACCGTAAAGCCCGAAGAGCCCGAGGAGGCGCTCGATTCCCTCTGCGGGGCGCTTTTGGGCGAACGGAACCTGCTGCGCGTTTTCATCACGCTGAACGACCTTGTGGAGCCCGAGGGCGAGCTCGAAGACAAGCTCGACCGCGCCATGAACGAATGGAACGTCATGATCGAGGTCGGCGCCCTTCGCATGAAGCCGGAGCTCGCCGCCAAGATGAAGCGCATGCTCGCCGCGATACTCCCCTTCCTCTGCGGGCTCGCGGCGCTCAACGCGGATCCCGACTACGCGAAGATCGCCTTCCGCGCGCTCATACTCGGATGATAAGGAGCTTGGTTTCCGTTGACCGATAACAGACAGTACACCTGCGCGATAGTCCCCTGCGCCGATTACGGGCAGGCGGACGCCGCTTTGGCCCGGGCCCTCAACGCGATCGGCGGGCTCGGCTTTATTACGCCCGGAACGCGCGTCGTGATAAAGGCGAACCTCGTCGCCGCTATGAAGCCGGAGGCCTGCGCCACCACCCACCCCGCTCTCGTTACCGCTCTGACGAAGATGCTCGTCGAGCGCGGCGCGTCCGTCACCGTGGGCGACAGCCCCGGCGGGTTCTTCACCCCCGCCGCCCTCGCCGCCAACTACGCCGCGACGGGCATGACCCTCGCCGAAAAGGCCGGAGCGAAGCTCAACAGGAACGTCGCATACCACAGGGCGCAGATCGACGGCGCCGTCATGCGCGAGCTCGTCTACACGGATTATCTCGACGACTGCGATATGATAATCGACTTCGCGAAGCTCAAATCCCACGGCATGGTGGGCATGAGCGCCGCGGTCAAGAACATGTACGGAGTTATTCCCGGCCTCATAAAGCCCGAAACGCACTACCTCTATCCGGACGTCAGGGATTTCGCGGATATGCTCGTCGACATCAACGAGTATTTCAAGCCCCGCCTCTCCATAATCGACGCGGTCGACGGCATGGAGGGCAACGGCCCCACCGCCGGCACGCCGAGGCATATAGGCGCGGTGATCGCCGCCCTCACCCCCTATGAGGCGGACGCCGTCGCGGCAAGGCTCATCGGCCTCGATCCCGCGGGCGTGCCCACGCTCGAAGCCGCGAAGCGCCGCGGCCTCTGCTCCGGCGATATCGACGGCATCGCCCTGTACGGCGACGTGGACTCCATCGCCCTCTCCGACTTCAAGACCGTGCCGCGCAAGAGCATATCGTTCTACAAGGGCACGCTCGTCGGCCGCTTCGTCGAGAGCGCGCTCGTCCAGAAGCCGATGCCGATAAAAAAGAAATGCGTCGCCTGCGGCAAATGCGTCAACATCTGCCCCGCCAAGGCGATAAGCTTCGTCACCCGCGGCGGCGGGAAATACCCGCGCATCGACCGCAGGAAGTGCATTCGCTGCTTCTGCTGTCAGGAGTTCTGCCCCAAGGCGGCGATGGTCGTCCACCGCACTCTCATCGCGCGCGTGCTGCAAAGGATCAAATGACTGCCTCATAATATTAAAGGAAGGAAAGCGCGTGGCTTTCCTTCCTTTTTATTCCCGATCGGGATATCATCCCGCGTTTTTTATAAGCATGAACACGGTCAGCACGGCGAGGAACCCGAAGTTGAACGCCGAGAACACGCCGAGGTAATAGAGCTTCCTCGTGGGATTGTGGCGGCAGTACTCGCGGAACGTGATAAGCGAGGCGAGAGAAGCTATGAGCGTGCCGGTGCCGCCGATGTTGACGCCGACGAGCAGCGCGGGGTAGTTGCTGGTGAACTGGGAGAGCAGTATCGACGAGGGCACGTTCGAAATGAACTGGCAGGATATCACGCTGAACACGAGCGTATTCCTCGACAGCAGGCCGGAAAAGAGGCGGCTCACCGCGGGGATCCTGGACATATTGCCCGCGAATATGAAGAAGAACACGAAAGTCAGCAGCAGCGGATAGTCGACGGTCTTCAGCGCCTTCCTGTCGTAGACGAGGAGCACCGCGGGGATCACGACGAGGCCTATCCAGTAGGGCACGCCGCGGAAGACTATGGCTATCGCGAGCGCGAACGCCGCGAGGTACACGCCCGTCCTCTTCGCGTCGAGGCGCACCGGCTCGTCCGGAACGGCGACGGGATCAGACTTGACGAACATGCAGCAGACGGTTATCAGCAGCACCGCGACGGCAAAGGGCGGCGCCATGATGCGCACGAACTCGCCCGTCGGGATGTCGAACTTGGAATAGAGGTAGAGGTTCTGGGGATTGCCGAAGGGCGTGAGCATGCCGCCGAGGTTGGCGGCGATGTTCTGCATGACGAACGTGAACGCCATGTATTTTTCGCGGTGCGCGGCGGTCAGCACGAAGTACCCGAGCGGCAGGAAGGTGAGGAGCGCCATGTCGTTGGCGATCAGCATGGAGCCGATGAACGTGATGTACACGAGCGCCAGGATGCACAGCCGCGTGCTGCGGAAGCATTTGACGATCCTCCGCGCGAGCATGTAGAAGAAGTCGATATCGCGGAGCGCGCCGACTATCGCGAGCACGCAGAAGAGGCACGTGAGCGTCCTCAGATCGAAGTAGGTGAGGTACTGCGCGTCCGGGCGAACGATAAAAGAGGTAATGACTGCGGCGCCCAGCGCAACGACCATTACCGTGTTCTTCTTTATGAAATCCGCGACCGGCCTCAGCACGGCCGTTTTACAGCATTCCATATTCCCGCTCCGGCGCGAAACGCGCCCTTTGTTTTTTGCCGGACGCTATTATACGCTCGCCGATTTTCAAAGTCAATACGCCTCGAATAATATAAATATGAGGAAGCTCCCGCCCGCGGATAATGACACAATTTATTAGTTGATTATTCTGTTGAGGCGTGGTAAAATGCGTGTACTGCGATTTTCGAAGAGGATACTTTATGAAAGTTTTTAATAAAAAAGCAGCGGCCCGCGCGCTGTGTCTCCTGCTTGCGGCGGCCTTCCTCGCCATGAGCCCCGGCTGCGGCCTGCTCTCCCGCGAGGCGTGGCGCCCGACCGCCGAGCCGACGCTCGAGCCCACCGAAGTCCCGACGGACGAGCCCACCGAGGCCCCGACCGAAGCGCCAACCGAGGAGCCGACCCCGACTCCCACTCCGACGCCGACGCCCACGCCCACGCCGACTCCCACGCCGACGCCGACCCCCACGCCCACCCCCACGCCGAAGCCCACGGCTACGCCGACCCCCACGCCGAAGCCCACCGCGACTCCCAAGCCCACGGCGGATCCCGCGTACCCCTACTACCTCTACGTAGAGAAGGGCTCCTTCACGCTGACGATCTACGGCATCGGCTCCAAGGGCTATTACTCCCGGGTAATAGGCCGCTACCGCATTTCCCACGGCGGCGTCAAGACCCCGGCAGGCACGTACGTACTCACCGGATACAGGGAGCACTGGCATCCCTTCGCGGGCGGCGACAACGGCTACGCGCAGTACTCCGTGATGTACGCCCCGGCATCCAATCCCTCGAGCTACACCGGCCTCTTCGTGCACGGCCCGATGTACCGCTCGCAGGATCCGAACGACCTCTGGCCGAGATATTACGACGGCAGCCACTTCATCGGCGGCGAGAATACGCAGGGCTGCCTGCGCATGGTCGTCGAAGCGGCGCGGTTCATCTACAAGAACTGCCCCAAGGGGACGAAGCTCGTGATAGCCAACGGCGCGCCGAAGGGGACCACTTCGCCGGACGTCCCCCCGAGGAACGGCCTGCTGCACGATCCCACGGATCCCGACGCGGCTGAAACGCCGTAAACAAAAACGCCCTGACGCGGGGAAGCGGATGCCGCTCTCCCCGCTTTATTATTATCGTTCATCTGTTTTCGGTTGAATGGTCCGGCAAAAAGTGCTATAATCCGATTATCGCAATCGACAGAGGGGATAAAAGTGAAAAACACCGTGCGCCGCGCGAGCCGCGGCGATGAAAGCAAAAACCGGATAAGTCCCGTTTCTGCCGCGCTCTGCTTACTGCTGACCGCGGCGTTCATGCTGCCCTTGGCGGCCTGCTTCAGGCCGGACGCCGCCGCCTCGGCTCCCACCGCGGCCCCCGTGATCACGGACGTCCCGACCGACGAGCCGACGCCCGAGCCCACCGAGGTCCCGACGGAGGAACCCACCGAGGAACCGACCGCCGCTCCCACCGAGCCCGCGAAGCGTTCGACCGAGCAGCCGACGGAGGAGCCCACCGAGGAACCCACCGAGGTCCCGACCGAGGCCCCCACCGAGGAGCCCACGCCGACGCCGACTCCCACGCCCAAGCCGACGAAGAAGCCGACGCCCAAGCCCACCGCGACGCCCAAGCCGACGCCCAAGCCCACGCCTACGCCCAAGCCCACGCCGAAGCCCACCGCAACGCCCAAGCCCACGGCCGATCCCGCGTACCCCTACTACCTCTATTACGAGAAGGGCTCCTACACGCTGACGGTCTACCGCATCGGCTCCGACGGCTATTATTCCGTGGTGCATAAGCGGTTCCGCACCTCCCACGGGGCGAACAAGACCCCGACCGGCACATTCACGCTCGGCGCAAAGGAGGAATGGCACACCTTCGGCTCGACCGGCTACGCGCTCTACGCCGTGCGCTACTCGAACTACAATATTTACCTGCACGGCCCGCTGTATTACACGCGCGGCGATCACTGGTCGCTGATACCCAAGTACTACGACGGGAGCAACTACATAGGCGGTCCCAACACGCAGGGTTGCCTGCGCATGGTGGTCGCGGCGATCAAGTTCATCTACGACAACTGCCCCACCGGCACGAAGCTGACGATAGTCAACGGCAGCCCGCTCGGGACGTCGTCCGATCCCGTGCCGCCGAGGACGGGCCCCTTCGATCCCACGGATCCCTACGTGCTGGCGCATCCCACCGCCGTGCCGGCGACGCCCACGCCCACTCCCTCGCCTACGCCCGCGCCCACTCCCACTCCCTCGCCCACTCCCACGCCCGATCCCATAGTGACGCCGGAGCCCACCGACGGGCAGACGGCCCTCGGCCGGCCGATAACGGCGCGGTGACCGACAACGAATATTTAAGGAAAGCTCTTTGGGCTTTCCTTTTTCGTCAGGCAGGGCTTTGTTGACATTCCCCCTCCCTTTCTGTATAATTTTGTCGATGAAAACAAATATGAGGTGGCAGTGATGAAGGAGTTCTTTGGTTTCGGCGGGTATTCCCGCGCGCCGGAAG
>JAFZRT010000051.1 GCA_017619735.1 Clostridia bacterium
ATCCACCGGCCGGCAGGGCCGAGAAGGGGAGGGGAACACATGCGAAAGACCATCGCGCTGATCGCGGCGCTCATTACGCTCCTTGCCGCGCTGTGCGGCTGCGGGGAGAAAAAGCCCAAGCCCGACGTGATAAACGACGGCAGGGCGCGGCCCTCCTCCTGCGGGGAGCTGAAGGTCAAGGGAGGAAAGCTCTGCTCCGCCTCGGGCGAGCCCGTGATGCTCCGCGGGGTCAGCTTCAACGGCCTCATCACCGCGGAATCGTATCTCAACGACGCGCTCTTCACGGAGATGTCCCGCGATATGGGCGTTAACGCCGTTCGCCTCGCCATGTACACATACGGCGTCGGCACCATCGGCTACTGCACGAAGGGCGACAAGGACCGCCACAAGCAGGATATCGCGAAGGCCGCGGAGCTTGCGGCGATGCACGATATGTACGTCATCATCGACTGGCATATACTGAGCGACGGCGACCCGAACTGCTATATCGACGATGCGCTGGAGTTCTTCTCGGACGCCGCCGAGCGGTACGCCGGATACGATAATGTGCTCTACGAGATCTGCAACGAGCCGAACGGCGTCGGCTGGGCGGAGATAAAAAGCTATTCGGAAAGGGTCATCCCCGCGATACGGGAAAAGGACCCCGACGCGCTCGTGATAGTCGGCACGCCCGACTGGTCGAAGGATCTCGCCGCGGCGGCGGCAGACCCGCTCGCATTCGAAAACGTCATGTACACGCTGCACTTTTACGCCGCGAGCCACGGTGAGGAATACCGCGACATGACGGAACGGCTCTCTGAAAGCGGATTCCCGATATTCGTCACCGAGTACGGCGTCACCGCCGCGAGCGGGGGCGAACCGCGTGACTTCGAAAGCGCCGACCTGTGGATCGACCTTCTGGAGCGCGAGAACATCTCTTACTGCATGTGGTCGTTCTCGTCCGCGCCGGAGGCATGCTCCGCGATACGCTTCAGCGTGCTGAAATACTCCGGCTTCGAGCGCGGGGACCTGACTCCTACGGGCGAATGGCTCCTCGATACTCTGGAGAAGCACAAAACGAAATAGATATTCGGCTCTCCCGCGGCGGCGGGGGAGCTTTTTTCATATTCGTTTTACAATATGCCTTGTATGTGGTATAATCAGTCAATTCAACAACGGAGGCCAACTATGTCGTTATCGGATTTCGTCTCTTACCGCGGGAGGATAGTCGATACCGTTTCCCGCGCGATCGTCGGCAAGGAGGAGGAGATAACCCTCATCGCCGTCTGCTACCTCTGCGGAGGCCACATACTGCTGGAGGACGTTCCCGGCACGGGCAAGACGATGCTCTTCCGCGCCTTCTCGAAGGCGACCGGCGGCAGCTTCAAGCGCATACAGTTCACGCCGGACGTCATGCCGAGCGACGTCACCGGCATCAATTTCTATAACATGAAGAGCGGCGAGTTCGAGTTCCGTCCGGGCCCCGTTTTCGCGGACATGGTACTCGCGGATGAGATCAACCGCGCCACCCCGCGCACCCAGTCGAGCCTTCTGGAGGCCATGGCGGAGGGTCAGGTCTCCGTCGACGGCGTGACGAGGAAGCTCGGCGAGACATTCATGGTCGCCGCCACGCAGAACCCCATAGAATCCTACGGCACGTTCCCGCTGCCCGAGGCGCAGATGGACCGCTTCATGATGCGCCTCAAGCTCGGCTACATGACCCGCGCGGAGGAGGTCTCCGTCGCGCTGCGCCGCGATACGAATGAGATAATCGGCGAGCTGCCTCAGGCGGTCACCCGGGAGGAGACGCTCGCGCTGAGGGCCGCTCTCGACTCGATCGAGATAAGCGACGTTGTCATGGGCTACGTTATGGATATCATAGACAGGACGAGGAACGACTCGCGCTTCAACATCGGCGCGTCTCCCCGCGGCACAATAGCCCTCTGCAGGGCCGCGCGCGCCTACGCAGCGTTCGCGGGCCGCGACTACGTCTCTCCCGACGACATAAAGACGCTCGCGCCGTACATACTCGCGCACCGCATCTATTACAGGACCGCCGTGGGCAGCGCCGAATCGGAGGAGCTTTTCCGCGGCATGCTCGACGAGATCAAGACTCCCACGGAGGCGTAAGAGCTTCGGCCAATGCTGGTTTTTTTCGTCATATTCATACTGGTCGCGTTCGCAGTCCAGTGGTACTCGCTCAAAAACGCGGGGGATCACCGGAAGATACGCTACGAATGCCGCCCGTCCGTGCGCTCATGCGAGCCGGGGGAGGAGTTCACCGTGTATTCCACGGTGACGAACGAGGCCCGAAGGCCCTCGCCCGTACTGCGCATAGAGGAGCATTTCCCGCGCGAGCTGGACGTCAGGGAGGCGGCGGAGTTCAACGTCAAGGTGACGAGGGATGAACACCGCATCTACCGCAGCACGGCGGTGCTCCGCGGCCGACAGCAGGTGAAGCGCTCACTTAAGGCGGCGATTTCCGGACGCGGGGAATACTGCTTCTCCTTCGCGGAGTTCCACGCGGGCGATTTTCTGGGCTTCCGCGAATTTGACTACGAGATGCCCAACGACCACAGGATAGTCATCTACCCGCCGCGCATCGAAAACGACGCATTTCTGAAGGCGTACACCAACACCATGGACGAGGTCGCCCTGCGGAAGCTCCTCCTCGAGGATCCGCTATCCGTATGCGGCTACCGCGACTACACGGGGCGCGAGCCGATGCGCCAGATAAGCTGGAAGCAGAGCGCCGCACGCCGCAGCCTCATTGTCAAGCAATTCGATCCCGTGTGGCAGCAGTCGGTCATGATAGTGCTCGACATGCAGTACCACGGCGATTACGACAACCATTTCAAACGGCAGGAGATATGCTTCTCGCTCGCCCGCACCGTCTGCGACCGGCTCGAGGACAGGCATATCGGCTACCGCCTTTTCACCAACGCGATAATCTCCAACGGCATATCGAGCTTCTCGTCCCCCGGCGGCAGGGGCGGCGACTACGCAAAGATACTCTACGCTCTGGGCTCCGCCAAAAACGGCGAGGTCTGCTCCGCCGAGGAGCTCGTGACCGCCGCCTGCACCGGCGCCGACAGGCAGAGGATGATAGTGTTCATCTCGACCCGCCGGAACGACGAGACGGCCCGCGCCGTCGGCAGGGCGAAGTCCTTGTCCGGCGCGGAGGTGCTCACCGTATTCGCGGAGGATATAGTCCTCCCCGAGCCGGAGGATGAGCCCGAAGAGGAAGGGGGCGAAGCATGAACCGATTCTTCCGCACCTCGTATTCCGCGGCGCTCGCCGCCTTCTTCGCAACGCTCACGGCCGTCACGGCAAAGGGGCTCCCGATGCCGCTTTTGAGCTTCTCCTGCATCTATTTCGGCCTGCTCGTGTTCATGCTCCCGCACATCGTACCGCGCCTCGAGGGGCGTGAGACGCTGTTCGGGCTCGTCGGCGCGGCCGTCATGGCGGCGGGAGTACTATTCGTCGTCCGCATGCCCGCCGTATACGTCGTCGGCTTCCTCATCTGTCTCGCGGCCGCATACATATTCATACCCCTGCTGCGGCACCAGACCACGCACAGCGATTTCGAGGCGAAGTTCCGCTTCTCGCTGATATGCGCCGGCTGCTTTACCGCGCTGCTCATGGTGGGCGGACTGACCGAGAAAAACATATTCGAGATAAACCCCGATAACGTCAAACAGGCGCTCGTCTCCGCGGTGCCCGTCGCGATACTGCTGCTCGCTTCCGGCGTGCTCCTTTTAAGGGGCCTGCGCGCGCAGCAGGGCATAGTCGACGTGCGCGCCTTCAACCGCAGACAGCTCCGCGACACGCTCATATTCTCCGGCATAGTGACCGCGGTTTTCGCCGCCGATCCCTTCCGCTGGCTGTCGCAGGCGGCGGATTACATTTACGAAAAGCTTTTGAAGCCCCTGCGTTACCTAATAGAGGACGGGCTCAGGAAGCTCTTCGAGCTGATGAGGAACCCGCATCCTCCCCAATACGATCCCGGCGCGTACACGGAGCCGCCCGCGGATCTCGTCAACGTCACGCCGTCGCCGCCTCCCGAGATACAGCCAACGCCCGATCCAACGGATGTCGCGAAGAACAGCGACGATCTCATGAAGACACTGCTTACGATATTCATGATCGTCGCGATGGCCGCGGTGCTGATATTCGTAGTCTGCGAGCTCGTGAAGCTCATAAAGAAGCTCATGCAGAACTCGAAGCCGCGCGGCTCGGGTTACCCCAACGAGGAAAGGTCCGCGCTCCCGCCGGACGACGAAGGCCCGAAGGAGGACAGGCCCAACCGCTTCAGCCGCGATCCGAGGAGGCGGATAAGGTATCATTACCGGGAATACATGCATCATCTCCGGTCGAAGAAGATACCGATAGCTCCCTCCGACACCTGCACGGATATCAACCAAAGGGCAAGGCATACCCTGCGCCGCAAAAAGAGCGAGACCGAGGAGCTGACCGAGATCTACCGCAGGGCCCGTTACCGCATGGGCAGCGAGCCCGAAAGAGCCGACGCCGAGCGCATGAAGCAGCTCGTGAACGATATCAAAAACGACGACCGATAGGAGGCCCCAATGAAAAAAAGATCCCGCGCGGCAAAGCTTTTGCACCTTCTGTGGATAATCCCGCTCGCGCTCGCCGCCGCATTCGCCGTGATGATGTACGCGATCCCCGCTTTCGAAAGAGCGGGCGGAGCGGAGGTCGCCGGCTCCGCCGACTGGATGGCGCGCCTGCCGGACGATATGGGGCTCGATAAGGTCGTGCTCCCCGGCACGCACGACAGCGCCGCGAACGACGTGCAGCTCGCGTTCTTTTCCAAGTGTCAGGCGCTGACCGTGGGCGAACAGCTCGAGGCCGGCTTCCGCTATCTCGATATCCGACTCGGCGAGGACGGCTCGCGGCTCAAGCTCATGCACGGCTTCGCGAACTGCCTCGAAGGCCCCATGCCATGGTCGGAGCCGCTCTACCTCGACACGGTGCTGGACGAGTGCAGCGCCTTCCTCGACGCGCACCCGACGGAGTGCATATTATTCGCCGTGAAGCACGAACACGGGGATCTGGACGACGCGTCGTTCATGCTGCTGATGCGCGTTTACATCATGAAGGATCCCGACCGCTGGCTCCTGACCGATTCCATCCCGACTGTGGGGGAGGCGAGGGGCAGGATAGTGCTCCTGCGCAGATTCCGGGCGGAGGGCGATCTGCCCTCGGGACTCCCGCTCATATGGAAGGATCAGGACGGGAACGACGATACCTCGCTCGATACCGCCCGGGTGGACAACGGCTCGTACACGCTCTATGTGCAGGACCGCTTCGAGTACGGCGCGGGAGATAAATGGGCGGCTTTCCGCCGCGGCATGAAGAACGCGGGGGAGGGCATAGCTTTGAACTTCCTTTCCACAAAGGGGACAGCGGCATACGGCCATCCGTACTCCTTCGCGAAGGACCTCAACGCCCGCCTCATGGCAGAGGAAGACCTTTCCGGATGGGTGATAGTCGATTTCGCCTCCTCGGAGCTAGCGGAGCATATCTACGAAATGAATTTCCGAAACTGACGGCAGACGCCGTAAAGAGAGCTGCAAAGCTCTCTTTTTTTTACAAAATTGCCGCATTGGACGCGGCTTTTTCTGTTGCACGTGAAAATAGTATATGTTATAATAAAAGGTGATTGATAGCGCCTCGGGAATCCGCGGCGCAGACGATATTTATTGGGAGGAAACGCATTATGAAACTTCGCAGGATCATGAGCTTCGTCACCGCATTCCTTATGCTCGCGCTGCTGTTCCCCACTGCTTTCGCCGCAGGTTCGCGCACCGCGCCGGAGGGATATGACGAATACGAATACAACAAGGTGGTATCGTTCCTGAACATCACGGACGATTCCGGCGCGACCAACGCCTCAAAGCTCGGGATAACCGATCTCGACGATCCCTCGACCTGGTCGAACAGCATACTCTGGTCGGGCGGTCACGTAGTGATGTTCTCCGCGGTAAACAAGGATCTTAAGGGCGATCTCGACGTAAGCGGGTTCACCGAGCTCGATATGCTCTACTGCGCAAGGAACGACCTGTCTTCCGTCAACGCCTCCGACTGCCCGTCGATGACGATGATGGACTGCAACGGGAACTCGAACATGACGGCGCTCAGCGTAGCTGGCAGCTCCCTTATTCAGGAGTTCGACGCGAGCGGCTGTGCGCTCGTGACGCTCGATATGAGCGGCCTGTCGGGGATCGACATCGGCGTTGATCTCTCGGATAACGAACTCGTCTATCTCAACATGACCGGCTGCGCCAATGTCCCGTATCTTTTCTGTGACAGCAACAAGCTCGAGACCCTGATACTCGACGGCTGCACCTCGCTCAATCAGCTGAACTGCGGCAGCAACAATCTGACCGAGCTCGATCTGTCCGGCTGCACCGCCTTGAGCGAGGTCAACTGTCTGGATAATCCCCTGACGTCAGTGATACTCGCAGGTACCGAGATGCGCTTCGACAGCTTCGTCGTCGAAGGCAGCGGCACGATCTCTATCTGGGACATGGAGCATGACGAGGATAACCGTATGCTCCTCCTTCAGGCGGAGGCCGCCGAAGGCGCCGAGTTCCTCGGCTGGTATGACGGCGATACTCTCCTCAGCACCGATGTATTTGCCGATCTTACCGAAACCATGGCCGATATCGGCACCGTCATCACCGCCAAGTTCTCCGTCGCGCCGCTCCTCGGCGACGTCAACTGCGACGGCACAGTCGGGTTCGACGACGTAACGATGCTCGCATCGTACATTGTCCATGCGCTGTCCGAGCTTTCGGAGCAGTCCATGATCAACGCCGATATGAATCAGGACGGCGACGTCAACTCGCTCGATATCTCCTATATCTACAACTATCTCATGAACAAGAGATAACACGGGAACAAAACCAAAACGGCTCCTCACGGAGCCGTTTTTTTAATTGCTTTTTATCTTTCCGAGAACAGCACGGCGGTAATGCGCCGCTCTGCCGCGTCGAGCTCCGCCCGCAGCTGCGGGAAGCTCGTGTCGGAGGTCGGCAGCACTACGAAGCGCTTTCCGTTGAGCGTCGGAATGACGCGGCAGGGGGTGTAGGTCTCGCCGACTATCTTCACCCCGCCCGAGGCGCGCTTGATCTTTATACGGGCAAGCGCCGTGTCGTTGGCCTCGAGCCGCGACATGCTCGAAACGAAATTGCCGAGCGAGTACATGCATAAAGTCCTGTTCCCGCCGCGGCCGGTCAGCCACACTGTCGGCTGGAGACAGTGCGAGTGCGAGCCGACTATTATATCGACGCCCGCGTCGGCCATCTGCTGCGCGTGGGTGCGCTGCAGCTCGGTCGGCTCGGCCACGTGCTCGCGGCCCCAGTGCTCGAAGACTATTATGAACTCCGCGCCGGCGCTCCTTGCGGCGGCGACGTCGCGCTCCATGGTCTTCTTCGAATAGAGATTCAGCATGTAGGAGCAGCCCGCCTCGTGTATCGGGCCGTCCTTGCCGTTGAAAAACTCCGCGTAGGAGAGTATCCCGATCTTCACTCCCTTGACCGTCACGAGCAGATATCGCCGCTCGCTTTGGGTACGGAAAAGGCCTGTGTGCTTCAGACCGTATTCGCTGACGGCGCTGATGGTGTCGGTGATGCCCTCCAGCCCCGCGTCGCAGCAGTGATTGTTCGCGAGGGCGACCGCGTCAAAGCCCGCGTATCTTACCCCCGCGAGGAAATCCTTGGGCCCGTTGCAGTTGGGCATCCCGCCAATATTGGGCTCCTGCGCAGCATAGGGCGAGGAGTCGGAGAGGGTAGATTCCAGGTTCGCCATGGCGAAGTCGGCGCCGGAGATTATCCTTTTCACGTACTCGAAGGAGGGCGAAAAGTCGTATCCGTGTCCGCCCGCCTGGCTCTGGGCGGCGTACTGCTGAGCGGAGAGGCACATAAGGTCTCCCGCGAATACGAGCGTGACGCCGGAGGACTGCTCCTCGGTGGGCTTGGGCGTCGCGGTCGGCTTCGGAGTGGGCTTGGGCGTGGGAGTCGGCGCCTCGGTGGGCGTCTCAGTCGGGGCCTCCGTCCAAGCTTCGGTCGGAGCCTCTGTCGGGACTGCGGCCGGGACGGCAGTCGGCGCCGTGGTGGGAGAGGGAGTCGGAGCTTCCGTCGGGGCGGCGGTCGGATCGGCGGTGGGGAGAGACGCCTCCCTTTCCGGCGAGGTCACATTAAGCGCCGAGCCCGCGGCAAAGAGCAGCGCCCCCGCGAAAAGAGCGGCGGCGAGCTTCTTCAATTTGCCGTTTTTCCTTTTGCCCCGGCTCATTATTACATCAGAAGGAATCGATTATCCCGAGCGCGAAGCGCAGTATCAGCAGCGCGTCTGCGGTATCGATGGAGCCGTCGCAGTTCACGTCGGCGGCCATCAGCGAGTAACCGTCGAGCTCGATGAGACTCATGGTCCAGCGGAGCGCAAGCAGCGCGTCGGCCGTGTCGACGGTCCCGTCGAAATTGACGTCGCCCAAAATGGGCTCGGGATCGTAGGGGGTGAAGAGGCACATGAGCTCTATCCCGTCGCCTATCATGCCGAGGGGAGAGATCGTCTGCGCCTCGATATCCAGCGCGTAAAGGCCGTTTTCGGAGCTTGTGCTCTCGGCGGAATGCGCCCAGTAGATGAGGCGGGTCGAGGGATCGTAAGTCATGGACTGCGCGTAGAAGCAGGCGAGACCGGTGTCGATCACCTGCGTCATCGCGCCGGTGTTCCTGTTGACGCGCATCAGCTTGGAGCTGACCGCGGAGAATGTGAGCACATAGAAATCGCCCGCGTCGTCAATGGCGAAAGTCTGCACGCCGAGGGCGCTGCCGAGGTTGATATTGACGACCCTCGTGAGGGCGCCGGTCGCAAGATCGACGCTCGCGATGTAGGGATGATCCTCGTTGCAGAGGGCGTACATCGTGCCGGTCGTGTGATCGAAGGCCATACCGTACACGAACTCGCCGCCGGAGGAGGCCCCCTCGGGGAACTCCGTGAAATGCGTCCTCGCGTCCATCACGTAGAAATCGTCGCGAAGCTCGCCCTGGGAGTCGTAGCCGTAGACGTAGCCGTAGACCTTCCCGCGGCAGTAAGCGGCGGCGTAGGTCGTGAAGCCGGAGGAGAGCGAGGTCACCTCCGCGGGAGCGTCGGCGGAGAATCCCACCCAATGCGCGGTGAGATTGCCGGTGCCGTCGCCGATGCAGTAGCCCTCAAGGTACGGGGCGGAAATGTCGTCGGTGCGGGGAGCGCCGTTAAGGGCGGGCGCGGGGAGAGCGGCAAACAGCATGAGAGCCGCGGCGAGAAGTGCGAAAAGACGTTTCATAGGAGGTGTTCCCTTCGTTTATTTGCCGTGAGAGGCGTTTCCGATTATAACACGGAACGGGCCGAATAGCAAGCGCGGCGGGCGTTTTTCGATCATGACAAAGCTGTGACAGAGGGCGGGACGCCGCATTTGCGCTTTTTTTTGAAAAAACCCGTGCATATCTTCGCAAGATAAGGTATAATATTGCATGATACTATGGAATAATATGGAGATCCGGCATGGAGAAGAATAAAAGATCGTTTATAAAGGGCGCTGCGATACTCGGTATCGCGGGCCTTATAGTAAAGATCATAGGCGCGTTCTACCGCATCCCGCTGACCAACATACTGCAGCGGGGCGAGTACGACGGCATGATCTATTACGCCACGGCATATCCCTATTATTCGTGGCTTTTGGTCATCTCCTCCGCGGGCTTTCCCACGGCGATATCGAAGCTCGTCTCCGAAAGGGTAGCCGTCGGCGACCGCAAGGGCGCTACAGCCATATTCAAGACGGCGTTCCGCCTGCTCCTCATAATCGGCATAGTCACCACGGCGCTGCTCTTCGCCGCGTCGCCCCTCATCGCCAAGCTCGCGGACGTTCCCGGCGCCTCCTATTCCCTCATGGCGCTGGCTCCCGCGCTGCTCATCGTATCCGTAATGTGCGCGTACCGCGGCTATCTGCAGGGTATGCAGATGATGACCGGCACCGCGCTATCGCAGGTCACGGAGCAGGTTGGCAAGCTCATCGCGAGCTATTCGCTGGCGTTCCTCTTCGTAAAGCTCTATCCCGGCCGCCCCGAGCTGTGGGCCATGGGCACGCTCATAGGCATCAGCATATCGGAGGTCATGGGCCTCATCGTCATCTACTGGGTCTACCGCCGCAACCGCAGGAAGCTGCCCTCCTATAAGCTGGAGAACATGCCCATATCGAGGAGCACGCTCCGCCGCGTAGGCATGAGCCTGCTCGCGATAGCCATCCCCATCACCATCGGCGCCTCCATAATGCCCATCACCGGCATCGCCGATACCGTGTTCATTAAGCGCCTCCTGCAGGCGAGGTACCTGAAGCTCGGCTTCGACGGCGCACTTGCCTCCACAATGGCGGGCGACGGCTTCGTCGCGCTGCGGTCCTACGTCACCCCGCTGATCAATATGCCCGCGGTGCTCACGCTCGCCCTGTCCATGAGCCTCGTCCCCGCGATAGCGCCGATGCGCGCCGCCCATGACAGGCGCGGCATAAGAAAGGTCGGCACGACGGGCATGAAGCTCGCGATGCTGATCGGCGCTCCCTGCGCGGCGGGCCTGTTCGTGCTCGGTGCCCCCATAATGGCGATGCTCTATACCAAGGTCGGCGCAAGCGTAGACAAGTACTACGTCACCGGCTTCATATCTCAGATACTCTCCATGAAGCCCGGTCAGGAGGTGCCCATCTACGCGATTGCGGGCGGCATAATGCAGATCAGCGCGATCGGCGTGCTGTTCCTCTCGCTCGTGCAGACCCTTACCGGCGTCATACAGGGCATGGGCAAGCAGAACGTGCCCGTCTATTTCCTCATCGCGGGCGGCATACTCAAGGTGCTCTCGATGATATTCCTCATGAAGTTCACCAAGCTCGGCGTGCTCGGCGCCGCGATTTCGACCGTGCTCTGCTATCTCGTCGCGGGCGCGGGCGACACGCTCTATACGATATCCCACGCCGACATTCGCCTCAACGTGTTCGACGTGTTCTTAAAACCCGTTATCTCCGCCGTCGTGATGGGCGTCTGCGTCTATCTCGTGTACGGCGCAGTCTATAAGCTCGGGCATCCGACGATAGCCACGCTCGGCTCCGTCGTTATTGGCATGCTCGTCTACGCCGCCTGCCTCTGGGTGCTCCGCGCGTTCAACAAGGACGATCTGAGCTACATGCCCGCGTCCGGCAAGCTCGCCAAAATTTTCCGCGTGAGGATGAAGTGAAAATGGACGACAGCTTCCGCAAAATGATAGAGCAGAGGGAGTACGACACCCTTTCCCCCTACGCCGCTAAAAGCGCGGAGTCGAAGGGGAGGGAGAGGCCGATCGAGCCCTGCCCCATACGTACGGATTTCATCCGCGACCGCGACAGGATACTCCACTGCAAGAGCTTCCGCCGCCTGAAACACAAGACGCAGGTGTTCCTTTCGCCCGTCGGCGATCATTACCGCACGCGACTCACGCACACCCTTGAGGTCAGCCAGATAGCGCGCACGATATCCCGCGGGCTCCGCCTGAACGAGGATCTTACCGAAGCGATAGCCATGGGGCACGATCTCGGGCACACGCCTTTCGGCCACTCCGGCGAGAGCGTGCTGAACGATCTCGTTCCCGGCGGGTTCGAGCACAACATCCAAAGCCTGCGCGTGGTCGAAAAGCTCGAAAACGACGGCATGGGCCTCAATCTCACCTTCGAGGTGCGCGACGGCATTGTCAATCATACCTCCCGCGGGAAGCCCGCAACGCTGGAGGGCTGCGTCGTCAGTCTCGCCGACCGCATAGCGTACATCAATCACGACATCGACGACGCGGAGCGCGCCGGCATACTCTCGGAGGACATGCTCCCCGATTCCTGCCGCCGCGTTATCGGCGCGAGCCACGGCATGCGCATCAATAACCTCATCGTAAACGTGCTCAACGAGAGCCTCGGCCAACCGCAGATAAGGATGAGCGACGAGATGTGGCGCGAGTTCAACAAGCTCCGCGATTTCCTCTTTGAGAACCTGTATTACAACAGGGCCGCCAAGTCCGAGGAGTCGAAGGCGGAGGGCGTTATTAGGGCGCTGTTCTATTACTACCTCGACAACATAGACGACATGCCGAAGGAGTTCGTGAAGAACGCCGAGTCCGACGGCTACGAGCGCGCCGTCGCGGACCATATCGCCTGCATGACAGACCGCTACGCCGTCGACGATTACAAACGCCTCTTCGTGCCGAAGGACTGGATGTGACCTGACGGCGCCGGCAAAAAACCGAATTATAAAGCAGCCCTGCCGCGCGGCAGGGCTGCTTTTGCATTGATCTTCGGGATGCGTTACGCGTTAAGCAGGAACGCCTTATAGCCCTTCATGGCCTCGTAGAGGTCGGCCTTGGAGATTATCTCCCAGGGGGCGTGCATCGACAGCACGGCGACGCCGGAGTCGATGACGTTCATGCAGTAGAGCGCGCAGATGTAGGCGATCGTGCCGCCGCCGCCGAGATCCACGCGGCCAAGCTCGGCCGTCTGGAAGGATACGCCCGCGTCGTCCATGATCTTCCTGACCTCGGCCATGTATTCGGCGTTGGCGTCGTTGGATCCGCCCTTGCCGCGGGAGCCGGTGTACTTGTTGAAGCAGACGCCTCGGCCGAGGAACGCCGCGTTCTTCTTCTCGAAGGCGGAAGCGAAGTTGGGATCGTAGCCGGCGGAAACGTCGCAGGAGAGCATCTTGGAATTGGCAAGTCCGCGGCGGAGCTTGAGATCGCAGTAATCGCCGGTCAGAGCCATGAGCTCCGCAAAGGCGTTCTCGAAATACTTGGCCTGCATGCCGGTAGCGCCGACGGAGCCGATCTCCTCCTTATCCGCAAAGAGGCAGCAGAGCGTGCGCGCGGGCACCTCGTCGATGGCGAATATGGCCTCCATCTCGGCGAAGGCGCAAACGCGGTCGTCGTGGCCGTAGCCCAGTATCATGCTCCTGTCAAGGCCCATGTCGCGTGCGCGGCCGGCGGGGACTATCTCGATCTCGGCGGAGAGGAAATCCTCCTCCTCGAAACCGTATTTCTCCTTCAGTATGCCGAGAATGTTCGCCTTTACGGATTCCTTCTCCTCGGTGTCCTTCAGGGGCCTGCCGCCGATGATGAGGTTCAGATCCTCGCCGCCGATCACTTCGGAGGCCTTCTTCTGCATCTGCTCCGCGGAGAGATGTATGAGCAGGTCAGAAATGCAGAGCACGGGATCCGCGTCATCCTCGCCGATGACGACGTTGATCTTCGTGCCGTCCTTCTTCACGACAACGCCGTGAAGGGCAAGGGGCAGCGTGACCCACTGATACTTTTTGATCCCGCCGTAATAATGCGTGTCGAGATAGACAAGATCGGTATCCTCATAGAGGGGGTTCTGCTTGAGGTCCATGCGCGGGCTGTCGATATGAGCGCCGACGATGTTGATGCCGTTCTCCATGGGCTCGCGGCCGAGTACGAAGAGCATTATCGTCTTGCCCATCGGGGAAGCCCACAGCTTCGTGCCGGGCTCGAGCTTTTTGCCGGCTTTTATGGCCTCGTCAAGGGAGATGTAGCCGTTCTTCTTCGCAAGCTCCACGGCGTAATCGGCGCACTCGCGCTCGGTCTTGCCGAGGTCAAGGAAGTTCCTGTAGCGGCAGGAGAGGGCTTCAAGCTCCGAAAGAGCTTTTTCGTCATACTTTTTCCATGCGTTTTCTCTTTCCATAAAACACCTTTCCGACCCATTTGGACTTTGCGCCGTTCGGGTCAAGCAGCGGCGCATATTTACCAGAACATTGTAACTTTTTACGCCCGAATAATCAAGCGCGCTCCGCTGAAGCGGCGGCAAAAAGAAAAATATATTATAACAGAGGGGACAAGTCCCGCGGGGGCCGGGCATAACGTTTTACAAAACCCGAGGAGTGCGCGGCGTCAGAGCGCGCCGGGAGGAGGGAAAAATGAAAACGCGGAGCTGTCCCGCAGTGAATATAACGATAGCCGCGCTCGCGGTGTTCATGTGCGTCGCGCTTGCGTCGCCGGTCGCGGTGACCGCGCTCAAAACGGGCAGGGCGGTGCCCGTCTACCGTACGGGCGATCTCGGACGCCTCGCGCTCGTTATCACCGTCGAATGGGACGCGTCGCCGCTCCCCGATCTGCTCGACGCGCTCTTCCGCCTCGGCGTCCAGGCGACGTTCGCGCTTGGTCGGGAGTTCGTCGAGGCCGAGCCGGAGCTCACGCGGCGCATAGCCGCGGAGGGGCACGGGATCGCCGCTCTGTGGGAAGGCGGAGCCGAGGAGACCGTTTCCATCATCGAGAGCGTCACGGGCAGCGCGCCGACAGCCGTGTTCGCCGAAAGGGAGGATGCGCCGGCAGCGGCGAGGGCCTGCGCGAAGAGCGGCCTTTACACGGTCTGCGCGACGGTCGGCCTGCGCAGCGGGGAGGGGACCGCCGCCGATATCGCGAAAAGAGCGGAAAGCGCCGCGGCAGGGGGAGTGATTTTCGCCGCGCAGCCCACGCGCGGGCTTGCGGAGGCGCTGCCCCTGATCGCCGAAAAAATAAAAAATATGGGATTGGATATTGTACCCGTACACAAAATGTTGTATAATAACAATGGGAGTATATAGATAGTCTACTATAAGGATCGCGCATAGCATCGTCCCATACGGGGCAGTATGTATGCGTGGGTAAGGCGAAAGGCAACATGTTTACTGAAAAGCTCGGGAACGGGATACGCGTGGTCGGCGAATGCATGCCGGGCTACCGTTCCGTGTCCATGGGCGTATGGATAAACGCCGGCTCCGTTTACGAACGGGGCGGCGAATGCGGCGCCGCGCATTTTATAGAGCACATGCTCTTCAAGGGCACGGGCAGCCGCAGCGCGTCACGCATAGCGGAGGAGATGGACTCCGTCGGAGGCAATCTCAACGCCTTCACGGGGAAGGAATGCACCTGCTTCTACGGACGCGTCCTCGACAGGAACATCTCGACTCTCGCGGAGGTGCTCGCCGACATACTCGGCGATTCGCTCCTCGATCCCGCCGATATCGAAAGGGAGAAGGGCGTGGTCTGCGAGGAGATCTCCATGACGGAGGACACCCCCGAAGACCTCGTTATGGAGACCGCGATATCCGGCTACTACGAGGGAGACCCGATCGCCCTGCCCATACTCGGCACGAGGGAGAGCGTCCGCGCCTTCACGCGGGACGGCCTCGTGAACTACATGGACCGGCTCTACCGCCCGGACAATATGGTCATTTCGGCGGCGGGCAATTTCGACGAACGGGAGCTCGTGTCCGTGCTCTCCCGCTTCTTCACGACGGAGGGCTGCGCAAGGGGCGCCGGCGTCAGCTTCGGCTCCCACACACCGGGCAAGCGCATAAGGACCGTCAAAAAGGACGTGGAGCAGGCGCATATCGCGCTCTGCCTGCCCGGCTTCCCGAAGGACACGAAGGAGAGCTATGCGCTGCTGCTCCTGAGCAACGCCTTCGGCGGCACCATGTCGAGCCGCCTCTTCCAGTCGATAAGGGAGGAGAGCGGTCTTGCGTACTCGGTCTATTCGTATCCGACCGCGTACAGCGCTTCCGGCTTCCTCACGCTATATGCCGGCACCGGCAGCGAAAACGCCGCCCGCGTGACCGAAATGATGGTGAAGGAGCTCTTCAAGCTCCGCAGCGGCGGCATGACGCACGAGGAGCTGCGCCGCTCGAAGGATCAGCTCATAAGCTCGTTCCTCATGGCGCAGGAATCCACCTCCGCAAGATCTTCCGCGATAGGCCGCGCGGAGCTGCTGCGCGGAAGGCATCTGACCGAGGACGAGGTCATCGAAAGGATCGAAGCGGTGACGCTCGACGATATCGCGTCGATACTCCCCACGGTCTGCTCGCTCGACGATATCTCCGCGGCTTTCGTGGGCCGCGTTGGCGGGCAGGAAAAGGAACTGAAAAACATTCTGTCTTGAAAGGCCGATAATATGGAAACCATCGATAGGGACAAGCTTGAGGTGATATTCGAGCTGCAAAAAAAGCTCGACACCGACATTCAGGAAAGGCGCGGACTGGATTTTCCCATGGAGCGCTGGATACAGAAGGGCGTGCTCGCCATGGTGAGCGAGCTTGCGGAGCTTCTGGACGAGGTCAATTTCAAGTGGTGGAAGAACGAGAAGCCCATCGACGAGGCCGCCCTCCACGGCGAGCTCGTGGATATCCTCCACTTCTTTATCAGCATGTGCATAAGGGCCGGCATGGACGCGGACAAGCTCTATGAGGGCTATATCGCAAAGAACCGCGAAAACTTCGACAGACAGTACGGCAGGTCCCAAAAAAAGGGCTACGACGTTACGGAAACGGAACAGACCGAAGCATGATGATCCGCAGGAAAAAGAGAAGAAAGACGAAGAGCCGCATTTCCCCCGGCCTGATCGCGGTCATCTGCGGTCTTGTCGCGGTGATAGGCGTGCTGCTTTTCGTGCTTCTCTATCACGGCAGGGAGGAGATCACCGAGCGGGATTCCATGCTCTTCTCGCTCTACGGTCAGTCCGCCGTCATAATAAGGGACGAGACCGTCTATCTCTCCTCGGAATACAACCGCCTCGACTATCTGCAGGAGGAGGGCGCTTCCGTATCCCCCGGGGACAGGCTCGCGGCCGTCTACAAGCTCGGCTACAGCGACGAGCTCATGCAGTCCCTGCTCTCCGCGCGTGAGGACGTTTACATGGCGCAGATGGAGCGTCTGGGCTCTACGAAGGACGCACGCCTCGACGAGATGAACGAGGGGATAGCCGCCCTCAAGGACCGCGCCGAGGACTGCGTTATGCGCAAAAGCGGCGAGGATCTGGAGACCGTTTTCCGCCAGCTCGACGCCGCTCTGAAGGAGCGAATGGAATACCTCAGGAACAAGGTGCAGGAGACGGAGACTCTCCGCGCGCTCTACCAGGCCGCCGAGGACAGGGAGACGCTGATCGGAACATGGACGGAGGAGGTATCGTCCACGGTCTCCGGCGCCGTAAGCTACTATTTCGACGGATATGAGCAGGCGATGAACGCCGAGAAGCTCGGCATGCTCAGCGGCGATCTCGTGAAGCGCGCCCTTAGCGACAGCGCTTCCTCCGGCGCCTCCGACGACAGGACCCGCGTCTGCAGGGTCGTCAACAGGAACGAATGGTACGCGGCGTTCCTCACCAAAGCCGACGAGCTCACAAGACTCGCCGGCGGCATGGAATACCGCGTTTCGATAGCGGGCTACGGCGAGTACACCGGCGTGGCCCTCGAACCGATCATCAGCGGCAAACAGGTCGTCAACATTATCAAGTTTACCGACGACATAGGCGACCTCATCGACGTCAGAAGGGCAAAGATCGACGTCGACGCCTCCGCCGCAGGTATCAAGGTGAAGAGCAGGGCGATAATCGTCGAAAACGGCGAATACTATCTCGAGCTCCTCTACAGCGACGCTCACGTCAGGGTCAAGGTCGACGTGCTTGCAGAGGGCGAGGACTACGTCATAGTAAGGCCGCACGACTCCGGCGACACGCTCAGCGAGGGGGTAAGGTATTGGAACAGGAAACGCAGATAAACGTTGCGGAGAATTACCGCATAGTTAAGGAAAGAGCCGCGGAGGCCGCGATAAAGAGCGGCCGCCGGCCCGAGGACGTGCGGCTCGTCGCCGTCACCAAGTTCGTGGACACGGCCCGCATTTACGAAGCGATAGCCGCCGGATGCCGCGAGGTGGGCGAAAACCGCGCCCAGGAGCTGACCGACAAATACGATTTTTTCAAAGAAAACGGTCAGACGGTACATTTTATTGGACAATTGCAGCTTAATAAGGTAAAATACCTTATAGGCCGTGCGGATCTTATCCAATCGGCCGATCGCCCTGACGCCTTCAGCGAGATCGACCGTCTGGCCGTGAAGCGCGGTATAAGGCAGGGCACGCTCGTGGAGGTCAATATAGGCGCCGAACCGCAGAAGGCGGGCATAGCGCCGGAGGATCTTCCCGAGCTGTTAGATCGAGTTTCCGACATGCCCGGTGTGCGTGTGAAGGGTCTTATGTGCATCCCGCCCGCGGCGGGGAGCAGGGGTGCCGATTACTGGTTCGCGCGCATGAAGGAGCTGTATGAAGATATAAAAGGGAAGAATATCCCGAACATCGAAATGGAGATCCTTTCGATGGGCATGAGCGGGGATTACCCCATCGCGATAGCGGAGGGGGCCGATATGGTAAGGGTAGGGTCCGCCATATTCGGTGCAAGGACAAGGCATTAGCCGTAAATGCTGCCGATGCGATATAAATACAGAGCGCACCGGCGTTGCCCGAAGGGCGCATTAAAGTTTCTTCCAAGTGCCAACAATAATAATTGTTTGGAGGAAAACAGAATGTCCAAAGTAGCAAGCAAGCTCAGAAATTGGTTGGGGTTCGACATCGTCGACGAAGAAGAAGAATTCGAAGAAGCCGAACTCCGGGAGGAGCAGGAGCTCGAACCCATCGCCGCTCGCGAGGAGAAGCGCCGTGACCGCAGGAGCCAGGGAAAGGTCGTCGACCTTCCCGTATCGACAGCTCACAGCAAGCTGATCGTGTACCGCCCCGTGAGTTACGAGGATACCATGAGTATCATCGGCAACCTCAAGAGCCGCAAGCCCATCATCCTCAACATGGAGAGCATCGAAGTCGAAGTCGCCCAGAGGATACTCGACTTCATGTCCGGCGCCTGCAGCGCGATGGGAGGAGATATCCGCAAGGTCTCCGCAAAGATCTTTGCAGTAGTGCCCGCCGACTACGAGATCGTTGGCAACTCCGACGGTTTCAAAGAGTGAAGCTGAAATGGGGCCATGGCTGTCCATGGCCCCGATCCCCTTCAAAGGAAGAACGTATGAACAGGGACGACATAATCAACAAGGTATTCCCGCATTCGCTTTTCGGCTATGATCCGGTCGCCGTAGACGCGTTCCTCGATGAGGTGATACGCGAGTTCGACCGCATGACCAACACCATAGACGTCCTGCAGTTCCGCGTAGCGCAGGAGCTGGGAGACGCCAAGCTGACAAACGAATGCCTCATTGCCCAGCTCCAGCGGGCGGGCTTCCTTGAGCGCGTCGAAAAGCTCCTCGCCGAAGGCAGACTGAAGGACGCGGAAACGGAGGCGCTTCCCGAGCCGGAAGCCGCGGAGAAAAAGGAAGAAGAGTAAAAAGAGCAAAGAAAAAGCCCTCCCCGAGGAGGGCTTTTTGTGTTCCGTCAATAGATCTTTATTCCGTAGATGCCCTTTACCCTCGTGCCGACGACGATGTAGTTGTCGAAGGCCACGGGGGAGGCCTCTATATTGCTCTCGACGTTGATCTTGTCGAGCTGTTCGCCCTTGCCGTTAAGGACGTAGATATCGCCCACGCAGTTGCAGACGACGATGTACGCCTTTCCCTCGGCGTCGTACAGCGCGACGGGGCTGCACCAGGTGTAGCCCGCGACCTTGAACGTCCAGACCTCGTCGCCGGTCTCCTTGTCGTAGGCGACGACGTAGCCCGCGTAACCGTTTCCGACGGAGCTGTAGGTGGTTATCACAAGGCCTTCGAGCTCGCCCCTGCCAAGCACGGCGCTGCCCTGGAAGCCGCCGGTGACGTGCTTGTCGGTATAGATGGTGTATTCCTTCTGCCAGATGACCTCGCCCGTGCAGGCGTCGATCTTGAAGAAGGCGACGTCGCCGCGGTTGTTGGCGTCGGCCTTGTTGTCGAGCGTGTTGCCGACGTAGAGATAGCCGGTGCCGTTTTCGGGATCCTCCTCAAAGCAGGGGGTCGCGTTGGTATCGTCCCAGATATCCTGGACCCAGACGGTCTTCATGGTGTTGACGTCCACGCACTGCATAAAGCCCGCGTTGTCGGCAAGGTAGAGGTAGTTCCTCCACGCGACGGCGCTCGGCTCGTAGCCGAGCCAGAACTTGCCGGACTTCGTGCGGATGGACTGATAGCGCACCTTGACGGGAGCGTCCGGAGCCATCGTAAGGGTACCCGCCTGCTTGTCGTAGCTCGTATTGAGCTTCACGCGGTAGAGTATGCCGTTCTCGCCGGGGTAGAAGAGCGTGTCGGTACCGGCGTCGATTATCGCCGCGGAATCGTACGCGTGCCAGCTGCGAAGTGCGAAGCTGTCGGGCTTCGCGCCGACGGTCGCAAGCACCTTGCCGTCGATGAGGGAGATCACGTACGCCTTGGACGCCTTGCCCTCGGTGTTGTAATGGTCGCCCTGACCGACGTAGAGTATCGGCCAGCCGCGGGGATCCACGCTGCCGGAGCCCTTGAAGGGCACGCCGAAAACGAGCTTGTTTCGGGTGGGCTCGCCGGTCTCCATGTCGAAGAAGTAGATATTGCCGTCCATGGTGGGGTAGATGACCTCGATAAGGCCGTCCTTCTCCTTGGCCCAGTCGAACATGTTCATTATCGCCTTGGTGTCCTTATCCCAGCGGACGCAGAGCGCCTGACCGGTCCAGCCGGAGCCGGTCCATGCGCCGGAATAATTGCCGCCCTCGCCCTTGGGCACGCTGTAGGAGTCCCTGTGCCAGAGTATCTGCAGCTTGCCGGATTCGACTTTCGCCGTGCCATAAAAGGCGTTCTGGCGGAAACAGCTCCCGCGGAAGGAGAGCACGCCCTCCGCCTCCGAATAGACGTCGTTGTGCCGGAACTCGACGCTCTCGCCGGAGAACGCGGAGACGATCTCGCCGCCCTGCATTATCTCGGAGCTGAAGCCGTAGAGCGAGGCGATGGCGGTGTCGTGCGGAGCGACGGGGTTGAATACCACCGGCTCCTCCGTGGGCTCGGCGGTGGGCTCCTCCGTGGGCTCGTCCGTAGGCGCGTCGGTATCGTCGGGCGCCTTGGTCTGGATCGGCGCCGCGGTATCGGCGGGGGAGGGGCCGGGCTTGGGCTTGTCCCCATGGGAGCCCGAAATGAGCGCTATGAGCACGGCGATGGCCGCCGCGGCAAGCACTATCAATGCTATGAGCAGCAAAAGCTGATTGTTCTGTTTCCTGTTTCTGGACATTTTTTACCTCCGTTGACAGAGTTCCAACTTTTATTATACATCTTGTGAATAATAAATACAATACCTTGTGAAAGTATAATGCGTATGATACAATATAACATGTATCCGGAAATGGGAGGCGATCATGATGAAAAGACTTTGGGCGGCCGCGGCAGCGGTCCTGATGCTTGCGGCGCTCATGCTGCTTTTGCCCGCTTGTGGTCATAAACCCGGGCAGCAGACGGATGAGACGCCCCGGCCGGATGATACGGCAGCACCAACAGAGGAGGGAAATATGGAAAACGATAAAATATTAGCGACCATCGTCGTAGAAAATTACGGCGAGATCAAGCTGGAGCTCTATCCCGACGTCGCTCCGGAGTCCGTGCGCAACTTCTGCAGTCTTGCGAGGAAGGGCTTCTACGAAGGCGTCATATTCCACCGCATAATCGAGGGCTTCATGATACAGGGCGGCGATCCCACGGGCACCGGCCACGGCGGCCCCGGCTACTGCATAAAGGGCGAGTTCGCTCTCAACGGCTTCAATAACACGCTCAAGCACGAACGCGGCGTTATCTCCATGGCTCGCCTTTCGAAGCCGTATGACAGCGCGGGCAGCCAGTTCTTCATAATGCATAAGAACGCGCCGCATCTGGACGGCGGCTATGCGGCGTTCGGCCGGGTGATATCCGGCATGGACGTTGTCGACGCCATCGCCTCGACCCCGACGGATCAGTACAACAGGCCCCTGACGCCCGTCGTGATAAAGTCTGTCACCATTGAAGGGCCGATACTTCCCGAGCCGGAGAAGCTGCCCGACATGCACTGAGCGGATTTTTCCGAGCACATCTGCCAAATAAAAAAGATCCGGGGATATCTCATCATCCCCGGATCCTTTGTTTCACTTGGGGCCGGACATCCCGATAGGGAAGCGACGGAGCCCCTGTTTGATCTGCGCGGTATCAGCCGCGCCTTCTCGCGCTTTTGCGGCGCCTGTGGGCGGCCTCGTTCAAAAGTGTGGCGGCCATCCCGCCGACTACCATACCGGGCACCATGAATGTAAATATCAATCCGAAGTAGTTCATTTCCGTTCTCCTTTCAGTTCTCTGGCCTGAGCGTCGTCCGCTCTCTTGATGACGTCCTCATTATAGTTTCCCACAAAGATACTGTCAATACAAAAAATGGTACTGAAAACTAGAAATTAAAATATATTATTTGGGAAGGGTTGCGGTTTGTTTCCAAATAGGATACAATATAGGCGTTAAAAAGCACTCGAGGTAGTTTTTCATGAACAGGATCAAGGAGCTTCGCCGCGCGCGCGGGATAACGCAGGATGAGCTCGGCCGTCTGCTCGGCGTGCAGAAGGCCGCCGTCTGCAAGTATGAGAACGAGAAGGTCAGCATCCCCGCCGCCGTACTCAAAAAGCTCATGGATTATTTCGGCGTCACGGCTGATCACATTCTCTGCCGGGATGAGGTTACGCCCCTTCCCAAGGGCATGAGGGATCTGATCGGCGCCTCCCGCAGGGAGAACGACGCAGCGCTGATCCCCCTCGTAGGCATGGTCCACGCGGGCGAACCCATGCTCGCGGAGGAGAACATCACCGATTACATCCCCGTCGCCGCGGGGGAGGTATACGACGGCGAGTATTTCTTCATGGAGGTCGTGGGCGACTGCATGACCGGCGACCACATCGCAGAGGGCTCGCTCGTGCTTGTCAGGCGCGGCTCCGACGTCCGAGACGGATACATATACGTCGTCCGCATGGAGGACGAGGTGCTTCTCCGCCGCGTCAAGCGCATCAAAAAGAGCATCGCTCTCATTCCCTCCAATCCCGCATACGATCCCATGATAGTCACCGACGGCGATCTTGAGGTGATCGGCCGCGTGGTCGAGAGCCGTATGCGTCACTGACCGATATTATTTCAGGCGCCTCCGCATATAAACTAACGGAGGTGCTTTTTTATGGAAAAAAACGAAGAACGCGTGCTCGCCGCGGGCGAGTTCGTCTCGCGCAGCGTGAGCTTCAAAAGCGGCCGGCTCTCGCCGCAGACGAAAAAAAGGAGGGGAGGCCGCGTATCGGGATATCTTCTGACGCGCCTCGGTGTCTGCGCCGTGCTCTTCTGCGGGCTGATCGGCCTTAAGCTCGCGGGGGGTACCGTACCCGACGGACTGACCGACGACGGGACCGCCGACGACGAGCGGCTCGGCCGCCTCACATTCGTCGATCTGCCGTCGATAATCGACGTGTTCGCACCGGCAAAGGCGGCGGTGCTGCCCGTGCACGCGCTGAGCTTCGAAGCGCTGGATGAGGAGGGCGGCATAGCGATAATCACCGTGCCGGGCTCGGACATAGTCTCGCCCGTCGCCGGCCGCGTGAAGGCAGTGGGGGAGGACGAGACGCTGGGGCGGTACGTGTCGGTCGTGACCGACGGCGACGTGGAGTTCACGGTATACGGCCTCGGGGAGACCGACGTCGAGCAGGGCCAGCCGGTGAAACAGCGGCAGAAGCTCGGCTCGGCGAAGACCGCCACGGTCGCCGTGAGGGCGTATAAATCGGGCCGCCCCGTCGATCTTAAGGAGCTTTTCCCGTTTGAAGAGGCGAAATGAGGCTGTTTTCCATTCGCGGAGCCGAAGTGAAGTGCAGCTTGCTGCTCGCGGCCGCCGCTCCTTTTTTCGCCGTGCTCGCGGGGTGGAGGACTTTCCTTACGGCGTTCCTCTCGCTTTGCGTGCATGAGGCGGCGCACGCCATGGCCGCGGCCCGTCTCGGGTACCGAGTTGCGGAGATAGAGCTGCTCCCGTTCGGCTTCAGGGCGTCGCTCGACTGCGCGGAGGCCTCTCCCGCGGACGCTGCCGCGATATTCGCCGCGGGGCCTGCGGCGTCGCTCTCAATGGCGGCGATGAGCGCGCTCATGGAAGGCCTCTTTCCGATCTACGCCTCGGCAGAGCTCGGCATGACGGAGTTCAATCTGATCACCGCCGCCGTTAACCTGCTGCCCGCTGTGCCGCTCGACGGGGGACGGCTCGTTTTCGCGCTGTTTTCGGGCAGGGGCAGGCGCATCGCCCTTAAATGCCTGAAGGCGTCGGGCTTTCTGACCGGCGCGGTATTCACGGCCGCTTTCGCAATGCTCCTCGCGGGGAGGGAGCTCAACCCGACGCTCCTGCTCATGGGCGTTTTCCTCATGATATCGTCGCTTCGGGAGCATGGGCCTGGAGCCGTGCCGAAGCGCAGACCGAAGCGCCTTCCGCTGCCCGTAAGGCATACCGCGATGGCGGGGGATACGGATATCGCCTCCGCGATAGGCGCGCTGCCCGCGGGGAGCTATTCCGTCGTCTGCGTGCTTGACGGTGAAGGCGGCATCGCGGCGCGGCTCGACGAGAGCGATCTGTGGGACGCGGCGCTCATGCTCGGCTCCTCCGCGAAGCTTGCCGACGCGGTTGCATTGAACGGGCGGAAGGTGTTATAATGATGGCATCAAACGGAAGGAAGCCACGGATGAGCATAAACGGATTCACATTGCTGAAGGAGGACGGCGCTGCGCGCAGGGGCCGGCTCGAGACGGTCTGCGGCGCCATAGAGACCCCCGTATTCATGAACGTCGCCACTGCCGCCGCGGTAAGGGGCGGCGTCTCTACCGATGATCTTCGGTCGATCGGCACATCCGTCGCGCTCTGCAACACCTACCATCTCAATATGCGTCCCGGCTCGGAGCTCATAAAAAAGCTCGGCGGCCTTCCGAAGTTCATGAACTGGGACAGGCCCATACTGACCGACAGCGGCGGGTTCCAGGTGTTCTCGCTTGCGAAGCGCCGCCGCATCCGCGAGGAGGGCGTTTACTTCACCTCCTACATCGACGGCTCGTCGATATTCATGGGGCCGGAGGAGTCGATGCGGGTGCAGTCGGATCTCGCCTCCACTATCGCAATGGCCTTTGACGAATGCGTCGCAAATCCCGCGGAGCATTCCTACGTCGCGCGGTCTGCGGAGCGCACGACCCGCTGGCTGGAGCGCTGCATCGCCGAGCATGAACGGCTGAACTCCCTTCCGGACACCATAAACAGGCGCCAGATGCTTTTCGGCATCAACCAGGGCGGCGTGTACGAGGACGTGCGAAAGGCGCATATGCGCGCCATAGCGGCATTCGGCATGGAGGGCTATGCGATAGGCGGCCTCTCCGTGGGCGAGAGCGCGGAGGATATGTACAGGATACTGGAGGCCGTGACGCCCCTCATGCCGAAGGACAAGCCCCGCTACCTCATGGGCGTAGGCACGCCCGTCAATATTGTCGAGGGAGTGTACCGCGGCATAGACTTTTTCGACTGCGTGTTCCCCCTGAAGGGCGCGCAGCACGGCAACGTGTACACATGGGAGGGCCGCCGACGGCTGCTCGCACGTGTCTATGAGGAGGACTCCCGCCCCATCTCCGAAAGCTGTTCCTGCCCCGCATGCAGGAGCTATTCGCGCGCGTACATAAGACATCTTCTGAAGGCCGACGAGCGACTCGGCATGCGGCTCTGCATACTGCATAATCTGTACTTCTACAACGATCTTATGGCCAAGATCCGCGAAGCCGTCGAGGCGGGGACTTTCGCCTCGTTCCATGAAAAATACAGCGTGCTTCTCGGCGTCTCCGCCGACGGCGGGATCTGATCGGGAATACGAGATCACTCCGGAGGGGCTTAACGAAGTGCTCCTCGGCTGCGAACAAAACGAGATGATCCGCGGCGGCTGATCGCCGGGCGACGTAATGTATGAGCCCGCCTCCCGCGTTCCATTTTCCAAGCTTTTTTCTAAACATTTCCTGTCATAGTCTGTCGCATTTTACGCAAATTATTATCGAAACGCATGGCATTGCGAATCGCTTTTGCGTGAGCCGTCCGCCCGGTAAAGGGGGAACGGAGACTATTATGAAAGGAGCAGCACAATGAGCAGCAATAACGACCGTGAGATGAAGAGCCGTCTTCAGCAGTTCAAGAACGAGGTCGCTTCCTCTATGAACGTCAATCTGAAGCAGGGCTACAACGGCGACATCACCTCTCGCGAGGCCGGTTCCATCGGCGGCGAGATGGTCAAGCGCATGATCGCCTACGCGGAGCAGAACATGAACTCCGGCATGATGAAGTAAAGCCGGAAGGGGCGGCCGAGCCGCCCTTTTTTGTGCCTCGAAACACCGTAATATGTTTGACGGGAGGGGCGGCGTGTGGTATCATCGTCTGTAACAGATCGGCATACAGCCGGGAAAGGCCGCAGGAAGACATGGAAAGAAGCTATCCGATATTCACCGTCACGAAAAAGGCAGAAGCGAGCCTCAAAAACGGACATCCCTGGGTATACGGCGAGGAGGTTACCGACGAGTCCCGACCCGCCCAAAACGGGGAGATAGTCGACGTCCGCGGAGCGAAGGGCAATTATCTGGGCTCCGGCTTCGTCAATTCGAACAGCAAGATACGCGTGCGCGTCATCTCCGACAACGCCAACGACCGTTTCGACGAGGCGTTCTTCGCCCGCCGCGTGCGGTACGCCGTGGACTACCGCCGTCAGGTGATGGGGGACGATCTTGCCGACTGCCGCCTCATCTTCGGCGAGGCGGACAGGCTCCCCGGCCTCACGGTCGACCGCTTCGGAAACGTGCTCGTCGCGCAGTCGCTCTGCCTCGGTACGGACATGCGAAAGGATATGATATTCCGCGAGCTCGTCGCGTATTTAAGGGAGCTGGGCGAGGATATCGACGCGGTCTACGAAAGGAACGACGCCGCCATCCGCCGCCTTGAGGGGATGGAGGAGTACAAGGGCTTTTACGAGGCGGAGGGCCTGAGGACCGATCTTGACGGCCACGCGGAGATAATCGAGAACGGCGTCCGGTACGACGTCGACTACGTGAACGGGCAGAAGACGGGCTTCTTCCTCGACCAGAAATACAACCGCCTTGCCGTGAGGCGCATATCGAAGGGCCGCCGCGTGCTCGACTGCTTCACGCACACCGGCGCTTTCGCGCTTAACGCGGCCATGGGTGGAGCGGAGCATGTGACGGCTGTCGACGTGTCCGCGTCGGCGCTCGCGCAGGCAAGGGCCAACGCCGCCCTCAACGGGATCGGAATGGACTATATCGAGGCGGACGTATTCGACCTGCTCACGGAGCTTGCGGAAAAGAAGTCGAAGGACTACGATCTAATAATACTCGACCCGCCCGCCTTCACGAAATCCAGCGCCACGCAGAAGAACGCCTACAAGGGCTATAAGGAGATCAACATGAAGGCGATGAAGATACTGCCGAGGGGCGGATACCTTGCGACGTGCTCCTGCTCGCACTTCATGTACGACGACATGTTCCGTACAATGCTCAACGAGGCAGCGCACGACGCCGCGGTGTCGCTCCGCCGCATCGAGGCGCGCCAGCAGTCGCCGGATCATCCCGTGCTGACCACCGTGAAAGAGACGGATTATCTGAAGTTCTATCTGTTCCAGGTGGTGTGAAAAAGCAGGAAGGCAAACAAAATTCCGGCACGATGACGACAAAAAAACGGAAGGAATGGATCCTTCCGTTTTTCCGTGGTCTGGGTGAGAAGATTAGAACTTCCGGCCCCGGGGCGGGCTGTTCGCTCCGCTCACAAGGCAGCCCGTTCTTCGCCTATGCGACCGTCCACCGGACGCTCGCATTCGCTTTGGCGACCGGCAGTCCCCGGGGCGGGCTGTTCGCTCCGCTC
>JAFZRT010000008.1 GCA_017619735.1 Clostridia bacterium
ATCCCCTCTCTGATTTTCCATATTGATTTATTATTTCTCCTGTGCTA
Source organism: Clostridia bacterium (assembly GCA_017619735.1). GTDB lineage: Bacteria > Bacillota > Clostridia > Christensenellales > CAG-138 > UBA3857. Next base: position 48 of record JAFZRT010000008.1, read on the forward strand.
TAGTATATATTGATGGGGGCTGTGCATGTGCGCGGCTCCGTCAAATAGTTCCATAAGGAGGAAACAACATGGCTTTTTTCGATGAACTGGGCAAAAAGATATCCAATGCCGGCCAGGCGGCGATCCAGAAGACTCAGGATCTGGCTAACATTGCTAAACTAAACGGCTCCATTACCGATGAGGAGAAGAGGATCAACAACAGCTATCTTGAGATCGGCAAGCTTTACGCTTCCCTGCATGAGGGCGATTTCGAGGCCGATTTTGAGCCGATGATCTCCGCCATCAAGGACGCGCAGGGCAAGATAGCCAACTTCAAGAAGCAGATCCAGGAGATCAAGGGCCTCGTCGAGTGCCCCAACTGCGGCGCGGAGGTCTCCGCGAACGTTGCTTTCTGCAGCGCCTGCGGCACACCGATCCCCAAGCCCGAACCCGTTGTTGAGGAGGCGGTAGTCGCCAACACCTGCGCCAACTGCGGCGCCGTGCTGGAGGATGACGCACGCTTCTGCACCGCCTGCGGTACGCCTGTCGAGAAGGCGCCCGAAGAGAACTGAATAATCAGCACCGACAATGCCGGCAGCGCGCCTTGACCGCGAGCTGCCGGAACACTTATTATGGCGTCTTTCAGGCGCTCAGGAGGAATCATGTACTGCAAGACCTGCGGTTCGAGGATCGAGGACTCCGCGTCATTCTGCGGCGTCTGCGGCACTCCCGTAAAGCAGAAGGATGAAGCGGCCGCTCGTTCGGAGGACGGTCGCCGCCCCATTGACAGACACAAGGTCGTCGGCATTGCCGCGGTCGCGATAGCCGGACTGCTCATCGTCGCGATAATCGCTTCGATACTCAGCGGCAACAGCTGGCAGGGCACCGTCAACGGCGTCGTTACCGAGTATTACAGGGGCAATATCGAAAAGGTAGTCGACTACATGCCGACGAAATGGATGAAGAAGACGCTTTTCCCGAACGATCCCGACCTCGCCGGATACAAGAGCAGCCTGCGGGTGCTGTACGACGCCTTTGCGGGCTCCACGAAGGGCACCATGAAAAAGTACGAGATCGTCAGCACGGAGAAGCTTTCAGAGGGCTCGCTCGAGCTCTACTCAGCCGGACTCGGCAGGAAGGTCGCCGACGGCATGAAGGTCAACCTCCGCGTGATCTGCAGAGCGGAGGGCGGCGACGCGGAAAGGAACGTCGAACTGACGCTTTTGAAGCTGGGCGGCGATTGGTATCTCGCGCCGGACAGCATAAGCGGCCTCATCGGCGCGTAAAGCAAAAATGAAAGCCGGGGATCATCCCCGGCTTTTTTCATTCAATACCGGAGCTGATCCGGTCTATGAGCTTGCGCAGCTCCACCGCTTCGCCCTTTGCCGCGAGCTGACGGACGAGCCCGCGGTCGAGCTCGCAGAGCTTCGTGAACATCGCGTGCAGCAGCATGAACCGCTCATGCTGCTTTTTCAGTTCGGCGTTCTTCGCATCGAGCAGCCGCAGAAGCTCCTTTCGGTCGGCCGACCCGAGCCGTTCCCGCTTCCGCTCCTCGGAAGGGGAGGGCACCCCGCACGACGCCGCGGCCTCGCGCACAAGATCCGGCCTTTTCGCGACGAGCGAGCGGTACTTGTTCTGATACCGCAGCATCAGAGAGACGTCGCCGTTCGCAAGCTCCAGCGCGGCTTTGCGCACGGAGCAGCCCTCGGATCTGCGGCTCAGTATGTGCGTGAGAAGGCGTCGCGTCTCGGCCTCGGTAAAGGGAACGTAGGCGGCCGCCCTGCCGCCGCTCTCCCGCAGGAGCGCGTAGTAATGGTTGCGAACGCTGTCGGGCTTCCTGCCCATAAGCCCCGCGGCCTCCCGAAAAACGCCCGAGAGCGAGCCGCCGGATTTCTCCGCCGCGGCCGCAAGCTCCCGAAGCAGCCTCTCCTCATCATTGCTCCATCCGCTTTTTTTCATATCCCGGACCTCCGCTTTTGTTTCAAAATATGTACTGTTTTGTCGCCGTATGCATGTTTGGGTCATTTTATGAGCGATATCGCCCAGACTATCAGCCCGAGCAGCACGGAGCTCGTGACGCCGTATACCAGCACCGGCCCCGCGATAGTGAATATCTGCGCGCAAACGCCCGTGACTATGCCCTCGCTGCGGTGCTCCATGGCGGGAGCGACGACGGAGTTTGCAAAGCCCGTTATCGGCACCACCGAACCCGCGCCGGCCACCCGGCCGATGTCGTCGTACACGCCGAGGCCCGTCAGCAGCGCCGCTGCGAATATGAGCGTGACCGAAACGAAGCTCGAACGCGCGCTCTCGTCCAGCGATAGGAGCGCCGTCCCCGCGTCGCCTATGAGCTGCCCGAGCGCGCAGATCGCGCCGCCCGTCAGGAAAGCGAGCACGCATCGCAGCAGAGTCCTGCTCCGGGGCATGCGCCGCTTCACGAGATCGAGATACGCCCTGTGCTCCCGCTTTTCCGCGGGCGTCAGGGATCTTTTCATCCTTGCCATGCCGAGATCCTTTCCTGCGGCAGCGCGCATCCCGGGGAATGTCGGGGAAGCCGCCGCGCCGTTTTTATACAGTATGTCTCATTCGGTAAATTATTAAACAGGATAACGGCGCTAACAAGATATATATTTTGCCGATCAGGCGAATATTCGCCGTTTGGCACTTGACTCCGGCGGCGCATCCTTATATAATATTGTAGAATGTCCATAATATGGGCACCTATGGGTGTCTGTACGGCATATTACATATATTGGAGGATCTTACTTTGGAATGGTGGCAGATATTGCTGCTTGTGGTCGGAGGAGCGGTGCTCGTCGCTATAGGCATAGCAATTGGGTATTATTACAGGCGCAACATCGCCGAGGCCAAGACGGCCAAGGCCGAGGATGCGGTCAGGAAGATGATCGACGACGCGCAGAAGCGCGCCGAGACCTTGAAGAAAGAGACCATACTGGAAGCTAAGGAAGAGGTTTACAGGATCAAGACCGAGCAGGAGAGGGAGAACAAGGAGCGCAGGAACGAAGTCCAGCGCGCGGAACGCCGTCTCCAGCAGAGGGAAGAAAGCTTTGACAAGAAGCTCGAGGGCATCGAAAAGCGTGAGGAACAGCTGAATCTCCGCACCAAGGAGATCGACAAGCTCGAAGCCTCCGCCCAGGAGCTTTACAATAAGCAGAAGGGTGAGCTGGAGCGCGTCGCCTCCATGACGAGCGACGAAGCGAAGGCGATAATCCTCAACAACGCGGAGAAGGAAGCCCGCCACGACGCTACGCTGATGATCCGCGATATCGAGTCCAAGGCAAAGGCCGAAGCGGACAGGAGGGCGGTCAACATCATAGCTTCCGCCATCCAGCGCTGCGCGGCCGACCACGTTGCGGAGACGACGATCTCCGTCGTGCCCCTCCCCAACGATGAAATGAAGGGCCGCATAATCGGCCGCGAGGGCCGCAACATCAGGACCCTCGAGACCGCGACCGGCGTCGACCTCATAATCGACGACACCCCCGAAGCGGTCATACTCTCCGGCTTCGATCCCGTCCGCCGCGAGGTAGCCAGGATCGCGCTCGAGAAGCTCATCCTCGACGGCCGCATTCATCCCGCCAGGATCGAGGAGATGGTCGAAAAGGCCCGCAAGGAGGTCGACAACCAGATCCGCGAAGCGGGCGAATCCGCAATATTCGACGTCGGCGTACACGGCCTGCATCACGAGCTCGTGAAGCTGCTGGGCCGTCTCAAGTACCGCACGAGCTACGGTCAGAACGTGCTGAAGCACAGCATCGAGGTCGCGCATCTCGCGGGACTCATGGCCGTTGAGCTCGGCGTCAACGTACAGCTCGCAAAGCGCGCGGGCCTTCTGCACGACATCGGCAAGGCCGTCGACCATGAGGTCGAGGGCAGCCATGCGCAGATCGGCGGCGATCTTGCGAAGAAATACCGCGAGAACAACCAGATCGTTCACGCGATACTCGCCCATCACGGCGACGTGGAGCCCAACACGGTCGAGGCGGTGCTCGTTCAGGCGGCCGACGCCATCAGCGCGGCCCGTCCCGGCGCCAGGCGCGAGACGCTTGAAAACTACATCAAGCGCCTTGAAAAGCTGGAGGAGATCGCCAACTCCTTCGACGGCGTCGATAAGGTCTTCGCCATTCAGGCAGGCCGCGAGGTCCGCATAATGGTCAAGCCGGAAAACGTCAACGACGCCGACACACTGATCCTCGCGAAGGACATCGTGAAGCGTATAGAATCCGAGCTCGAGTATCCCGGCCAGATAAAGGTCAACGTCATCAGGGAGACGAGGGCGGTCGAATTCGCCAAGTGATCCAAGTCCGATACTGCGGCTCCCGTGCTGAAACTGCATGGGAGCCGTCTGCTTTTTGAGGGAAAGAGGGGTAGAACATGTATTTTGCCGACGGACACTGCGATTTTTTGTACGGCATGGTCAACGACGGCTACGACATAGCCAGGCCGGAGGGCCGCCAGTCCGTTTCGCTCGAGCGGCTCAAAAGTGGCGGCGTAAAGCTGCAGCTCTTCGCCGCGTGGATCGACGTGCGGCATAAGCGCCCGTACCTCAGCCAGTTTATGAGCATGGCGGACGCGTACGAGCGCATGCTGGAGGCGCATCCCGAGCTCGTGAAGCTCACCCCGGATTTCGACCCCGACGGGGACCGCATCGCGACAATGCTTACCATCGAGGGCGGGGAGGCCGCCGAAGGGTATGAGGACATACTCCGCTCCATGCACCGCATGGGCGCAAAGGCCATGACCCTCACGTGGAACACGCAGAACGAGCTCGGCTGTCCCGCCGTCAAAAAGAGCAGGCGCGGGCTCACGTTCCTCGGCAGGGAGATCGTCCGCGAGATGGGCCGTATAGGCATGGCGGTCGACGTTTCGCATCTGAACGACGCCGGCATAGACGACGTGCTCGCGGAGGACGTAAAGGTCTTCGCCTCCCACTCCAACGCAAGGGCGGTATTCGATTCCCCGCGCGCTCTCTGCGACGCGCATATAAGGGAGATAGCGAAGCGCGGCGGCACCGTCGGCGTGAACTTCTACCACAAGCAGCTCACGTCGGCCCCCACGGCAAAGATCGACGATATCGTCCGCCACGCCCTGCATATACTGGAGGTCGGCGGCGAAAACTGCCTTGCCATCGGCTCCGATTTCGACGGCATGGGCCGCTATCCAGAGGGTCTCTCCGATCCGTCGGAGCTCCCCGCGCTCGGCAGAGCGCTGGAGAGGGCGGGCGTGACGGGGGAGACGCTGGAGGCCTGCTGCTGGCGCAATCTCATCCGGTTCGCAAAATCCCTCTGCTGAAGAGGATTCGTTATTGTTTCGTTTTTGTCACTTTTTTTGATAGCAATATACACAATTCTCTGCTATAATCTATACAACAAAAAACGACGGATCCCGCGGGACCCCGAACGGAGCGCGGCTCGATGGACAACAGCGTAATCCAATCCATATTCGAACGCAAGGAGATCAAATACATCATCACAAGGGAGCAGAAGGAAGCTCTGCTTTCCCGGCTGGAGGGCCGTATGCAGGCCGATCAGTACGGGTGCACAACCATCTGCAACATCTATTTCGATACTCCGACGCACCGCGTGATAAGGGAATCCATCGAAAAACCGAAATATAAGGAAAAGCTCCGCCTGCGGACATACGGCGTCCCGACGGAGGACGGGCTGGCGTTCGTGGAGCTGAAGAAAAAGCTCAACGGCGTAGTGTACAAACGGCGCGAAACGATGCGCTACGTCGACGCGATGCGCATGCTCGTGAACCGTGAAAACCCCGTGAGGCCGAGCCAGATAGTCAAGGAGATCGAGTGGCTGCTGGAACGCTACCCGGATCTGCGCCCCGCGATGGTGCTCTGCTATGACCGCACGGCGTACTTCGGGTGTGAGGATCCGGAGCTGCGGCTCACGATCGACACGAACATCCGCTTCCGCACGCACGACTTCGATCTCATGCTGGGGCCGTACGGGCAGGTGCTCCTGGACGAGAACAGCTACATACTGGAGCTCAAGATCACGGACGCGGTCCCGCTCTGGCTCTCCCACATATTCGACGAGCTGCGGATATACCCCGGCTCCTACACAAAATACGGCAACGCTTATAAAAAACTCTTGATCGACGGAGGGATGATATGATAGACAACGGTATTTTCACGAGCCTTCTTCTGAAGGACGGCTACATCGTGCCCAACGCGGCAATGATAGCGATCTGCTGCGGCGCCGCGCTCGTACTGGGCGTGCTGGTATCGCTCCTCTACATGTACCGCAACAGCTATAACAGGGGCTTCGCGGTGGCGCTCGTGCTGCTGCCCGTGGTGGTCGCGTCGGTAGTCGCGGTCGTCAACGGCAATATCGGCATCGGCATCGGCATCGGCGGCGCGTTCGGCCTCGTTAGGTTCCGTTCCGCTCCGGGCACCGCTCGCGACATCCTCGCGATATTCCTCGCGATGGCCGCGGGCCTCATATGCGGCTCCGGTTACGTGCTCCTCGCGGGGTGCGTGGTCGCGGCGATCTGCCTGATCGGCTTCATACTCCTCGCCCTGGGCTTCGGCGGCAAGAACTTCGCTCAGCGTGAGCTGCGCATCACCGTGCCGGAGAGCCTCGACTACACGGAGGCATTCTCCGACATACTCAAAAAATACACCTCCTCCTGCGAACTGGAGAAGGTCAAGACGACCAACATGGGCAGCCTTTTCCGCCTCTACTACCGCGTGAGCCTGAAGGACCCGAAAAAGGAGAAGGAGATGATCGACGAGATCCGCGTCAGGAACGGCAATCTGGAGATCGTCAGCGGCGTCATCGACACCTCCAAACCGGAGCTGTGACGGATAAAGGCGCGTTCGCTGATCATGACGCAGCTTTCGGCCCGTAAAACACACTTAAACAACAACAGATCCGCGGACAAACGTCCGCGGATCTGTTTTGATTCTGTCCGCCGTATCAATCGCTGTACGCCTTCAGGAAGCGCGGGCTGCCGCGCCGATAGAGCTCCTCCGCGAGCTTATCCGCGTTCCGCACTATCGATTTTTCGTGCGCGCACTGCACCGGCGGGACGGTGTGCATGTCGCCGGTCATGCTGTAATTGAGGCACGCGCAGTGATGACGGCAGCGCTTCTCGATCGCGCAGCCGCGGCAGGACGGCTCCTCCGCCAGCGACGCCGCGATGATGCGCCTCTGCGCCGCCGCGTCGATGCCGCGCCAAACGTCGCCCATTACGAACGCCTCGTCGTTAAGGAACTGATTGCAGGGGTATATCCGCCCGTCCGGCGCTATCGACGGCTGACGCACGCCCAATCGGCATTCGACGCAGGGGCGGTCCTCGATATAGGAGCGGATCTTCGACGTGAAGCCCATATGGTCGAGCGGGCGCGCCTCGTCGTAATGCTTCGCGCAGAGCTCGGCCATGAGCCCGTACTGGCGGTCGAGCTCCTCCATTAGCGCATCGTCCCATTCGGCCCCGGGGCGATAGTCGATAGTGGTGTTGATCTTCGAAAAGCCGCGCTCGTAGAGCCATTCCACGGCCTCGGCAAGGCGGTCGACGTTCTCCGGCATTACCGTAAGCATTGCCGCGGCGTTCGGCTGATGGGCGAGGAGAATATCGATCTTCTCCTCCAGCAGCGCCGCTGTGGGCGATCCGTCGGGGAAAACGCGCTGATCGTCCTGCAGAGAGCCGTCGTGGGAGAGCGCTATCGACAGCCGGCAGCGGTCGGCAAGCTCCATAAACTCCTCGTCGAGCAGCAGGCCGTTCGTCGTCATACTGTACGAAAGCTTGCCGCCGGGGTTCTTTTGCGCGGCGTATTCAAGCACGCGCTCGATCAGCCCGCGGCACAATAAAGGTTCCCCGCCGAAGAACGAGAAACCGTTTTTTTTATGCCCGAAGGAGAACATGAGATCGACCGCGGCAAGTGCGGCCGCCTCGCTCATGCGCTCGCGGCTGTGCTTTTCATAGCAGTAACGGCAGCGCAGATTGCAGTCAGCCGTCAGGTGCAGCGTGAAGATCATATCGTCATTTACCGTCGTCGCCGGGCGCGGGCAGAACGATACCGACTATGGAGGGGTCGGCAGTGGGATCCGCTGCGGCTTCCTCCGTTTCGAAGTTCATAAGGCCGGTCGTATCCGGTTCGTCCTTCGTATCCCCGCCTCCGCAGCCCAGAGCCGCGCCAGCGGTCAGCACCACCGCGCCCGCAAGAGCGCCGAGCCGTGCCGCGCCGGAGGCGATCCGTCTGCGCGGGTAGGAGGGGGAGTATTCGGTAAGCTTTTTTGCTGTCATTAACTTCACCGTGCCTTTCGATCGTGGTCTCCCCGCAAAGAAGCGGGGGCTTTGCTTCTGTAAATATAACGCGCCGCCCCCGCAAAAGGTTCCGTATATTATTGTGAGGGGCTGACGGGCGTCAGTCGTCCATCGGCTCGGGCTTGTTGTCCAGCTCCACCACGCAGTCCGCGGTGCCCATGATCGAGCGGAGCTTCTTTTCGATCTCGTTCGCGACCTCGGGATTGTCCTTCAGGAACTGCTTGGCGTTCTCGCGGCCCTGGCCGATGCGCATATCGCCGTAGGAGAACCATGCGCCGGTCTTGGAGACGAGCTTGTTCGCCACGCCCATGTCGATGAGCGAGCCCTCGCGGGAGAAGCCCTCGCCGTACATGAGGTCGGCCTCGGCTACGCGGAAGGGCGGAGCGACCTTGTTCTTGACGACCTTCATGCGGACGCGGTTGCCGACGGCCTCGCCGCCCTGCTTCAGCACGTCCACCTTCCTGACGTCGAGACGAATGGTGGAGAAGAACTTGAGCGCCCTGCCGCCGGTCGTTGTCTCCGGATTGCCGAACATGACGCCGACCTTTTCACGGAGCTGATTGATGAATATGACGCAGCAGTTGGACTTGCCGACGATGCCCGCGAGCTTGCGGAGCGCCTGGCTCATGAGCCTCGCCTGCAGGCCGACGTGGGAATCGCCCATATCGCCCTCGAGCTCGGCCTTGGGGACGAGCGCCGCAACGGAGTCGATGACGATGATATCGACCGCGCCGCTGCGGACGAGGGTATCGGCGATGTCGAGCGCCTGCTCGCCGTTGTCGGGCTGGGAGACGAAGAGCGAGTTCATCTGCACTCCGAGCTTCGCCGCGTAAACGGGATCGAGCGCGTGCTCCGCGTCGATGAACACCGCCATGCCGCCGAGCTTCTGCGCTTCAGCGATCATATGAAGGGCCAGCGTCGTCTTGCCGGAGGACTCGGGCCCGTAGATCTCGATTATCCTGCCGCGGGGGATGCCGCCCACGCCGAGCGCGTTATCAAGCTCGATGCAGCCGGTCGGTATCACGGATACCTGTATCTTCTGCGCGGCGTCGCCCATCAGCATTATCGCGCCCTTGCCGAACTCCTTCTCTATCTGGGAAAGGGCAAGGTCCAATGCTTTTTCCTTATCCATTATCGTTTCCTCCAAGTAGTTTTTATGATTATACCATACTATGGCTCATCGTACAAGTTTCATCGGCCGCGTCAGACGAGCTCCGCGAGCCGGAGCATGAGCTTCAGCGCCGCATAGACCGCCTGCTGCCGTATCTCAAGCCGATCGCCCGTCAGCCGCAGCTCCTTCACGCAGCTGCCGAACGGGGTCGACCCGCCTATGAACGCCATTCCCTCGGGATGCCCCTCGGCGTCCGCGCCGGGCCCTGCGACGCCCGTCGTCGATACGGCGATATCCGCGCCGGAGGTCAGCCGCATGCCGTCCGCCATGGCGAGCGCCGTTTCGAAGCTCACCGCGGAGTGCAGGCCGATGACGGCTTGTGGCACGCCGAGGCGCCTCTCCTTGGCTCCGTCGGTGTAGGTGACGCAGCCCTCGCGGAACCAGAGCGAGCTGCCCGGCACGCGCACTATCTCGGACGAGAGGAGCCCGCCGGTCAGACTTTCCGCGCAGGCCGCGGAGGCGCCCTTCGCCTCTAGTATGCGGGCGGCGTTTATGACCAGCTTTGTGCAGGCCGCCTCAAAATCGGCTTCGCATGAAAAACGCATCGTTTGACCTCGCGGATCTTTACTGAACGGAGAATATCTCCTTATTGCGCAGCATGTAATCGAGCCCCGACCATATCGTCATCACGACGGAGGCCGCGAGCAGTATGAAATCCACGGGCACGCCTATCGCACGGAAGAACGGCCCGAGTATGAGCACCATCGGGAGAGCGATGCTCTGCAGTGTGGTCTTGATCTTGCCGAGAGTGCCGGCGGCCATGACGCGGCCCTTCGAGGCGGCGACGAGGCGCATGCCGCTTATCACGAACTCGCGCGCGATGACTATCACCGTGAATACCGGCATTAGGAAATCGCAGACGCTCATGAGTCCGCGGCCGATCAGCATTATCATACAGGCGGCGGTCAGCAGCTTATCCGCGATGGGATCCATCAGCTTGCCGAAATCGGTGACAAGGCCGAACTTCCTGGCGATCCTGCCGTCGAGCGTGTCCGTGACGTACGCCAGTATGAACAGTATCCCCGCGATCAGATACTTTGTGAGTATCTCCGCGCCGCAGAGCTTGAACGCCACCCAGTCGGGCAGGAAGAAGCAGGCGATGAAGAAGGGTATCGCGATCATTCGCGCGATAGTGAGCTTGTTGGGAAGATTCATATTCCACCTCGATAAAATTATCTTCTTGGCCACCATTCACCGTGCAGATCGTATGCCTCCGCGCCGGTGATCTCAACAAAACGGTATTTGCCCGTATAGCCGCCGCGCTCCGCCGCCGGCAGTTCGCATTCGGCGAGCTTGACCTTTATGAAGCCGTCGACCTCGGCGGCCTCCGCGTACGAGCGGCAGTAGGCGACGCCGTCCCTGACCTCGTCGACGAGCACCTCGTAAACGCGGCCTATGCGCGCCTTGTTGGCGGCAAAGGATATGTTCCTCTGCTGCCGCATGAGCCGGTCGAGGCGTTTGCGCTTGACCTTCTCGGGTATCTGGCCTTCCATCGCCGCCGCGGGCGTGCCGTCCTCCGGGGAGTAGGTGAACGCGCCGAGCCGGTCGTAGGGGTGCTCTGCAAGGAAGTCCATAAGCTCGCCGAACTGCTCCTCGGTCTCGCCGGGGAAGCCGACTATCGCCGTAGTCCGCAGTATGAAATCGGGATCGGCGGCGCGGATGTAGTCGGTGATCTCCCGTATGTGCTCCGCGGAGCCGTGGCGGTTCATGGCGCGGAGCAGGTCGGGATCGATATGCTGTATCGGCATGTCGATATAGCTGCAGATCTTCGGCTCGGCCTTTATAGTGTCGATGAGCTTCTCGTCGACGGTGTTGGGGTATGTGTACAAAAGCCTTATCCAGTGGAGCTTTTCTATGAGCGCAAGGCGCTTCAGCAGCTCCGCGAGCTTCGGCTCGCCGTACAGGTCGACGCCGTAAGCGGAGGTATCCTGCGCGATCACGGTGAGCTCCGTAACGCCCCTGTCCGCAAGGTCTTCCGCCTCTTTGACGAGCTGCTCCATGGGATAACTCACCCTGCCGCCGCGAATGAGCGGTATCGCGCAGTAGGTGCAGCGGTTGTCGCAGCCGTCCGCGATCCTCAGATATGCGCGGAAGGGCGGCGTGGTCAGCACGCGCTGCGAGGCGCAGGCGGGGGAGGATATCTCGCCCGTTATGCGCTGCTCTATGGCCTCGGCAAGGCCCCTGTGATCCTTGACGCCCCAAATGAGGTCTGCTTCGGGCAGTTCCTCGTTCAGCTCGTCGTAGTAGCGTTCGGACAGACAGCCGCATACCGCAAGCAGGCGGCAGCTGCCCTCGCTCTTGTAGCGCGCCATCTCGAATATGGTGTCGAGCGAATCCGTCTTGGCGCTCTCTATAAAGCCGCAGGTATTGACGATTATCACCTCGGCCTCACGGGGATCGTTCACCGTGACCGCGCCGCGGGCGGTGAGCTCTCCCAGTATCTCTTCGGAATCGACCCGGTTCTTGGAGCAGCCGAGCGATACCATACCGATCTTTGTGCCTGTCATTCGTTCTCCTCAGTCAGAGCCGGAGCCGAACAGCTCCTGATATCCCGCTTCGTCGATGAGCACCTTGCGGGGCTTCGATCCGTCAAAGCCCGAAACGAGCTTCATCTGCTCCATGATGTCCACAAGACGGGCCGCCCTCGCGTAGCCGACGCGGAGCCGCCGCTGTATCATGGAGATCGAGGCGGAGCCCGAATCCATGACTATACGCACGGCGTCGGGCAGGAGCTCATCCTCCTGCTTGCCGTTGCCCTGACCCGTGGAGGCCGTGAGATCCGGTATGGAATCCAGAACGTTGTTGTCCTGCGGGATCTCTATGCGGTTGTCGACGAAGAACTGCATAATGTTCTCGACTTCCTCGTCGCTGACGTACGCGCCCTGCGCCCTCGTGGGCTTGGCAGCTCCGTTAGGATGGAAGAGCATATCGCCGTGGCCCAGCAGCTTTTCTGCGCCGCCCGCGTCGAGTATGACTCGGGAATCGATGGCGCTGGATACCGCAAACGCTATGCGGGAGGGGATGTTGGCCTTTATAAGGCCGGTTATTACGTCCACGGAGGGGCGCTGCGTCGCCACGATGAGGTGTATGCCGGCGGCGCGGCCCAGCTGCGCTATGCGCGCGATGGACTCCTCAACGTCCTTCGCGGAGACTATCATGAGGTCGGCGAGCTCGTCGATGATTATCATGAGGCGCGGCATCCTGTCCGCGGGATCCTTCATGAGCGAATTGTATCTCGAAAGATCGCGCGCGTTTACCTTGCTCATCTTGCTGTAGCGCTGATCCATCTCGTTGCAGGCCCATTTCAGCACGCCGGCGGCCTTCTTGGGGTCGGTGACTATCGGGCAGTACAGATGGGGCACGGGGGCGAATATCGAAAGCTCGACCACCTTCGGGTCAATGAGTATCATCCTAACGTCGTCCGGCGAGGACTTGTAGACCGTGCTCAGGATAATGCTGTTGATACAGACCGATTTACCGGAGCCGGTGGCGCCCGCTATCAGCATGTGGGGCATCTTTTCAAGATCGGCATACACGGGCTTGCCCGCGATATCCTTGCCGAGGCCGAATGTCAGCGGGGAGGACGCGGCGGAGAACTCCCGCGTGTCTATGACCTCGCGCAGCCTGACCATGGCGGTATCCTTGTTGGGGATCTCTATGCCTATCGCGGCCTTGCCGGGGATGGGCGCCTCGATCCTTACCCTCGGCGCCGCGAGCGCAAGGGCAAGATCGTTGTGAAGCGAAGTAATGCGGTTGACCCTGACGCCCTGCGCGGGCTGTATCTCGAACCTCGTTATGACGGGGCCGACGCTGATATTCATCACGCGGGCGTTGATATTGAAGCTCGCGAGGGTCTCTATGAGCAGCTTCGCCTTCTCGGAGGGGGAGTCGTTCGCTATGACTTCGCTGTGGTCGGGCTTCTTCAGCAGCGAGAGGGGCGGCTTCTGGTATACCTGCACGGCGGGCGGCTCGGTGAGGTCAGCGGCCTCGGCCTTGACCTCGGGCTTGTCGGCGGGCTTCTCCTCAACGGCGGGCGCGGACTCGTCGACGCCGGGCTTTTCGCCGGTGATGTTGTCCTCGGGGACTATCTCGATCGTCTCAAACGGGTCGTAATCGGGCACCTCGGGCGGCTGATAGACGTCCGCGGGCACCACGGGCGGCGCCTTGAGCTCGCCGAACATGCTCCCGTCGCGGGGGAGCTTGCCGGAGGTGGGAAGCACGTCGAGCTGCGGATCGGTCCTTGCCGCGGGCTCCGCCTCCCTTATGACGGTGTCGAGATCCTTTTCCTCGGCCTTAAGGCGCCTGCGCCTTCTTGTGGTGAACGTCTCGGAGAGCGTTTCGCTTCCCTTATCGCCGCCGAGCACCAGCTCGGGAGCGGCGGCAGCGGCTGCCGCGGTCTGCCTCCTGCGGCGCGGGGCGGGGTAATCGTCGCCCACAGTTTCGTTGATGAAGCGGGCCTTGCGCCTGTCCTCAATGGCGTCGACCCTCGCGATGACCTTCTTGCCCGCGGTCCTGATGGAGACCTTGGTGATGAGCAGGAGCATCACGAGCGCCAGCGCGACGAACACGACTATCGCGCCGCCGACGGAGAGCAGCTTTTCAAGCGCGTAGGCGGGTATCGCGGCAAGGAAGCCGCCGCCCTGCCCGCTCTTGCCGGAGATGAAGCCGTCGGTGATGTATTCGTTGAACGTCATCGGGCCGACGTCCTTCGCGGAGAGGTGTATCACGCAGCTTATGCAGTAGATGACGCCCAGACACATCGCGATCGTGCCGGTGCCCGCCTGGCGGCGGGGGACCGCGATGAGCACTATGCCTATCGCGATGAGCACTATTGGCATGGCGTACTGGATGAAACCGAAGAGCCCGAACAGGAACTCCACGACTGTCTTCAGCATGGCGTTGGTGCTGCCATATGTGAGTATGCCGAGTATCACGCCGACGGCGATCAGTATCACGCCGACGATCTCATCCACGCGGTCGGGGGGCAGCTTCTCACGCTGACGCACGGGCTTCGTCCGCTGCGGCGCAGCGGCCTTCTTTGCGGGCTGCCTGTGCACGGTCGCGGTCAGCTGACGTGCGCCGGATGAACTGCTCCTGCGCGTGCTTCCTTTCTTTGAAGTTGTGCGGGAGCTCCCGGCTCCGCTCTTTTTCTTATCTGCCATTCAGTTTTCTCCTTCTCCCGAGGTGGTCGGCTCCTCCGAGGGGGTGATATCCTCGGGCGGGACGTTGTCGTCGACGGGCTCGTCGATGCTGATGAGCTCTCTTGCTATGTCGAACTTGATGTATTTGTATTCGTCCGCGGTGGGGATCTCCAGCATGACGAGCACAAGGAGCTCGTCCTCCGGGGCGACGTCCACGCGGAAGCCGATGAACCACGATACCTCGCGGGATTTGCTGGAGCCGATCTCCGCGGTGCCGGTCTTGCCGGCGACGGTGCATCCGCGCGCCTTCAGACGGCGGCCGGTGCCGTTGTAATCGCTGCTCATGATGTTCTCCATCATGGGCAGCAGGGTCTCAATGGTGCTCTCGTCGAAAGCGCCTTCGATCCAGGTCTGCTTTTCGAATGTCTTGAACGGGACGTAGTCGACGCCGTCGTTCTTGTAAAGCGCCTTTGCAAGGCGCGGCACGGGGATATCCCCTCCGTTGCGGAAAGCCGCGTACATGGCGGCCATCTGGATCGGCGATACCGTGACCTGACCCTGACCGTAGCCGGTCTCCGCCACGCTTCGCAGGTTCCATTCCTCCGGCGTATCGGCCCTGACCTTCAGGGTGGATCTGGCAACGCTCAATTCGAAGGGCATCTTCTGCTCAAAGCCGATCCCGCGCAGGTATCCCAAAAGATCGTCCTCGCCTATCATCAGTGCGAGGTTGGCAAAGTAGATGTTGTCCGAGTGGAGCAGGCAGTTCGCCATGTTCATTGGCTCGGTGCGCTTCTTGATCTCGGTACGCTTGATGGGCGGCCATATCCAGCGGCCGTATCCGGTTGGTGTCCAATAATCGTCTACGATGTTGCCGGTGAATACGTAATCGGGGCCGGCGACGCCAAGCTCCAGCGCCGCGGACGCGGTAAATATCTTCATCGAGGAGCCCGGCGCGTAAAGGCCGAGCGTCGTGCGGTTCTGCAGGGGCTTGTTGGGCTGATTCGATATCTGCTCGTAGTATTCCGCGGAGGCGGATATCGCGAGCCGGTTCAGGTCGTAGGAGGGGTAGGACACGAGCGCCTTGATCTCCGCCGAGACGGGATCCATCACCACCACCGCGCCGGCGGTATCCTCGCCCCAGAGCACGAGGTCCATTACCTGCTCCGCCCTTTCCTGCAGGGCGAGGTCGATCGTGAGCATAACGTCCGCGCCGTCCTCGACGGGCTTTTTGTAGATGGTGGAGACGTAATCGCCGTTCGCGTCGCGAATGGTGACGGTCAGCCCGTCCTTGCCGCGGAGCACGGTCTCGTACGCGCGCTCTATGCCGGAGCGGCCGACTATCGAATGCACGGTGTAAAGGCCGTCGGTCTCGGTGCGGCCCTCGTTAAGGGAGTCGAGCTCCGTCTCCTCGACGTAGCCGACGTAGCCGACGGTGTGGGCGAGCAGCTCGCCCTTCGGATAATACCTGTCGGTGCCGTATTTTTTTATTATGGTCACGCCCTCGATACCGTCGAGCGCCTCGTGTATGTCGGGGGTCAGCTCCATGTCGTTGAGCTGCGCTATCAGCACGGTATCGCCCTTGGCGTTCATGAGCTTGTTCAGCGTTTCCTCGGGTATCAGATCCAGCACTTCGGAAACTGCGACGGCAAACTCGTCGATGTATTCTATCTTGTCGATCTCCGCGACGACGGCGTTGAGGTCGATGGTCTGGGCGAGCAGCTCGCCGGAGGCAAGTATGTCGCCGCGCCTTGCCGCGACGGTGTTGACCCTCACGGAATAGCCCCATTCCATGCCGGGGAATATCTGCGCGGGGGTCCAGAGGACGCGCCTTTTGCCGCCCTCGGTCACAAGGCGCATCTCGTATTCGTTCGTAAGCTCGCCCGCCTTGCCCGTGACGTAGGTCATGCTGTAGGCGACGACGAGTTCCCCGTTCGAGACGCTCTCGCGCAGCTTCTCATACCTGACCTCGCCGACCTCGAGGCCGGAGAATATCGCGTCGAGCTTGTTGATGAAATCGTCCTTCAGTATGTATTCCGCGGGCGCGCCCTCCTCCGGCGCCTTTTCGGGGGACGTGGTGCTCGCCTCCGAAAGGTAGGAATAGGCCGTGCCGAAATCGCGCGCACAGTACGCGTCCATGTATTTCTCGAAGCAGTCCGCATCCTCTACGAGAACGGAGTTCTTGCGGCAGCCGGAGAGCCCGAAGAGCGTAAGCGCGGCGAGCAGGAAAGCTATTGTCGATCTATATAAACGTTTCATCATCACACCTCTTTGTCGGCATTTTATACCGATTATATTATAACATCCCGATATGAAACTGTAAAGGATTATTTCGCCGCGCATGAAAAAGAGGCGTCCCCTCAGGGAACGCCTCAACGCCTTGTTCCGGTTTACTTTTTGATGCCGAACGCCTTCTGCTCCTTCAGCACTACGTCGTGCGCGCCGCCCTCGACGATGGAGGTGGGGGAGACGAGCGTCAGTCTCGCGGTCCTGCGGAGCTGCTCTATCGTGAGCGCGCCGCAGTTGCACATGGTGGAGCGGACCTTCGCGAGGGTGACCATCACGTTGTCGTGCAGCGAGCCCGCGTAGGGGACGTAGGAGTCGACGCCCTCTTCAAAGGAGAGCTTCGCGCCGCCGCCCATATCGTAGCGCTGCCAGTTGCGGGCGCGGGCGGAACCCTCGCCCCAGTACTCCTTCATGTAGGAGCCGTTGACCATGACCTTGTTGGTCGGGCTCTCGTCGAACCTCGCGAAATAGCGGCCGAGCATGCAGAAATCCGCGCCCATCGCAAGCGCCAGCGTCACGTGGTAGTCCATAACGATACCGCCGTCCGCACAGATGGGGATGTACACGCCGGTCTTCTCGAAGTATTCGTCGCGCGCCTTTGCGACCTCCATGACTGCGGTCGCCTGACCGCGGCCTATGCCCTTCGTCTCACGCGTGATGCAGATGGAGCCGCCGCCGATGCCGACCTTGACGAAATCGGCGCCCGCCTCGGCAAGGAAGAGGAAGCCCTCGCGGTCGACTACGTTGCCCGCGCCGCACTTGACGGTGTCGCCGTACTTATCGCGGATCCAGGCGAGGGTCTTCGCCTGCCAGGCGGTGTAGCCCTCGGAGGAGTCGATGCACAGCACGTCCGCGCCGGCCTCGACGAGGGCGGGCACGCGCTCCGCGTAATCGCGGGAATTGATGCCCGCGCCGACGACGTAGCGCTTGTTGTGATCCAGGAGCTCCATCGGGTTCTCCTTATGGACGTCGTAGTCCTTGCGGAAAACGAACGCGACCATGTTGCCGTTCTTGTCGATTATGGGCAGGGAGTTGAGCTTGTGATCCCAGATAATGTCGTTGGCCTCCTTAAGGGAGACGCCCTCCTGCGCGGTGACGAGGCGCTCGATGGGGGTCATGAAGTTCTTGACCTGCTCGTCGGGAGAAATGCGGCTGATGCGGTAGTCGCGGCTCGTGATGACGCCGAGCAGCTTGCCCGTAGAGGAGCCGTCGTGGGTGACGGCAACGGTCGAATGACCGGTCTTCTCCTTGAGCGCGACGAGGTCTGCGACGGTCTGATCGGGGGTCACGCAGGAATCGGAAACGGAGAAGCCCGCCTTGTAGGCCTTGACCCTGCGGACCATCGCCGCCTGATTTTCTATAGTCTGGGAGCCGTAGATGAAGGAGACGCCGCCCTCGCGCGCGAGCGCCACGGCGAGCGTATCGTTCGATACGGACTGCATTATTGCGGATACGAGGGGGATGTTGAGCTTGATGGGAGCCTCCTCGCCCTTTCTGAACTTGACAAGGGGAGTTTCAAGGCTCGTGTTCTGGGGGGTGCAGTCCTCGCCCGTGTAGTTGGGGATCAGCAGATATTCCCCGAAGGTATGGGAGGGTTCGTCATAGATGAACGGCATTATCTTTTCTCCTTTCAAACCTTTATATCTTGCGTCTTACGACCTTGTGCGCGATTATCCCGTCGACGTAGAACTGGCGGGAGTACATTACGGGGACGCCCTCGAAATCGTAGTCGATCTCGTCCATGTAGAGGAGGGGCGATCCGTCGGGGACGCCGAGCCTTTTCGCTACGGGGCCCTTTGCGGCCGCCGGGCGTATCTCGGTCACGTCGAGGTAAGCGTCCTTGTTGCAGTATTCCTTCAGGAAGCCGAATATCGGCTTTTCAAGATCCGCGGCGGAGTATTCCTCCCGCAGGATAAGGGACTTGGGGATGTAATCCTCGCAGTAGATGACGGGCTTGCCGTCCGCCGTCACCGTGCGGGACACGAGCAGCATCTCGTCCGTGCGGCCTATGCCGAGCTTCGCCGCGGCTTCCGCGGAAAGCACGGTGCTGACCTTGACAAGCTTCTCGGCGGGGGTGCGGCCGGAACGCCTCACCATGTCCATGAACTCGATCTCAAGATCCATGCGCACGGGCACGTTCAGCACGTGGTGGTTGATGATCGTGCCTACGCCCTGACGGCGGCTGATGAAGCCCTCGCGCTCGAGCTCCGCAAGCGAATCGCGCAACTGCGTGCGGCTTATGCTGAGCATGTCCGCAAGCATCGATTCGCGGGGCAGACGGTCGCTGTCCCGGAACGCGCCCTCGCGCATCTCGTCGAGGAGCTTCTCTTCGATATTCCTTTCATTCGGGCCCTTGCCCGCCCACAGCGCGTCCACCGCGTTATCCTCCGTTCACAGGGTATTGCCGGAGCCGGAGCTCCGAACATTGGTAATACCTTTTCTATGAATGATACCACCGCGAAGCGGCCTTGTAAAGAGGGGGAGGGTCATATATTTTTCAGCAAATGCCTGTATTTTCGGGCCGGTTCAGCCGATAAGGCGGCAGAGCCGCACGAAGTCGTCCGGATCGAGCGCTTCGGCGCGTACGGTCGGCTCCAGCCCCGCGGCGCTGATGACCCCCGCGGCGTCCGCCTTGGACAGCCCCATGGCGGAAAGATTGTTGAGAAGGGTCTTCCTGCGCATGGCGAAAGCGCATTTCAGCAGCCGCGGCATGGCCGCCGGCAGCTCAGACCCGTTCCGGTCGAAGACGAGCACCGAGGAGCTGACGTCGGGCTGCGGATAATAGGAGGCGGGGGAGAGCGCGATCAGCTCCGAAACGTCGTACTGCAGACGGCTGAGTACGGTCAGCGGGCCGTAATTCTTCGATCCGGGCTGTGCGGTGAAGCGGTCGGCGGCCTCGCTCTGCATCATGAGCGTCATGCGGCGTATCGGCGCCTTCGATGTCACGAGCCGCATGCATATCGGGCTCGTTATGTAATAGGGTAGATTGCCGACGACGGAGATATCGCCTCCGAGCTTTTCGGCCAGCCATTCGATATCGGTCTTCATGAAATCCTCGTTGACGACGGATGCGTTCCCGGGCAGTCTCGCCCGCAGCAGATCCGCCAGAGCAGCGTCGAGCTCGACCGCGGCCATGGGCAGCCCCGCAGCCGCGAGCGGGAAAGTCAGCGCCCCGAGCCCCGGGCCGATCTCGACCATGGGTAGGGCGGGCTCCGCCGCCGCGCGCACGATGGCCTCTATCGCCGCCTCGTCGACGAGGAAGTTCTGTCCAAGCGCCTTGTTGGGCGTGAGCCCGTATTCGTTCAGTAGCTCTCGTGCCGTTTTCATATCAGTTGATGTAAAGCCCCTTGGGGATATGGTTTTTCATGGTTCCTTCCACCGCCTTGCCGAAGCCGACGGGGTATGAGCGGTTTTCCGCCTTTACCGAGACCGCGCAGTATCCGCGCCAATCCTCCGGGCAGGGGACGGTGTTGCCGGAGAGGAACGCCGAAAGCAGAGGATCATCCGGCGAAAGCGCGAGCTCCCGCTGAAAGCGGGTCCCGAGCGCCGCCATGAAGAATGTGTGCGAGGGTTCGAAGCGTCCCTTCCTGAGCTCGCCCAGCTCCACGCCGCAGGCGACGGGGTGAAGATCCGGTATGGCGGCGGGCATTTCGCGGGGGATCAGCCTTACAACGTCGTTCTTTACGTACAGCAGGCCGTCGGGCGGATCGCCGATCAGCGAGCTCAGAATGAATCCGTCTATAAGCGGGAACTGCCTTTTCTCTACGTTGTCCCTGATCTTGACGTATCTTTTATGCCTGTTCGCTTCGCCGTCCCGCCGCAGGCGGCAGACGAAATGCCCCTCGCCGCAGCTCGTATGCGGGTAGAGGCGCTCCATGTGCTCGACCGAAAAATCCCCGTGTCTGGCGAGATAATCCTCGATCACGCCCTCGTTCTCCTCGCGGGAGAAGGTGCAGGTCGAATACACTATGCAGCCGCCCGCCGCAACGCAGTCCGCCGCGCTTTCCATTATGAGCTTCTGTCTTTCGGCGCAGGCCGAAACGTGCTCGGGCGACCATTCGAGTATCGCAGTGCCGTCCTTGCGGAACATGCCCTCGCCGGAGCACGGCGCATCCACCATCACGACGTCGAAAAACCCGGGAAGCGCCTCCGCTATCCTGTCGGGCCGCTCGCAGATCACGGCGGCGTTCGTTACGCCGAGACGCTCGATGTTCTGGGCAAGCAGCTTTGCGCGCTTGGGCACTATCTCGTTCGCGACGAGTATGCCGCGGCCGTTCATCCTTGCCGCGACGCCTCCGGTCTTGCCCCCCGGGGCGGCGCACATATCGAGCACCGCAAGCTCGCCGAGATCTTCGCCCGCCGCGGCTACGGCGCTCATTGCGCTGGGCTCCTGCATATAGAAAAGCCCCGCCGCGTGATAGGGGTGCCGTCCGACGTTCTCCGCGCCGGAAACGACGAATCCCTCCGGCAGTATGCCCGTCGGCGTGAGCTCCCATGGCGAGATGCGGAAAAACGCCTCCGGATCGATCCGGAGCGTGTTTACGCGAAGCCCCCTCGCGGGGGGTTCGTCATAGCATGCGATGAACCGGGGATATTCGTCCCCCAGCGCGCGCCGCATGCGTTCCTTGAATTGTTCGGGAAGCGCAGTCATATCAGAATCCGCTCAGAACGCCTATCGCGTACCTCAATATGAGGAGCGCGTCGGCGGAGGTCACCGTCCCGTCGAAATTGACGTCCGCGGCGGCAAGATCTATTTCGCCGTCGGAAACGAGGCGGAGCGAGTACCTCAGCGTGAGCAGCGCGTCGGCGGTGTTAACGGCGCCGTTGGAGTCGGCGTCGCCGAGGAGAGTGCCCGAGCCGGTGAAATGCGCGGAGAGCGTACGCGCCCCCTCGCCGAGCGGGCAGAGGCAGTTCTCGGTATCGGCGATCTGAACGCCGCCCTCGTACCAGCCGAGGAAGCTCTCGCCCTCCGCGGCCGCGGCGGAGGCGTAGATGTCGACGCCGTCCGTGGTGTAATAGCATTTCGTGCCTATATAGCCGTTCCCGACCGCCTCGACGACGAAGCTCTCGCCGCCGTTCATCACGGAAAGGTCGAGCCGCCTCAAAAGATTGCCGAATGAGAACAGGCGCTCAAGCTCCGTCAGCGCGGAGATATCGAGCGAGGTAAGGATGTTCGATTTGCAGTTGAGCTCCACTATGCGCGGACAGTTCGAAACGTCGAGCGACGCTATGCGGTTGTTCCCGCAGCGCAGTATGGTGAGGAGCGGACAGCCCGTGACGTCGAGCTCCGTAAAATCGTTGTACGAGCAGTCTAAGCTCGTCAGCAGCGGGCAGCCGGAAAGGTCGACGCCGCTTACGCCGTTCTGCTTGAACCAGAGCAGCTCGAGCTGCGGGCATTCGGTCACGTCGATCGCGGTCAGATGATTCCCCGTGAGGTCGACGGAGACGAGCGCGGAGCAGCCGGAAAAATCGACGGAGTCGAGATAGCAGTCGGAGGCCGTGATCGTCGTCAGGGCCGTGCACCCGGCAAGGTCGAGACACCCGACGACGTTGTAGCCGAGATCGTCGAAGACGATGGAGACGAGGCGGCCCGCGCCGTTCCACGTGCAGCTTGTCCACGTGGCGGGGGAGTCGGGATCGTAGCCGGGACCGTTGATCGCCCGCCCGTTGGGGAACGAGGACGCGCCGGTCAGCTCGAAAAAGGCGCGCAGCTTTTCAACGTCGTGGGCGTTGTAATCCGCCGTGTGCACCGCGAAAACCGGCAGCGCCGAGAATATCAGAAGCAGCGCGAACATTAGCGCCGCAGCTTTATATGACCGTTTCATCTGGATCCTCCGGAGTGTTGCTTAATCAATTATAATTGAAAGACCCCGCGCGGTCAACCTCCATTTATCCCCTCCGCGGGCAACAAAAAAGCCCGTCTTTAAGACGGGCTTTCAAGTCAACATCATATCATGCGGTTTAAGCTTAAATTACTCGGCGACGTAGGGCAGCAGAGCTACCTGACGCGCTGTCTTGATGGCCGCTGCGAGCGCCCTCTGGTGCTCGGCGCAGACGCCGCTCATACGGCGGGGCATGATCTTGCCGCGCTCGGTGATGAACTTCCTGAGACGTGCGGTATCCTTATAATCAATGTGCTCGACCTTGTCGACACAGAACTGACAGACCTTGCGCCTGGACTTCTTGGGACGGGGCTTCATCTTACGCTCTTCCATGACAGTTACTCCTTTCAAAAAATCAGAATGGCAGATCGGAATCGGTTATCTCGGTAAAGCCGCCGGAGATATCGCCGAAGGCGGTACCGCTGAGGTTTTCGCCGGAATTGTCATTGTTCCAGCCCTGGCCCTGCTGACGCCTCTCGCTGTTGGCGGGAGCGCTCTGCTGGCCCTGGTAGGGCTGACCGTAACCCGCGGAATCGCGGGGGCTCAGGAACTCGACCTCGTCCGCGGTGACCTCGAGAGAGGCGCGCAGGGATCCGTCCTTGCCCTCATACGCCCTGGCGGAGACTTCGCCGATGACGGCGACCTTCTTGCCCTTCGTCAGGAAGCGGCTGCAGTTCTCTCCGAGCTGCCTCCATGCGGCAACGCGGAAGAAATCGGTTTGACGGTCATCCTTGTTGGACGTGTAACGGCGGTTAACGGCAACGGTGAATGTGCACACGTTGATACCCGAAGGGATGGTGCGCAGTTCGGGATCGGCTGTGAGATTTCCGATGATGGTTAGCTTGTTCATTACGTTTCCTTTCTAACAGACGGGATTACGCCTCTCTGCGCTCGACAACGTAGCGCATGATACGTTCGTCATTCTTAAGGTTACGCTGGAGCTCCGCGGGGACGCCGCCCTCGGCATTGAAGAGCACCAGTACGTAGTAACCCTCGGTCTTGTAGTTGATGGGGTACGCAAGACGACGCTTGCCCCACTCATCGATCTTCTCGACCTCACCGCCGTTATCGGTGATGACCTTTGCGAACTTCTCGACTACGGACTTGATCTCCTCCTCGGTCAGTTCGGCATTGATGACGTACAGATTTTCATACTTGTTCACGCTTTTCACCTCCTTGTGGTCTGATGACCCCGTACGGGACGGGGTAAGTATGGTGTTGACGTGACATTATAACACGGCAAAGCCGGTATGACAAGAGCAAAAAGCCCCGTTTTTAAGTATATTTGAGCTTTTTTCGGCCGGATGCATGCGCGTAAGCGCCTGCCGCCGCCTAAAACCGCACATCCGAAAGCTGTACAAACGGCGCGTTTTGTTGTAAAATATTACGGATAAAAATAGAGGAGGGCGTGATATGACCGGCGTTTGGACCATACCCATACCGGAAAACAGCACGACAAGATGGAGCGGCGGCACCACGACGGAGCTCTATATCTGGCCGAAGGGCGCGTCCTATAAGGAGAGGCGCTTCGATTTCCGCATAAGCACCGCGTACTGCGAGCTCGAGGAATCGGTCTTCACACCGCTCCCCGGGGTGAAGCGGTTCCTGACCCCGCTCTGCCCGGGCTTCGACCTGACCGTGAACGGGGAGAGGATCGAGCTCCCGCGCGGCCGGGTGCTCGAGTTCTCCGGCGGGGACGAGGTCGTCTGCCGCGGCAGCGGGAGGGACCTGAACCTTATGCTGAAGAACGCGGAGGGCGAGATGAGGATCGTCCGCGGAGAGATCGCGGTGCCGGCGGGGACCTTCGCTTTCATCTACGCCGCGGAAAACGTCACGGTATCGTACGAAGGCGGCAGCGCCGAGCTGAAGGAGGGCGCGTTCGCCGGCATGGGCGACGGCGCGTACTCCGTTTCCGGCTGCGCGGCGGTATTCTTCGTGACCGTTCCGCAATCGGAAAATATACAAAGATCCGCCATGCCGATTGACAGTCTCGCGGAAATATTATATAATAAGAACAGCCGAAATGTAAAAAAGGAGGCAGTTAAGATGAGCAGAAGCATTATTACCGTCAGCCGCCAGTTCGGAAGCGGCGGAAGAACGATAGCGAAGGCGGTCGCGGAGCGGCTGGGCTACGCCTATTACGACAGCGAGATCATCGAAAAGGTGGCCGAAAAGACGGGCTTCGCTCCCGAATACATTGAGGAAAACGGCGAATACGCCCCCGGCAAGAGCATATTCTCGCTCGCGGGGTCGGTGCTGGGTTCCGCCCGCGTAATGGGCGGCATGAGCACATACGACTATCTCTGGGTCGCCCAGAGGAACGCCGTCATCGAGGCCGCGGAGGAAGGCCCCTGCGTTATCGTGGGCCGCTGCGCCGACTTCATACTGAAGGACAGGGAGGACGCCCTCCACGTCTTCATCAACGCGCCCATGGAAGCAAGGGCGAAGCGTATAGTGGAACGCTACGGCGAAAACGAAAACAAGCCCGAGGATCGCCTTAAGGAAAAGGACACGAAGCGCGGGCTCAACTATAAGCATTTCACGGGCAGGGTATGGGGCGACTGCCGCAATTACGATATCTGCCTCAACAGCGACGTGGTCGGCATCGACAAATGCGTCGACATAATAGTCGATCTCGCCAAGTCGGAGGACCACAGGACCAAGTTCGACAACGAGTGACGCCCGCTAAAGTATCGTCCGCCACGCTTCGATAAGCGCGTCAAGACTCTTTGCGGCGTTGGCGGGGCTGGTCGAGGGCAGCGCCGCGGCGTGTATGCCCGTCAGCGGGAAAACGTATTTTTCATAACAGGCGTGGGACGCCCTGCCGTTGCAGAATATCCTCTCTATCGGAGCTTCCCTGAGGAGCTCCGATATTTTATTGGGCTTGACGGAGCGGATGGACGCGTCAGAGGAGCCGACTATCGTGCAGGAGGCGATGGAGTCCCACAGCGCGACGCCGTGGGAGAGGAGGAACGCCTTTTTGCCCTCTGCGCTGTCCGGTATCTGCTCGCCGAAAACGCCGGAAAGCACCTTCCAGAAACGGTTGCGCGGATGCCCGTAATAGAACATGGCCTTCCGCGACGCCTCCGAAGGGAAGGAGCCGAGTATCAGTATCCGCGAGTTCCCGTCGCATACGGGCGGGAAGGGATGTATCTCTTTCGTTCTGTCCACGTTTCGCCTTTCAAAAACCGGCAGGGGAGATCCCTGCCGGCCGTTTTTGTGATCGGGTCAATTGTTGTTGAGTATGAAGTTGCAGATGTAGGAGATGTCGAGCGAACTGACAGTACCGCTCAGATCCATGTCCGCGTTGCGCATGCCCTGATCGCTGAGCTCCGCGGCGTGGACGACGTAGGCCGCGAGCAGCGATACGTCCTCGAAAGTGACCTTGCCGTCGCAGTTGACGTCGCCGAGGAGACGGCCGTCCGGAGCGTTGAAGATCCAGACGTCGATCGGGGAAAGAGTGGGGAAGGAGCCGCCGGTCTCGCCGTTGCCGAGCTGACCGTAGAAGTCGGTGCCGGCGACGTAGAGCTGACCGGTGACGGAAAGAGCGGCGGTGATATGGCAGCCGCAGCTTACCGCAACGTAGGTGCCCGGGGTCTGCGTGAACGAGGGGTTGGCGGCGCTGTAGCCGGAGGTGGAGCCGTTGCCGAACTCGCCGCGCCAATTGTTGCCGACGAACCAGAGGCTGCCGTCGGTCTTGATGACGCCGAGGTGGTACATGCCCGCGCTGACCTGCGCAACGCCGGTCAATACCTGCGTCGGGGTCTTCTTGTCGGTGGTGTTTCCGGTGCCGAGCTGGCCGTATGAGTTGTCGCCCCAGGTCCAAAGGGTGCCGTCGTTCTTCAGCGCGGCGACAAAGCCGTACATGGTCGAAACGGTGTATACGTTCGTCAGTACCTGCACGGGGGTCTTCCTGTCGGTGGTGCTGTTGTTTCCGACCTGGCCCTCGTTGTTGTAGCCCCATACCCACAGAGTGCCGTCCGTCTTGACCGCGGCCGTCAGGCAGTCGCCCGCAACGGCGTAAGCCACGTTGGTCAGCACCTGCTTCGCGGTGTAGCAGGAGTCGGTGGTGTTGTCGCCGATCTGGCCGTGGGCGTTCTCGCCGTAGACCCAGAGGGTGTTGTCGTTCTTGACGTAAACAAGGTGATTGGAGCCCATGCTCGCGCAGCGCACGTTGGTCGCAAACTGCATGGGATGGGAGCAGGTATAGCCGCCTTCGGGCATGCCGCTCGTGCCGCCGATGCCGAACCAGAACTCGCCGCAGATGTACAGCACGTCGTTTTCGTCGATGGAAAGGGTGGTCTTGCCGTTGGCGGATACGGCCCTGATGCCGCTGCCCCAGTTATAGGGGGTGGTGGTGTTGCTGGATGCGGTTATGCCGTTGCCTATGGGACCGTTGCAGTTATAGCCCCAGGCATAGCCGAGTCCGCCTTCCCAGACTGCCGCGCCGTGGGTCTGACCCATGCTGAAGCCCGCCCATTCATGGGAGAGCTCAAGGGGCGGAGCGACCTCGGAAAGCGCAGCCGCGGGAGCCGCGAGCAATATGAGAACGAGCAATATCGAGATCAGTTTTTTCATCGTTATCCCTCCGATTATCAGCTGGAGCAATTATAGCACTTTTTATCCGCAATGACAATAAGCGCAGGACGAAAGGGCGGTAAAAAAGAGGGACGCCGGGCAGAATATATTAACCGGCTTTTTCTGGATTTGATTTGCTTTCACAATGCGTCTGTGCTATAATACCACGGTAACGCCGGTGTGATGGAATTGGCAGACGTGACGGACTCAAAATCCGTTGATGGCAACATCGTGTGGGTTCGAGTCCCACCACCGGCACCAAAAACCGGGTTTTTCCAACCCGGTTCTTTCTTTACTTAAGATGCTAAAAACCCAGTATTTGTATAACTTTTTTGAACATCCGCAATTTGCCTTGAGTAAGCTTGAATCAGCTTAAAATCGCCTGCGTTGCACACCGGTTGCACACACGTTGCACAGGGCCTGTGTCCGGTCTTCTGAAAGGACACGGTGCTTCGCTTTTCTGTGCAACCGCGTAGAAAACTGATGGGCAATTATCCACCTTATGATCCGATCCCGTTGCACACTTATAGGCAATTTTCACCCTTTCAATCCAACCGCGTTGCACACGTTTTGGGCATTTTAACCCTTTTCAGTCAATAACTCTTCGTTTACTCTTGTTGTTTTATATGCGTTCATACATAGCTTTTTCCGCTCTCGGATAAACAGCGCTATGAGCAACGGACTTCTTGCGCATCGAGAGATTAAGGCGCATGTTCCAGATGGAGAATATTGACCGTTCCTAAAATATATTTTAAAATCTCATAGAAATTGCTTGACCTGCACGTAACGTGCAGGTATATAATTGATTCAGAAAGGAGAGGAGCGCAATGAAAAAGTTAAGTGAAGTATGCAAATTAGCAGGGGTTACTCGTAGGACTATGCAAGAATATGACAGAATTGGTTTGCTTAGTCCAACTAGTAAAACTGAATCAGGTTATTGGCTTTATGATGACGATGCAATAAGCGTATTATTCGGCATTCAACTATTTGTAGCAGCAGGCTACGAGAGAAAGGCAATCAAAAAAATGCTGGAATCTCCAACTTTGGATGTTCTTGCTGAATATGATTCAATCATAGAAAGGCTAAAAGAAAAAAGAAATAGAATAGATGGATTAATCAAAGTGGTTGATAGTATACGAAGAATCGGAAAGATTCTCGAGAGAATGCCTTTTGAGAAATGCAATCAAAACAAAAACACTACTCGAGACTTGTTTGCTCTCTATAAAGACAAAAGCTTCGCAGAATGCCTCGATGATTGGATCATCTCTTGCTCTGAAGACGGCGAGATAGTTGAAGTTGGAACGTTATTATCTGAAGACATCATAGCTATTGGCTGTCTTAATGAAAAGCATGAAAGCGATGACTCTGTCCAAACTGCTGTTGAACATGCTTTTGGGAGCTTTGCCCTAATGATTAAACAGATAAATGAGGATGATGATGACCCTGTTGATTATACAGATGATGAGCTAGAGGAGGAGTTCGTGGAGTTCATAGAAGAAATACTAAACGATCCTGAAACACGCCAAACGATTGGGCCGATTTGCGGCGAGGATAAGATTGGCTTTATAATTCGGGCGGTTAACGTATTTGCTGAAAAAAGAACACAGCTTGCAAAGCGGTAGCTAAGACAAAAAAAGAACTATTATAGGAGGGAAGAATGATTTGGAATTATGCGCTACTGTCGATGAAGGCAAAAGAAGCCGGAGGACCGGAAGAACTATTGAGCCTAATAGAAGAGAAAAGTCGTATGATCGGCTTCTCACAAGGAAGGTCGTCAATGTATCCATGGTTAGGTGCATCAGGAGCAGTTGTAGTTGTTCTGTCTACAATTCTTATTGTAAGAGAGATAAAGAACAAGAATAAGCTAAAGGAAGCGCTTGCTAAAAATGAGATCGCTTATGCTAAAGAAAATCTAATTCAAGAAATACGAGCACATGAAAGGAGTTTTCAGAATGAAAAAGCATGTATTTAAAGCCACAAAAATGGGCTGGGACAGCGAAAAAGAAGGAATATGGTTCGATTCGGATCAATATACGGCCGAAGAAGCACAGGCTGAATTCAAGCCCTACCATGGGATAACACAGCGAGGCTATTCTTATACGGGGTACGAGTACGATGGACAGAAATATCATGACGTAACCTACCTCGGGGAATTTGAAGATGATGAGATGCCAGGAAATGAGTAATCTTCAAATCTACGAGCCGCCCGCGCGGCTCTTTTCCTTTTCCGCACATTCGTCAAATCGATCGCGGTCTGCTATCATGTTCTCAGAACCACAAGGAGGATATGAATATGCGTACCGTTTTTATAATACTGCTTGCCCCGGTATGGCTGCTGCTCGCTATAATAAAGCTCGCTTTCAAACTCGCGGCAGGCGCGGCAGCGTTTGTGCTCACAATCGGCGGAGGCCTGCTGCTCGCGTATGACCTACTTCTGCTCATCATCGGCAGCGGCTCAAAGGAACTAATGCTTCAGTTGCTCATAATCGGTGCTCTTCTGATCGCCGCCCCGCTCCTCGCGGGGATAATGACCGGCCTGCTGGAAGCGGCACAGGAACCCATCAAAGACATTATTGAATCATGAAAGGAGAATAAACACATGTACATCACTTACACCAAACACGGCGACTATTACTATCCCGACCTCGCACTCCCTCCCCAGCCGACCGAGGACATCGGCCGCTTCGGACGGATGCGGAAGAAGTTCCTAAAAGAGCATCAGTCCGACACCTTTGCGTTGATGCTTATGGAGAATACTCTGATACAGCACCTTATGAAGAACTGAAGACGCTTCGCTAATGAAGGAATTCGGTGCTTGGGCCGGCGGGCGACTTCGCTTCATTAGGCGGCAAAGCCGCCGTTTTCACTAACGAGCGAATGCGAGTGACTTCATTAGGACGACAGCCCATCTTCACTTATCCGCTTTCCGTTTGCAGTCCCCTGCCCTTTTTGTTATAATGTGAACGCCGGATCGGCACTTCTGATCGTCGATACCGTTTGGAGCGGAGGCGTAAATGAAAAAAAGGATCATAGCGATAATCTGCATCGTACTGGCAGCCGCCGCGTGCGTCGGGCTCTTTTTCGGCGTCTCAAGCTGTATAAAAAGCAGGAAGGAAGCCGCTG
>JAFZRT010000052.1 GCA_017619735.1 Clostridia bacterium
CTGGTCCAGACATACCATGTTCCGTTTTTGTCTTTGTAGACGCCCATAGTTTGATCCTGTGCCTTTGCGGCGCAAAGGCTTCCTTTCTTGTGATATTTGACGGTTTTGCGTCAGCAAAACTGACGCCTGCCTGCGTCAAAGGCAAATTCACCTTGGTTGAAAACCTGTTTTCAACCTTTGTCCTCCTTTTTCTCGTCGTAGAATCTCTTGTAAAAGTACGGTCTGCTCACACGTCCTGCCAGCGTGATGTAGCCTTTCCTTCTGAGCTCGGCGTTCAGTTGCCTGATGATCTTGTAACCATAGGAGTCCGAAATATCGAGCTCTTGCGCGATCTGCTTCGCGTTGATGAATTTCTCGTCGTTCATATTCTCACCTCCCTTCATCAAAGATAAGCTTAATGCTCGAAGGTCTCACCTAATGAACCCTTCGATCAAGTTTTCTCATGCATCATACACTTTTTTTGCTCCAAAATCGGCAACCCACGGGGGTTGCCAAAATTTCGGCCTCAAATCGCAATATGTAGATGCAGTCGCTCAATCAACCACTATATGTTGATTTTTTGGCCCAAAATGTGATAAAAAACCTGCAACCCCCGTGGGTTGCATATATTATTAAATATATTTTCACTGTTGGGCCTTTTTCTTCCCTCTCCCGGGCATTCGCCCGCATATCCTCTCGGATCCCCGCATGCTTATGCCGGGCCGCCCAATGCCGTGACGCGTTCAAGGCGGAAGTTTCGTTGGATGTCGGTTCGGGAAACGATATTCGGTTGTCAAAGTGCACGGGGCTTGAAAAGTCCCTCTATAGTTCTATGGCAAGGAAAACAGGGGGGTGTAACCCCGAAAAATTATTTTCGGGGAATATATTTTTGTTGGAACGATCGATCAAAGCCTCCTCATGGGTTATAGGCAAAGTTCGGGGCCGATTATCGGCCGAAACAGCCTCGCAGGAGAAATATATTTCAGACAGTTTCAATCGTCCGTCATTCGGCAAAAAGACTCTCTAATTACATGTGGCAAAAAAACTGCCCGGTGATTGGGGTCGAACTGCCGTTTTGACGAAATATATTTATCGGAATCGCTCTCCCACTGCCTGTTCGAAAAAGTCCCCTCACTTATACCTGGCAAAAAAACAGGCGGGTGGCCGAAGAGAAACGGCCGAATCTCAAAATATATTTTCAAGCGGCTTGCACCGCTTTACTGCGTTCCGTTGTTCCTCTCGCTCTGCGGGCTTGTCTGCACTTAACAAATATGCTATAGTAAACCCATCAAGCATGAAGGAGCCTTGGTATGGCGATAGGGCAGAGGATCAGATTTTTCCGCATGAAAAACGGCATGAGCATGAAGTATCTCGGGGTGAAGGCGGGCTTCGGCGAAGCGACGGCCGATTCGCGCATAGCGCAGTACGAGACGGGGCTGCGCGTGCCCAAGGACGAGCTCACGGAGAAGCTCGCGGGCTGCCTGGGCGTTTCACCATGCGCGCTCACTGTTCCAGACATCGACTCGCTCATTGGGCTCATGCACACTCTGTTCGCGCTGGAGGACGGCTGCGGGCTCACCGTGGAGCTGAACGGCGGCGAACCCCAACTGCGCTTTCAAAGCGAGGGGATGGGAGCTGAGCTGATCCCTCTGCTGCGCGAGTGGGCGGAGCAAAAGCAGAAGCTCGATTCGGGAGCGGTGAGCCGCGACGAATCCGACGAATGGCGTTACCGGTACCCGATTCACGGGAAGCGCTTTCACAGGATGAGCCCGGTCATTGACATTGACCTTCCGGTCGACTGATATTCGGTTTTCAAGGTACGAAAAAAGCCCCCAACTGCTCGCAGCAGCCAGGGGCTTTCAATACGTTTGCCGGGAGGGGAAAAACCTTCCCGTAAGCCATTTGCCGGACCGAAAAACGGTCCTTTATGCACAGGCGACATCAATATGCAATCAAATCGGGTTTTGGCCTATAAAAAACTCAGTGTTTACAAGGCTTTTTTAAGCGCCTGTCATCATTCCCACTCTATCGTTCCCGGAGGTTTATCCGTGATATCGTAGACGACGCGGTTGACGTGGGGGACTTCGGCGATGATGCGGTTCGAGATGCGGCGGAGGAGCTTATGGGGGAGCTCCGCGAACTCGACGGTCATGGCGTCGGTGGAGACGACCGCGCGGACGGCGATCGTGTAATCGTAGGTGCGGCTGTCGCCCATCACGCCGACGGAGCGCATGCCCGTGAAGACGGTGAAATACTGCCAGACGGCGCGGTCAAGGCCCGCCTTCTTTATCTCGTCGCGGAGGATCCAGTCGCTCTCGCGGAGTATCGTCAGCTTTTCTTCGGTGATCTCGCCCAGCACGCGTATCCCGAGGCCGGGGCCGGGGAAGGGCTGACGCCAGACGAGCTCCTTCGGCATGCCGAGGGCTTCGCCTATCGCGCGGACCTCGTCCTTGAAGAAGGGGCGAAGCGGCTCCAGAAGCTCGAAGCCGAACTTCTCCGGCAGGCCGCCCACGTTGTGATGGCTCTTGATCACCGACGCGCCGCCAGTGCCGGATTCGATCACGTCGGGGTATATGGTGCCCTGGAGGAGCAGCTCCGCGCCGCCGATCTTCTTCGCCTCGCGCTCGAACACGCGGACGAAGCTTTCGCCGATTATCTTGCGCTTGCGCTCCGGCTCGGTGACGCCGGCGAGCTGCGTGAGGAAGTACTCGCGCGCGTCGACCTCTATGACGTTCAGGCCCATGTTCTCACGGTAGAAGTGCATGACCTCATCCGCCTCGTTCTTGCGGAGCAGGCCGTGATCGACGAATATGCAGGTGAGCCGGTCGCCTATCGCCCTTGAAACGAGCGCCGCCGCGACGGAGGAATCGACGCCGCCGGAGAGGCCCGCGACGACCTTTCTTTCGCCCACCCTCGCGCGGATATCGTCCACGAGCTCGGAAACGAGGCCCTCCGGGCTCCAGCCGCCCGCGCAGCCGCATATGCCGTGCACGAAGTTTTCGAAGAACTTTGCGCAGTATTCGGTATGCGCCACCTCCGGATGGAACTGCACCGCGTAAAGGCGGCGGCTCTCATCCTGCATGGCGGCGATGGGGCAGTCGGCGGTGTGCGCGGCCGCGGCGAATCCCTCCGGCACGCGCGTGACCATGTCGTTATGGCTCATCCAGACGGTGGAGTCGGGCATGCCGTCGAACAGCGGGCTGCTGCCGAAATGCGCGGTGACGCCGGCGTACTCCCTTACGGGGGCCTTTTCCACCGTGCCGCCCAGCATATGCGTCATCAGCTGCATGCCGTAGCAGATGCCGAGCACGGGCACGCCGAGCGAGAACACCTCCGGGAGGCATCTGCGGCCGTCCTCCGCGTAAACGCTGTCGGGACTGCCGGAGAGTATGACGCCGGAGAGCGCCTCGCCCCGTATCCTCTCGACGGAGGACATGGGCGGGAGCAGCTCCGAGTACACGCCCTGCTCGCGCACCCTGCGGGCGATGAGCTGGTTGTACTGGGCGCCGAAATCCAGTATTACGATCCTTTCCATTTCTGTTCCTTTCGCTTTGACCCGCGCATCGGGACGCGGACACGCTTTTTTTCTTTATCGTATGCACATTTTCAGGCGCGGAGGCGGCGTTTCCCGCTCCCCGGACAAACGCAAAGACGGCGGATGCGCCGCCGTCTCTTTTCGGTTTATTCGCGGAAAACGATGTTGCCGGGCTCCGCGTGCTCGACTATGGCGAGGGAGTATACGTCTATCCCCCGCGCCCTGAGCCGGTCGCCGCCGCCCTGGAAGCCCTTCTCGATGGCGATGGCGACGCCGACGAGCTCCGCGCCGACCTGATCGACTATCTCGACAAGGCCGCGCATGGCTTCGCCGTTTGCCATGAAATCGTCGACGATCAGTATCTTGTCGTCGGGGCTGATCCACTCGGCGGAGACGATGAGAGTGACCTTTTTCTTATAGGTGTAGGAGAATATCTCGCTCTTCACAAGGCCGCCCTCGATATTGTCGGACTTGGCCTTTTTGGCGAAGAGGAGGGGTACGCCGAACTCGTCCGCCGTGATGGTGGCAAGGGGTATCCCGCTCGCCTCCACGGTCATGACCTTGGTGATCTCCCTGCCCTCGAAATGCGCTTTAATATCCCTCGCGATGGAGCGCATGAGGGCGGTATCGACGCGGTGGTTCATGAACCCGTCGACCTTGATGATGTCGCCCGGGAGCACGCGGCCCTCCGCGATTATCCTTTCCTGAAGCTCGTTCATGAAGTCAGACCCCCCTTTGCAGTATGGCGGCAGCGGTGTTCAGATCCTTGTGTAGCCGGCCGCGTTGACGAGGCCGTCAAGCTTCCTGCCCTTCTTGCAGTAGGGGCATTCGGAGGACTGGTAGCTGTGGTAATCGGGCACGTCCTCGGGCGAGAAGAGGGAATGGATCTTTACGCCGGCGGCGGAATCGACTGCGGAGAACAGCGCCGCGACGCCCACGAGATGACCGCCGTAGTAGGCGATGCACTCGAGCGCGCGCTCGAGACTGCGGCCGGTGGAGACGGTCGAGATGAGGACGAGCACGGACTTGTTCTGCACAAGATACTGCACGTCGCCGGAGAACACGAGCTGGCCGGAGGAGTTCGATTCGGGCGTTATCACGCTTATCTGATGGCGCTCGTTGACCCCGCGGGAGCCGGGCTCGGTAAGTATGGTCGCGACATAGGAGCCGATGACCTGCGTGTACTCAAGACAGATTATCGTATCGACGGGCTTGGAGTGCATGTAGAACTTCGCAAGCTCCTGAGCGCAGAGCATGGCGTGATGGCAGTTCGTGCGCATATCGGTAAAGCCCATATAGTGATCTATGTGGGAATGGCTCGTGGCGAAATGACCGATGGTGATGTTGAGCTTGATGTTCTTGTTGCTCCTGCAGCTGACGTCCCAGGATATTTGGTTCATGGCGCCGCCTCCTTTATTTGATTCTGATATTATATCACAACGCAAAAGCCCGCGCAACGGCTTTCTTACAGCTATGATCCGCCGTTCGTTTGCGGCGCGGTCATTCCCGCTCCGAGAAGTCGATCACGATCTTTTTGCACTTCGTGCAGCAGAACGCCTCCGCGGACGAGCCCCTAAAGGGGCGCGCGGACGGCTCGGCGAGGGGGATGCGCATGCCGCCGCCGATACCGACGGCAGCGACGGGGCGCTCCTTCTCCGTCCAGCAGACGCCGTCGCGGGACTGGACGACGCCCTTTATCATCTCTTCTCCGCAGTATGGGCAGCGCATGCGGCTCTCCTCCCGGCTCTTGCCTTACTTTATCATCGTTCCTTCGGGTATCATGTCGTCGACGAACACGATCCTGCAGCCGCAGGCGTTGTTGGTGCCCGCAAGGAGCATGCCGTTCGATTCGACGCCGGCGATCCTCGCGGGGGCGAGGTTGGCGACGACGATGAGCTTCCTGCCGATCAGCTCCTCCGGCGCGCAGTACGCCTTTATCGAGGAGACGATGACCCTTTCGCCCTCGCCGTCGAAGAGCGTGATCTTGTAGCAGGAGTGGGACTTCCTGATCTCCTGACACTTCAGGACCTTCGCCACGCGCAGATCCATCTTGGCGAAATCGTCTATGGTGATGCGGGGCTTTACGGGCTCGACGGGGTCGGGCTCGCCGTATTCGATATTCCGCTCGGGCGCGGCGTTCTTCGCGGCCTCGGCCTCCGCGGCCTCGCGCTCGATCCTTTCCTCCTCTTCGGTCTTGGGATGGGAGAAGTCGAGCAGCTTAAGGTAGGAATCCTTATCTATCGCGTAGAGGAAGAGGTAGAGGCGCGGACCGCGCTCCTTGTCGAGGAGCAGGCGGTAGACGTTCTTGAAGAAGGCGCCCTGGGCGTTCTTCAGCTCCTTGTCGCCCGCGCTTGCCGGCAGGGCCTCCTTGGGTATGGCGTAGAGGAGCGTCTGCAGGCCGTCGAGGTCGTAGCCGCCTGCGGAGAGCACCTCGTGAAGGCGGGCGATCTCCTTCTTTTCGGGCTCGGTCAGGGCGTCGTACACCTCGAAATTGCGGGTCGCGCGGAGGCGGTAGACGCTCTCCGGCGAGCAGTTCTCGAGCCAGTACTTCGCCTTGGGCAGACGCTCGGCGAAATCCTCCGCCTTATAGGGCGTGCCGACCTTCTCGAATACCCTTTCCAGCATGGGGACGTTGAAATCGACTATCGAGCCGAACTGCACGAGCAGGCTCATGGGCACCGTCTCGGGGCGGCGGCCCTCTATGAGGCAGTCGTCCATGACGACGGAGAGGAACTCGTCGGTCTTGCCGTCGAGGTAGTCCTTGTACATGCGGTCGAACTCGAAATACTGGCGGAGTATGCCGTCGTCAAAGCAGAAATCGAATGCCTTTGCGGGCTCCGTCTTGGCGTAGAGCCAGAGTATTATCTCCGGATCGTAGATCTTCAACAGCGATTCGGGCGTGAGGTTCAGGCCGGAGGAGGAGCTCATCTTGCCGGTGGTGCCCTTAATGCCGATGAACTCGTAGCCGACGAAGAGCGGCGCCTCGTAGCCGAATATCTCGCGCGAGATCACGCGGCTCGTCTGATAGCTGCCCGTGGGCGCGGCGTGATCCTTGCCGCCGGGCTCGAAATCGACGCCCTCGTACGCCCAGCGCATGGCCCAGTCGACCTTCCACGCGAGCTTGCAGTTGTGCATATTGACGAAGTCGAAATCGCCCTCATGCCCGCAGTCACAGGTGAAATGCGCGTGGGTGCAGTCCTCGGATATCTCGGTTATGTGGGTGGTGTCCCTGCCGCAGACGGGGCAGTAGACGGCGACGGGGCAGTACGCCTCGCGCTCGCCCTCCTTCGCGTCCTGCGTGCGGAAGCTGTCGAGTATGTCGAAGATCTCCCTGCGGCATTTGAGAGCATGGATTATCTGCTCCGTGTATTTGCCGCTCTCGTACATATGGGACTGATGGCGGTAATCCATCTCCACTCCGAAGCCGCGCATGGCGGGCTCGAACTCGCGCTCGAAATGCTCGGCGTAGTTCGCGTGGCCGTCGCCGAAGGGGTCGGGTACCGCGGTGTAGGGGCAGCCGATGTACTTCTCGTAGCCGTCGGCGATGGCCGCCACGTTCGCGGGGACCTTGCGCATGCGGTCGTACTCATCCCAGGAGAAGAGCATCTTGGCCTTTTTGCCCATCTTGCGGAGCGCCTTCACGACGAACCAGCTCGTCGCCACGTCGCGGAAATTGCCGATGTGAACGCTTCCCGAGGGGCTTATGCCCGCAGCGCAGACGTACTCCTCCTTGTCGGGACGGCGCTCGATTATCTGCTTCGCTATCTCATATGACCAATGCATGGGTTTACCTCCTGAGGGGATATTATAACAATTTATTATAACACGGATCATACGCTCCGCGCAACTCAAAAAAATGTTGATATGCGGCGGAGCGCGGCCTATAATGGAGCAAAGGAGAAAGGAGGGGGACGCACGGCATGGAGACGCGGCCCGAAAAGAAGAAAGCGCGCGCACGCGCGGCGCTCGTCGGCGCGGCATTCCTTATGGCGACCTCCGCCATAGGGCCGGGCTTCCTTACGCAGACCGCGGCGTTCACGGGGTCCTTGGGAGCGAGCTTCGGCTTCGTGATACTCGTGTCCCTCCTGATGTCGGCGGCGGCGCAGCTCAATATCTGGCGCGTGCTCTGCCGGACGGGCCTGCGCGGGCAGGACGCCGCGAACCGGCTGGTAAAGGGTCTGGGTTACGCTCTCGCCGCGCTCATCGCGCTCGGCGGGCTCGCGTTCAACATCGGCAACGTTGGCGGCGGCGCGCTTGGGCTCAACGCCCTCGCGGGGGTGCCGGACAGTATCGGCTGCGTCATGACCGGGCTCGCCGCTGCGGTCGTGTTCCTCTTCAAACAGGCGCGGAGCATAGTCGACCGCGTGGTAAAGTACCTCGGCGCGCTGATGCTGCTCGTGATACTCGCCGTAGTGATCGCGACAAAGCCCCCTCTTGGCGAGGCGGCGCGGAACACCGTGCTGCCCTCCGCGGACGCGGGCTCGCTCTTCCCGGCGGTGCTCACGCTGCTCGGCGGCACCGTCGGCGGCTATATCACGTTCGCAGGGGCGCACCGGCTCATCGACGCGGGCGTCACGGGGGAGGCGGGCATGAAGCGCGCACAGAGGAGCGCGCTGCTGGGCGTAGGCCTCGCTGCGGCTTTCCGCGTGCTGCTCTTCCTCGCGGTGCTGGGCGTGGTGACGCGCTTCCCGGGGATAGACCTTACCGACCCGTCGAAGAACGCGGCGATAGTCGGCGCGGACTACGGCGGCGTCAGCAACCCGGCGGCGTACGCCTTCCGCATAGGCGCGGGGGAGCTCGCCTACCGCTTCGCGGGGGTGGTGCTGCTCGCGGCGTCCGTGACCTCCGTGATAGGCGCGGCGTATACCTCCGTGTCGTTCCTAAAGACGTTCCACCCGGCCATAGAGAGGCATGAGAACGCCGTGATAATAGCGTTCATCGCCGTCTCGACGGCGGTCATGACGGCGCTCGGCGGCGCGGCGAGACTGCTCGTCGTTGTCAGCGCTCTGAACGGCCTCATACTGCCGCTGTCGCTCGGCGTGTGCCTTGCGGCCTCCCAAAGCAAAAGGATAATGGGCGAGGATTACCGCCACCCGGTATGGCTCTTTATTGCCGGCGTCATCGTCGTCATCGCCGCGGCGTACGTGGGCGTGAAGGGGATAAGCGGGCTGTTCGGCTGACGGCGGGCAGACCCGAAGAACGCGGATGCGGATCCGGAGATACCGAGGATATCCCCGGATCCTTTGTTTTGCCCGGGGAAGCGAAGCCGACCGCATATCTATAGAAAACAGGATAATAAAAATAAGATAAATAAAGATAGAATATTTAAAAAATACTATAATAAATCATAATAT
Source organism: Clostridia bacterium (assembly GCA_017619735.1). Lineage (GTDB taxonomy): Bacteria > Bacillota > Clostridia > Christensenellales > CAG-138 > UBA3857. The sequence continues at coordinate 8,869 of JAFZRT010000052.1, forward strand.
CAAAATACTATAATAAAAGAATAA
>JAFZRT010000053.1 GCA_017619735.1 Clostridia bacterium
CAAAAATCTCCTCTTTTGAGACGCTTCGCGGTTTTCGGCCGCTGAAATCAAAACAGATCCGAGGATCGACTCGTCCGCGGATCTGTTTTTGATTCTGTTTGCTTTACAGGTCGAAAACCTGCGTCTCCTTAAGTGAATGCAACCTTGCGGCCGTTCCTTTTTTCTCCGCCGCTCCGGATGAGGAGGGGACCGCCGCGCATGCGGCGGTCTTTTTTGTGCCCGAAATGTATTGAATGAGACAGTTTCGGCCGGGCGAAAAAACGAATGGCGAAATATACAATAAATTGGACGATTTGCTTATGGAATAAAACAAACTGATGTGTTATACTGTATGTTGGCTGATGATAGCTTAACATCACCCAACTGCGCGCCTGCGGGAGCGCGGCGGGGGAGGGGCGGCCGTCATCCGCCGAACGATAACCAATATTATCCGCTATAAAGCGGTACAAGGAGGACTGTCATGGCAAAACAAATCACGGCAATTCCCTTTAAGGGCACTCCTGAGCAGGAAAAAGAGCTCAAGGATTTCATCGCCACTTGGAAGGGTAAGGACGGCGCGACTATGCCCGTTCTTCAAAAGGCACAGGACATCTACGGCTATCTGCCCATAGAGGTCCAGAAGATGGTCGCGGACGGACTCGGTCGTTCCCTGGAGGAGATCTACGGTGTTTCCACCTTCTACTCCATGTTCAACCTCGAGCCCAGGGGCGAGCACCTCATCAGGGTATGTCTGGGCACCGCCTGCTACGTCAAGGGCTCTCAGAACATCCTGGACGAGCTTTCCCGCGTACTCAACGTAGAACCCGGTCACACCACACCGGACGGCAAGTTCACCCTTGAGGCCACCCGCTGCCTCGGCTGCTGCGGTCTTGCTCCCGTCATGACCGTCGACGGCGAGGTCTACGGCCGTCTCGTTCCCGCTGACGTCAGGGACATAGTCGCCAAATACCAGTAAACGACAACAAACCGTTTTCAAAGGAGAATCGCCAAAATGAAGATCAGTCAGGTGGCAGAGATACTCGAAGCTCAGGTGCTTACCGGTGAGGATAAGCTCGATCTGGAGGTACATTCCGCTTGCGGAAGCGACATGATGAGCGACGTTTTGGCCTACGTAAAGGATCAGGGGATACTGCTCTCCGGCCTCATAAACGTACAGGTCATACGTACTCTGCTCATGATGGACATGAACTGCGTGGTATTCGTGCGAGGCAAGATGCCGCCTGCCGGCATCGTTGATTTTGCCGAGGAAAACGGAGTCGTAGTGCTTCAGACCGAACTTCCCATGTTCGAATCCTGCGGAAGACTTTACGCCGCCGGGCTCGGAGGAAGCAACATTCCCGCAGCCGGGCGTGCGGAGGAAGCGGACGGTACCGAAAATGAGTGAGACGCTGCATTATCATTTCGACGTCGACGGAGCGAGCTTCGCAAATGCGGGGCGCGCGTCGGTCGAGACAAAGAAACTTCTCAGGCAGCTGGGAGTTCCGCCGGAGGTGATCCGCAGCATTTCGGTCGCCATGTACGAGGGCGAGATCAACATGGTCATCCACGCCCACGGAGGCGACGCGGACGTCTACATTACCGAGGACACGATAATCATCATCCTCAAGGACGTCGGTCCCGGCATCCGCAACGTCGAGGAGGCCATGAAAGAGGGCTTCTCGACCGCTCCGGAAAACATACGCGCGCTGGGTTTCGGCGCGGGCATGGGCCTTCCCAATATGAAGAGATATTCGGACGAGATGCACATCGATACCAAGGTCGGCGTCGGCACGACGATCGAGCTGTGGTATCACCTGAACAAGCACTGAGCTGTTCAAAGAAACTTTAAGAAGGAGGGCCGGAAATGGCTAAATACACTCACTCGGTCTCCATAGACCCCGACAAATGTACGGGATGCACCACTTGCTTGAGGCGCTGCCCCGTTGAGGCCATCCGGATCAGGAACAACAAGGCGGTCATCAACCCGCTGTCGTGCATCGACTGCGGCGAGTGCATCAGGGTATGCAAGCATTCCGCGAAGCACGCCTCCTATGACAAGCTGACCGACCTCGATTATTCCAAACACCTCATAGCGCTGCCCGCACCCTCGCTGTTCGGGCAATTCAACCACATGAACGAAGCGGACTACGTGATCCAGGGCCTCCTCGATATGGGCTTCTCCGAAGTCTACGAGGTCGCCAAAGCCGCCGAATACGTGACGGATCTCACGAGGATCTACATGAACGGCAGGCAGAGCAGGGATCCCGTCATAAGCTCCGCATGTCCCGCTGTCGTAAGACTCATTAAGCTCAGATACCCGACGCTCTGCGAACAGCTCGTTCCCGTGCTCACCCCTTACGAGCTCGCCGGCAAGCTTGCCCGCGAGAAGGCGATGAGGGAGCATCCCGAGCTTTCGCCCTCCGACATAAAAACGGTCTTTATTTCCCCCTGTCCCGCAAAGGTCAGCTGGGCGAAGAGTGTTATGGAGGGGCAGAAGGTCTATGTCGACTACGTTACATCGATGAACGACGTCTACATGGAGCTGCTGTCGAGGATGAAGCATGACGAGGTACCCTCTCCGGAGGCCGCGTCCGAAGCCGGCATAGTCGGTCTCGGTTGGGCGACCACCAGCGGAGAGGCGGCGTCGCTCATGAACGACGGCTACCTTTCGGCGGACGGGATAGACAACGTTATAAAAGTGCTGGACGATCTTGAAAGCGGAACGGTCAGCGATATCAGCTTCGTTGAACTGAACGCGTGCAGCCCCGGCTGCGTCGGCGGCGTTCTCGCCCCGACCAACGGCTACGTCGCAAGGGTCCGCCTGCATAACCTCAGGAAGACCGGCGGCATGGTCGTTAAGCCCAACGACATAAGGGACGTGGACGAGAGTATCGCGGCGGGGAACATCTCCGACGAATACACGGAGGAGGAGGCCTTTACCTATATGCCCGAAGGCGCTCCGAACATGCTCGCCATGATGCTCGCCATGAAAAAGGCGGAAGCGCTAGCCGACAAGCTCCCCAAAAAGGACTGCGGCGCGTGCGGCTCGCCCACGTGCAGAGCGTTCGCGCTCGACGTCGTGAACGGCGAAGCGAAGCTCGAGGACTGCAAGATCAGGACCGAAATGGAATGAATCGACCACTTAGGGAGAGAAACAAATGCTGACGGTAGAAAAACTTGTTGAAAAGCTGGGACTCAGCGTGATAGAGCTCGTCGAGGGCGACCGTGAGATCACGGGCGGCTACGCGGGCGACCTTCTGAGCTGGGTCATGGGCAGAGCCGAATCCGGCGACGCGTGGGTCACCATAATGACCAACATGAACGTCGCCGCGGTAGCGCAGCTCACCGACGTCGCCTGCGTGGTATTCGCGGAGGGCGTCGTTCCAGACAGGGAGGCTGTGGTGAAGGCGAAGCTCCACGGCATAAATCTGCTCGGAAGCCCGAAGGGCGTGTTCGAGCTTTGCGCCGAGATCGCCTCCTGCATGGAGGAAGAGGGCCGCGAAGCCGCTCACAAGGAATCCTCGGCGTATTCCGACGTGCAGTGAGAAAGGAACTGACGGATGGCTCTCTTTACCTACGATTTGCATGTGCATTCGTGCCTGTCGCCCTGCGGGGACGACGACATGACGCCCTGCAACATTGCGGGTATGGCGTTCCTCGCGGGGGTCAGGATAGTCGCTCTGACCGATCATAACTCCTGCAAGAACTGCAAGGCCTTTTTCGCAGCGTGCGAGGATTACGGCGTAGTGCCGGTCCCCGGCTGCGAGCTGACCACTTCGGAAGAGATACACATGGTCTGCCTGTTTGAAGGCCTGAAACAGGCGCTGGATTTCGACGAGGCGATACAGCCCTATCGAATGAAGCTCAAGAACCGTGTGGAGATCTTCGGCAGTCAGCCCATTATGGAAAAGGACGATGAGATAGTCGGCGAGGACCCCTGGTTCCTGCCGGCGGCCACGTCACTTTCGTTAGCCGACGCCGCGGAACTCGTCCGCTCGATGGGCGGGGTCGCGTATCCCGCGCACATCGACAGGGAATCGAACGGTATGCTCGCCATACTCGGCATGTTCCCGGACGAGCCGAGCTTCGATCTTTGTGAAGTTCGGGACAAGGAAAACGCCGAAAAGCTCTCCGGCGGAAGAAGGGTGGTCGTCTCCTCTGACGCCCACCGGCTCACGGATTTTGCCGTCACGCTCAATCATATCGAGCTCGACTGCGATCCGGAAGCCCCCGCAGACGAGATACGTCACGCGCTTATCGAAAACCTTAAAGGAACAAAGCTGTAAGGAGGAGATAAAGTGAAGGAACTGTCGCTCAACATACTCGACATCGCGCAGAACTCCATCCATGCCGAAGCGACGATCGTCCGCATAATACTCACGGAAACGGACGAGACGCTGAAGCTGGAGATAGAGGACGACGGCAAGGGCATGAGCGAGGAATTCCTCGCCCGGGTCACCGACCCATTCTCCACCACCCGCAAGACCCGCAAGGTCGGGCTCGGCCTGCCGCTTTTGAAGCTCGCGGCGGAGCAGACGGGCGGTCACATGACCATCAGCTCCCGTGAAAAGGCCATTGCGCCTGATCATCACGGGACGGAGGTCGCGGCTCTGTTCTACAAAAATCACCTGGATTTCACCCCGCTCGGGGACGTGATATCCACGGTGGTATCGCTCGTGCAGGGCAGTCCCGACGTGGACTTCGTGTTCGTGCACGAGATGCCCGACCGGACTGTCGAGCTCGACACCCGCGAACTTCGCGAGGTGCTGGGGGAGGACATCCCGCTCTCGTCCCCGGACGTGCTCGTCTGGATAAGGGAGTCGCTCACCGAACAGTACGGCACAGGCGATTAAAATCCTTAAATCCCGTGGGGGTCCACGGTCAATATTTCGAAAATCAAATCACCATCATAATGAAAGGACAAGTGATTATGAAATCTTTGGAAGAACTGAAAGCGATCCGCGAAAGGATGCAGAACAAGGTCGTCCTTCGCGAGGGCGGCGCCGATAAGCGCATAGTCGTCGGCATGGCGACCTGCGGCATAGCGGCGGGCGCACGTCCCGTCCTCAATGCCTTCGTTGAGGAAATTGCAAACCGCGGTCTTACGGGCGCTGTCGAGGTCAGCCAGACCGGCTGTATCGGCATGTGCCGTTTCGAGCCGATCGTTGAGGTCTTTGAGGGCGACCAGCGCGTGACCTACGTCCACGTCGATCCCGTCAAGGCCAGGGAGATCGTTGCGAGGCACATCGTGGGCGGCGAGCCCATTGTTGAATACACCATCGGTGCTGCAGAAAAATAACGGAGGGTTAGGTTAATGATTCGTACACATGTTTTGATTTGCGGCGGTACCGGCTGCACCAGCGGCGGCTCCCAGGCTATCGCGGACAACCTCAAGGCCGAGCTCGAGAGACTGGGCCTGCAGGATGAGGTCCAGGTCATCAGGACGGGCTGCTTCGGCCTCTGCGCCATGGGCCCCATCATGATCGTTTATCCCGAGGGCACCTATTACAGCCGTGTCAAGCCCGAGGACGTCAAGGAGATCGCCGAAGAGCATTTCCTCAAGGGCCGTATCGTTGAGCGCCTCGTCCATAAGGAAGAAGCCGGTCAGAAGCTGGAGGACGTTCCCGCCCTCGGCGAGACCAACTTCTACAAGACCCAGATGCGCGTTGCTCTCCGCAACTGCGGCGTCATCAACCCCGAGAACATCGAAGAGTACATCGCCATGGACGGCTACGCCGCTCTGGGCAAGGTCCTTACCGAGATGACTCCCGCCGAGGTTATCGACGTCATGAAGAAGTCCGGCCTCCGCGGCCGCGGCGGCGCTGGTTTCCCCACCGGCATGAAGTGGCAGTTTGCCGCTGCCAATGATGCGGATCAAAAGTACGTCGTCTGCAACGCCGACGAGGGCGACCCCGGCGCGTTCATGGATCGTTCCGTTCTCGAGGGCGATCCCCACGCCGTGCTCGAGGCCATGGCCATCGCCGGCTATGCCATCGGCGCTTCCAAGGGCTTCATCTACGTCCGTGCCGAGTACCCCATCGCCGTTGAGCGTCTGAAGATAGCCATCGGTCAGGCCCGTGAGTACGGCCTGCTCGGCGAGGATATCTTCGGCACCGGCTTCAACTTCGATATCGACATCCGTCTCGGCGCCGGCGCGTTCGTCTGCGGCGAGGAGACCGCGCTCCTGACCTCCATCGAGGGCAACCGCGGCGAGCCCCGCAACAAGCCCCCGTTCCCCGCGAACAAGGGTCTGTTCCAGAAGCCCACTATCATCAACAACGTTGAGACCCTGGCCAACATCCCCCAGATCATCCTCAAGGGCGCCGACTGGTTCGCTTCCATGGGCACCGAGGATTCGAAGGGCACCAAGGTCTTCGCTCTCGGCGGAGCTATCAACAACACCGGCCTCGTCGAGATCCCGCTCGGCACGACCCTGCGCCACATCATCTATGATATCGGCGGCGGCATCCCCAAGGGCAGGCAGTTCAAGGCGGTCCAGACCGGCGGTCCCTCCGGCGGCTGTATCCCCGCTCAGTTCCTCGACACCCCCATCGATTACGCCAACCTCACCAAGATCGGCGCCATGATGGGTTCCGGCGGTATGATCGTTACCGACGATTCTACCTGCATGGTCGACTTCGCAAGGTTCTTCCTTGACTTCACCGTCGACGAGTCCTGCGGTAAGTGCACCCCCTGCCGTATAGGCACCAGGCGCCTGCTCGAGCTCCTCAACAAGATCACCGACGGCCGCGGCGAGCCCGAAGACCTCGACAAGCTCGAAGAGCTCTGCTATTACATCAAGGCGAACGCTCTGTGCGCTCTCGGTCAGACCGCTCCCAACCCCGTACTCTCCACGCTGAAGTACTTCCGCGACGAGTATGAGGCCCACGTATTCGAGAAGCGCTGCCCCGCCGGCGTCTGCAAGAACCTCATGCACTATGAGATCCAGCCCGACGTCTGCCGCGGCTGTACTGCCTGCGCACGCAAGTGCCCCGTCGGCGCTATCAGCGGCACGGTCAAGCAGCCTCACACCATCGATGTCAAGAAGTGCATCAAGTGCGGTGCCTGCATCGAGACCTGTAAGTTCGGCGCCATCGTCAAGAAATAAGGAGTTAGCAATATGGAAATGATCAACATGACAATCAACGGCATGGCCGTTCAGGTTCCTGCCAACTACACGATCCTTCAGGCCGCTGAGTCTGTAGGCATCCGCATCCCCACCCTCTGCTACCTCAAGGACGTCAACGCCATCGGCGCCTGCCGTATGTGCGTTGTCGAGGTGGAAAAGGCCAGGAGCAACCCCGTCGCTTGCCTGCAGCAGGTCGCCGAGGGCATGGTCGTAAGGACCAACACCCCCGCCCTCAGGAAGGCTCGCAAGACCACCCTCGAGCTCATGCTCTCCAACCACCGCATGGACTGCCTCGGCTGCTCCCGCTCCACCAACTGCGAGCTGCAGACCCTTGCGCAGGAGTACGGCGCGGACAACCACAAGTTCGAGTTCGGCGAGCCCATGAAGCCCGACATCGACGATTCCGCCATCCATCTTATCCGCGATAACTCCAAGTGCATACTGTGCCGCCGCTGCGTCGCCGTATGTAAGCACAACCAGCACTGCGCCGTCATCGGCCCCAACCAGCGCGGCTTCAAGACCCACATCGCCTCCGCTTTCGAGATGGACCTCGATGAGACCGCCTGCGTGAACTGCGGCCAGTGTATCGCAGTCTGCCCGACCGGCGCCCTTACCGAAAGGGACGACACCAAGAAGGTCTGGGAAGCCCTCGCGGATCCCACCAAGCACGTCGTCGTCGGTCCCGCTCCCTCCGTCCGCGTACAGCTTGGTGAGGAGTTCGGCATGCCCATCGGCACCAACGTCGAGGGCAAGATGATCGCCGCTCTCCGCCGCCTCGGCTTCGACCGCGTATTCGACGTCGACAACGCCGCCGATATCACCATCATGGAGGAAGGCACCGAGTTCATCAACCGCGTCAAGAACGGCGGCAAGCTGCCCCTCATCACTTCCTGCTCCCCCGGCTGGATCAAGTTCTGCGAGACCTACTATCCCGACTTCCTCGAGAACCTGTCCTCCTGCCGCAGCCCGCAGGGAATGTTCGGCGCTCTCGTAAAGACCTATTATGCCGAGAAGGCCGGCATCGATCCCAAGGACATCGTCGTCGTATCCATCATGCCCTGCACCGCGAAGAAGTTCGAGGCTGCGCGCGATGAGCTCTCCACCAACGGCCTGAGGACCATCGACGTATCCCTCACCACCCGCGAGCTGGGCAAGATGATCCGCGAAGCGGGCATCAAGTTCACCGAGCTGCCCGATGAGATCTGCGATCCGTTCCTCGGCATGGCTTCCGGCGCGGGCCACATCTTCGGCGCGACCGGCGGCGTTATGGAAGCGGCTCTCAGAACCGTTTACGAAGTGCTCGAAGGCAAGCCCCTCGAGAACCTCGACATCCACGCCGTCCGCGGCACCGACGCCATCAAGGAGGCGACCATCCACGTCGCCGGTATGGACGTCAACGTCGCCGTTACCTCCGGTCTTGAGAATGCTTCTAAGCTCCTCGACATGGTACGTTCCGGCGAGAAGAACTACCACTTCATCGAGGTCATGGCGTGCCCCGGCGGCTGTGTAAACGGCGGCGGTCAGCCCCATCAGCCCGGTTACGTCCGCAACTTCACCGACCTGAGAGCCGTCCGCGCTGCGGGCCTCTACGGTGAGGACGCCAACATGAGCCTCAGGAAGTCCCACGAGAATCCCGAGGTCAAGGAGCTCTACGAGACCTTCCTCGAGGCTCCCGGTTCCCACAAGGCGCATGAGCTGCTGCACACCCACTATCATGCTCGCCCCATGTATAAGGACTAAGCGCTGAAAGGCGCACGGGCCGCCCGGCTGATCTGCCGGGCGGCCTTTTCATGCCGCGGCAGCCGGCGGCGGGGTAGGGGAGCCGCGATAATATACCGATTTTCAGCCAAAAAATGTACATAAAAACGGTGACAACCGCATCGGGATATGATATAATCATAATATCTATTCAGAAAGGAAGATGATCCTATGAAGTTCAAACGTCTCCTCGGCATAGCGCTGGCTCTTTTGATGGTGCTTGCCGTGATCCCCACCGCCTCTTTGGCTAAAAGCTATATCGAATCCCAGCAGGAAAGCGCGAAGCTCGCGCTCCTCGACTCCGTTTGGGATTTCCTTGAAGAAGTCGAGAACGAAGCGATCGAGGCCGGCGCCGAAAGCGCAGAGCTCGTTTATGCCGTTTACAATGCGGCGATCAACGATCCGCGTGTTGACGCGGGCAGCATGAGGGACGTAAGCAACCGCGGGTTCTGCTTCAACGTTGACGGCATGTGCTGCATTTACAATTACGTCTCCCGTCATGTCAAGCACGTTTCCGCGATCAACGAAGAGGTCATTGCTTCCGCTTCCGAAGCCGCGGCTAAGACGCTCAACACCAAGAACGGCCCCGTCTCTGCCAACGTGCTTCTCATCGGCCCCTATTACGGCCATGACGGCAGCTTCACCAACCAGTACAGGAACGAGGCTCAGTCCATCGCCAACGCCACCGGCGGCACCTACACGCTCATCCAGAGCACCAGCGCCACCGGCCCCGCCATCGCGGCGGCCATGCCCGGCGCCGGCGTAGTCATCTATGACTCCCACGGCACAGCCATGAACGGCACCTCCTATCTCTGCCTCACCACCAACTCCGGTCTTACCAGCACAGACTTCTCCAACGGTTGGGCTTATAACGGCGGCAGCTCCGACGCGGGCATCGACGGCCGTTACATCCAGAACCACATCTCCGCTCCTCTCTCGCACTGCCTCATCTGGATGGCGATCTGCGAGGGCATGAAGCTCTCCGGCCACGGCGTGACCGGTTACGCCCTGCTCGATGCGGGCGCGGGCTGCGTATACGGCTATTCCCAGTCCGTTACCTTTGCCGGCGACTATGTGATCGAGGCGCTGTTCTGGAACAAGATGAAGAATGAGGATTACACCGTTGCGGAGGCCTTTGCCTACATGGTATCCAACGGCTGCAGCAGCGACGGCAGCGAGCCCCACGGCAACGCGTTCCCCATTGTAATGAGCGCGGACGATCCGTTCCCCGCCAACCCCGACTCCGCTCAGACCGTCTACTGTGACTGGACGCTCTTCGGCGGCACGCCCATCGATCCGGAAGGCGTCACCTTCGCGCAGGAGTCGTACAACCTCGCTCCCACCTTCCAGCTCAGGCTGCAGCCCATCGTCAATCCCGATGGCGCCAACAACTTCTCCAAGGAGTGGACCTCCAGCGATCCTTCGGTCGCGACGGTCGACAACAAGGGCCTCGTAACTGGCGTCAGAGCCGGTACCACGACGATCACCTACACCATAGCTTCCACCGTTTACAGTGAGGGCGAGTACACCTACTCCGCGAGCGTCCAGATCAACGTTTCCAACGCCTATCTGCCCATGGAGGTAATGTACGTTCCCGTAGACACCTTCGTTCCCGGCGAGACCTACCTTATCGGTTACGTCAGCGGCGGCCGCAAGCTGATCATGGGCAACGAGTACTATGACACCAACAACAACCGCACGCTGAAGCCCGTTCAGGTCACATTCGACACCGTTGCCGGCGTGACCTGCATCACCACCGGCGTCGACGAGAATCAGGAGTGGGTATTCAGCACCGACGGCACCGTCAAGAACGGCGCAAACAACCTGTACCTCAACCTGACCGGCAACTACCTCACCATGGGCAGCACCCCCGTCCACTGGAGCTACACTCCCACCGAGGGCGCAACGACCGGTATGCTGATCAACGACGCGAACTCCACGTTCAAGTATCTCGGCATCAACAACAGCGCGACCTACTTCAGCGTATTCTTCTCCTCCACCGAGATCCAGCTGTTCCGTAAGCTCGTCCGCTCCGCCGAGACTCCCGCCGCCGGCGACATCGACGGCAACGGCTCCGTTACCTCCTCCGACGCTCTGCTGCTGCTCCGCTACACCATGGGTCTTGCGGCTCTGACTCCCGAGCAGCTTGCTCTCGCCGACATCGACGGCAACGGCACCATCAACTCCGCCGACGCTCTGGCGATCCTGCGTATGACCATGGCTCTGTAAGCCTCGGTTCGGACAAAGAAAAATGCGGCGCGCTTCCTGTGAAGCGCGCCGCTTCTTTATGCCGAAAAACTCCCGAAAGGGACTATGGCCCCGTTACTTCATCCGTATCCAGCCTACGCAGCCGAGCTCCGGCATCGGCTTTAAGCCCATCGCACGGTAAAACGCGTTCGCCTCGGGCGAATCGTCGGAGCAGAGCACGAACTGCCGCACGCTCCCGTACCGGTCGAGCACGGCCTGCATCAGTCTCCGGCCGACGCCCCTGCGCTGATACGCGGGGTCGACGAGTATGTCCTGCACGCAGATGATCGTGGCGGCGTCGCCGACGACCCGTATGAGGCCGATGAGCTCGTCCCCGTCGAAGGCGCCTATCGCAAGCAGCGACCCGGCGAGCCCCCGCATGAGCGTGTCGGGATCGCGCGTATATGCCGTCCAGCCGACGCTCGAATAGAGGCGGAGCATCGCCTCCGCGTCGAAGCCTGAGCAGTCCTTTATCGTGATATCGTATCGTTCATCCATTGCGGCCTCCGTTCTGTCTCCTCAGCGCGGGACGTGAATTGGTAAGGTGATTATATCATGTCCTGCGGATCCGTTCAACATGGAAGCTGTATGGCGAGGGAGATGAGGGGGAGAGATTATGAACTCCGCGCAGCGAGTAACTTGGTGACAGCTCCGACAGCGTGCCGCTGCGCCTGAATTTGCTGACGCAAATTCGGAGCTCAAATCAATGTCTTTCGTGATGAAAAGGGATGGGTGCTTTGCACTCATCCCTTTTCATG